>NZ_JBNHID010000012.1:0-228 GCF_059092925.1 Arthrobacter sp. MDB1-55 | reverse complement strand
CAACTACACCGCCGAGCAGCCCACCATCGGTACCGCCCTCGTAACCATCACCATCGCCACCGTGGCCACCGTTCGAGGCATCACCGGAAGTGGAACCACCAGCCGAGGAATCCGAACCCTTGCTGGAAGAATCACCGATCACCGAGATCGCATTCCCGCCAACATTGATCGGAGCAACAGCGTCCACGTCGGCAACCACACCGCCGAGCAGCCCACCATTGGTATCGC
>NZ_JBNHID010000011.1:0-269 GCF_059092925.1 Arthrobacter sp. MDB1-55 | reverse complement strand
TGGTCGTCCGCCCGGCACGGGCACCATACGAATCATCGGTCGCTACCGGCGGACGGTTCTCCCCCGACCGGTCCGGCAGCGTGTTAACCGGATTCTCACTGGCCGACTCCTCATCCTCCTCATCCGACTCCTGCTTCGGCGGAATGATGTCACCCCAGTTATCCACCAACTCCATGTTTTGCAACACCAGCCACACATCCCCGGCATTGATGTCATTGAGAACCACCACACTCCGGTTAACCCGGAACACCAACTCCGAATCCGCGCCC
>NZ_JBNHID010000010.1:0-405 GCF_059092925.1 Arthrobacter sp. MDB1-55 | reverse complement strand
GGTCATCACCGTCTGCATCGGTCCAGTTACTCAGGATGTTCTGACTGACCGACGTACCCTCTTCCACGAGGATCTTCGTCGGCCGTAACGGATTCGGCGCTTCATTCGAATCAGCTCCGCGAACCTCGATGGTGACCTGGGCAGAATCGCTGCCGCCGCGGCCATCTGAGACTTCATAGGTGAAAGTCGAATTCCCCACCGGCGCATCCTCCGGCACAACAATTTGAAGACCGGCACCGTTATAGATCGGCTGCACGCTCCCGGCCGACGGCTGCTCTCCCGTCAGGGAGCTCGTCAATAAGTCGCCATCCGGGTCAGTGTCATTGGCGACGACGTTCAAGATGGTCGTCCGCCCGGCACGGGCACCATACGAATCATCGGTCGCTACCGGCGGACGGTTCTCCC
>NZ_JBNHID010000009.1:0-714 GCF_059092925.1 Arthrobacter sp. MDB1-55 | reverse complement strand
CGTCTGCGTCGTTTCAGGACGAAGCACAAGCGCGCGTTGTCTGTCTCTACGGTTTCCGCTGTCAGTGTTGCTGTGGTGAGCGGTGCGCTGTTGTATCCGGGTTTTGCCACTGCTGAGGTTGATCTGAACGACGGCGGTGTGTGGGTGACGAACCGGAACACTGGGTTGGTGGGGCACCTGAATTATCAGTCGCGTATGTTGGATGGCGGCTATGCGGCCAACAGCGACGGCTTCGACGTCATTCAGGATCAGGCGACGGTCTTCAATATCAATACGGACCAGTCGAAGGTCAGCCCGGTTGATGTAGCGAATGTGGTTCGGGGCACTGAGGTGCAGTTGCCGGGCTCTGCCGTTGTCGCGATGGGTGGTTCGACGGCGGCGGTGACTGATCGGGCCGGCGGCGCTGTGTGGATTACCGCGGTGCAGAACCTGGCCGCGTTCAGCGACCAGGAGACGGAGCCGGTGGTGACGGGTTCCTCCGGCGCGGTGGCCGCGGTGTCAAGCAACAACAGGGTTGTTGTTGCTGCGCCGAAGGCCGGGACCGTGTCAACTTACGTGGTTGGACCCGATGGCTCGTTTGAGGACCCGACGATTGTGGAGTCGGAGGAGCTTGCGTCGTTTGGCGATGCGCAGGTTGCGGCGGTGGGGGATCAGGCGGTGGTCTTCGACAGCGAGTCCGGGCAGCTCATCCTTCCGGACGGTGAGACGGTGACG
>NZ_JBNHID010000008.1:0-871 GCF_059092925.1 Arthrobacter sp. MDB1-55 | reverse complement strand
CACCGATCACCGAGATCGCATTCCCGCCAACATTGATCGGAGCAACAGCGTCCACGTCGGCAACCACACCGCCGAGCAGCCCACCATTGGTATCGCCCGTGTAGCCATCACCATGGCCACCGTTCGAGGCATCACCGGAAGTGGAGCCACCAGCCGAGGAATCCGAACCCTTGCTGGAAGAGTCACCGATCACCGAGATCGCATTCCCGCCAACATTGATCGGAGCAACAGCGTCCACGTCGGCAACCACACCGCCGAGCAGCCCACCATTGGTATCGCCAGTGTAGCCATCACCATGGCCACCGTTCGAGGCATCACCGGAAGTGGAGCCACCAGCCGAGGAATCCGAATCCGTGCTGGAAGAGTCACCGAGCACCGAGATCGCATTCCCGCCAACACTCACCGGAACGACAGCCTCCACGTCGGCAACCACACCGCCGAGCAGCCCACCATCGGTGCCGCCCTCGTAGCCATCACCATGGCCACCGTTCGAGGCATCACCGGAAGTGGAACCGTTCGAGGACGAATTGGAACCGTCCGTGGAGGAATCACCGATCACCGAGATCGCATTCCCGCCGACGTTGATCGGAGCAACAGCGTCCAGGTCAGCAACTACACCGCCGAGCAGCCCACCATCGGTACCGCCCTCGTAACCATCACCATCGCCACCGTGGCCACCGTTCGAGGCATCACCCGAAGTGGAACCACCAGCCGAGGAATCCGAATCCTTGCTGGAAGAGTCACCGAGCACCGAGATCGCATTCCCGCCAACACTCACCGGAACGACAGCCTCCACGTCGGCAACCACACCGCCGAGCAACCCGTCGTTGGTGCCGCCGGTGTAGCCATCACCATGGCCACCGTTCACAAC
>NZ_JBNHID010000007.1:0-1200 GCF_059092925.1 Arthrobacter sp. MDB1-55 | reverse complement strand
GAGTGTGGGAGAGTAGGACACCGCCGGACAACACTTAGGCAAGGGCCTCACCAGTGATGGTGAGGCCCTTCCTGCTTTAACCACAACCCACCAACCAGACCCACCAACCACGACCCACCAACCACGGAGTGCACCCGACGGTGTGGTCGGATGTGCTGGGTGTGCCTGGTGGGTGTGGGATGTGCTGTTTGTGGGGTGTTGTCCGTTGCGGGTCGGGGCTTGTCCGGGTTATCTGCTGCCGGCGGTGTTCATGATGGGTGTTCGTGGCTTTCCTGTCCGGGGAGGTTGCTCGAGGCCTGCCGGCCGGGTCTTATTCAGCGCAGGCGGTGCCCTGGACTGATGGGTATGGGCGCTGGGTCCGGATGGGGGCAGCTCCTGCCTGCAGCGGGTGGGAAGGGTGCGGCCTGGGTGCGTTGGTGCAGCGAACGGTGGTGCTGGGAAGGGAACGGTGCTGGCAACGGTGGGGTTGGGAACGGTGTTGGGAGGGGCACTGTGCTGGGAACGGAGCGGTGATTTCGGGCACGGTGCTGCGCTGCGTCCTACATGAGCTGTCCGGCTGGTGTTGCACGGCGGGTGTTGCATGGCCTGTGTTGAATGGCCTGTGCTGAGGAGCGCCGGCGGGCTGCCGCGGGCTGTCGCCTGGTGGCCGTCCGGGATGGTGAGTGCGACCATTGCCCCGCCGGTGGTGCGACTTTCAGCACAGTTCTTCCACGGGATGGCTGCGTCATGTCCGCTTTGCTGGAAAGGTCAACACCGTGGGGCGTTCGGGGAGGGGTGTTCCAGAGGTGCCGGGGAAGGTCGCTCGTGCTGGCCCTGAGGCGTGTTTATGGTCGACGTCACAATCCGAAACGGTCCTGCTGAATGCACCGGGGCGGTGTCCGACGGCCTCGGATCCGCGGAATGGTGCAGGATTCCGGGTCAGTTGCGGTCGATTTGCCCGGCATGGGTCAGGACGTGTAATGTCTTCTGAGTCGCCGCGGTCGGGTTGGTAAAACCAGCCGGTAAGAGCGACAGACTCCCTACCAAAACCAGGATTCTTCCGTCATGGAACATGCCCTGTGAGCGGTGGGATACCCCCAGGCAGCATGCCGACAGACAGCCCGGAAGGGTGGATTTGACGGGGTGGGGTTTGGTGGGTAAGTTAGAAAAGTTGCTCCGGAGCGATGATGCGGCCTTGAGGGTTGTGTTTGGTGCCGGGTG
>NZ_JBNHID010000006.1:0-4861 GCF_059092925.1 Arthrobacter sp. MDB1-55 | reverse complement strand
GATACAACAGCGCACCGCTCACCACAGCAACACTGACAGCGGAAACCGTAGAGACAGACAACGCGCGCTTGTGCTTCGTCCTGAAACGACGCAGACGATCGAGACCACGTTTCATGTGCGTTGAAAACCCCCCGGGAATGGGCGCCTTGCCCCTGCAGCGCCACGGCCAGTCTATAGCGCGTTCTCGGGTCCTCCCATGGGCACCTACGGCCGTGGGAGGACCCGCGCCTGTCGCTGGCTGCATCTCCCGATCAGCACCGCGGCATACCCGCGGGTGGGTTCGCTCCCTGCGTGGTCGTATTGCCCCGCACATGCAGGCCATTGTTGTTCGCATAGGTGTTGGGACCGGAGAATTGCCGGTACCAGGCACCGGAGGACCGCTGGATGTAGCACTTCGAGACAATGGTCTCGCCATAGCCCAACCAGTGGTCTCCGCGGCAGTCCGATCCCGTCCAGTTCGTTCCGTTGACAGGATCCATGCAGGACCGGTGCCCTGTCTGCAGCCCTGGACCGCCTGCGGTGATACGCCATTCACTCTGCGGTGGCGGGGGCGGCGGCGGAGCGTCGCCGCTCCTTGCAGCGGCTTCAGCCACCGGGCCGAACGTTCCCCGCGAGTTCATCGAACGGACCTTGATGACGACGCGCTCGTTGTACCCGTTCGTTCTGACCGTCCGGTTGCCCGAGTTATTGACGTTCTGCCAGCCGCCCCCGTTGATGTTGATCTGAATCTGCTTGACGTCGTGGGCACCGGTGTTCGGCGCATCCCAGCTGACGGTGACTTCCTTCTGCTCCCTGGCCCCATCACGGGCGCCGGCTCGTGCCGCTCCGGGGTTGCCGTAAGGACTCACCTGGTTGGATCCGGCCGGTTGGCTGGAGTAGTTGGCTCCGTCGCTGTTCACGATCGCGGTGACCGTCGCGCTGACGGCTGAACCGTTCGCGAATCCACCGACTTCCTGACCCGGCTGGATAGCCATCTGACGTCCGTCACTGAAGTTCGCCCGGTAACTGACCTCCGAGGCACGTGCGCCGTTGCGCTGCTCGGCGCTGAGCTCGCTGAAGTTGATCTGCACGTGGCGGCCCTCAGCACCGGTGCGCGTCTCGGCAAGGGTCACGCTGCTCGGTGCTGCGGGAGAACCCACCGCACGACGCGGTGCTGACTGAGCACCATATTCGGTCCACCCGGCCTTGTTGTAAGCGCGCACTGCGTAGCTGTAGTCCGCCTCGGCATTCGGCACCACGATTGTCTGATCCGAAACCTGGACCTCCGGCAGCGTCCGGGTGAGGGTGCCGCCCCTGAACTCCTGGACCTGGTACTTCGACACCGCAGCGCCGTTCGGTGACACATCGGCCCAATCAACCACCAACTGACTTTCTGATCCCACGGACTGCGCACGCGTGGTCGTCGGCGCCGCCGGTGTTCCCGGCAACCCCGCCGGAGTCTCAGCGGCCGAGTAATCACTCCACTCCGACGGCTCGGGGGCGGCATTCCTTGCCTGGACCCGGACCTTGTAGGCTGTTCCGTTCTCAAGGCCTTCCCACGTCAACGGACCGCCCGCCGCACTTCGTTGCACCGCACCATTGGGCGGCGCAGGGGATATCTGCAGGTCATACCCCTCGATCGGCGAGCCTTCATTCGCCGGAGGCGTCCAATTGACCGTCAGCGATCCGTCGCCGAATACGAGGGTCGGCGGAGCGGGTTGTGCCGGCTGTGTATCCGGACGCGCCACCGCGGATTCGGGCGAGGGATCCGAGATACCGATGTCATTGGCAGCGGTCACCGTGAACACGTACTCGACATTGTTCGTCAACCCAGTCAACGTGCACGTCGTCGCCGGGCACTCCTGCGTAAACCCGTTGTTACTGCTCACCGTGTACCCGGTAATCGGCGAGCCGTTGTCGGCCGGCGGATCCCATGACAACACCACGGACTTGTTGCGGGTGCTTTCCACCACCGGAGTCGACGGCGCCCCGGGCTTACCCTTCACGGTGAGAAGGATCTGTGCGGTGTCAACCCGGGAGAGCTCGCCGGTCTTGTCCTGGATGGTGTACTGCACGGTCATGTTTCCGACAAAGGATGCGGCCGGGGTAACGAGCACCGACTCCCCTTGCTGCGAGACGCTGCCGTTGCCGTCTGCGACAACGTCCAGAATGCGCAGCGGCTCCTCCGGGAACGGGTTCACGTCGTTGGCAAGCACATCCACCGATACAGGTTCGCCCTGCACCGCGTCTGGAACCTCATCATCGTTCGCTACCGGAAGCGGCCTGCTGGACGCGATAACAGTGAGGGAGACCGCGCTGCTGATTGTTTCCTCCCCGTCCGTCACTGAAATCCCGATGGCTCCGGTGGTGCCCACTTCGGCGCCTTCCTGCGCCGCCACGCTGAGTACGGAACCGTCAAGGGTGACGTCGAACCCGGCCGGTTGCTCGCCGGTGAGCGAAAACTCCAGGACGTCTTCAGGGTTGGGATCAGCTGCAAGGCTGGACACATCGAGCGTGACAGCCGGTTCAGCGATGGCGACGTCGAGTGACCCTGAATCCAGAGTGGGCGGGAGGTTGGGGCTCTCCGCCGCCGGTATCACGTTGGTGAGGATGGTCAGCGTCGAGCTCAAACCCTCTGGATCATCCGGTCCGGTACCGTCCGTCACTTCGAAGGTGATGGATCCCCGCCCCGCGTAGTCGATATCCGCCGCGTAGCGGAGGTTGTTGGCATCGACCACCAGGTCGTTCGCATTGCTTGTCCCGATAGCTGATACTTTCTCGCTCACCGTCAGTCTTGGCGTCCTGCCGTCGCGGACTTCAACGAGATCCCGCAGATCCAGAGTGAGTTCCTCCCCCGCCTGCACATCAATCGGCGCGTCACTGATCAGCGTCGGATACTGCTCACTCAGGCCGGGGACCCAAACGACCGCGGTAGCTACACCACCGTCGATATCCTCGACCGTGTACGGAATCGTCTGCGCCCGTTCGGTGAGTTCGACCCGGACTACATTTTCCGACGTGACAGTGGCGGTGGCGTCGGCGGGGTCAACACCTACAATCAGGTCTTCCGCGACGCCGTCGGGGTCCTCGTCATTCTTCAGGACCGGCACGTCCACAGCTGTCTGACCGCGGGTTTCCGCCGGCTCCACGCGGTCGTCGCGGGCGATGGGCAGAAGCAGGGGAGCGTTCTGATCGACGGTGACGTTGATGTTGCCGTTCGCAGCACCGCCACGGCCATCAGCCACACCGTAACGGACGCTGAAATCACCTTCGGCTGCAGGCGCCCGGAACAGGACCCTGCCCTCGACAACCTCCGGAGCCATCTCCTCAGGAGTAGCCGTGACGGCATCCGGGTCCAAAGCGATGGGGTCCCCGTCAGGGTCCGAATCATTGCGGAGCGCGTCGACCGCGATCGCCCGGCCGGGTCGCAGGATCACACCGTCGTTGACTGCAATCGGTTTCTGGTTTGCCTCAGCCGCCGGGGCAATACCGACCTGCACGGTGCCTGTATTTTCCAGCCCGAGCCGGTCGCGAACCGTATAGGTGAAGGAATCAGTGCCGGCCCCGATGGCGGAGGCAGTGAAGTCGATGTAGTTCGGTCCCGGTACTGCTGCACCCATCTGTGGAGCGACGTCAATTCCGGCGAGGAAGGCTGAATCACCGTCGGCGTCGATACCGTCCAGCGGAACCGGGATGCGCACCGTCGATCCTGCGATGACGCGGGCGTCGAGGTTCTTCGGAACCGGCGGCGTATTCGGCGCATCCAGCGGCCGGATATTGATCCTGACTTCAGCCGAATCCGACTGCCCGGTGCTGTCGAGTACCTCATAAATCGCATACACAGTCTTCGCCGTCGGCCCCGCCACGAACCGCAACGAGTTCTCCGAAGCAAACACCCGACCATCTGCCAGGTCAATCCCCTGAGCCAACACCGGGCTGAGCGTCAACTCATCCCCGTTGGGATGCGTGTCATTGTCCAGCACCGGAATGTTCACCACATCCCCGGCACGCACCGTTACCTCATCCGAATTCGCCTGCGGCGGCAACAGGGTCTCGGGCCCTTCGACGGAAAGCACGCTCACTTCACCTGTGGCAGACGCCTTACCGTTGGAAATCGTGTAGGTGATCGTTGCCTGCTGGTTCAGGCTGCGCACGTCGTGGATCCGCAGCACATTGTGATCCAGCACTGCGACGTCCACCGGCGAGCCGGCCGGTACGTCGACGGACTGCACCACCAGCACCCCGCCGGTTGGATCGCTGTCATTACCCAACACATCCACCAGCACGTCGCCGTTACGCGGCAACAACGCCACATCGCGGACGGCAATCGGAGCACCCTCGGTACCTTCGGCCTTGGCGTCGACCCGGATCAGGCCGCTGGCACTCTGCGGCCCATTCGTCACCAGATACTCAACGTAAAACGTCCCCGCAGCATTCGGTGTGAACGCGATCGTCCCGGTGTCATAGTCCGGCGTCACTGCCGCATCCCCGCCGGTGAGTTCGGCTTTCGCAAGGTTCAGCTGCCCGCCAGCCGGGTCCACGTCATTCTGCAACGGAGTCAACTGCGACTCCTGCCCTACCACCGCAGTGAAGTGATCGAAGTTCACCACCGGCGGCAGCGTCCCCGACGCCCGAACATCAAAACTCACGACGCCGGACACTTCCTCCCGCCCATCCGAGACGACGATCTTCACTTCTTTCACGCCCTGGCCCTTACCCACGTCCCGGAACGTCACCAGGCCGTCCGACCGGGAGCGCACCTGATCCCCATCCGGAGTGGGTTCAGCGCTGACCAGGAACAGGTCATCACCGTCTGCATCGGTCCAGTTACTCAGGATGTTCTGACTGACCGACGTACCCTCTTCCACGAGGATCTTCGTCG
>NZ_JBNHID010000005.1:0-5593 GCF_059092925.1 Arthrobacter sp. MDB1-55 | reverse complement strand
TTTTTTGATTGGTTGATTTACTGGTCATTCACCTCCGTGGGTGGCTGGTTTTTTGGCTGGTTTCGAATTTTGTGCAGCATGGATCCTTCTTTTTCCGGGGGGTTTGTGTTGTGTCTGTATTTTTTTACGGAGAGTTTGATCCTGGCTCAGGATGAACGCTGGCGGCGTGCTTAACACATGCAAGTCGAACGATGATCTCCAGCTTGCTGGGGGGATTAGTGGCGAACGGGTGAGTAACACGTGAGTAACCTGCCCTTGACTCTGGGATAAGCCTGGGAAACTGGGTCTAATACTGGATACGACCTTCCATCGCATGGTGGTTGGTGGAAAGCTTTTGTGGTTTTGGATGGACTCGCGGCCTATCAGCTTGTTGGTGGGGTAATGGCCTACCAAGGCGACGACGGGTAGCCGGCCTGAGAGGGTGGACGGCCACACTGGGACTGAGACACGGCCCAGACTCCTACGGGAGGCAGCAGTGGGGAATATTGCACAATGGGCGCAAGCCTGATGCAGCGACGCCGCGTGAGGGATGAAGGCCTTCGGGTTGTAAACCTCTTTCAGTAGGGAAGAAGCGAAAGTGACGGTACCTGCAGAAGAAGCGCCGGCTAACTACGTGCCAGCAGCCGCGGTAATACGTAGGGCGCAAGCGTTATCCGGAATTATTGGGCGTAAAGAGCTCGTAGGCGGTTTGTCGCGTCTGCCGTGAAAGTCCGGGGCTTAACCCCGGATCTGCGGTGGGTACGGGCAGACTTGAGTGATGTAGGGGAGACTGGAATTCCTGGTGTAGCGGTGAAATGCGCAGATATCAGGAGGAACACCGATGGCGAAGGCAGGTCTCTGGGCATTAACTGACGCTGAGGAGCGAAAGCATGGGGAGCGAACAGGATTAGATACCCTGGTAGTCCATGCCGTAAACGTTGGGCACTAGGTGTGGGGGACATTCCACGTTTTCCGCGCCGTAGCTAACGCATTAAGTGCCCCGCCTGGGGAGTACGGCCGCAAGGCTAAAACTCAAAGGAATTGACGGGGGCCCGCACAAGCGGCGGAGCATGCGGATTAATTCGATGCAACGCGAAGAACCTTACCAAGGCTTGACATGAACCGGAACGGCGCAGAGATGTGTCGGCCACTTGTGGCCGGTTTACAGGTGGTGCATGGTTGTCGTCAGCTCGTGTCGTGAGATGTTGGGTTAAGTCCCGCAACGAGCGCAACCCTCGTTCCATGTTGCCAGCGGGTTATGCCGGGGACTCATGGGAGACTGCCGGGGTCAACTCGGAGGAAGGTGGGGACGACGTCAAATCATCATGCCCCTTATGTCTTGGGCTTCACGCATGCTACAATGGCCGGTACAAAGGGTTGCGATGCTGTGAGGTGGAGCTAATCCCAAAAAGCCGGTCTCAGTTCGGATTGAGGTCTGCAACTCGACCTCATGAAGTCGGAGTCGCTAGTAATCGCAGATCAGCAACGCTGCGGTGAATACGTTCCCGGGCCTTGTACACACCGCCCGTCAAGTCACGAAAGTTGGTAACACCCGAAGCCGGTGGCCTAACCCCTTGTGGGAGGGAGCCGTCGAAGGTGGGACCGGCGATTGGGACTAAGTCGTAACAAGGTAGCCGTACCGGAAGGTGCGGCTGGATCACCTCCTTTCTAAGGAGCGCCTACAATGTCCTGCGGTCCACGTTGTGTGGGGTGTGGGGGTTGTCAGGAGTAGGCCCATTGCGCAGGCGTTTGTTCTGCGGTGGGTGCTCATGGGTGGAATATCAACGGATTTGGTGGCTGCTGGTGCTGGCCGTGTTTGAGTACGGATCTGCGTTCCTTTCTTTCCTTTGTGGGGGGTTGGGGTGTGGGTTGTGGAAAGGGTGTGGTTGGTGGTGGTGGTTATCTTTTGGCACACTGTTGGGTCCTGAGGCAACAGGAGCTTGATCCCTTTGTGGGGTTGGGTTTGTGGTGTTTCTGGTTTTCCTGGGCATGACCTTTCTGCTGTTCCCTGTGTGGGGTGGTGGGGGTGTGTTACTGGGGTTGTTGTTTGAGAACTGCATAGTGGACGCGAGCATCTTAAATTTTGTGTATCGCGCATGACCGTTGCCGGCTTTTGGGTTGGTCGCTGGTTCCTGTGTTCCCTTTTGGGGGGTGTGGGGGTTGGTGTTGGTTGTGTGTGTGATCGTCAAGTTTTTAAGGGCACACGGTGGATGCCTTGGCATCAGGAGCCGAAGAAGGACGTGGGAATCTGCGATAAGCCTGGGGGAGTTGATAACCGAACTTTGATCCCAGGATGTCCGAATGGGGAAACCCCGCCCAGCGCGCGAGTGACTGGGTGACCCGTACCTGAACACATAGGGTGCGTGGAGGGAACGTGGGGAAGTGAAACATCTCAGTACCCACAGGAAGAGAAAACAATAGTGATTCCGTTAGTAGTGGCGAGCGAACGCGGATGAGGCTAAACCAGTGGTGTGTGATAGCCGGCGGGCGTTGCATCACTGGGGTTGCGGGACTTTCCGTATCAGCTCTGCCGGGCTGGTGAAGTGAGTGCAGGCGTATAGGTGAACGGGTTTGAAGGCCCGACCGGAGTGGGTGAGAGTCCCGTAGCTGTAATGCGTGCTGCCGCTTGGAGAGTATCCCAAGTAGTACGGGGCCCGAGAAATCCCGTGCGAATCTGCCAGGACCACCTGGTAAGCCTAAATACTCCCTGATGACCGATAGCGGACCAGTACCGTGAGGGAAAGGTGAAAAGTACCCCGGGAGGGGAGTGAAATAGTACCTGAAACCGTGTGCCTACAATCCGTCAGAGCGGGCTTGTTCCCGTGATGGCGTGCCTTTTGAAGAATGAGCCTGCGAGTTAGTGTTACGTCGCGAGGTTAACCCGTGTGGGGTAGCCGTAGCGAAAGCGAGTCTGAATAGGGCGAGTGAGTGGCGTGATCTAGACCCGAAGCGAAGTGATCTACCCATGGCCAGGTTGAAGCGACGGTAAGACGTCGTGGAGGACCGAACCCACTTCAGTTGAAAATGGAGGGGATGAGCTGTGGG
Source organism: Arthrobacter sp. MDB1-55 (assembly GCF_059092925.1). Lineage (NCBI taxonomy): Bacteria > Bacillati > Actinomycetota > Actinomycetes > Micrococcales > Micrococcaceae > Arthrobacter > Arthrobacter sp. MDB1-55. The sequence continues at coordinate 2,569 of NZ_JBNHID010000005.1, read as the reverse complement.
TAGGGGTGAAAGGCCAATCAAACTTCGTGATAGCTGGTTCTCCCCGAAATGCATTTAGGTGCAGCGTTGCGTGTTTCTTGCCGGAGGTAGAGCTACTGGATGGCCGATGGGCCCTACAAGGTTACTGACGTCAGCCAAACTCCGAATGCCGGTAAGTGAGAGCGCAGCAGTGAGACTGTGGGGGATAAGCTTCATAGTCGAGAGGGAAACAGCCCAGACCACCAACTAAGGCCCCTAAGCGTGTGCTAAGTGGGAAAGGATGTGGAGTTGCTCAGACAACCAGGAGGTTGGCTTAGAAGCAGCCATCCTTGAAAGAGTGCGTAATAGCTCACTGGTCAAGTGATTCCGCGCCGACAATGTAGCGGGGCTCAAGTACACCGCCGAAGTTGTGGATTTCAGATAGTGCCAAGCCTTCGTGGTTCAGGCGTCTGGAGTGGTAGGGGAGCGTCGTGTGGGCAGTGAAGTCGCGGTGTAAACCAGCGGTGGAGCCTACACGAGTGAGAATGCAGGCATGAGTAGCGAAAGACGGGTGAGAAACCCGTCCGCCGAATGATCAAGGGTTCCAGGGTCAAGCTAATCTGCCCTGGGTAAGTCGGGACCTAAGGCGAGGCCGACAGGCGTAGTCGATGGACAACGGGTTGATATTCCCGTACCGGTGAAGAACCGCCCATACTGAACAAGGGATACTAACCACCCAAACCATCTTCCAGTGCCCTTCGGGGTCCGTGTTGATGGGGCGCGTGGGACCTGATCTTGGGAGGTAAGCGTATTAACAGGTGTGACGCAGGAAGGTAGTCGGGCCGGGCGATGGTTGTCCCGGTCTAAGGATGTAGGAGGGACCATAGGCAAATCCGTGGTCCTGGTTTTGATACCGTCTCTGAGACCCGATGGGCCCCACCCTTGGTGGGGATCCGATGATCCTATGCTGCCTAGAAAAGCATCGGCGTGAGGTTCCAACCGCCCGTACCCCAAACCGACACAGGTGATCAGGTAGAGAATACTAAGGCGATCGAGAGAATTATGGTTAAGGAACTCGGCAAAATGCCCCCGTAACTTCGGGAGAAGGGGGGCCCCAACCGTGATGGTGACTTGCTCACCGGAGGCGGATCGGGGCCGCAGAGACCAGGGGGAAGCGACTGTTTACTAAAAACACAGGTCCGTGCGAAGTCGCAAGACGATGTATACGGACTGACTCCTGCCCGGTGCTGGAAGGTTAAGAGGACCGGTTAGCCCCTTGTGGGCGAAGCTGGGAATTTAAGCCCCAGTAAACGGCGGTGGTAACTATAACCATCCTAAGGTAGCGAAATTCCTTGTCGGGTAAGTTCCGACCTGCACGAATGGAGTAACGACTTCCCCGCTGTCTCAACCATAAACTCGGCGAAATTGCACTACGAGTAAAGATGCTCGTTACGCGCAGCAGGACGGAAAGACCCCGAGACCTTCACTATAGTTTGGTATTGGTGTTCGGTGTGGCTTGTGTAGGATAGGTGGGAGACTGTGAAGCTTGGACGCCAGTTCAGGTGGAGTCATCGTTGAAATACCACTCTGGTCACTCTGGATATCTAACTTCGGCCCGTAATCCGGGTCAGGGACAGTGCCTGATGGGTAGTTTAACTGGGGCGGTTGCCTCCCAAAAAGTAACGGAGGCGCCCAAAGGTTCCCTCAGCCTGGTTGGCAATCAGGTGGCGAGTGTAAGTGCACAAGGGAGCTTGACTGTGAGAGAGACATCTCAAGCAGGGACGAAAGTCGGGACTAGTGATCCGGCGGCACATTGTGGAATGGCCGTCGCTCAACGGATAAAAGGTACCTCGGGGATAACAGGCTGATCTTGCCCAAGAGTCCATATCGACGGCATGGTTTGGCACCTCGATGTCGGCTCGTCGCATCCTGGGGCTGGAGTAGGTCCCAAGGGTTGGGCTGTTCGCCCATTAAAGCGGTACGCGAGCTGGGTTTAGAACGTCGTGAGACAGTTCGGTCCCTATCCGCTGCGCGCGTAGGAAATTTGAGAAGGGCTGTCCTTAGTACGAGAGGACCGGGACGGACGAACCTCTGGTGTGTCAGTTGTACTGCCAAGTGCACCGCTGATTAGCTACGTTCGGATGGGATAACCGCTGAAAGCATCTAAGCGGGAAGCCTGCTTCAAGATGAGATTTCCATACACCATTTGGTGTGAGAGGCCCCCAGCCAGACCACTGGGTTGATAGGCCGGATGTGGAAGCGAGGACTAACGACTCGTGAAGCTGACCGGTACTAATACGCCGATAACTTGACACCACACAAAACACACAATGCTACGCGTCCACTATGCGGTTCCCAACCAACAACCCCGCAACCCCCCCAACAACAGGGCGGCGGGTGCGCTCCTGGGAACACCAACAACTACATACACAAGTTGTAACAACAGACTTCCCACCCCACACAACAGGGGGTGCGGACAACGAGTTACGGCGGTCATAGCGTGGGGGAAACGCCCGGTCCCATTCCGAACCCGGAAGCTAAGACCCACAGCGCCGATGGTACTGCACCCGAGAGAGTGTGGGAGAGTAGGACACCGCCGGACAACACTTAG
>NZ_JBNHID010000004.1:0-204506 GCF_059092925.1 Arthrobacter sp. MDB1-55 | reverse complement strand
CGGAAAAAGAAGGATCCATGCTGCACAAAATTCGAAACCAGCCAAAAAACCAGCCACCCACGGAGGTGAATGACCAGTAAATCAACCAATCAAAAAAACAATCGGTATCAACAAACATGGCACACTATTGAGTTCTCAAACAACAGAAGCAATTCACGTACTATGCAATTTGTTTTGCATTTCCGTGCTGCGGTGTTTCTAAATCTATTTCATTCTCTTTGTTTCTGTCAAATCGGCTTATTTGCCCGAATTCGTTCAAAACAATTCGAATTCACCCACCACAAATCGCCTGGCTTTGGACGCTGCCTTCGGCGCACGCCCGAACCACTTGAGTTTTAGGAGGGAGTTTGTCGCTGCTCAGCGGCGGCGACTCAGAAAACTTTACACGCCGTTCCGGCCCGGTGCAAATCCGCACCGGGCCGGACCTGTCTGCGTCTGAAACTAGCCGACCTCGACGGTCGCGAGGGTCCGCTTGCCCCGACGAAGGAGCAGAAAGCGCCCGTGAAGCAGTTGCTGTGATCCGACGGTTGCCTCGGGATCCGAAACCTTTTCGTTGTTCACGTAGGCGCCGCCTTCTGCAACGGTGCGGCGGGCCGCTGAGTTACTCGGCGCCAATCCGCTAGCCACCAGAAGGTCGATAATACCGAGCCCATTGCTGCCGACCTTCGCGCTCGGCAGCTCGGCTGTTGCAGCACGTAGCGTCATCTCATCGAGTGCGGCAAGATCGCCCTGCCCGAAGAGAGCCGCGGACGCGGCGATGACCTTCTCCGTTGCCTCAACGCTGTGAACCAGCGAGGTCACGTCGAAAGCCAGTGCGCGCTGAGCCTCCCGCAGGTGCGGCCGGCTCTCAACCGACTCAGCAAGGTGCTCAATTTCGGCGCGGCTACGGAACGTGAACACCTTCAGCCGGTCGATCACATCAGCGTCGGAGGTGTTGAGCCAGAACTGGTACATCGCGTACGGCGTGGTCATGTTCGGATCCAGCCATACTGCGTTGCCTTCACTCTTGCCGAACTTGGTGCCGTCGGAGTTGGTGATGAGCGGCGTTCCGATCGCGTGGACGCTCTTGCCCTCGACCTTGCGGATGAGCTCCGTGCCACTGGTCAGGTTGCCCCACTGGTCGGAGCCACCGGTTTGCAGTACACACTGGTGGTCCCGGAACAGATGAAGGTAATCCATCCCCTGCAGCACCTGGTAGCTGAACTCTGCGTAGCTGATGCCCTCATCCGAGTTGAGTCGCTTGGCGACTGTTTCCTTCTTGACCATGGTGCCGACCCGGAAGTGCTTGCCGACATCGCGAAGGAAATCGATGGCGCTCATGGGCGCCGTCCAGTCCAGGTTGTTGACCATGCGAGCGGCGTTGTCACCCTCGAAGCTCAGGAACCGCTGGACCTGGCCCTGCAGGTACCCAACCCACTCGGCAACGGTTTCCTTGGTGTTCATCGTGCGCTCAGCCGACGGCCGGGGATCCCCGACGAGCCCGGTGGAGCCTCCGACCAGACCGATTGGCCTGTGGCCGGCAAGCTGCAAACGACGCATGGTCAGCAGTTGGACAAGGTTGCCGAGGTGAAGGCTCGGAGCCGTCGGATCGAACCCGCAGTAATAAGTGATCGGCTCCCCTGCGAGAACCTTCTCCAGCTCCGTCTCGTCAGTGGAAACGTGAATCAGTCCACGCCACTTCAGTTCCTGCCAGAGGTTGTCGAAAGTGCTGTCATTCTGCTGCTGGTTCACGGCTGGACGGGCCGCCTCGATAGGTTGTTGCACCGCTTCAAAGTATCAGCCCTCAATGCCGTCGGGAATTTCGCCGGTTGAGATGAGACGAAGGCGCTGGGTAGGACGGGTCATCGCCACGTATAGGTCGCCAATTCGGACGGCCTCCTGCCGGAGCATCTCGGCCGGCTCGAGAACGATCACGCCATCGAATTCAAGACCCTTCGCGTCCCGCGGGGTGATAACCACGATGTCCTGGCCCAGTCCGCCCGCGCCCTGACCTACTCGGTTCCCATGAATACGGGTGACAGCGGAACGGACCTGCTCGACGATTCTCGCCGGGGCGATGACCGCTAGGAGCCCCCCGGCTATTGCGTCCAGTTCTTCAGGCAATGCGGACAGGAGTGCGGGTTCCAACTCGGTCACCCGATCGATCACCGGGTCCCACCGGCCATCACGGACCGCCTTCGGAGCAGACACCACCAGGCCGGCAGCATTGGCCATGCGTACGGCTGCCTCTGCGATCTGCGCAGGCGTGCGGTAGTTGACCGTAAGTTCCTCAAGCTGCCAGCGCTCCCCCACGAACGGTTCGAGCGCCTGTTGCCAGGAATGCGAACCGGCGATTGAGCTGGTCTGTGCGATATCACCCACGATGGTGAAGGACTTGAGGGGGCATTTGCGCATAAGCAACCGCCACTGCATGGGCGAGAGCTCCTGCGCTTCATCAACCACAACGTGCCCGTAGGCCCAGGTGCGGTCACCGGATGCGCGCTCGGCGGCGGTCAGGCGGGCTTCGGCCACGGTGTTGTGCTCGGCCAGTGCTTCCGCGGTCAGCATCCCATCGACGCCGGCATCTTCCAGGGTCGCGCTGACATTTTCGAGCGCGCGCTCCGCGTTGGCGAGGTCCCGGCGTCGTTCTTGTTCCTTCTCGGCGGCACTCCGGCCGGCTGAGGCATCGAGCTCCCCCAGCAATTCCGCTGCCTCGTCAAGCAGCGGCACGTCCGCCTCGGTCCATGGGGAGTCTTCCGGCCGGTACAGCAGTTCCCGTTCGGCGTCAGTCAGGTGGGGCGCCGCCGCTTCCAGGTGCGCAGGCTTCGAAAAGAGATCTCGCAGGAGTTTCTCGGGCGTCATCGGCATCCATGCGAGGTTCAGCGCGATCCGCACGTCCCGGGATGTCCGGACATCCTCGGCGAGGTACGAGCGGTCCGCCGTATTGCCGGCACCCGATGATTCCTCCAACTGCTCGGTCAACTGCTCGGTGAGTTCGCGCAGCATGATCTTCACGAACGTCGTCCGGGCGTCGTTGTGCTGTTTTCCGGTTGCCCGCGCGCGGTCACGGGCCCGCCGGACCTGCCGCGGCGTCAGGATGAGCGTTGTTCCCTCGACGTTGAGTTTGCGGTTCTCGGCCGGAATGCGCTGGCGGTTGGCGACCGCCTGCTTCACGACCTCTGCCATATCCAGCCGGCCCTTGAGCGCAGCAACCTCCTCGGAGGGCTCCGGCACCGCCCGGATGCCGGGCATCAGGCTCCCGATGCTGGCCATCACAACACCGGTTTCACCCAGTGAGGGCAACACGCGCTCGATGTATCTCATGAATGCGCTGGTTGGGCCGACGAGCAGCACGCCCGCCGACTTCAACCGCTCGCGGTGGGTGTAGAGCAGATACGCGGCCCGGTGCAGCGCCACTGCGGTCTTGCCCGTACCGGGACCACCCTGCACGACGACGACGCCCGGCAGCGGCGCACGGATGATGCGGTCCTGCTCGGATTGGATAGTGCCCACAATGTCGGACATTTGGCCCGTGCGCTTGGAATTCAGCGCGGCGAGCAGAGCGCCCTCGCCCTGGAGGGAATCGTCTTCCGTGAGCATGGAGGCGTCAAGGACGTCGTCCTCGATGGCCACGACGTCCCGCTTGGACAGGATGAGGTGGCGGCGGCGGCGCACACCCATGCGTTCGAAGGCGGTGGCCTGGTAGAACGTGCCGGCTTCGGGCGCCCGCCAGTCGACCATGAGCTGCTGCAGGTCTTCGGTGGACAGGCCGATACGACCGATGTAACGCTCTTCCTCCGTGTCGAGGTCCAGCCGTCCAAAGACGAGACGGTCATCGACAGCATTCAACTGCGCGAGCCGATCCTCATACATGGTCGCGAAGGCGTCGCGTTCGGACCGGTTCTGGTGTGAACCAGCGGATATTGTCCGGCGCACCTGATCGAGCTGGCGCTGCTTCTCGGCGCGGAGCTCATCAAGCCGCTGGTACAGACCGGCTACGTAGCGGCGCTCGTGTTCCAGTTCGTTCCGGGCTATGGACATTTCAGGCATTGCGCGTTCCCTCTCGCCAAGGCGGACCGTCAATTCTATCCCGCTGCGTGCGAATTTCCATGAGCGTCCGCCTTTTACACTGCTAAATGGTTACCAGGGCGTGAACAGGAGTTGGGACAGCCGCCCTGCCTCCAAGCCCTTCCAGCTCAAGCACGACGGCGGCTCCCACCACTTCGGCGCCTGCCCGTTCCAACAGGCGCACCGCCGCGGCGAGCGTTCCGCCGGTGGCGAGGACATCGTCAAGCACCAGCACACGGGTCCCCGGAGGGAACTCGTCGCGGTGAATTTCGACCGCTGCGTTCCCGTACTCAAGCGAATAGCTTTCGCTGTGCACCTGGCGGGGAAGTTTTCCCGGTTTGCGTACGGCGGTCACCCCTGTTCCGGCGCCATAGGCAGCCGCAGCGGCAAGGATGAAACCGCGCGCCTCCACTCCCGCCACCCGGTCGAACCTGCCCTCGAAAGGCTTGAGGAGGGCTGGAATGATCGCAGCGAATGCTTCTGCGTCCGCGAAGACGGGTGTCAGATCGCGGAACGTGACCCCGGGCTTGGGGAAGTCGGGAACGCTGACGCAGTGCGTGAGGATGAGGTCCCTGAGGGTCTGTACTGTCATGCCTGTCCTGACTGTGCTGGGGCTTCCCCGTGGACCGGAGCGCTTGCGGCAACCGCCGTGTTCCGTGCTGCCCGGGGCTTGGCAGCGGGCCGGTACACGGAAACGCTGGGTTCCCCCGCGAGCCAGTAGCGCCAGGGGTAGGCCGTGGATCCGCCCGGACCGCTCACTCCGACTCTGGGTCCGGTCTGCACGCGCAACGGGTCAGCCGGATGCTCGGGAAGCTCGAGCCGGAGCCGCTCCGAGAAGACGTCGCTGCCGTCGAGCGCGCGGTCGATCCCGAGTGCCTGCGCCAGCCGGGCCGGGCCGCGGGCGAGGTCCCGATCCGTACGCGGGTGTCCGCGCCTGCGCCGCGCTGTTTCCAGTCCGCTGACAACCTCTCCGGCGCGCAGCAGCAGACCGGTGGCGTTGCCCGGAACCCCGCACACGACGTTGGCGCAGTAGTGCATCCCGTAGGTGAAGTACACGTACAGGTGGCCGGCCTCTCCGAACATCGTGGCATTGCGTGCCGTCTGTCCGCGAAAGGCGTGCGAGCCCGGGTCTTCAGCGCCCATATATGCTTCCACTTCGGTAAGGCGCACCGTAACCGGGTCCACGCCGTCGTCGTGCGTCAGGTGTGCGCCAAGCAGGAGCGGCGCCACGTCGATGGCCGGATGCGCCAACCGGGCGCGTTGTAGTGCTGGATCCACCAAAAGACCGTATCAAGCCGGTCCCGAGTCCTCCGCACGGCGGTGTCCGATTTCCGCTAGCAGCGCACCATGCCGCCTGCGAGGATTGAGACATGGACTTCTGGCAGCAGTACCGCGCTATTGAGTCGCGGGACACGCGGTTCGACGGGCAATTCGTCACCGCAGTGGCAACGACAAAGATCTACTGCCGTCCATCCTGCCCGGCGCGCACACCCAAGCCCTCCAACGTCACGTTCTATCCCACGTCTGCGGCTGCGCACGAGGCGGGCTACCGCGCATGCAAACGGTGCCTGCCGGAAGCTGTGCCGGGGACCCCGGCCTGGAACCTGCGCTCTGACACCGCCGCGCGGGCTATGAGGCTCATTTCCGACGGCGAGATCGACCGCAGTGGTGTGCCGGGCCTTGCGCTCCGTTTGGGGTATTCAACCCGGCAGCTCGGTCGGATCCTTCAGTCCGAGCTCGGCGCCGGGCCGCTCGCCCTGGCGCGAGCCTCCCGTGCGCAAACGGCGCGGACGCTGCTTACGGCCACCGACATGCCGCTTTCCGATGTGGCATTCGCAGCGGGCTTCAACAGCGTCCGCCAATTCAACGAGACCATTCAGGAGGTGTATGACCTCTCCCCCTCCCAGCTCCGGCACCGCAGCCGCTTCCTGTCGCATGCTTCCACGGCTGCCGGCGCAGCGACCTCCCTGAGCCTGACACTGCCCACGCGGACCCCGTACGACGACGGCATCTTCACTTTCCTGGCGGCCCGCGCCGTAGCAGGGATCGAGGTAGCGGACGCGTCCAGTTACGCCCGTCTGGTCCGGCTGCCGGGCGGGGAAGGCTGGTTCCAGGCCCGACGCGCGCCCGGAGGCCTCAACGTCGCGGTCACAGTGGAGCACCTGAAGGACCTGCCCGTGCTGCTGGCCCGCATCCGGAGGTTGTTCGACCTTGATGCCGACCCTACGGCGATCGACGATGTCCTCTCCGCGGACCCTTCGCTGCAGGCGCGCGTCCAGAGGTATCCGGGCATGCGCCTGCCTGGTGCGGTCGACGCCCATGAGATCCTCATTCGGGCCATGGTGGGCCAGCAGATTTCCGTCGCGGCCGCCACCGGGGTTCTCACCATCCTCGCCGAACTGGGTGAACCTTCAACGCTTGGGCGTCCCGGGCACAGCCGGCTGTTCCCCACTGCAGGATCAATCGCGGACGGTGCTGCCCCCCTGTTGAAGGGGCCCACCCGGCGACGGGAAAGCCTGGTGGGAGCCGCCGGCGCCCTCGCCGAGGGGAGCGTTGTGATCGGGCTCCAGGACACCCCCGCGGAATTGGCAGAGAAGCTCCTGCCTCTGCCGGGGATCGGTCCGTGGACTGTACGCTATGCGGCGATGCGGATCCTTGGCGCGACCGACATTCACCTCGCCAACGACGCCGCTGTCCGGTCGGGCCTGGCCCGGCTTTCCGTTGGTCTCTCTGACGTCCGTGAAACCGAGGCCTGGTTCGAGCGGTTCAGCCCCTGGCGCTCCTATGCGACGCTCCACCTCTGGCGGCTCGCTGCTGAAAAGCCGTCCAGACCCCAGTCATCGGCACACTCCGCAGACACTTCCCGAAAGGCACTGGCATCATGACCGCCCAGACCGTAACCGTCTCCACCCCGGACGGGCCGTTCACCGTCATCGAACGCGACGGGGTGGTTCTTGCCTCCGGCTGGACTGCCGACGTCGCCGAACTCACCGGCCAGATCCACCCAACACTGCAGGCGGAACACATCCGCCCGGTCAGTCACGCCAGCCCCATCACGGACGCGGTGGCTGCCTACTACGACGGCGATCTCGCGGCTATCGAGGCCGTCCCGGTGCAGCAGTTGTCGGGGCCGTTCCGGAGTCACGCGTGGGAGATTCTGCGCACGGTTGCACCCGGGAAGCCGGTCACCTATTCCGAGTATGCACGCCTGTCCGGGCGCCCATCCGCGATCCGGGCCGCTGCGGGAGCCTGTGCCTTCAACGCCGCTGCCCTGTTTGTTCCCTGCCACCGTGTGATCCGGACAGACGGAAGCCTCGGCGGGTTCCGGTGGGGAGTTGCCGTGAAGACGAGCCTGCTGGCGCGTGAAGCAGCGGCTCAACCGGCGGGAGCCGTGTCGAGCGTAGCCCGGTAAAAGTCCTCCAATGCATGCAGCTTCCGCATGCTGGTGTGCGGCTGGTCGCCCTCCACCGACACCGCCACGGCGTCCAGATGAGCATGCCACTGGGCCATCAGGGCCGGCGCGACAGCTGGATCCTCAATCACGTGGCGGACAGTAAGGCGGGTGCTGGAACCCTCTGCGGTGAAGTCGACCTCCGCCTGTTCGACCCTCGGCTGTTGCTCCGGGTCGGCTGTGAGTGCGTCCTTGACGAGCGGCAGGGTGGAACTGAGGCGGCGGTCGAAGTGGACCATGGTGACGCCGTCGTCGGTTTCCATCCAGCCCATCGTGTTGGAAACATCGAACTCCTGGGAATAGGCATCCCGGAGGGCCGCCCAGTCCCCCGGCGGGGCCGGTTCCCGGCCTGCGGCCACGTCATCGAGCGCGGCGAGGATGTGCTGCCAGCCGGCGGCACCCTCGGTCAGGAAGTCGGCCGTCTCGGAGCGTGCCCGTAACTGCAGCAGAGTACCGCCGTCACTTTCCAGGACCCGCCATTCCAGGATGGACTCGAAACCCAGTGCATCGTCCCAGCTGATCTGGAGGCTGGTGGGTGGGTTCAGTTGCAGGACTGTCCCGGTAGAGGTTCCCCCGCCCAGGTCCAGGAAATACTCCTTTCCCAGCTCCCATTCCCCGGCGAGTTCGCCGAGCCAGAGCCGAACCTTCCCGGGGTTCGTCAGAAGGCTCCAGATGTAGGAGCGGGGGTAGTCGAATTGACGGTCGAAAGCGAGAACGTACCCGTCGCTCAGCCGTTCGATCCGGCCAAGCGGCACAACGGAGTGCGCAGCTGATTGTTCAACTTCCGACGTCATGGCGTCTGCCTTCGCTTCTGTGGGCGCGTGGGTGCCTCCCAACTTAGCGCAGTGCCGGACCCCTGATAAGGGCTCCGAAGGGTCAAAGGCCTAATGTTTCGAGACTGCCGATGAGCCGGGCGCGAAGGTCCCGTCAGGCGCGCGGAGGCACTGCCGCCGGCCACGGCAGGAGTTCCGGGAGGGCAATGCCGTCTGCTGCGGCGGTCGCGTTCAGTCCACCCAGCGGCTTGCGTCCGGCAAGCCATGCGGCGATGTCCTGCAGCAACCCGGTGACGACGACGGTGCGCGCCGGTGTTCCGGGTCCGCTCGACAGCGTGCGCGGCTGCTCACCCAGCGGTTGGAGCTTGAGTGCCGTTCCGTCCGGGATACGTGCAGCGAGGAAGCCGAAGAGGTAATGGCAGAACGTGTTGTCCCAGTCGAGGGAAGTTCGTCCCGTGTCGAGGTCGGAGGCATGGATGACCAGTTCCCTCCAGAGGGCAAGCCCGCCGTCGCGCACCGTACCGTTCCGGTAGGCGATGCGCGCGTCCCACCCGCTGCCCTGAAGGGCGGCGAAACGTGCGACGACGGCTTCGACCGCCTCTGTGAGGCTCCGCAGCTGCTCGTCGACGGGGCGCTGCGCCCGCCGCTCAATGTCGCGGTTCCGGCCGTCGAACCCGTCGTCGTAAAACTCGATGGTCTCGCCCTGGGCTGCGTACTCAAGCTGGCGTGCCATCGCGCGCGCCACTCCCTCGACGTGCGCGAGAACGAAGGCACGGTTCCATCCGGGAAGGACCGAGGGCGCAGTGACTGCTGCCGCGTCCAGGCCGGCAGCGGCCGCGAGCAGTTCACGGCCGGCGTCGGCTAGCCGTTCGGCGAGGTTTTCGGGCACGGCAGTCTCTGGTGTGTTCACGGCTATCCTCCGGGTGGGCAGGGGCGGTCAGTCCCGACAATACCCGCTGCCCTCCCGGAGGCCGACCGTCAGCCCTGCGGCGGCAGCAGTGTCGAGCGCACGTTGAGCAGCTGGGTGTTCAAGGCCTCCAGCTGGCGCCGAACGGCAGCCGGAGCTGTGCCGCCCTGCGAGTCTCGGCTGCTCAGCGATCCTTCAACCGTGAGCACCTCCCGCACACCCGGTGTGAGGTGTTCCGAGATGCCGGCATAGTCCTCGTCGCTCAGGTCCCACAGCTCCACACCGCGGCTTTCAGCCAGCTTGACCGCTGCGCCGGACAGTTCGTGGGCTTCGCGGAAGGGCACGCCCTGGCGGACCAGCCACTCGGCCACATCCGTGGCGAGAGCGAATCCAAGCGGCGCCAGCGACGCCATGCGCTCGGTGTTGAAGGTCAAAGTGGCGATCATTCCCGACACGGCAGGCAGGAGTACCTCGAGGGTGTCGATGGCATCGAACACCGGCTCCTTGTCCTCCTGAAGGTCCCGGTTGTACGCCAGGGGCAAACCCTTGAGCGTGGCGAGCAGTCCGGTCAGGTTCCCGATCAGCCTTCCGGCCTTCCCGCGGGCGAGCTCCGCAACATCCGGGTTCTTCTTCTGCGGCATGATCGATGACCCGGTGGAGAAGGAATCGTGCAGGGTGACAAAGGAGAATTCCTTGGTCGCCCAGAAGATGACCTCCTCGCTGATCCGCGAAAGATCGACGCCGATCATCGAGGCCACCCACGCGAATTCCGCGTAGACGTCCCGCGCCGCCGTGCCGTCGATCGAATTGTGCGTCGCCGAGTCGAACCCGAGCTCTGCGGCAACCGCTTCAGGGTCGAGGCCGAGGGAGGATCCGGCCAGCGCCCCTGAACCGTAGGGTGACACCGCAGCGCGGCGGTCCCAGTCCTGGAACCGCTGCAGGTCACGCAGCAAAGCCCAGGCATGCGCGAGCAGGTGATGGCTCAGCAGTACCGGTTGTGCGTGCTGCAGGTGGGTGCGGCCCGGCATCGGCACTTCGAGGTGCTTCTGGGCCTGCTCCACAAGTGCGTCGATCGTGGCGAGGACGCCGCCTGCGATGATGCGGGCATGCTCACGCAGGTACATCCTGCCCAGCGTGGCAACCTGGTCGTTGCGTGAACGGCCGGCCCGCAGCTTTCCGCCGAGCGCCGGTCCGGCGCGTTCGATCAGTCCGCGCTCGAGCGAGCCGTGCACGTCCTCGTCAGAGTCGGCGGGGAGGTAGGCGCCCGTGCGGACGTCGTCGTCGAGCGCGTCCAGGGCAGCCAGCATGCCGGAAAGTTCGCCGTCGTCGAGCAGGCCGGCGCGGTGCAGCACACGGGCGTGCGCCCGTGATCCGGCAATATCGTGGCGGGCCAACCGCCAGTCGAAGTGCGTCGACTTGCTCAGGGCAGCGAGGGCGTCCGCGGGGCCGCCGGAGAACCGGCCGCCCCACAGCGAGCCCTCGTTGGTGCCGGTTGCGGCTGTACCGCGTGCCTCCGTCACTGCCTAGTTCCCCGCGCGCTGATCGCGACCCGATGCCACCTTGGAGGACAGGCCGAAGATCTCGATGAACCCGCGGGCCATCGACTGGTCGAAGGTGTCACCGGTGTCGTACGTTGCGAGATTGAAGTCGTAGAGGCCGACGTCGGACCGGCGACCGGTGACGGTCGCGCGGCCGCCGTGAAGTTCCATGCGGACGTCGCCGGACACGTAGCGCTGGGTGTCATCGATGAAAGTTTCCAGCGAGCGCTTCAGCGGAGAGAACCACTGGCCGTCGTAGACCAGTTCGGTCCAGCGCTGGTCAACAGTCTTCTTGAACCGTGCCTGCTCACGCTCGACGGTGACGTTCTCGAGCTCGCGGTGGGCGGTGATGAGGGCCATGGCGCCGGGAGCCTCATAGATTTCACGGCTCTTGATTCCCACCAGCCGGTCTTCGACGATGTCGATGCGGCCCACGCCCTGGGCGCCGGCGCGGCGGTTCAGTTCCTCGATCGCCTGCAGCGGAGTAACGGCGTGTCCGTCGATCGCAACGGGGATGCCTTCCTTGAAGGTGATGACTACTTCATCCGGTGCCGGGGAGAACTCGGGCGAGTCGGTGTAGTCGTAGACGTCCTTGGTGGGGCCGTTCCAGATGTCCTCGAGGAAGCCGGTCTCGACGGCGCGTCCCCAGACGTTCTGGTCGATCGAGAACGGGTTCTTCTTGGTGGTTTCAATCGGCAGGCCCTTCTCCTCGGCGAAGGCGATTGCCTTGTCACGGGTGAGGGCGAGATCGCGGACGGGGGCAATGCACTTCAGGTCCGGGCCGAGGGTCTGGATGCCGACCTCGAAGCGGACCTGGTCGTTGCCCTTGCCGGTGCAGCCGTGCGCCACGGTCGAGGCCCCGAACTCACGTGCAGCGGCGACGAGGTGCTTGACGATCACGGGCCGGGAGATAGCCGACACCAGGGGGTACGCATCCATGTACAGCGCGTTGGCGCGAAGGGTCGGCATGCAGTACTCGTTGGCGAACTCGTCGCGGGCGTCGGCCACATAGGCTTCGACGGCGCCGCAGCCGAGGGCACGCTGGCGGATGGTCTCCAGGGATTCGCCGCCCTGTCCGACGTCGACAGCGACAGCCACTACTTCTGCTCCGGTTGCTTCGGCAATCCAGCCGATGGCCACCGAGGTATCCAGTCCGCCCGAGTAGGCAAGGACAATGCGTTCAGTCACTGAAATAGCTCCTTTTGTTTCTTCGAATGATGTGGAATGTTCGGTGGTCTGTCTGGTCGGGATGTCTGTTGCGTCCCGCTCAGGACGCGGCCTCATGGGCGAACTGCAGGAAACGGGCTGCGACGTCGGCTCCGCCGGCCGGATCACGGGTGACCAGCAGGATGGTGTCGTCTCCGGCGATCGTACCCAGCACGGACGGCATGACCGAATGATCGATCGCCAGGGCCAGGAAGTTCGCTGCGCCCGGAGGCGTCCGCAGGACCACCAGGTTCCCTGAAGCCTCAGCCGTCACCAGCAGTTCACCGCACAGCCGGGACAGCCGCGAGTCCAGAATCTCCTGGCTGACGCCGCTCTGGGGAGCACGTCCGCCGCCCTCTCCCGGAACGGCGTAGACAAGCGCGCCGTCCTTGCCGCGGACGCGCACTGCGCCCAACTCCACGAGGTCACGGGACAGTGTGGCCTGGGTGACCTGGAGTCCGTCGTCTGCCAGCAGGTCCGCCAGTTCCGACTGCGACCGCACGGACTGCGACGTGAGCAGGGCGGTGATCCGCGCCTGCCGCGCCGTCTTGGTTGTGGGCTGCCCGGTCGGCTGGGCGCCGGCCGAACCCGCAGGGGCAGCGGAGGTCACGAGCGCTCCATGAGCCACACCATCAGCGCCTTTTGCGCGTGCAACCGGTTCTCGGCCTCGTCCCACACGAGGGATTGCGGGCCGTCGATCACACCGGCGGAAATCTCGTATCCGCGGTAGGCGGGCAGGCAGTGGAGGACGACGGCGTCAGCCGCCACCTGGGAGAGCAGCGCCTCATCCACCGCGTACGGACGGAACAGCTCGAACCGCGCACTCTTGGCGGCCTCGTCCTCGATCTCCTGGCCCATGGATACCCAGGTGTCCGTGGCGATGACGTCGGCGCCCGTTGCGGCCTCACCGGCATCGGTGGTGATGAGTACCGATCCGCCGGTTTCTGCCGCACGCTTGTTGGCGGCGTCGACGATGCGTTGTTCCGGCAGGTACCCCTCGGGACCGGCGATGCGGACGTGCATACCCGCGGTGACGCCGGCGAGGAGGTACGAGTTTGCCATGTTGTTCGCGGCGTCACCGAAGTAGGAGAGGGTGAGGCCCGCCAGCTTGCCCCTGTGCTCCCTGATGGTGAGCAGGTCGGCAAGCAGCTGGCACGGGTGGTAGTCATCCGACAGCGCATTGATGACGGGAACGGAGGAAGCCGCAGCCATTTCTTCGAGCCCGGCCTGGGCGTAAGTGCGCCAGACTATCGTGGAGACCATCCGCTCCAGCACCTTGGCCGTGTCCGTGATTGATTCCTTGTGCCCGAGCTGCGACTCCCCCGCACCGATGATGAGCGGCACCCCGCCGAGGTCTGCGATACCGGTGGCGAAGGACACGCGCGTCCGCGTGGAGGTCTTGTCGAAGATGACCGCGACAGTCTTGCGCCCGCTGCCCTCGCCCACGTACGTGGAGTTTGAGTACGGTGCCTTCTTCAGCTCGAGCGCGAGATCCAGGACCTCGTTCTGCTCAGCCTGAGTGAGGTCGGTGTCGAGAAGGAAGTGGCGGGTCATGCGGAATCCTCCGGTGGCTGGGCTGCGGTGTTCTGTTCGTGGGTGTATCGCGCAGTGTCGAGAATCCCGGGCAGCGCGTCGAGGAAAGTTTGTGCTTCCGCCCGGGTCAGGATGAGCGGCGGCGCGAGCCGTAGTGTGCGGGGTGCCGGGGCGTTGATGATAAAGCCCCGCTCCAGAGCTTCCTTGACGGCCTCGGCTGAATAATCGCCGTCAAGGTCAAAGCCGATGAGCAGGCCTTCGCCGCGGACGTCCTCCACTGCGTCCACCTCGGCGAGGGCGCCGCGGAGGAAGCTGCCGACGTCGTCCGCGTTGCGCAGCACCGCGCCCGCTTCCAGCGCATGCACAGTGGCAAGCGCTGCGGCGGTTGCGACAGGATTCCCACCGAAGGTGGTGCCGTGCTGGCCCGGCGTCAGCAAGGCCGACACCTCACTGCCGAACGTCACAAGCGCGCCGATGGGGAAGCCGCCGCCGAGTCCCTTGGCCAGGGTCATGGCGTCGGGAGTGATGCCGCTTGCCTGGTGTGCGAACCAGCGCCCGGTACGTCCGACGCCGGTCTGGACCTCGTCGAGGATCAGCAGGGCTCCGGCCTTGCTGGTCAGCTCCCGCGCCTTCTGCAGGTAGCTCATGCTGAGGGGACGCACGCCGGCCTCGCCCTGGATGGGCTCCAGCACGACGGCGGCGACCGTCTCGTCCAGCGCTGCCTCCAGCGCCTGCAAGTCATTGAAGGGCAGGTGCTCCACACCGCCCGGAAGCGGTTCGAACGGCGCCCGGTAGGCCTGCTTCGACGTGAGGGCGAGCGCGCCCATGGTGCGGCCGTGGAAGCCGCCTTCGAGAGCGAGGATGCGCGTCCGCGGCTTTCCGTCGTGGGACGGAGCGCTGTTGCGGCGGGCCAGCTTGAAGGCAGCCTCGACTACTTCGGTGCCCGAATTCGCGAAGAATACCTTCGAGCCGGCGGGTGCGCCGGCAAGGGACAGGAGCTTTTCGGCAAGCGCCACCTGAGTGGGACTGGTGAAGAAGTTCGAGACGTGGCCCAGGGTAGCCAACTGTGAGGAGATGACTGAGGTGACGAAGGGATGGGCGTGACCCAGAGCATTGACGGCGATGCCGCCAAGCAGGTCGAGGTACTGCTTTCCGTCGGCGTCCCACACGAGGCACCCCGCGCCCCGGACAAGCACACGCTGCGGCGTACCGAAGACCCCGAGCAGGGCGTCGGAATATCGCTGCAGCCATTCCTGGCCCTTCGCCGGATCCACGAGCGCTGCTGCGGCAGCAGTCTCGATCGACGTTTCCCTGGTGCTCATGCGATGACGTCCTCGTCCGGCACAACCTGGGTGCCTATTCCGGCGGTGGTGAAGATCTCGAGCAGCATGGAGTGCGGCAGGCGCCCGTCGACGATGTGGGCACGCTCCACTCCCCCGTCGACGGCCTTGAGGCAGGCGGCCATTTTCGGAATCATTCCCGATTCGAGCCCCGGCAGGAGGTTGCGCAGTTCCGCCGCCGTCAGCGAGGAGATGAGGCTGGTGCGGTCCGGCCAGTTCGAGTAGAGGCCTTCGACATCTGTCAGGATGACAAGTTTCGATGCCCCCAGGGCTTCGGCAAGGGCCGCCGCCGCAGTGTCCGCGTTGACGTTGAGCACCTGTCCGGTCCCGCTGCCGGAGTCGTCGATCTCGGGCGCAACCGTGGAGATCACTGGAATGCGTCCGGCCTCGAGAATGTCCAGGATGGCTGATGGGTTGACTCCCACAACCTCACCGACCAATCCAAGGTCGACTTCCTCGCCGTCGACCACCGTGCCGGTCCTGATGGCGCGCAGCAATCCGCCGTCCTCACCCGAGAGACCCACTGCGTAAGGGCCGTGTGAGTTGATCAGGCCCACCAGTTCGCGGCCCACCTGGCCCGTGAGGACCATGCGGACGACGTCCATCGCCTCCGGTGTGGTGACCCGCAGCCCGCCTTTGAACTCGGACGCTATGCCGAGCCGGTCCAGCATGCCGTTGATCTGGGGCCCACCGCCGTGCACCACGACGGGGCGGATCCCGGCATGGTGCAGGAAGACGATGTCTTCGGCGAAAGCACGGCGCAGGTCGTCGTTGACCATGGCATTGCCGCCGTACTTGATGACCATGGTGGTGCCGGCGAACCGCTGGATCCAGGGCAGTGCCTCGATCAGGGTCGCCGCCTTGTCCTGTGCAGCGTTGAGAGTGTTCATGTGGTCCTTCGACTCAGCGTCTTCGGCTTCAGCGTGTCAGCTGGAGTAGGCGGAGTTCTCGTGCACGTAGTCGTGGGTGAGGTCGTTCGTCCAGATGGTCGCGGTCTCGGAACCTGCGTTGAGGTTTATTTCCACGGTGACCAGGCGGCCGCTCAGGTCCACCAGTTCCCGCGGATCACCGATGCCGCCGTCGCGGCAGATCTGCACTCCGTTCATGGCTACGTCAAGACGATCCGGTTCAAAGGCGGCGTCAGTGGTGCCGACTGCAGCCAGCACCCGGCCCCAGTTCGGGTCGTTGCCGAAAATCGCGGCCTTGAACAGGTTGGAGCGGGCGACTGAGCGCCCGACGGCCTCGGCGTCTGCTTCGGTGGCGGCATTGATCGTCTTGATGGCGATGGTGTGGCTGGCACCTTCAGCATCTTCGATGAGCTGATGGGCCAGAGACGCGCAGACACCGGTGAGCGCCTCGGCGAATTGAGCCGCGTCCGGCCGTACTCCGCTCGCGCCGGAGGAGAGCAGGACAACGGTGTCGTTGGTGGACATGCAGCCGTCGGAGTCGGCGCGGTCGAAGGTGACCCGGGTTGCCGCACGCAGTGCGGCGTCCAGCACAGCGGGGTCCAGTACGGCGTCGGTGGTCAGCACAACCAGCATGGTTGCCAACCCCGGAGCCAGCATGCCTGCGCCTTTGGCCATTCCGCCGATGGAGTAGCCCTCGCTCGGAGCGTCCTGCGTTGCCGGGTAGGTGGCGGTCTTGGACACCGAGTCGGTGGTCATGATCGCTTCTGCTGCGGCCCGCCCACCGCCGTCGGACAGCAGGCCCACGGCCTCGCTCACGCCGGGCAGCAGCTTGTCCATCGGCAGTTGCTCGCCGATGAGGCCGGTGGAGCAGACGAAGACGTCCGTTGCCGAAACGCCCAGTGCCTCAGCCGCGAATTCCGCAGTGCGGTGAGTGTTCTGGAACCCCTCCGGGCCGGTGCAGGCGTTCGCTCCGCCGGAGTTGAGGACGACGGCGTCGACCCGCCCGTCGGAGACGACCTGACGGGACCAGTGAACCGGCGCAGCCGCCACCCGGTTGGAGGTGAAGACTGCCGCCGCATGGTGATGCGGACCGTCATTGACGACGACGGCGATATCCCGCGCGCCGGTCGACTTCAGTCCTGCGGCAACGCCTGCTGCGCGGAAACCCCGCGGCTCGGTAACGCTCACGGTGCTACTCCTGATCCGTTCAAACCCGTGGTCTCCGGCAGACCGAGGGCAATATTCATGGACTGCACCGCGCCACCGGCGGTGCCCTTGGTGAGATTGTCGATCGCGCAGGTGATGATGACGCGGCCGGCATGCTCATCGAAAGCGAGCTGAAGCTGTGCGTTGTTGGAGGCGATCACCGATTTGGTGGCCGGCCACTGTCCTTCCGGCAGCAGAGTGACGAAAGGTTCGTCGTCGTACGCAGTCTCCCAGGCCTCACGCAGGCGCGCTGCCGTGGTGCCGGCAACGACGCGGGCGGTCGCCGTCGTCAGGATTCCCCGCGACATGGGAGCGAGGGTAGGTGTGAAGGAGACGGTGACCGGCGTGCCCGCCGCCCAGCCCAGCCCCTGCTCGACCTCCGGGGTATGCCGGTGGCTGCCGCCCACTCCGTAGGGACTCATGCCGCCCATCATTTCGGAACCGAGCAGGTGCGGTTTGAGCGCCTTGCCGGCACCTGACGCACCCGAGGCAGAGACGATCACGACGTCGTCAGGCTCAAGCAGTCCTGCCGTGAACCCCGGGGTAAGGGCGAGGAGGGCGCTGGTGGGATAGCATCCCGGAACGGCGATGCGCCGAGCGCCGCGCAGGCTATCGCGTGCACCCGGCAGCTCGGGGAGTCCATAGGGCCAGGTGCCTGCGTGCGGGGATCCGTAGAAGCGGTGCCAGGCGTCGGCGTCTTCGAGTCTGTGATCGGCTCCGGCGTCGATGACAAGGACGTCGGGGGGCAGTTGCGCGGCGACCTCGGCACTGGCGCCATGCGGCAGGGCCAGGAAGACGACGTCGTGTCCGCTGAGATTGTCAGCGTTGGTCTCCTCGATGACCCGGTCAGCAAGGGGGTGCAGATGCGGCTGCACCTCACCCAGCCGGCTGCCGGCACTGCTGTGTGCGGTGATCGCACCGATGGTCACGTCCGGATGTGTGGAGAGCAGACGCAGGACTTCGCCGCCTGCATAGCCGCTTGCTCCGGATACCGCCACGGAAATACTCATGCGAATCATCGTACAGTAAACCTATTCACTAGAACACATAGTTATGCACTCAACTTGCGGACAGAAGGAATGACCGCGCCGCAACCCCGGTTGGTGCAGTTAAGAGCAGTCCGACGAGAGGAATACCCAGACCATGCCCACAGCCATCTCAGCGGAGCGCGCCGGAGGCCCCGAAGTCCTCCGCCCAATCACAGTCGATAGGCCCAGCCCCACCGGCTCGCAGGTGCTGGTGAAGGTCGCCGCCGTTGGAGTGAACTTCATCGAGACGTACCAGCGAGCCGGAATCTACGCTGTTGACTACCCCTTCATCCCGGGCGGAGAGGCTGCCGGTGAGGTGCTGGAAGTCGGCCCGGAGGCCCAAGGCTTCTCCCCCGGCGATCGGGTGGCGTTCGCGGAGGGATCCCGCTCCTACGCCGAATACACCCTCGTGGACGCCGACAAGGCGCTGCCCGTGCCCGACGGCGTGGATCTTGAGACCGCTGCTGCCCTTCCGCTGCAGGGAATGACCGCGCACTACCTCGTGAATTCCACCTATCCGGTCCAGGCAGGAGAGACTGTGCTGACCCATGCCGGAGCCGGTGGCACCGGACTCCTGCTGACCCAGCTGCTCAAGGCGAAGGGCGCGCGGGTGATCACCACTGTTTCCACGGATGAGAAGGAAGCGCTCGCGCGGGAAGCGGGCGCCGACGTCGTGCTTCGCTATGAAGGCTTCCCGGAACAGGTGCGCGAGCTGACTGACGGCAAGGGCGTCGATGTGGTGTACGACGGCGTCGGCAAGGCGACCTTCGACGGTTCTCTGGAGTCGCTGCGCGTGCGCGGAATGCTCGTGCTGTTCGGGGCAGCGTCCGGTCCGGTCCCTGACTTCAACCTGCAGAGACTGAACAGCTCGGGCTCCCTGTACGTGACGCGGCCCAGCCTGGCGTTCTACCTGCGGTCCGCGGAAGAACGGCGCTGGCGCTCCGGTGAGGTGTTCGGTGCGGTCGCTGATGGATCCCTGACAGTACGGATCGGCGCGCGCTACCCGCTTGCCGAGGCGGCGCAGGCTCATGAAGACCTGCAGGCACGCAGGACGACCGGGAAGATCCTCCTTGTCCCCTAATCGTTCATTCGGCAGGACACTCCCCGCTGGCCACCCATTCGGGGCGTGTCCTGCCACTCAACGAGGGCCTAGCGCTGCACTGCTCCATGGCGCTCGGCCGCAAGGTGTACCGCCTGGTCGCGGGCGGCGCTTGCTTCGTCGGCGGTGAGGGTGCGGTCGGTCGCGCGGAAGCGCAGGCCGAAGGCGAGCGACTTCTTGCCCTCCCCGATGCCCTGGCCGGAATAGACGTCGAACAGGTGAACGTCCTCCAGCAGCTCCCCCGCGCCTTCGCGCAGGGTGGCCAGGACAGCGTCCGCAGGCAGGGCGGAATCCACCACGAGTGCGACGTCCTGGGTGGTTGCCGGGAATGTGGACAGATGCCGTGCCACGATGACGTCCGGAGCCGCGTCGAACAGGAGGTCCAGGTTGATCTCCAGCGCCACCGTGCGCGGCGGGAGGTCCTGCGCGGCGAGCAGCTTAGGGTGCAGTTCGCCCGCGTAGCCGAGCAGCTCACCTGTGCGCAGGCTGATGCGCGCGGTGCGTCCCGGATGGAACGCCTGGTGCTCACCCTGCTCGATGACGAGGTCGACACCCACGACGTCGGCCATCAGCCGCACAGTGTCCAGGGCATCGGCCCAGTCGTATGCGCGCGGCGTGTGGCCGGCGGCAGCAGGTGAGTCCTTGCCCAGGAAGACAGCGGCGATGGTCAACGGCTGGACCGGCAGGCCTTCGTACAGCGCCTCGAGCGTCGCGTCGTCGGGCAGCGCGCCGAGCGGCGGGATGCTCTCAGTACCGAGGTTCTCCTGGGGCAGGAAGACCAGACCGGCCTCGAAGAGCGCCAGATCACGGAAGCCGCGGGAGGAGTTCCGCTCGGCCACCTCGATCAGGCCCGGCAGGATGGAGCGACGCAGGTAGCTGAACTCCGCGCTGAGCGGGTTGGCGAGCTTGACGGCCGCTCCTGTTCCCTCAGCAGCGCCGAAGGTGTCATTCGCCTCCTGCGACACGAAGGGATAGGACAGCACCTCGGTCAGGCCCGAGTCTGCGAGCGCAGCCAGGACACGACGTCGCTGCTGCTGGGCGCGTGTGAGCCCCCGGCCGGGAGGCGCCACGGGGAGGCGCGACGGAATCTGGTCGTAACCGACCAACCGCGCAATCTCTTCGGCAAGGTCGTCCTTGATGGTGAGGTCCTGGCGCCAGCTTGGGGCTGTTACGCGCCAGCCGCCGTCGTGTTCGCTGACCTCGGCACCCAGGTCAGTGAGCGCTCCGACAACCTGCTCCGGCGCGAAATCGATGCCGATCCGCTCGGAGGCGTAGCCTGCGGGCAGATCAATGAGTACGGGTTCCGGCGAGGTTCCGACGTCAGTGATGGACGCATCAGCGGTGCCTCCGGCGAGCTTCACCAGCAGGTCGACCACACGCTGCGCCGCAACATCGGCAACATACCAGTCGACGCCGCGCTCGAAGCGCTTGGAGGCCTCCGAGGGAAGCTTGTGCCGGCGGCGCGACCGGGCGATTGATACCGCGTCGAAGTGCGCTGACTCGACCAGCACGTCAGCGGTTGTGTCCGATACCTCGGTGGCAGCACCGCCCATGACGCCGGCGATGCCGATGGCCCCGGATCCGTCGGTGATCAGCAGATCCTCGGCATGCAGCTCCCGCTTGCGGTCATCGAGGGTGACGATCGTCTCCCCGGGATTGGCGCGGCGCACCACGATGTCACCGGTGAGTTTGGCGACGTCGTAACAGTGCGTGGGCTGGCCAAGCTCAAGCATCACGTAATTCGAGATGTCGACGGGAAGCGAGATGGACCGGATGCCGGCCAGCCTCAGCCTGGACACCATCCACTGCGGCGTCGGCCGGGTGGCGTCCACACCGCGAACGACGCGGGCTACGAAGCGGTCGCAGCCGTCGTTCCCGTAGACGGGGGCCTGGTCTTCCAGCCGCACCGGGTATCCCGAGCCATCAGCCTGATCGACGACGACGGCGCCTGCCGGATCGGTGAAGGCGGAACCTGTGGCGTGGGCGTACTCCCGGGCGATCCCTCGGATCGAGAAGCAGTAGCTGCGGTCGGGGGTCACGTTGATCTCGGCCGCCTGGTCATACAGCCCCAACAGCTCCATGGCGTCCGAACCCACCTCGGGGTCCAGTCCGAGTGTGGAGAGGACCAGGATGCCGTCGTGGTCCTCACCGATGCCCAGTTCGCGCACCGAGGCGATCATACCGGCGGACACATGGCCGTAGGTCTTGCGTGCCGCGATGCGGAAGTCGCCGGGCAGCACAGCACCCGGGAGAGTCACCACTACCTTGTCGCCCTCGACGAAGTTGTGCGCCCCGCAGACGATGCCCTGCACGCCCGACGGATCGATGCCGTCCGCAGTCAGGGTCTGCTCCGCACCCTCGGGTACTACCCGGACCTGACACCAGTTGATGGTCTTGCCGTTGCTCTGGGGCTCCTTGACGACCGAGAGCACCTGGCCTACGACAATCGGCCCCGAGAGCGTGTCCGCTGGACGGTGGACAGCCTCTTCCTCCAGGCCGACCTTGACGAGCTCGGCCATGACGTCTTCGGCGGTGGCCTCCGCCGGAACCTGTGCGTACTCACGCAACCAAGACAGTGGAATTCGCACGGTTAGATCTCCATCCCGAAGTGCTCGCTAAAACGTACATCGCCCTCGATCATGTCCCGCATGTCTGATACTTCATTGCGGAACATGAGAGTGCGTTCAATGCCCATGCCGAAGGCGAATCCCGAGTACACCTCGGGGTCGATGCCGGCAGCCCGAAGCACATTGGGGTGCACCATGCCGCAGCCGCCCCACTCGATCCACTGCGGGCCGCCCTTGGCGCCGGGGTGCCAGATGTCGAGCTCCGCGGAGGGTTCCGTGAAGGGGAAGAAGTTGGGACGGAGGCGGATGCCGGCGTCCTCACCGAACATGAGCCGGGCGAAGTGCTCGAGCGTTCCGCGCAGGTCGGCCATGCTCAGGCCCTTGTCGATGGCCAGGCCCTCGAACTGGTGAAACACCGGCGTGTGGGTGGCATCCAGCTCGTCGGTTCGGAAGACCTTGCCGGGACACAACACGTAGATGGGAACCTCGCGTTCCAGCATGGCGCGCACCTGCACGGGCGAAGTGTGCGTGCGCATGAGCAGGTGAGCTTCGGGAGGCTCGACGAAGAAGGTGTCCTGCATTTCACGGGCAGGGTGGTCCGGCTTGAAATTCAACGCATCGAAGTTGAACCACTCGGATTCAACCTCCGGACCTTCGGCAATCTCCCAACCCATGCCGACGAAGATGTCGCTGACCCGCTCCTGCAGGATGGAGAGCGGGTGCCTGGCGCCGGCACGACGACGGCGCGGAGCTGCCGTGACGTCGACCGCCTCCTCCACGAGGATGCGTGCATCCCGCTCTACCTCGAGTTCCGTGGTGCGTGCTGCGAGCGCCTGGTTGATGCGTCCACGTGCCGGGCCGATGTTCTTCCCGGCGGCTGCCTTCTGATCTTTTGCGAGCGAGCCGATCTGCCGGTTCGCGAGGCTCATCGGAGACTTCTCACCGGTGTGCGCGAGCCGCACCGCCTTGAGCTCGTCAAGGTTGGCGGCGGCGGCGATGTCGCTGAGGGCTCGGTCAACGGCGGCAGCAATCGCACCAGCATCCAGTGGATCCGGGGCGGCGACGTTGGCGGACACAGCAGTATCCGACGTAGGGAGGTCCGCGGGTGGGTTGGGTTCAGACATAAGTGTGCTTTTACCTTGGTGTCGTGAGCGCGATGGGTGCCGGCAGCGGAAGTGAATCCAGCATCCCGGCGGCCTTGCCAGTCTAGAGGACCGTGAGCTCGGAGCCCGAATATGTGCGGATACAGGTGCGGCTTCCCAAGGCGTTCACCTCCTAGACTTACGTCCATGGACGGCCGCGACCGGCTCCGCTGGGTACTCAACTGGATGAACGGCTCCACCCTGCTCGGAGTTGCTGCGGCGAGGCTGACAGGGTGCGAGGTCCGGGCCTCCGACCACGGCCTCATCTTCGCCCATCGCTACACTCCCCGCCTCCCGAAGGCGTCGGCATTCACGATAGGCAACGTCGTGTTGTTCCGGGCAGGCCCTGCGGAAGTCGCCCGTCGTCCGCACCTGCTGGCTCATGAGGCCCGCCACTGCACGCAGTACGCGTTGTGCCTTGGGCTGCCGTTCCTGCCCGCGTATTTCCTGTGCGCCGGAGTCTCCTGGCTCCTCACTGGTGATCCCGCCTCGCGAAACCCCTTCGAACGTTCGGCCGGGCTGCGCGACGGCGGATACGTCGAGCGTCCGGTGCGACGCGTGCTGCGACGCCCGCTCGGCGCCGGGCGGCGTTAGTGCTGCGACCCCGCTCGGGGCCGGGCGACGTTAGTGCTCCGCCCCCGCCGCTATCCGGAGATCCGCTCCTGTGGCGGCGCTGGTGCGGGCGATGATAACCAGAGCCGCGGCCATCTGCTCGATCGGCAGACCGGGTGCGTTATGGGCGGCTGCCTGTTCAGGTGAAAAGGGTACGTGGATGAAGCCGCCCCTCGTGCCCCCGTCGTGCTCGGCAAGCAGGTGCATCAACCCGTAGAAGACGTGGTTGCAGACATAGGTTCCGGCGGATTGCGACACCGATGCGGGCAAGCCCTCATCAGAGAGAGCGGCCAGGCCGCGTTTGAGCGGAAGGGTACTGAAGTACGCAGCCGGCGCGCCTGCCACAACTGGATCATCAATCGGCTGATTCCCTGCATTATCGGGGATACGCGCATCATCCACGTTGATCGCCACCCGCTCCAGCGAGACCTCCGATCGGCCTCCGGCCTGGCCCACGCAGAGCACCACGTCCGGTTGGTGGGTGCGGACCGCCTCTGCCAGGACTTTGATACTGGCACCGAAGACGCACGGCAATTGGACGGCGACCGCCGATCCGCCCGAGGAGACCAGAAGCCCTGCCGCCCGCTCGGCCGCTTCCCACGAAGGATTGACGGTTTCGCCGCCGAAGGGTTCGAAACCCGTGAGGAGAATCATTGCTCCAGATTATTCCTTCCCGACGCCGACAAATAGTTGGAACATATGTTCTAATAAAAGCATGCGGTGGGATGCACAGAAGACGACGGCCGTGGGCAGCGAGACCGAACAGCCTCTCGTTCCGCTTGCGGGACTTGTCCGGTCCGTCCGTACTCCGGAGTTCGCAGGCATCACCTTCCACGAAGTGATGGCCAAGTCCGCGCTCAACCGAGTTCCAGCCGGCTCGGGAATGCCCTTCTCCTGGACCGTCAACCCATACCGCGGATGTTCACACGCCTGCGTGTACTGCTTCGCCCGGAAGACCCACAGCTATCTCAACCTGGACACCGGGCTCGATTTCGATTCCCAGGTGGTGGTGAAAACCAACGTAGGCGAGGTCCTTCGACGGGAAGTGCTGAAAGCGTCGTGGACCAGGGAGCACGTCGCCATGGGCACCAACACCGATCCCTACCAGCGGGCTGAAGGCCGGTACCGGCTGATGCCGGACATCATCCGCGCCCTGGCTGACAGCGGCACGCCCTTCTCGATCCTCACCAAGGGAACCCTGCTCAGCCGGGATATCCCGCTCCTCAAGGAGGCCGGCACGCAGGTCAGCCTGGGAATGGGCATCTCCCTGGCCGTACTCGACCCCGAACTGGCCCATGCGGTTGAGCCGGGAACACCTACGCCGCGAGCCCGCCTGGACCTGATCACCCGGCTCAGGGATGCGGGGCTGCCCTGTGGCGTGATGGCTATGCCGATCCTGCCCTGGCTGACCGACAGCGACGAAGCGCTGGATGCGCTCTTCGGTGCCCTCGCGTCAGCCGGTGCCACGGGAGTGTCGGCAGGAGCCCTGCACCTGCGTCCCGGAGCCCGCGAGTGGTACATGGAGTGGCTCGCCAAAACGCACCCTCAGCTCGTGGGCCGGTATCGGCGGCTGTATCGCGGCGGCAGTTATGCCTCCGGTGAGTACCGTGCGTGGCTCTCCGAGCGCTTGCGGGTCCACCGGCGTCGTCATGGCTTGTCTGCCGGTGCTCGGTTCTTCCGGGAGGAATCAGGCAGCTCGGAGCAGTCACCAAAAACTCCGGTCATGACCAGCGCAGAACCGACCCTTTTCTGAAGAGCCTTCCTACGCAAGGTCCTCGACGGGAACCACCGCGTCCAGCAGCGCGTCGACGATGGGCCGATCGGCTGGTATCCACGGCAGTTCCCTGAGTGTTCCCGTGTCCGCCAGGCCGACCCACCGCAGTTCGTCGTGGTCCTGAAGTGCGGCAGGTACTCCCGCGGTGATAACAGCCAGCCACACACGCATTGACGCCACGTCGTTCAGGGGCCAACCTCCAGGTTCCGGGCCTTCCAGTTCGGCCCCGAGCCGCACCTCGACTCCGAGTTCCTCGCGCACTTCGCGCTGGAGCGCCTCGACGTCATCCTCGTCGGGCTCGACTTTGCCGCCGGGAAATTCCCACTGGCCCGCGAATTGCTCCGGGGCGGTTCGGCGCGCAACGAGCAGCCTTGAGGGAGCCGTCAGCGAATCCACGATGGCGGCACCAACGATCTGTTTGCGAGCGGTATCGGTCATTCAGCCAGTGTAGGCGGGCCTCAACCGGTGCACCTGTCAGAAGATGGCGTTGAGTCCGTTCCAGCCCGTTCCCAGGGGAGTCCGCGGAAGGAATCCTGAACGGCCGTTGCCCGGGTAGAGCCAGAGGGCACCGCCGGGGTCGCGGGCGACGATGTCAGCAAGACGGTCACCGTTGAGGTCCCCGGCTCCGACAATCGCGGTCATGGGGGTCCAGCCGTGCCCCGCCCGGATACGCGGGAGAAATACGCCGGAGCCATTGCCCGGGTAGAGCCACAGGTTGCCGGCGCCGTCCCGTGCCAGGATGTCGCTGTTGCGGTCCCCGTTGAGATCACCCGGTGCAACGATGGCGTTGAATCCGTTCCAGCCGCTTCCCGCGCGTACACGAGGCAACCAGCCTCCGGTGCCGTTGCCGGGGTAGAGCCACAGCACACCGGTTGCCCGGTCCCGGGCCAGCAGGTCCACGCGCTGGTCCCCGTTGAAGTCGCCCGGAGCGACGATGCTGTTGAATGCATTCCAGCCGCTTCCCACGCGAAGTCGTGGAAGCCATCCTCCGGTGCCGTTACCCCGGTACAGCCACAACACCCCGGTCGCCGCTTCACGCGCGACGACGTCGGAAGGGCCATCCCCGTTGAAGTCCCCGGCCGTCTCGAGCGCATTGAAGACCCCCCAGCCTGTGCCTATCGTCACTCCGGGGTTGAGACGCCCGAGGCCGGTGCCTGCGTACAGCCGCAGCTCACCGGATGACCCGACCCGGGCCAGCAGGTCGTTTCGCCAGTCGCCGTTGAACTCGGCGGTGGAGCCGGACAACGTCGAGGCAGGGATAGCCAGCGGGGTGAAGTTGTACGGTTCACAGGTGCGATCGTAATCGCGGACATTGTCGTACCACTGCGAGATGTAGACGCGGCCGGCAGAAAAGCTGGGCTGGAAACACCGGTCGAGGGCCTCGGTCGGATAGTCGAGTGTGCCCGCCGTCGCCCACACAGGGACACCGCTCAGCCGCCAGGAGCCCGTGATCTCCTGCCAGCCAGCTGTGTAGGAGTAGAAGCCGTAAGCGAAGCCTGAGTCGCGCAGTCCGCGCATCAGGCCTTCGATGAGGTACCTGTTGTCCAACCGCTGGGCAGCGGTGGCGGCCGGCCAGGGCTGTGCCGGGCGAGGCTCGATGTCGATCCATACCACCGGCGGTCGGAAGCCGACCCGGGTCATGCTCTGGACAGCGAAGCGGGCTTCGGAATAACCGACGTTGGAAAGCCTGCCGGCATGGGTCGCGGACGACCACGGCCCCTGCGTCCCGTAGGTGTTCAGTTGCGCCGTGGTCGGGTAGGTGCCCATGGCGTAGCCGTGTGCCGGTTTCCCGTTGGTGCGGGCCCAGGCGACCTGGTCGGCCAGACAAGGATTCTCCGTGAACGCGAGCCCTCGCGTCAGCCCGATGATGACGAACTGGGAGGCAGGCGGCGGAAGGGGCAACCCGAAGCCGCCCTGTGCCGTCGAACACTGAGGCCAGGAGATGTCGTGCCCGAAGAGAGGGGCTGCGTGCGCCGAGGGAAGCGTCGTTCCGAGCATGCCGAGAACCAGGCTGACGGTCATCAGGCAGGTGGTGACGGTCCTTCGGACGATCGACGGCGGCGCGGGCGACCTGCCGTCATACGGTTTCCGAGGAAGATTCCGGGACGTTCTGGGGAAAATTACAGGGTTTGGGGATGTCTCATCCATGGCTCCGCGCTCCTCGTGCCGGTCCAAGTTTAGAGCCGATGCCGATGCCGCGGACGGTTCGCGATGAAGTCGTTTTGGCATCGATTCGGTCTCGGACCCGTAAAGTGGAAGGGCGCGTTGCGGGCGCAGTGGCCAGCCACGAGGCGGTTGCGTGTGGGCAGCAACGAGAAGCTCCATGAATAAACCGGAGCGTCAGCGCGTTATGCCGTTTCGAAGATGACCGATTTCCCTGCTCACCTTTTCCTGCTCAACGATGCGCGGCCACCACACGAGCGCCTGACGGGCGCGTCCCGACGTCGAAATGAGTCCCGTGCCTGCTTTTACCACCCAGCGCCCGCAACAGCACAACCTTCTGCTGGCGATTCTTGCCCTTGCTGTCGGAGGGTTCGGAATCGGCACCACGGAGTTTGCCATCATGGGCCTCCTTCCCGACATGGTCGCCGACCTCAGAGTCGACATCCCGGCCGGCGGTCATGTCATCTCCGCCTACGCGCTGGGCGTCGTGGTGGGTGCACCGGTGCTGTCGACTCTCGGAGCACGCCTGCCGCATAAGCGGGTTGCGCTGGCTCTCATGGCGCTGTTCACGGCCGGCAACCTCTCCTCCTACATAGCTGACGACTACGGCTGGTTGCTGGTCTCACGCTTCGTGTCCGGATTGCCGCACGGCGCCTTCTTCGGAGTCGCAGCGGTGATTGCCGCATCCCTGTCCGCTCCGACCCGCCGTGCTCAGGCCGTCGCCATGGTCATGATGGGACTGAGCGTGGCCAACGTTGTGGGCGTTCCCTTCGCCACCTGGCTGGGGCAGGAGTACGGCTGGCGGACCATGTTCATCCTCGTTGGCCTGATCGGGGTCCTCACGCTGCTGCTGATCTCCCGCTTCGTCCCACACCAGGACGTGCGCGACGGCGCGAGCATCACCCGCGAACTCGGCGCCCTCAAGCGCGGCCAGGTCTGGATGACGCTGCTCATCGGAACCGTCGGGTTCGGTGGATTCTTCGCCGTCTACACCTACATCGCGCCGACCATGACTGACGTGGCCGGCGTCTCCGAGTCCCTGCTGCCGATCGTCGTCGCCCTGTACGGGCTGGGCATGGTTGCCGGAAACATCGTCGGTGGGCGGCTCGCAGACATCTCGGTCCTGGGAACCATCTACTGGGTGATGGGAAGTATCTCGGCGTGCCTTCTGGTCTTCGCCTTTGCGGTTCAATGGGCGCCGACCGCACTGCTTTTTGTCTTCCTGGTCGGAGCGATCGGCTCGTCGCTGATTCCGTCGCTTCAGGTCCGCCTCATGGATGTCTCGCCTGATGCGCCGTCGCTGGCATCGTCAATGAACCATGCGGCGCTGAACACGGCCAATGCCCTCGGCGCGTTCCTCGGCGGTGCAGTCATCGCGCTGGGGTGGGGGTACACCGCCCCGGCCCTGGTTGGTGCGGTCCTTGCCGCCTTCGGCCTCGGCGTAGCCCTCTTGAGCGGGCGCATGGACCGGAAGAATACGACGGCGGAAACCGTCCTGCAGACGGTTTCCCGCTGATTGCATCCTCCGCAGGCGTGCGTGGCGAGGAATTTTCAGCCCCGTTGAGCGCGGGCTGAAGCGTACAGGCACACTGTTGCCGCCGTTCCCACATTGAGGCTCTCAGCAAGTCCGTAGACAGGAACCGACACCCGGTAGTCGGCCTTGGCCAGGACGTCCGGGCCCAGGCCCTGCGCCTCGTTGCCGAAGAGCCAGGCGGTGGGAGCCTCCAGTAAGGGAGATGGAGACTGTTCCTCCTGTGCGGACGCAGACGACGGCGCCAGCCGCCGGGCAGCGCTCGCGTCCTGGAGCTCGTCAAGGTTCCAGTCACCGTACCCATCAGCGGCCAGCGTCGTCATGGAGCGCCCGACCAGTTCAGCGAGGAGATCCTGGGTCTCAACACCGACCACTACGGGGAGGTGGAAGAGTGAGCCCACCGTCGATCGCACGGCCTTCGGGTTATAGATGTCGACGCTGCCCGCTGTGAATATCACGGCATCAGCACCCGCGGAGTCGGCTGCGCGGAGGATGGTCCCGGCATTTCCCGGGTCCCGAACCTCTACGAGCACTGCTATCAGCCCCGGACGGCGCTCGAGCACAGTGGCAAGCGGGGAATCAATGAATCTGCAGACTGCGACAGCGCCCTGTGGAGTCACGGTGGAGCTCATGGCAGCGAGGACTTCGGCTGTCACCATGCGCACCGGTACCACAGAGCCGAACTCCGGATAGCGTTCCAGGGTTTCCGCGGTTAGATACACATCATCCACGACACCGCTCTGCTCTGCGGTGAGCCGCTCCTGATGAAGACGAAGAGCTTCACGAACCGCCTGAGGCCCCTCGGCGAGAAAGCGCCCCTGCCTCAGACGCGCCGAACGCCCCGCAAGCTTGGCTACTTCGCGAACCCGATCGGATCGGGGGTTGCTGAGTAGCGGTGCCTGGGGGCGTTCGGATGTACTCATGAATTGATGGCCGGCTGAGGAAACCGGCGAAGTGCTGGCTAGGCCTGCACCGGCGCAGAGGTGTCGGACGGCAGTGCGTCCTTCGCGATCTGCACGAGGGCTGCGAAAGCGTTGGCGTCGGTCACGGCCAGATCGGCCAGCATGCGACGGTCAACCTCAACGCCTGCGGCCTTGAGGCCCTGGATCAGGCGGTTGTAGGTGAGGCCATTGGCGCGGGAGGCAGCGTTGATGCGCTGGATCCAGAGGCGGCGGAAGTCGCCCTTGCGCTTCCGGCGGTCACCGTAGCTGTAGACGAACGAGTGGAGCAGCTGCTCCTTTGCCTTGCGGTACAGGCGCGAACGCTGACCGCGGTAGCCCTTGGCGCGCTCGAGAATAACCCGACGCTTCTTGTGGGCGTTGACCGCCCGCTTCACACGTGCCACGTGCGTACTCCTTAGTTCGATCGTCCGAACGCGTATCCCTGCGGCAGTACAGCCGATATTCAGGGTGTCCGGAAGTGGTAGGGGGTGCTGTGTTAGACGCCGAGCATCTTCTTGATGACCTTGGTGTCCGCCTTGGAGACAATCTGGTCGCTGGCCAGACGGCGCGTCAGGGTGGAGGGCTTGTGCTCCAGGTAGTGACGGCGGTTGGCCTGCTGGCGCTTGAGCTTTCCGCTACCGGTCAGCTTGAAGCGCTTCTTGGCGCCACTGTGTGTCTTCATCTTCGGCATGGAAACCGATCTCCTTTGGTCTCCGCCGGCACTTTGCCGGCGGCTCTTTGCGGTACCCGCAGCGAACTGCGGTGCTTACGTGTTGCCTCGCTGCCGGGGCGGCAGCCGGCTCCTAGTTGGAGCCGGACGGCTTCGGACGGCTTGGCGTGCCCTTGGGCGCCGCCTTACCGGTTGGTTTCGGTGCAGCCGCGGGCCTCGGCTTCGGCGTTGCCGCCGGCTTGGGCATTGCGGCAGGCTTCGGGGTAGCAGCCGGCTTCGGCGCTGCGGCCGGAGTCGGTGCTGGCGCTGGAGCCGGTGCTGGCGCAGCGGACTGCCTGGGTGCCGCCGCCTGCTTGGGAGCTGCCGCCTGCTTGGGCGCTGCAGCTTCAGGCTTCACCTCGGCGAGCTCAGGCTCAACCTCTGACGCCTTTGGAGCGGCAGCCGCGGGGGCGGAAGGCTCAGTCGCTGCTGGCTCCGTTGCCGGGGCTTCGGTAACCGTCTCAACAGCTTCGGGCTCAACAGCGGATTCCGGAGCAGAGGCCAAGGACGCAGCACGCAGTTCCTCAGGAAGCAGATCCCCGAGGCTCTGAGTCAACGGTGCCTGCCCGGAGGTGTCGACCTTGCCCTTGGAGGACTCGTTCGCTGCCTTCGACTCAGCACGCTGTGCCGCGCGGCGCGCTTCAGCCTTTGCCTCGGCCTTGTTCTTCACAGGGCCAATGACCATCACCATG
Source organism: Arthrobacter sp. MDB1-55 (assembly GCF_059092925.1). Taxonomy (NCBI): domain Bacteria; kingdom Bacillati; phylum Actinomycetota; class Actinomycetes; order Micrococcales; family Micrococcaceae; genus Arthrobacter; species Arthrobacter sp. MDB1-55. Next base: position 173,339 of record NZ_JBNHID010000004.1, on the reverse strand, counting down.
TTGCGACCGTCGATGCGCGGCGTGGACTCGACTACGCCGACCTCGGCGACATCCTCCGCGAAGCGCTGCAGAAGGCGGATGCCCATCTCAGGACGCTGCTGCTCGCGACCACGGAACTGGATCATCGCCTTGACCTTGTCCCCGGCTCCGAGGAAGCGAATGGCATGGCCGCGCTTGGTCTCGTAGTCATGGGTGTCGATCTTCAACCGGAAACGAATTTCCTTCAGCACCGTGTTGGTCTGGTTCTTGCGCGCCTCGCGCGCCTTGACCGCGGCTTCGTACTTGTACTTACCAAAATCCATGAGCTTGGCGACCGGGGGCTTGGCCTGAGGTGCCACCTCAACAAGATCAAGGTCGGACTCAGCGGCGAGGCGGAGGGCGTCTTCAATACGGACGATTCCAACCTGCTCGCCCGCAGGGCCTACCAACCGCACCTCTGGGACGCGGATACGATCATTGATTCTTGGCTCGCTAATGTGCTGCTCCTGATGTCCGTTGAAAACCTGGACCGCCTGCAAAAGGAGAAGGCCTCCAATCGCATGCGCAATCGAAGGCCTCGAGCATCAGTGCATGGCACATCCATAGGGGAATGCCTGAGCACCGACCTGGAACCCGGCTGCCTGTAGCTGCTTCAAGGGCAACGGCGGCAATCGCGGGTGGGAGAGGACTCCGCTTGCATACTGGTGATCTTTTTCATGCCGTTCCCGGCCATAAAAAATAACGACCCTCAGTTGGTCTGTGACAAGCTTACCAGCATGAGCACAGCAGACAGTAATCCCGAAGCCTCCCGTCACACCTTCCAGTCCCCGGAGGAGACGCGGGCCGCCTCCGGCTCGGCGTCGGATCACGTTCGGGACATCGCCGAGGTTGCGGCAGTCGAGGTCATCACCACGTCCGCGGTACATCTGATGAGCGCAGCCGCCGTCAAGTGCGGACTCGCAGAGGGTTCCGACGCCGAAACCTACAAGGACCTCGACGAGGCAAGGAAACTGATCACCGCGCTGGCCGGCTTCATCACCGCTGCGGCGCCCGAGATCGGCAGCCAGCACGCAGGACCGTTGCGCGACGGACTGCGATCCCTGCAGCTTGCCTTCCGCGAGGCATCCCTCATCCCCGACGCGCCCGGTCAGGGCCCCGGCGAGAAGTTCACCGGACCGGTCAACTAGCAGGAGTACAGGGGCGGGCCCCGGTCAACTGACTGACGGCGGCCCTCAGGCGGAGCGCCGCCGCCGTACCTGTTGTGCCACCAGGCAGATCAGGCTCAGGGCGGCGGCCGCCGTCCCAACTGCGACGAACCCACCCCAGGGTCCCACCGAGTCGATCATCAGGCCCGCCAGGGGTGCCCCCAGTGCCACGCCGGACGTCAGGGCTGACCCGTACCAGCCCATCGCCTCTCCCCTGCGTTCCTCGGCGACCAGGTCGGCGATCCGCTCGGACGCCGCCGAGAGCACCGGGGCACACAACAGTCCCGGCGCGATTGAGAGCAGGGCGAGGACCACCGTGCTGTCGGCAAAACCCATGGGAATGGTCAGCACGCTCATCAGGAGCAGGAGAACCAACGGGGACAGCGGCCGGTGCATTGCCCCGTAGACCAGGCCGCCCACCACGGAGGCGGAACACCAGGCCAGGAAGACCCATCCGAGTTCGAACGCGCGCCCGTCGCTCTCCAGCACGGCGATGATTCCGACGTCGGTCCCGGCCAGGACAAGACCGGCCCCCGCTGCGACGATCATGACCACTGCCACCGGAAGGGTGAGCCACGCGAAACTGTGTGCCACCCGGCTACGCGCCCGAGCCGTCCGGGCGGGCCGGGCTCCCGGCACGAGTTCGGCTGATGCTTCGCTGACATGTGCCGGTGCGGACGCCACGAGCACGTCCACGGCTGCCCGGTCATCCTGCTCAGCAGAGGGCGTCGCGGCAGCCGCGCCCGGCTGGGAGCTGCGTGTGGGCGGGTTGAACCAGATCAGGAGCAGGCCCGCCACAGCGGTGGAGATGCCGACGACCGTCAGCCCCAGGACCGTGGATACCTGCGTCGCGAGGACAGCTCCGAGAGCCGGCCCTCCCATGAAGATCACTTCGGTGGCTACAGCATCAAGGGTGAATGCGGTACGGCGCGAATCGCCGCTCACCAGTACGCCCAGGGACTGCCGGACTACGGAGAACACGGGGAGCGTGAAGATCCCGCCCACCAGGGCCGCCAGCAACAGCCACTCATAGGTGAGGTGGGGAGCCACCGACCAGATGACGGCTTCGGCTATCACGGAAGGAATCAGGGCCACGCGCAGGCCCGCGGTATCCACCCGCCGGCCCCGCCACGGCGCACCCACCGCGATACCGATGGTCATCACGGCCGCGACAGCTCCAGCCTCCGCGTAACCACGACCGAGAGACTGCACCACGTGCAGCGTCAGGAGAACTCCCGCGGCCGAGTGTGGGAAGCGCGCGATCATGCCGACGATCAACAGGCGGCGCACCGGGACAACCCTCAACAGGTCCCGGTATACGGAAAAGTTCAACGTTTTTCATCTTTCACGCGGGCTCATCCGCGTGAATGGTCAACGCGTGAGCCGGATTTCGAGCGAGTCGACCCGCTCCACGAACTCCTGCAACTGCTGGAGACGGCTTTGGAAAGCCGCCGTGGTGGAGCGGACGTCCTCCTGCGAGAGGCCTGCCTCCAGAGCGAGGGTCAGCCGTAGCTCCGGGCCGGCACCTCCGCCGCGCACTACTCTACCCTCAGCGGTACGGCTCGAAACGCCGGAACCGGGCGCCAGCTCGACGCGGGTGATGCGTCCGTCCGGAGGGACTGCCTCACTGACCAGCCGGGCGAGATCAGGATCAGCATACGACGGCGACCATTCCTTCTGCTGGGCCAAGGCCCACAACGCCGGGCGACGGACGACGAAAGTCACCTCAGCGCCAGGATCCACCACCATCAGATCCGCGTTCTCGGCCACAGCTGCAAGAGCCGCCCGGGCTGCGTACACAGCGACCGGGCGGGCCTCCGGATGCCAACGTTCAAGGTGCCCCGTGGACGTGAAGACGGGCAGGACACTTCTGCCGTCCGGGGACTTGATGGCGACCAGCGCCATGTCGGCTTCCTTGTCGCCGTCGTGATGGTGTCCGTCCGTGGGCGCCTCGGCCTCCTGCCCGCCCAACTGGGCAACCACCGGCACGAAGACCCGCACCGTGGCCAGCGCCCGAACGACCGCCGTCTCATCCACGGCTCCGTTCACCAGGTCGCGCAGTGCAGCGGCGTACGTAGCAGGGACAGCGCCGTCGTCCTTATCGAATGCGTGCAGGAGATTGCCGCCCCCGGAGAGGTCCCTGCCCTTCCAGGGGCGCCCTGCCGAGTCAGCGACGTTCCCGTTCAGCGCCGCCTCGATATGGGCCGGAAGCCTGCGCTCCGTCATGGTCAGCGTTCCGGGTGCCCTGCGATGTCGAGCGCCTGCGGGAGGGTGAAAGCTCCTGCGTACAGGGCCTTGCCCACGATGGCGCCTTCCAGTCCGTCCGGGACCAGCTGCCGGAGAGCCGCCAGATCCTCAAGGCTGGAGATACCGCCGGATGCCACGACCGGACGCTGGGTCTTCTCCAGGACGTCGCGGAGAAGCTGGATGTTCGGACCGCGCAGTGTTCCGTCCTTGGTGACGTCGGTGACTACGTAGCGGGCACACCCGGCGTCGTCGAGACGGGCGAGCACCTCCCAGAGGTCACCGCCCTCTTCGGTCCAGCCGCGGGCTGCGAGCGTGGTCCCCCGAACGTCGAGGCCGACGGCGATGGCGTCACCGTAGCGGGCAATGGCGCTTGCGGTCCAGACAGGGTTCTCCAGGGCAGCGGTACCGAGGTTCACGCGCTCTGCTCCGAGCTCAAGGGCCTGCTCCAGCGACGCGTCGTCACGGATGCCGCCGGAGAGTTCCACCTTGATGTCCAGTTCCTTGACGACACGGGCGAGCAGGTCACGGTTTGATCCCCGGCCGAAGGCAGCGTCGAGGTCCACGAGGTGAACCCATTCGGCGCCGTCGTTCTGCCACTGCAGGGCAGCATCCAAGGGGTCGCCGTAGCTCGTCTCGCTGCCTGCGGCGCCCTGGACCAGGCGTACCGCCTGACCGTCAGCGACGTCGACGGCGGGTAGCAGTTCAAGGATGGGTGATTCGGTGAAGGGGCTCATGCACGTCCTTTGTTCAGGTCTTGGGTGCCGTCGCAGTGGACGGTTACGGGGTGAGGGTCAGCAGGTAAGCAGCAAGCAGGGCCATGACGGCGAGAATTCCGAAACTGATGGTGAGGCTTCGCGGCATCCCCTGCCGGTGGAACGAAACAACACCGCCGATCAGGAGCCCGGCCAACCCCATCAGAATCACGCTCCACATGGTTAGCGGAGGCTCCCGGTCCAGTTGCGCAGCAACTGGGCTCCGGCGTCTCCGGACTTCTCCGGGTGGAACTGTGTGGCGGAGAGCGGCCCGTTCTCCACGGCGGCAATGAATCGGCCACCATGCGTTGACCAGGTGACCATCGGAGGACGCATGGCCGGCTGGTTGACGTCGAAGTTCCATTCCTGCACGCCGTAGGAGTGCACGAAATAAAAACGCTCCTCCTCGATGCCTTCGAACAGTACCGATTCGGCCGGCGGCTCGACCGTATTCCAGCCCATGTGCGGCACCACGTCAGCTTTGAGGCGCTCAACGGTACCTGGCCACTCCCCCATGCCCTGGGTGCGCACGCCGTGCTCCACGCCTTCCTCGAACAAGACCTGGAGGCCGACACAGATGCCGAGAACCGGCCGGCCACCGGCGACCCGGCGGCCGATCATTCGCAGCGCGTCAACGTCCTTCAGTCCCTGCATGACGGCGGCGAAGGCACCAACACCCGGCACAACCAGTCCGTCTGCGTTGAGCACGTCATCGGCAGCGGCGCTCAGAGTGACCTCTGCGCCGACGTGCTCGAGCGCCCGAACTGCGGAGCGGATGTTTCCCGAGCCGTAGTCGAGGACTGTCACCTTGGGCGCACTCATAGCGCTCCCTTGGTGGACGGAATTCCCGTTACCCGGGGATCCGGTTCAACGGCAGCGCGCAGGGCCCGCGCGAAGGCCTTGAACTGTGCCTCGACGATGTGGTGGGGATCCCTGCCGCCAAGCACGGTCATGTGCAGGCAAATCTGGGCGTGCAGCGTGATGGCCTCGAAGACGTGACGAGTGAGGGAGCCGGTGAAGTGTCCTCCAATGAGGTGATACTCCTGACCCGCAGGTTCACCACTGTGCACAAGGTACGGGCGTCCCGAGATGTCGACAACGGCGTTGGCGAGGGCTTCGTCGAGCGGTACGGTCGCCTCACCGAAGCGGCGGATTCCCGCCTTGTCACCGAGCGCCTCGCGCAGCACTTCACCGAGCGTGATAGCGACGTCCTCGACCGTGTGGTGGACATCGATGTGGGTGTCCCCGGTGGCCCTGACGGTGAGGTCGATCAGCGAGTGCTTTGCGAGAGCCGTCAGCATGTGGTCGTAGAACGGGACAGAGGTGCTGATTTCGGAGCGGCCGGAGCCGTCCAGGTCGACTTCGACGAAGACCGACGATTCGCTCGTGGTCCGCTCCCGTCGGGCAGCGCGTAGTGCGGTAGCTTCCGCGGTCATGGATGGTCCTTACGGTTGTAACGGCAACGCAACGGGCTATGCGCCGTGCGTGCATCCCGGTCTAGTTTAGGAGACGCTCGGCCGGATCAGGGATTCGAGGGTTTTGAGGAAGATGGAGGTTTCCTCCTGGGTACCCGCGGTAACGCGCAGGTGCTGCGGTATACCCACCTCCCGGATAAGTACTCCGGCGTCGAGGAGACCCTGCCATACAGCCTGCGGATCCTGAAGGCCTCCAAAGAGGACGAAGTTTGAATCCGACGGCGCGACCGGAAGTCCCAGCTCGGTAAGCCCGGACACGATGCGATCCCGCTGGCGCTTGATCTCGTCCACGTTTGCGAGCAGTTTTGCGGAGTGGGTCAGTGCTGCGACTGCTGTGGCCTGGGTGATAGCGGACAGATGGTATGGGAGCCGCACCAGGCGAAGGGCGTCCGCGATCTCGGGGGCCGCCGCCAGATAACCGAGGCGGGCTCCGGCCAGGGCGAACGCCTTGCTCATGGTCCTTGAGACGATGAGCCGCTCCCTGCCGGGGAGCAGTTCGAGGGCGCTCGGTGTGCCGGTGTGCGAGAACTCCGCGTATGCCTCGTCGACGATCACGATCGACTGCGCTGCTTCGCCGGCGTCATAGACCTCTGCGACAACGTCGAGTGAGAGGGCGGTGCCGGTTGGGTTGTTCGGGCTGCACAGGAAAACAATGTTCGCTCCAGTAGCAGCAACCTCCTCCGCGGTCGACTGCGCATCGAGGTTGAAGTTGTCTCCCCTGGCGCCCGTCAGATACTCGGTGCCGGTGGATCCGGCGAGCAACGGGTACATCGAGTAAGTGGGCGGGAAGCCGATGGCCTTTCGCCCCGGTCCGCCGAAGGCAAGCAATATGTGCTGCAGAACTTCATTGGACCCGTTGGCCGCCCAGATGTTGTCTGGACCAAGGCCGTGACCGAGGTACATGGCCAGGTGCTCCCGCAGGAGGGTGAACTCCCTATCCGGGTAGCGATTGAGGCCAGCTACTGCCTCTTGTACCGCTTCGACTATTGCAACGCGGACGTCTTCCGGGACGCCATGGGTGTTCTCGTTGACATTCAGCAGGATCGGAACATCGATCTGGGGAGCTCCGTATGGCCGGAGGCCCCTCAGGTTCTCTCGAATCGGCAGGCGGCTGAGGCGTTCAAGCTGATCGGTCACTACCCGAGTTTAAGGCCGCTCGATCCGCAACGCAGAATCGCACCGTGCGACCTGTTGCCGTGTTACGCCGGTTACGTCACCCACCCGCGCGAAGCATGTCTACCTGGGCTACGGGGCGTCCACTGGAATATGCAGGGACTGGCCAGCCTGCACGGTGGAGGATGCCAGAGCATTGAGCTCGACGATCTCCTGGACAACCGCACGTGGATCCCGTTCGGGTGCATATTCGGCTGCCAACGTCCAGAGAGTCTCTCCGGAGGCGACGTTGACCCGCACGGTGTCCGAGACGGCGCCGCCAACGCCGGTGGCCTGAGCCTGCGAGGTGAAGAATGAGCCGACAATGAGCGCAGCTGCGGCAAGGAGAGCAAGCGGCACGGCTACCAGCACGATCCACCCACGGCGCGTCAGGTGCAGGCGAACTGGCTTGCCGGCCCCGGGACGGGAAGCGATGTTGAAGCTAAGCGAAGGAGCTGATCCTGCAAAATGGAGCGTCGACATGGCGTCCACCTTTCTTCTTGTGCGGAGTCCCACAAGCTTTATTCGAACCTGTGTTCTATTCCTCTGGGTTTATTTTTAGCATCTTTGAACTAATATTGTCGAGACTCGCTCGAACAAATGTTTGAAAAGACGTTCCCTCTCCCCTAGCGTTGCTGGAAAGGGTGAGGGCGCGGCCGCTTTCGAAGACCAGCTCATCACCCACCACTGACAAAACAGGTTGGAGAGCCGGAGGGCCGGGTCCCGCCGGAGGGAAGGGATGCATTCTCGTGGCAGATCTCAACGCGGCAGGGGACATCACGGAGGTACCGCCGACCGACGTCAAGCGCGGACGCGGACGGCCGCGGGGCAGGGCCACGCCCAAGGGAATGACAGCCCGGCAAAAGAAAATCCTCGAAACAATCCAGCGCAGCGTGGCTGCACACGGCTACCCACCATCCATGAGGGAAATCGGAGACACCGTCGGTCTCGCCAGCCTGTCGAGCGTGACTCACCAGCTGGCCCAGCTTGAGCGCATGGGTTATATCCGGCGCGATCCAAAGCGGCCCCGGGCAATGGAGATACTTCTTCCCCTCACCCTGGGAGAGAGTTCATCGCGTGTGCTGCCCGACTCCGGCTCGATGGAAGAACCGGCGGCGTCTGCTGTTGACGCGGCCATGGTTCCGATGGTCGGACGCATCGCCGCAGGCGGCCCGATCCTGGCGGACCAGGTAGTGGAGGACGTCATGCCTCTCCCCCGGCAACTCGTCGGCCATGGGGACCTCTTCATGCTGCGCGTCTCCGGCGACTCCATGATCGACGCCGCTATCTGCGACGGGGACTGGGTGGTGGTCCGCAAGCAGAGCAACGCCGAGAACGGTGACGTGGTGGCAGCGCTGCTGGACGACGAGGCGACCGTGAAGACCTTTCGGCAGCGGGACGGCCATACCTGGCTTCTGCCGCAGAACACCAGCTATGAGCCGATTCTTGGGGACCACGCCACGATCATGGGCAAAGTCGTATCGGTGATGCGCGCCCTCTGACCGGCCGCTCCGGCAGCCCTGGACTTAGGCGGCGTGCGTCGCGGCCAGCCGGGAGAGAACGGCGAGTGCCGTTGCCCGGTCCGTCGTCGGCCAGAAAGGCGGCAGTGCGGATCGCAGGAAGCCCCCATAGCCGGCCGTTGCAAGACGGGAATCCAAAATGGCCACCATCCCCCGGTCGTCGTGCGCCCGGATCAGGCGGCCGGCACCCTGAGCGAGGCGGACGGCCGCATGCGTAGCTGAGACGTGCATAAACCCGTTTCCTCCCGACTTGGCAACTGCCCGCGTCCGGGCAGTCATCAGCGGATCGTCCGGCCGGGGGAAAGGTATACGGTCGATCGTCACCAGCCTGCAGGAACTTCCGGGCACATCAACGCCCTGCCACAGTGACATAGTGCCGAAAAGGCAGGTGTCCGGTTCTTCGGAGAACTGCTTAACCAGTGCCGACATGGAGGATTCTCCCTGGCACAGTATCTCGACGTCCACCCGCGTGCGCAGAGCGTCGGCTGCCTCCTCCGCGGCGCGACGGGACGAGAACAATCCGAGCGCTCCGCCGCGGGAAGCCGTGATGAGGGCAACGAGTTCGTTCAGCTGTTCCTCCGAGGTGCCCCTGCCGGGTTTCGGCAGGTCCCTGGCAACGTACAGAACTCCCTGCCGGGGATAGTCGAACGGGCTGCCGACGTCGACGCCGGTCCACGAAGGAGCGCCCTCTCCCGTTAGCCCCAAAGAACCTGCAACAGGCCCGAACTCGGAGCCGATGGCCAGGGTCGCGGAGGTGAGAACGACTGTATGGTCCTCGAACAGGCCGCGCCTCAGCCGGCCGGCAACTGAAAGAGGGGCGATGCTGATTGTCGCCGGCGAAGAATCATCCGCGGAGGAATAGCCCGAGCCGGGCGTGAAGGTGCTCGGTCGATGGGCCCAGAGCACTTCACCCGCGCCGCCTGCTGCAACCATCCGCTCGGATAGCTCCAGCAGCATCAGCAGGCGGGAACGGGCCATTTGGCGTCCGCCGTCGGCCGACTGGGCCGCCCCGTCCGAACTCGACTCGGAGAGTGCCAGGCGGCAGGCTTCCCGCAGCTGGACGAGGGCGAGTTCCTGCTGCTCGCTGAGGCCGCCGGCCATCAGCCCGGTGGGCTGGGCGTCGAAGGCCAGCTCGAAGGCCGCTTGTGCCGCCTGCAGGGTGTCCGTGCTGGCGCTCAGATGACGCCTCGCTGCGGACGAGGCCGCCCCGATCAGAGCCCCTGACAGCTGACCGGATACGGCCGAGGTGACGCGGTCGTGTAATTCATGCGCCTCATCGATGACCACCACATCATGCTCGGGCAGTACTGCAAGCCCCTCGAATGCGTTGATCGCCAGCAGAGCGTGATTGGTGATGACGATGTCCGCCTGCCCGGCCTTCTCCCGCGCCCGCTCACTGAAGCATTCCTCAGCGACCGGGCACTTCTGCGCTCCGAGACACTCCATGCTCGACACGGAGACCTGGCGCCAGGCGCGGTCGCTCACGCCGGGAAGAAGTTCATCCCGGTCCCCGGTGTCCGTCTCCTCAGCCCACTCCCGCAACCGGACAATCTCACGGCCCAGCGGTGTACTGGGGCCGGCCGACGGATGCGGTGAAGCGGCGTCTCCGTCCAGGGAGAACAAGGCGCCGGAGTCGTCCTCGTCGGGAAAGCCCCCCGCAGTCTTGTGCTTGCAGACGTAATTGCTTCGGCCTTTGAGCAGAGCCACATTCACCGGCCGGGGCAGGGCTCCCTGCAGGGTGTCAAGGAGCCGGGGAAGGTCGCGATTGACGATTTGCGCCTGCAGTGCCAGCGTCGCCGTTGATACAACGGAGGTCGTGTCGCTCTTGACCGCGTGCGCAATGAGCGGCAGGAGATAGGCCAGTGACTTACCCGTTCCGGTGCCGGCCTGCACCAGTAGGTGGGTGCCGCTGTCGATAGCTTCCTCGACCTGACTCACCATCTCATGCTGCCCGCTGCGCTGCTGTCCGCCCATCGCTTCCACGACGGAATCGAGCAGTTGAAGGGGACTTACGTTCCCCTTAGCCATGCTTGACGAACGGCTCCAATTCTGCGGCCAGGCCCTCCCTGACCATGACCTCAACCTCTGTACCGTCTTCGATGTGCTCCAGACGGAGGATTTCCGCATCTGGTTGGTGCAACCGGCTGACGATCTCGCCGCGCTGGTAGGGCACCAACAGGGTCAGCTTCACGCTGGGACGCGGAATCGCCTGGCTGATCAGGTGCAGCAGCTCGTCGATTCCCTGACCGGTGCGGGCCGATACGATAGCGTGCCGCGGTTCCCGCTGCCGAAGGCGTTCCAGGACGAAAGGATCCGCAGCGTCGGCCTTGTTGAGGACGACGATCTCCGGCACCTTGCGGGCGTCGACCTCGGTCAGAACTTCCCTGACCGCAGCGATCTGACCCTCAGGGTCGGGGTGCGAGGCATCAACGACGTGAAGGATCAGGTCAGCGTCAGCGACCTCCTCGAGCGTCGACCGGAAGGCCTCAACCAGCTGGGTAGGAAGAGACCGGACGAATCCGACGGTGTCCGCAAGAGTGAACTCAAGCCCATCCGGCGTCTGAGCCCGGCGGATGGTTGGATCCAGGGTTGCGAAGAGCGCGTTTTCCACCAGGACGCCGGCGTCCGTCAACCGGTTCAGCAACGAAGACTTACCCGCGTTGGTGTACCCAGCAATGGCCACGGACGGAACCTCATGACGACGGCGGTTGGCCCGCTTGGTCTCACGCGCCGGCTTCATCCCTGCGATTTCGCGCCGGAGCTTGGCCATTCGGGTGCGGATCTTACGCCTGTCGAGTTCGATCTTGGTTTCACCGGGACCACGGGAGCCCATGCCTGCTCCGGCACCACCGACCTGGCCACCGGCCTGGCGGGACATCGATTCACCCCACCCACGCAGCCGCGGAAGGAGGTACTCAAGCTGCGCGAGCTCCACTTGCGCCTTACCCTCACGGGACTTCGCATGCTGGGCGAAGATGTCGAGGATCAGGGCCGTCCGGTCGATCACCTTGACCTTGACGATATCTTCCAGTCCGCGGCGTTGGGATGGCGCCAGTTCGCTGTCGACGATAACGGTATCCGCGCCGGTTGCCATCACAATGCTCTTCAGCTCCTCGGCCTTACCGGCTCCCAGGAACGTGCCCGGGTCAGGCTTCAAGCGTCGCTGGATGATGCCGTCAAGCACTTCCGATCCCGCCGTCTCTGCCAGCGCAGCGAGTTCCCGCAGGGAGTTTTCGGCTTCCTCTAAGGTGCCTTCAGTCCAGATGCCTGCAAGGACGACGCGTTCGAGACGCAGCTGCCGGTACTCGACCTCGGTGACGTCCTCGAGTTCCGTGGACAGGCCTGCCACGCGCCGCAATGCACGCCGCTCCTCGAGGTCCTGCTGCTCACCGTCATACTCGGTGTGCTCCTCGTCGAGGTCCGACAGCGCCTGTGCCCGGCTCTGGGGCCCGCTGCCGAAACGGCGGGGTGCGCTGCTAGCGCTGGACGATGCGGGGTCCTTGGCAAGGATCCGGTCGATGACGGCCTGAATCTCATCCGGGCCCATCTCCGGCTCGGGCGTCGCCGACGCTCCGTGATGTGTGGTCATACTCTCCCTTGGTAAGTGTCTTTCCATGGTAGTCCGTTGCCGCAGCTGTGTGGGGAGGATTCTCTGAGCGCGAAGAGTGGCAGCCCGTCTTCTGAGACACCTGGCCTTCGCCATGCGCATTAGGCTTGAACACTATGGATTCGCAGCACTACTTCAGCGCCGCCCCCTCCGGACCGGATCGCCGCCGTCCGCTGCGGGTGACCCTTGCCGGCAAGGAACGGGAACTGGTGACGTCAGGCGGCATCTTCAGCCCTGATGGGGTGGACAAGGGCACGGCCATCCTGCTGTCGGAGGTGCCGTCCCCTCGGGGTGTCAATCTGCTTGATATTGGCTGCGGGTGGGGGCCAATCGCCCTCACCATGGCGATTCAGGCGCCTGACGCGAACGTCGTCGCGGTCGATGTCAACGAGCGCTCGCTGGAGCTGACACAAGAAAATGCCCGCCGGCTGGGCCTGGGCAACCTCACCGCTACCTTGCCCGACGACGTCGACCCGGACATCTCCTTTGACACGATCTGGTCTAATCCTCCGATCCGCATCGGCAAGGAGGCCCTGCACGAGCTGCTCCTGCAGTGGCTTCCGCGCCTTGCACCGGGCGGAACCGCGTGGCTCGTAGTGCAGAAGAACCTGGGGGCCGATTCATTGCAGCGATGGTTGGGCACAGAGCTTCCAGCCGGGTACGACGTCGATCGTGCAGCGACCGCGAAATCCTTCCGCGTTCTGCGTGTCAAACGCAGCCGCTGACGCGCACGACGGTTAGGCGAAGACCCCGTTGGCCACCAGGACAGCCGGCCCGCTGAGGTGCACGTGCTCCGAGCCACCGGCGCTGGGCGCGAATCGCACGCCCACGGTCCCGCCCGGGACGGTAACGCTCCAGATGTCCGGGGCATCCTCGCCGGCCCAGTAACGGGTGGCAACCGCCGCCGCGCAGGCACCGGTGCCGCAGGACAGCGTTTCTCCTACACCGCGCTCGTGGACGCGCATGCTGACCTGGCCCACGCCGTCGTGCATCAGGGGATCATGCGGGACCACGAATTCGACGTTGGTACCGTTCGGCGGCACAGGGTTCACGACGGGGGCGTCAAAGAGGCGAGTTGCGCGCAGTTCGGCAATTTCGGCGAGGGCGACGACCGTATGCGGGTTACCCATGCTGATGGACAGGCCCGGGCGGGCAACCTGAAGTCCATCGGCGTCCACGAGCGAATCCGTGGCACGCTCAGCGGCTGCCCGGGGGTAGATAAACTCCCAGGCTCCCATGTCCACCGAGTAACCGTCCACGGAACGTTCGACCCGCTTCACGCCGCCGCGCGTTCCCACGGCCACGACGGCGCCTTCCGGCAGGTCTATCAGGCCGCTGCTGACCAGAAAGTGAACGAAGACGCGGACTCCGTTACCGCACATCTCGGACACCGAACCGTCACCATTGCGATAGTCCATGAACCACTGCGCGTCCGGAGCCTGCTCAAGCAGGGCGCGGCCCTCGGGAAGGTACGACGACGGCACCGCCCGGATGAGCCCGTCAGCGCCGATGCCCCGGTGCCGGTCGCAGGCAACCGCCACGTCAGCTGCGGTGAGGTCCACCGATCCGTCGGTATCAGCAACGAGGATGAAGTCATTGCCCGTCCCGTGTCCCTTGGTGAAGGGCAGGCCGGACAGACGCGAACGTGCGGACAGTGCTGCTTCGGCGGATGTGCTCACCATTCTAGGATAGGGCTCCCCCGCTACGGACCGCTCTCTCGGCGAGCTCGACGAGCTCCGGATGACGCCAGTCGACCCAATGGACCCTTTGGTCAGCCCGGAACCACGTCAGTTGCCGGCGGGCGAAGCGGCGGGTGGCCGCGATCGTGTCCGCTGCCGCCTCCGCCGTCGACCATTCGCCGTCGAGCACGTGCAGGAACTGGCTGTAGCCCAGAGCGCGTGCGGCTGTGCGCCCCTGACGCAGGCCCTGGCCGTCGAGCATCCGCACCTCGTCTTCCAGGCCGGCCTCGACCATGAGGTGCACCCGCTTCGCTAGCCGTTCCTTCAGGACCTCCCGGTCCACTTGCAGTCCGATCTGCACAGCCGGTTGGTGGTACACACGTTGCGGCATGAAGGAACTGAAGGGGCGTCCTGTTATTTCGTGCACCTCCAGTGCCCGGATAACCCTGCGCTCATCACCCAGCCGCTCTGCCGAAACTGGGTCCACCACAGCGAGCCGGTCTCGCAGGGCCGCTGGTCCGTTCTCGTCGTTCTCGGTCTCCAGACGCGCGCGTACCGCGGCGTCGGTCGGCGGAAACTCGAGTTCATCCAGAGCTGCGCGCACATAGAGGCCCGATCCACCCACGAGGATGGGCACGTTCCCCCTCGCACGTATGTCCGTGATGACCTGGCGGCTGTACTCCTGATAGCGGGCGACACTGGCCTCTTCCCGCACATCAAGGATGTCCAAAAGGTGGTGCGGAACCCCTTCGCGGTCCTCGACCGGCAGTTTGGCTGTGCCGATATCCATGCCTCGGTAAAACTGCATCGCGTCGGCGTTAATGACCTCGCCGTCCAGCCTGTGGGCCAGCGCGATACCCAGCTCGGATTTGCCCGAGCCCGTGGGCCCGACGACGGCGATCAGCGGCAATCGTCTGGCCGGTCCAGTTCCGCTCACCTCAGTTACGGCGTTGGGGAAGCGACGGCATGCCGAGGGCGACGCCCTTTCCTCCTGGTCCACCCGCGCCCGGTACCGGTGCACCGCAGGACTCCGCCTGCGATCGGTCCCAGGCGTCTCCCGCTCGGGACCGCCTCAGGTGATAATCCTGCAGCGAGGGGTCGGCCACCAGGTGGAACGGGGCTGCTCCGGTGACGGTCACGGTGACCACATCACCCGGCCGCGGGGTATCGGCACCCGGCGGGACGGAGAAATGGACGAGCCGCTGATCCTGCGCACGTCCGCTCAAACGGTGTGTCTCGTGAGCCTTGCGGCCCTGTTGCGCGGTGACGAGCACTTCCACGCGTCGACCCACCTGAGCCGCGTTCTCCTCCCCCGATATACGGTCCTGCAGGGCGGTGAGACGCTCGTACCGTTCCTGAACCACTGCCTTCGGAAGCTGGTCCGGAAGCTCGGCGGCCGGAGTTCCCGGGCGCTTCGAGTACTGGAAAGTGAAAGCAGTGGCGAAGCGGGCCTGCTCAACAACACGGAGGGTTTCCTGGAAATCCTCCTCTGTCTCACCGGGGAAGCCGACAATGATGTCCGTAGAGATCGAGGCATGCGGCATGCGCATCCGGACCCGGTCGAGGATTCCGAGGAATTTCTCCGACCGGTAAGAGCGGCGCATTGCCTTGAGGATGCGGTCCGAACCGGACTGCAGCGGCATGTGAAGCTGCGGAGCGACGTTGGGTGTCTCTGCCATGGCATCAATCACGTCGTCTGTGAAGGCCGCCGGGTGCGGGCTGGTGAACCGGACCCTTTCCAGCCCGGGAATGTTGCCGCACGAGCGCAGCAGCTTGGCGAAGGCGCCCCGGTCACCAAACTCCACACCATAGGAATTTACGTTTTGCCCGAGGAGGGTGACTTCAATGGCGCCGTCGGCAACGAGGGCTTCGATCTCGGCGAGAATTTCCCCGGGACGGCGGTCCTTCTCCTTCCCACGCAGCGAGGGCACGATGCAGAAGGTGCAGGTGTTGTTGCAGCCGACTGAGATCGATACCCAACCCGAGTACACGGAATCGCGCTTGGTGGGCAGAGTGGAAGGGAAAACATCAAGCGACTCGAGGATTTCGAGCTGCGCCTCGTCATTGTGCCGGGCACGCTCCAGCAGAGCGGGTAACGCGCCGATGTTGTGGGTTCCGAAGACTGCGTCGACCCAGGGCGCCTTGCGGAGGATGGTGTCGCGGTCCTTCTGAGCAAGGCAGCCGCCGACTGCAATCTGCATCCCCGGCCGCGCCTGCTTGACGGGAGCTAATTGGCCGAGATTGCCGTAGAGCTTGTTGTCAGCGTTCTCGCGAACCGCGCAGGTGTTGAAGACGACGACGTCGGCCTGATCGCCGGCAGCGGGAACGTAACCTGCGTCTTCCAGTAGGCCGGCGATGCGTTCGGAATCATGCACGTTCATCTGGCACCCGAACGTGCGCACGTCGTACGTGCGCCGGGCTGATGGGACTGGCTCTGGCTCGGCCTGAGTGGACGGGAAAACAACTGTGGAACTCACCAGTTAAGGGTACGGCCCGCTGCGCCCAGTCCCAATCCGGCCCACGCCCTGCCCTCTGCAGAGGTTTGCGGGCACCGGACCCTACTGCTCGGCGAGGACATCCTTGACGATAGAAAACGCGATCGACGGCGAGTAGCCCTTTCGGGAAAGCATCCCCACGAGGCGTCGCACCTGCTTATCCTGTGCGCCACGGTCTCCAGGGTCAGCCAGTGGCCTCACTTTCCGGCGTACCAGTTCCGCGGCCGCGGCGCGTTCGTCCTCATCGGTGCGCTGGGACAATGCCTCATCAGCGAGCTCCGCTGCAATACCCTTGTCGGCGAGCTCCCGCCTGATGGCTGACCTTGCAAGCGACCGGGTCTGAGCCCTGCTTCTGACCCACATGCGGGCAAACTCTGCATCGTCGATCAGCTGGACTTCTTCGTAGCGGTCGAGGATCTCCTGTGCCACCCCGTCAGAAACACCGCGCTCGAGCAGCTTGCTGTGCAGCTGATGACGGCTCCGAGGAGCCATCGATAGTTGCCTCAGAACAATCGAGCGCGCCACCTCATAGGGGTCCGCTTCGGGTGTGACGTCCGCAGGTGTGCCCGGCACGGGCGTCTGGGGCCCGTTCCTCTTACCGGAGCGCCGGGTGCCCGGCTGACGGGCACCCGGCACTCGGGGGAATTCACTCGTCAAAGCCTAACGGCCGCCTTCACCGCCGACTGCCTTGAGTTTGGGACTGTCTTTTTCCGGAGCGGCCTCTGCTGCGCCTCCCACTCCGAGCTTCTCGCGGATTCGCCTCTCCAGTTCATCCGCAAGGTCAGGGTTGTCGATGAGGAATTTACGGGCGTTCTCTTTGCCCTGTCCCAATTGGTCGCCGTCATAGGTGAACCATGCACCGGACTTCTTGACAAGACCGTTCTCTACGCCGACATCGATGAGGCCACCCTCTCGGGAGATTCCGAAGCCGTACAGGATGTCGAACTCTGCCTGCTTGAAGGGCGGAGCCATCTTGTTCTTGACGATTTTTGCCCGCGTCCGGTTACCGACCGGATTAGTGCCTTCCTTAAGGGTCTCGATGCGCCTCACGTCGATACGCACAGACGCGTAGAACTTCAACGCCTTGCCGCCCGTGGTGGTTTCCGGGCTCCCGAAGAACACACCGATCTTCTCGCGAAGCTGGTTGATGAAGATGGCAGTGGTCTTGGTCTGGCTCAGGCGCCCGGTGATCTTTCGAAGCGCCTGGCTCATCAACCGGGCCTGCAGGCCGACGTGACTGTCGCCCATTTCACCTTCGATTTCGGCGCGGGGAACAAGTGCGGCAACGGAGTCGATGACAACGATGTCGATGGATCCTGAGCCAACGAGCATGTCCATGATCTCCAACGCCTGCTCACCCGTGTCCGGCTGAGAGACCAACAGCGCATCGGTATCCACGCCCAGCTTCTTGGCATACTCAGGGTCCAGGGCATGCTCGGCATCAATGAAAGCGGCGATTCCGCCGTTGCGCTGGGCATTGGCCACGGCGTGCAGCGCGACCGTGGTTTTACCCGACGATTCCGGTCCATAGATTTCGACGACGCGACCACGTGGCAAACCGCCGATTCCGAGCGCAGCGTCAAGAGCGATGGAGCTCGTGGATATGGTTTCGATGGGAGCACGGACCTCGTCGCCAAGGCGCATGACTGACCCCTTGCCGTATTGCTTGTCAATCTGGGCCAGTGCGGCCTCAAGAGCCTTCTCACGATCGGCTGGTACGGCCATCATTCACCTCGGTTTACTCGTGGCCACCTAAGGCCCGTTTAACTGTTCCTCTTGACCGTAACGTCCCCCTCCGACAAAGCGCCTTTGAGGGCAACCGATGTGGACATCTCCCGTTTTTCTGCGGAGCTGTGGAGGACGGGCGGCGTGATTATTCTCTGTGCTCAGCATAGTCCGAACCCGAATACATATTCGATTGATTCGCGCGCGTGTTCCGCCGATGTCTAGCGCGGCTTCACGTCCCGACCGAGCCGCCGGTACTCAGGGACGTCCTGCATTTCACAGACCGCGATCCACACGGCCCTCGGATCGATGCCGGCGCCCAGGGCCTCGGCCGGTGTTCTGTCACCCAACCCCGAGAGGTGCAGGGTCTGAGCCAGTGTCCGTGAATAGGCGGACCCGAATTCATCATCCATCAAGCGCCAAAAGTCGCTTGTGCGCATGCCGCGTTCTCCTTGTCCTGATAAACCCTAGAATGAAACGCATGACTGTAGACCGCCAGGAACCCGATGCCTCCGTCGATGCTGCCGTGCAGGCGTTGGAGCAACAGCTCAGCATGCTGTGGAGGCGCGCGCGGTCGAACTCCTACAAAGTAGCTCGGCGCGTCCATCCGGATATGGAGCCGGCGGCCTACGGGCTGCTGGTCATACTACAGCGGGAGGGGTCAATGCGCCTGACAGACCTGGCCGCCAGCATCGGGGTAGGCAAGCCGTCCGTCAGCCGGCAGATTGCGATGCTGGAGCAGCTGGGCCTGGTCCAAAAGACCGCTGACCCGCTCGATGGCCGCGCCCAGTCGATCAGCCTCACTGAGGACGGCTTGACCCAACTCTCTGCCGCGCAGGAGGCCCGCAAGGAGGCATTCCACCAGTTGATGGAAGACTGGAGTCTGGCCGACCTCACAACGCTCGGAAACCTTATTTCCCAGTTGAACCAGACCTACACCAAGGACAACTGGTAGCACAGACATGTGAAGAGGCCCGCCGCATGCGGCGAGCCTCTTCAAGCCTGCTGGAAGCAGATCTAGTTCTTGGTTACTGCCAGTCCGCGGCTGAAACCGTCGGTAAAGTCGTCCGGCATATCGCCGCCGAACTGCTGGGCGAACTCCTGAGGGACGGTGTCCGGAACAGCGACCCCCTCGGCTTCAGCCAGACGGTCACTGACCTCCCGAAGCATCATGGACAGAGGCACATCGAGCGCGGAGCAGATCGACGAAAGCAACTCCGAGGACGCTTCCTTCTGACCCCGCTCAACCTCGCTCAGATAGCCGAGCGAAACCCGGGCGCTGTGCGACACTTCCCTGAGCGTACGGCCCTGGCGCTGGCGGACGTCGCGCAGGACGTCCCCGATCTCGTGGCGTAAAACGACCATCTTGCGCTCCTTCGGCTTACGTTGCGGATCTTCTGCCAACCCCACATCCCGCCAACGGATGACACCGTTTACGGATACGGGTTGCTTTACCATGTGTATCGCCTAACTCCCTTGTGCCGGCCGCTGAGCGACCTTCTGATTTAAGCCTAGCCCGTCTTGCGTCTGCGTGCCGGACACTATTGATAACTATTGCGGTACGCCGTTTGTTCCCAGCGGCTCCCGTTCGAGCACCTCCGTGAGCATGTTCACGGCTGCTTCACAGGAAGCCTTCCGGATCTGGGCACGGTTTCCCTCGAATCGGAATTCCCGCACAATGCAGCTTTCGCCGGAGGTCACAGCTACGACGACCGTTCCTACTTCCTTGCCCTCGTGCGGTTCCGGCCCGGCAACGCCAGTGGTGGCTACGCCGATGTCTGCTCCGCACGCTGCTCGCGCGCCCAGCGCCATCTGCAGGGCGACTGCCGGATCGACGGCGCCCACGCGCGCGAGAAGCCCCGCGTCGACACCAAGGAGCGATTCCTTCAGCTCACGATGGTACGACACCACGCCACCCCGCAGCACCGCCGAGGCACCTGGTACCTCAGCCAGGACCGCAGCGACCATTCCGGCCGTCAGTGACTCGGCGGTGGCAATGGTCAGTCCGCGTTCTGCAGCCAGGGCAACTACTCTCGCGGGCGCCGCTGCACCCTTCTGGTTCAATGCCACAGCGTTCGGTCAGGCCGAGGTGTTTCGAGCCGTGCGCCGTAGGCGCACAGCCTGAAGGATGTAGTCGACGCCGGTCACCACAGTGATCACAAGTGCTGCCAACATGACGGTGACGGCCGGCCAGAACGCCCAGCTTCCCAGCGCCGGGACAAGCAGGTAGAGGAAGATTGCCAGGGTCTGGACGACAGTTTTCAGCTTCCCGCCGCGGGAGGCCGGCATGACACCGTAGCGGATCACGGCGAACCTCAGCAGGGTGATTCCAAGCTCGCGAACCAGAATCACAAGAGTGACCCACCACCAAAGCTCACCCAGCACGGACAGGAGGATCAGTGCTGAACCGATCAGCAGCTTGTCCGCGATGGGATCTGCAATCTTCCCGAAGTTTGTGATGAGACCTCGGCTGCGGGCGATGTCCCCATCAAGCTTGTCGGTGTAGATGGCGATCGCAAACGTTGCGACGGCGAGCCATCGCAGGAGGCCGCCCTGGCCTGCGTCCGCCAGGAGGAACCAGACGAAGAACGGCACCAGCGCAATCCGGACGACCGTCAACACATTGGCGACGTTCAGGACTGGTACCGCTCCGGCTTCAGAATTGCTCACGGACCAAGGCTACCTGCCTGTCAGGGACCAAGCGTCTTCAGAGCCGTCGTCTTCGTCGTCGTCATGGTAGTCGACCGCTTGAGGGCGGGAATCGAGATCGTCTGCGACGAGATCAGTCACCGCACCGGGCTGGTAAGAGGAATCGGGTGCCGCGGTCTCCGCCGGAGCCGCCGAGGGCGGGTCATCCCCTCGCATGGCTGCCAGGACCGGACCGAGATCGTCCGGCTTCACCAGGACGTCGCGAGCCTTCGAGCCCTCCGACGGGCCAACCACACCCCTCGATTCGAGCAGATCCATGAGGCGCCCTGCCTTCGCGAAACCGACGCGAAGCTTCCGCTGGAGCATCGAGGTGGAACCGAATTGCGTCGTGACCACCAATTCGGTGGCTTGCAGCAGGACATCGAGATCATCGCCGATGTCGTCGTCAATCTGCTTCTTGGGCGCCTCGACTGCGACGTCCTCGCGGTAGACCGCCTTCAACTGTTCCTTGACGTGCTCCACCACCCGATGGATCTCCGACTCGGTTACCCAGGCACCCTGCACGCGCATAGGTTTCGACGCGCCCATGGGCAGGAACAGGGCGTCACCCTGACCGATCAGCTTTTCCGCACCGGGCTGGTCAAGGACCACCCGCGAGTCGGTCACAGAGGAGGTGGCGAAGGCCATCCTGGAGGGAACGTTGGCCTTGATCAGACCGGTAACCACGTCTACCGATGGGCGCTGGGTGGCCAGTACCAGGTGAATACCTGCCGCCCTCGCAAGCTGGGTGATTCGCACGATTGAGTCTTCGACGTCGCGCGGGGCAACCATCATGAGGTCGGCAAGCTCGTCGACGATCACCAACAGGTACGGATACGGGCGGACCACTCGTTTGGAGTCCGGCGGCGGGACCACCTTCCCGTTGCGTACAGCCTTGTTGAAGTCGTCAATGTGCTTGTAGCCGTAGTTGGCGAGGTCGTCATAACGCGTGTCCATCTCACGGACAACCCACTGGAGGGCTTCAGCAGCCTTCTTCGGGCTGGTGATGATCGGGGTGATGAGGTGCGGAACGCCCTCGTACGC
The DNA here is from genome assembly GCF_059092925.1 of Arthrobacter sp. MDB1-55. Lineage (NCBI taxonomy): Bacteria > Bacillati > Actinomycetota > Actinomycetes > Micrococcales > Micrococcaceae > Arthrobacter > Arthrobacter sp. MDB1-55. The sequence goes on along the minus strand of NZ_JBNHID010000004.1, from coordinate 151,771 downwards.
CGTAAGTTCAACCCGTTTCGGGTCGACCATGATCATGCGCACCTCATCGGGCGTGGCCCGCATGAGGATGGACGTGATCATCGAGTTCACGAAGGAGGACTTACCCGCACCGGTTGCGCCCGCCACCAGGAGGTGCGGCATCTTGGCGAGGTTGGCTACAACGTACCCGCCTTCGACGTCCTTGCCGACACCCATGACCATCGGATGCTCTGTCTTGCGCGCATTGCCTGAACGCAGGACGTCGCCCAGAGACACCGTTTCACGGTCGGTGTTGGGGATCTCAATACCGATGGCTGACTTGCCGGGGATCGGCGAAAGGATTCGTACGTCCGAGCTCGCTACCGCATAGGAGATGTTCTTGGACAGAGCGGTGACCCGCTCCACCTTGGTGCCCGACGCCAGTTCAATCTCGTACCGGGTCACCGTCGGACCCCGGGAGAACCCGGTGACCTTCGCATCGACGTTGAACTGTTCAAGGGTGTGGGTCAGCGCGGCAACGACCGCGTCGTTTGCCTCCGAGCGCTCCTTGGGCGGGGTGCCGGCCGGCAGGTAGTCGGATGGCGGGAGCGTGTACGTGACGTCACCGGCGAGAGAAAGCTGCTCGGTCCGCTGCGGAATCGGCGTTGTAGGTGCCTGCGGCTGAACCGGATTGGATGGGACCGGCGCGGGTTGCGCAGCCGGAGCACTGGCGGGAGGAAGCACCGACATGGCTTCGGTGGCAGGTTCGGCGGCGCCCAGCCCCTGATTCCGCTTGATCTTCTCTGTAGCCATCTCCTGCTGCGTGGGACGCCGCACACCCGGGGGAATCGTCGGCGGCGCGGGAGGAGTGTCAGCGTCGTCGTCGAGCACGGCACGTTCAAAGGCTTCGTCCCCGACGTAACCGTCCAGCTCCTCTTCCTCGGCCGTGTTCTTTCTACCGCCGAAGAGGCGTGACTTCTTCTTTGGCTTGGCCGGGGCGCGTTCACGATCGGACAGGTAGCTCTGGTCGTGTTCATCGCTGTCGCTGTCGCGGTCATTGAGGTCCTGGCCCATGAGGTGCTCGTACAGGTGGCGCAGCCGGGACGGGATATGGCGGAAGGGGGTGGCCGTGATGATGAGGATGCTTACGAAAATCAAGAAGGAGAGCACAACAGCGACGGGCCAGACAGAGAGGAGGGCTGTTGCCGGTGCGGCAATGAGGTACCCGATTACTCCCCCGGCTCGCCACAGCGGGTCCAGTCCGGCGGCAAGTTCGGGTTGGCCGCCGACGAGGTGTGCGATACCTGCTCCGCAGAAAGTAAGGACGGTCAGCCCAATTCCGATGCGGTTGTTCGCGCGCGGGTTCTCCGGATAGCGGAAGAGGCGAACTGCTCCGGTAAGCAGGATAAAGGGCAGGAGCAGGGCCATCCAGCCCACCGATCCCCCGGCAATTGCGTGGATGGCATCGGCAACCGGTCCCGTGAGCGCCCACCACTCAACCGTCGCGACGGCGACTGCACAGAGGAAAAGGAAGAAGCCTGTACCGTCCCTGCGGAGGTCTTTCTGTGGCTGGACGTCATGGCCGAACTTCCGGATCGCGCCGGCGATCAAATGTGCCAGTGCCATCCAGAACCCGCGGACTGCCCGCAGCGGCAGCGGAAGCTTTTCCTCAGCTTCAGGCAGCGGCTGCGTCTTGCTGGTTCCGCGCGCCGTCGACCCCCGGCCGGCAACGGCCGTGCTGCGGGTGCGCGGCTGCGAACCTCGCGACTGTGGAGCTCGCGGCTGTTGACCCCGCGAAGAAGGAGGGGAAGTACGGGTCGCCATACTCGCTACGCTACCGGACCGGGCCCCTGCTTCCGGGGATTAGCACGCCAGCTAGGCTTCGAGAACGACCGGAATGATCATGGGACGGCGTCGGTAACGGCGGTTGACCCAGGTTCCGACGACGCGGCGTACCACCTGCTGAAGCTGATGCGTGGTGTGGTCCTTGTTGCTCATGACGGCCTCGGCCAGGGCAGAGCTGATTTTCGGCTTGATGTCGTCGAAGACCGAATCGTCCTCGGCGAAGCCCCGGGCATGGATGTCCGGACCGGAGACGATGGTTCCCGTACTGCGGTTGACCACGGTGATGATCGAGATGAACCCCTCCTCGCCGAGGATGCGGCGGTCCTTCAGGTCGGCGTCGGTGATCTCGCCGATGCTTGAGCCGTCCACGTAGACATATCCACACTCCACCGCGCCCACGATACGTGCGACGCCGTCCTTCAGGTCCACAACGGAACCGTCATCTGTCTGGAGGACGTTCTCGCTCGGGATACCGGTCTGGATCGCAAGGTTCCCATTCGCGATCAGATGGCGGGTTTCGCCGTGCACGGGCATGACGTTCTTCGGCTTGAGAATGTTGTAGCAGTACAACAGTTCTCCCGCAGCCGCATGCCCCGAGACGTGAACGCGCGCGTTGCCCTTGTGGATCACGTCGGCTCCGAGCTTGAGGAGTCCGTTGATGACGCGGAAGACGGCGTTCTCATTCCCGGGAATGAGGGAGGAGGCCAGGATGACGGTGTCTCCCTTGCCCACGGTGATGGGGTGATCACCGTTGGCCATACGGGACAGCGCTGCCATCGGCTCGCCTTGTGAGCCCGTGGACATCAGCACCACCCGGTCATCGGGGAGGTCGTCCACGTTCTTCACATCGACCAGGATTCCATCAGGCACTCGGAGGTAGCCCAGTTTCGCGGCGATGGACATGTTGCGCACCATCGAGCGGCCGGCAAAGCACACGAACCTGCCGTGCGCCTGGGCTGCATCGAGTACCTGCTGCACGCGGTGGATGTGGGAAGAGAACGAGGCAACGATCACACGCTTCTTCACCTGGCCGAACAGCCGGTCAAGCTCTGGTCCGATTTCACGTTCGGCTGTCGTGAATCCCGGTACGTCAGCGTTGGTGGAGTCAACCATGAACAGGTCAACCCCCTCTTCGCCGAGGCGCGAGAAGGCACGCAAATCCGTGATACGCCCGTCAAGCGGCAACTGGTCCATCTTGAAGTCACCGGTGTGCAGAACGGTTCCGGCCTTCGTGCGGATGAACACAGCGAGCGCATCGGGGATGGAGTGGTTGACCGCAACAAACTCACACTCAAACGGCCCGAACTGTTCGATCTGACCCTCAGCAACGGTCAGGGTGAAGGGACGGATCCGGTGCTCCTGGAGCTTCGCTTCGATCAGTGCCAGCGTCAGCTGCGATCCGATCAGCGGTATGTCGGCCTTGAGGCGGAGCAGGTAGGGCACTGCGCCGATGTGATCCTCGTGACCATGGGTGAGCACGAGGCCCACCACGTCATCCAGCCGATCCTCGATATAGGAGAAGTCCGGCAGGATCAGGTCGACGCCGGGCTGGGTCTCCTCGGGGAACAGAACCCCGCAGTCCACAATCAACAGCTTGCCGCCAATTTCGAAGACGGCCATGTTCCGGCCGATTTCTCCGAGTCCGCCGAGCGGAACGACCCTTAGGGTTCCCTCGGCGAGTGGCGGAGGCGGGACGAGTGTGGTCCCTGCGAGTTCTGTCATACGTCGGCCTTTCGGAGGTTAGCGGGTTGCGCCCGCGGAAAAGTCCCAGCCCGCTTCGGCAAGGTCAGTCAGTACCGGTTCCATTTCGACGGCGGTGGGCTCGACCAGGGGCAACCTCACCACGGAGTTCGGGAGCACTCCCTGCATCCGCAGGATCTGCTTGGCGGAAACAGCACCCGGAATATGGGTCATGACCGCGCGGACCACCGGGTCGAGATCGAAATGAACCTTTCTCGCGGTGGCGAAGTCACCCGCCGTCGCGGCATCGACTAGCGCGCGGAACTGCGCGGTGGCTACGTGGGCACTGACGCTTACGACGCCGACGGCGCCGGCGGCCATCCACGGCAGCGTCAGGCCGTCATCGCCTGCGTAGACGTCCAGCGCTGTGTTGGCGAGCACCCGTGTCACCGCCGCATAGTCCGCCTTGGCGTCTTTCAGCGCAAGGATCTTGGGGTTGTCAGCCAACCGGATCATGGTTTCAGTGCTGATGGGGATACCTGCCCGGCCCGGGATGTCATAGATCATGATCGGCAGGTCAGAGGCGGCGGCCACCGCGTCGAAGTGTGCCAGGACGCCGGACTGTGTCGGCTTGTTGTAGTAGGGAGTGACGACGAGCTGTCCGTCTGCACCCGCGCGCTGGGCGCGCTGAGCCATCTCGACCGAGTGGGACGTGTGGTTCGTGCCGGTACCGGCGATGACCTTGGCCCGGCCGCCCACCGCTTCCACGACAACGCGAAAAAGGTCTTCCTTCTCCTGGTCCTCCAGGGTGGACGTTTCACCGGTCGTTCCGGAAATCACCAGGCCGTCACACCCGTCCTCGACCAAACGGACCGCCAGCGCAGCCGTTGCATCGAAGTCCACAGCGCCGTCGGGGGTAAACGGAGTCACCATGGCAGTGACGAGGGAACCGAATGGGAGCGGGTGATTATCGGAGGCAGCCATAGGTCAAACTTACCCGCTGCAGCGGGCGTGAGAACATTCCATCATGGCCATCACACAGAGCCCGGGCAGGCTGAGCGGTATCGATGCGGCCAGGGGCATAGCCCTTTTCGGCATGATGTCCACCCACGTTTTCCCCCTTTACCTGGAGGGCAGCTCCGAGGCTTCATGGATAGGTGCCACCTTCTCCGGACGGTCATCTGCCCTGTTCGCACTCGTGGCGGGTATCGGTCTGGCACTGCTGACCGGTGGCAACGCCTTGCACAACCGCGGCGGTATCTCCCGCGACCGCAGGGGGATCGCTGCGCGCGCCGTCGTTATTGCAATGGTGGGCCTGATGCTTGGCGGCCTCGAAACCAACATCGCTGTGATCCTCTTCCACTACGGAATCCTGTTCCTGATGGCTTTGCCGTTCGTGGGGATGCCGCGGGGGCAGCTGGCGTGGTGGGCCGTCGCCTGGACGCTGCTCTCCCCCGCCGCGGCATTCTTGCTGCGGCCCTGGGCCGACGCCAACATCGACCCTTCGGATCTGGACGGTAATCCCGCGCTCGAGCACTTCGGGCAGCCTGCAACACTGCTCGCGGATATCCTCGTGACCGGTTACTACCCCGCGATTCAGTGGCTGAGCTATCTCCTGCTCGGCATGCTCATAGGCCGTCTGAACCTGAGGGCACCCGGCGTCCAGTTCGGCCTGCTACTCGTCGGAGTGGGCGTTGCAAGCACGGCGAAGTTCATCAGCGCGTTGCTGCTGGGGCCGCTTGGCGGGCTGGCTGTCCTGCTCGATACTCCCCAGGCACAGCGCTACGACATCAAGGCAATGCTTCCAGTCAGTCTGACGGGGGTCGACCAGGCCGGCACCTGGTGGTGGCTTGCAGCCAGCGCTCCCCACTCCGGCACGCCGCTGGATCTGATGCACACCGCTGGTACGGCAGCGGCCGTCGTCGGGCTCTGCCTCGTGGTGACACGTCGGCTGCCCTGGCTGCTGCTGCCGCTGTCGGCTCCCGGTGCAATGACGCTGACCCTTTACTCCCTGCACATCTGGGTAATGAGTATCGTCGACCAGCAGGAGGTTCCCCTGGACCCTGCGCCGGTCTACTGGGCCCAGGTGACCGTCTTCGTTGCCCTTGGGCTGCTGGTGCGGAAACTAGGCGCGCGCGGGCCGCTGGAATTTGTAGCGGCCGGCGCAAGCGACGCGGCCCGCTCACCGGGCAGGGCACGAAGGCCCGGCTAGTCCGCTTCCCCGCGGAAAAGCTTCGCTGCGTGACGCATTGAGCGGCGTGCGCGCGTGCGGTCGCCGGCGGCGTCGTAGGCGCATGAGAGCCGGAACCAGGAACGCCAGTCGCCCGGATTGGCTTCGGCTTCCGCCTGGTACGCGGGGAACTGCGCATCGGCTGCCTCCCGCACGATGCGGCCCGCAGGCGTGCGTGGCAGGTCATCCACCGGCAAACCGCCCTCTGAGTCGAGTGTGGACGCCATCCGCTCGGTCTGGGCGCCGAACGAGAGTTCCCGAACCAGGGCCCATGCGCCGATCATCGGAAGGAGGAGGTAGGCCACACCAAGCGCCTTGGCGACGGGATCCGGATCGGTCAGCAGGATCACGCTTCGCTGCAGTGCGACTATGAGCCAGAAAGCAAGGAGAACAGTGACGAAGACCACGCCTATTTTGACGCGATGTTTCTTCAGAAAGTCCACAGTCTGCATCACGCCTGCAGGTCCAGGTAACCGTCCAGGCCCACGGTGAGGCCAGGACGCGAACTCACCTCGCGGACCCCGAGCAGCACGCCCGGCATGAAGGACTCGCGGTGGAACGAGTCGTGGCGGATGGTCAGCTGCTCGCCGACGCCCCCGAAGAGGACCTCCTGGTGCGCTACGAGACCCCGCAAGCGCACGGAGTGAACACGGACACCGTCGATGTCACAGCCGCGGGCACCGTCGCGTGCCGTTCGGGTGGCATCCGGGCTCGCGGCGAGCCCGGCCTCGCGACGCGCGTCGGCAATGAGAGCCGCCGTCCGCTCCGCCGTGCCTGACGGTGCATCCACTTTGTCCGGGTGGTGGAGTTCGATGAGCTCAACCGATTCGAAGTACCGCGCCGCCCGGGCGGCGAAGGCCGTTGCGAGCACCGAGCCGAGGGCGAAGTTGGGCGCGATCAGCACACCGACGTGACGGTTCCGATCCAGCAATCCCTCGAGACGACCGATTCGTTCCTCGTCCCAGCCGGTGGTCCCGACGACGGCGTGAATGCCGTGCTCGACGGCGAACGCCACGTTGTGTTCGGTGCTCTCCGGCACCGTGAGGTCCACAATCACCTGCGCGCCAGCTGTCACAATGTCCTCGAGTGAATCTGTCCTGCCAAGGGCAGCGACTAGTCGGAGGTCAGCAGCAGCATCGATAGCCTTGACGGCCTCGGTACCCATGCGGCCGGAGGCGCCAAGAACGGCAACGGAAGTCGGTTGAGTCATGGGGCTAAGCCTACTGGCCGAGGGTCTCGCGCCGAGCGCCAGCGAGACGTGGGAGGCCAGCAGGCGCTACTGGTCCGGTCAGCCCTCGACGCCGACCCATTCGACCGAGCCGTCCGCGAAGAACTGCTCCTTCCAGATGGGGGCGCGGGCCTTGACGGTGTCGACGAGCTCAGTACACGCTGCAAATGCTTCGCCGCGGTGGCCCGAGGCCACGGCTGCGACCAGGGCCGGATCCCCAATCGCCAATGGGCCGGTGCGGTGCGCCACCCAGATCCGGATGCCTTTGTACTTTTCGGCGATTTCCGCGGCGATCTCGGCGATCACGTTTCCCGCGGAAGGGTGGGCGCTGTAGCCCAGGCGGTCAACCTGCCGGCCGCCGTCGTGGTTGCGCACCACTCCCCCGAAGCCCACCACCGCTCCGCAGTCAGCGGAACCTACGACGCTGAGGGCAAGATTCAGGTCGAGGGGCTCGGCGGAAACGCCGGCGTGCAGGACAGTGCTAGTGCTCATGGCTTCCCTCAAGTTGCTCGCAGATGTGGTCAAGAACGGGGTCCAGTACGTCCAGGCCGTCCTGGACTGCCCCCGGCGATCCCGGGAGATTGATGACGAAGGTGGAGCCGGACACTCCGGCAAATCCACGGCTCAATGCGGCCATGGGAGTCTTTGCGGCTCCTGCCCGACGGACCGCCTCCATGATTCCCGGCAACGAACGGGTGAGGAAGGGTTCGGTGAGCTCAGGGGTGACGTCGTCGGCGCTCAGGCCAGTGCCTCCGCTGGTGATGAGCACGGACGGTGCGCCGCCAAGGCAGAGGGCGAGGGCCTCGCGCACTGCATCGCCGTCAGGAACCACTTCCGCACGCTGCACGGCGTAGCCCTTTCCCACCAGCCAGCGCTGGATCAGGGGCGCGCATTCGTCCTCGTACACGCCTGCCGCGGCACGCGTCGACGCGATGATCAGCGCGGCTGTTCTGGGGGAACTCATGCGATCCAGTCCCCGCTCTTTCCGCCCGATTTCGCCAGGACCCGAATGTCCGTGACGACGGCGTGCTTGTCCACGGCCTTGATCATGTCGTAGAGCGTCAGGGCGGCAACGGACGCCGCAGTCAATGCCTCCATCTCAACGCCGGTCACAGCGGTGGTCTTCACCGTTGCCGTCGCGACGACCGCGTCGCCGTCCGGGGCGAAGTCGAGGGTCACCTTGCTCAACGGCAACGGGTGGCACAGCGGTATCAGCGTCGAGGTCTGCTTGGCCGCCATGATTCCCGCTATGCGGGCCACCGCGAGGGCGTCTCCCTTGGGAAGGTCGCCGTCCACGATCAGCGCGATGACTTCCGGGGTTGTCCGCAGGACGCTCTGGGCGGTTGCCTCGCGCGCGGTAACGGCCTTCGCCGATACGTCGACCATGTGTGCTGAGCCGTCGTCGCGCACATGGGTCAGCCGGGCTTGGGGTTCGGTCATGTCAGCGCCTCTCGGTTGGGGTTGCTGGGATGAAGTGGTTGCACGACGCCGCGGAGCTCGCTGAGCAGCCATACGGCAACCGGTGTGCCCGCCTCCACAGTGCCCGTTCCGACGGGCAGGTGCACAAGCGCGTTCGATCCGGCAAGGGCGTGCAGGAGGTGGGAACCTGGCCCGCCAAGCAGCGTAACGTCTCCGATCCCCTCCCCCTGGCCGGTTCGGTCTGTGTAGAGCCCCCGGCGGACCTGGTGCTTATTTTCCGGCGAACGGACGTCCTCGGTGAGCCGTGCCGGCAGGCAGACCCGGTTACCCGGTATCCCGGTAACTGTGCTGAGCGCGGGCCGGAGGAACATTTCGAAGGAGACCAGCGCGCTCACTGGGTTGCCTGGGAACCCGAGGAAGGGCACTCCGTTGATGGTACCGATGGCCTGCGGCCCGCCGGGCTGCATGGACACCGACAGGAACTCGACGCTGCTGTCTGCCAGCGCCTGCTTGACCACTTCATAGGCACCCTGGCTGATGCCGCCGGTACTCAGGATGAGATTGACCGGCCGGCCGATGGACTGCAGTGCATCCCTCAGTTCCTCCGGATTGTCAGCCACGATGTTGTGGAGCTGTACTTCCGCGCCCGCCTCTTCAAGTGCCGTCGTCAGCAGTGTGGTGTTGGCGTCGAAAATCCGGCCGGGTGCAAGCGCGGTGCCGGGTTTCTGGACTTCGTCGCCCGTGCTGAGGAGCAACACGAGGAATCGTGGTCGCACGGACACCGTTGCCAGGCCGCAGGCCGCCACCAGACCGAGCTGCGCGGGCCCCAGCAGGGTCCCCGCCTCCAGGGCGATACTTCCAGCCGCAACATCGCTGCCTGCGCGCCGGATGAAGGAGCCCTCCTCGACGGCGGGCAACTCCACCGTGAGCTGGGAGTTCCGATACTGAGTGGTGGTGGGGAACTGGGAGGGCACCGCCCGCTCGATCGGTACGACGGCGGCTGCCCCCTCCGGGAGCATGGCTCCCGTCATGATGGGTGCGGCAGAACCAGGCAGAAGTACATCGGGTTTGGCACCGGCAGGCACCGGGGGCGCGACCGAGAACCGCCGGGCCTCGGAGCCATCGAGGTCAGCGTGGTGGACCGCGTAGCCGTCCATCTGCGAGTTGTCGAAGGGAGGCAGGCTCACGGGGGCGCGCAGGTCCTCAGCGAGCACCCGTCCCCGCGCCGCCCTGAGGGGCAGCATTTCGGCCGTCCGGTCGGCGAAGGCGCTGCTGTACCTCAGCAGTCCGAGTACGGCCTGCTGATGTTCCTCGACTGTTCGTGTCATTGTGCCCCGTTGTATCAAGCCGCGCGGACATTACGTGGTGTGCATGCGATGATGCACATCCCAGCCTAGCTGGGGCGCGTCCCGCGAAGCTCCCCGAGCCTTGGGATAAATAAATGGAGGGCCTGAGACAAAGGGCGTAATGTCGGACTATGGCAATCCCACTTGGCAGCCCTACCGTGCGCGCGAATATGCCTGCGCCCGATGCCGGGCTGGTTGATTCCTACGGGCGCAGGGCCACAGACATGCGCTTATCCCTCACCGACAAGTGCAATCTTCGCTGCACCTACTGCATGCCGGCCGAGGGTCTGGAATGGCTGCAGAAGGACCAGGTGCTCTCCCGCGAGGAAATTGTCCGGCTGGTCGCCATAGGAGTGAACATATTGGGCATCCGCGAACTTCGCCTGACGGGCGGTGAGCCGCTGGTGCGGGCGGACCTGATCGACATCATCGCCGATATCCGCGCCCAGCACCCTGACCTACCGGTATCGCTGACGACCAACGGCCTGGGCCTGGATAAGAAAGCTCAACGCCTCAAGGACGCCGGCCTGACCCGGATCAACGTTTCCATGGATTCGCTGCACCCGGACACCTTCGCCCAGCTGACCCGCCGGCCTTTCCTCGACCGGGTTCTGCGCGGTATCGAGGCGGCTGCCGCCGTCGGTCTCGGGCTGGTCAAAATCAACGCCGTACTCATGCGCGGAATCAACGACCACGAGGCGCCGGACCTGCTGGAGTGGGCTGTCTTACGTGGATTCGAACTGCGTTTCATCGAGCAGATGCCCCTCGACGCCGATCACGGATGGACCCGTGACGGGATGATCACCGCTTCCGAGATCCGAGAACGTCTCACCGAACGGTTCGTGCTCACGCCCGACCCGCGGAACCGCGACGGTGCCCCCGCCGAACGGTGGGAGGTGCGCAGGCCGGAAGCGCCCGACGTCGTTATCGGCACCGTGGGAATCATCGCCTCCGTGACGGAGCCCTTCTGTGCAGATTGCAGGCGCACGCGCGTGACGGCCGAGGGCAAGATCATGAGCTGCCTGTTCTCCCGCGAAGAAACAGATTTGCGGGACCTGCTGCGCTCGGGCGCCGACGACGACGCCATCGCCCGGCGTTGGCAGGAAGCAATGTGGGCCAAGCCCAAGGCGCACGGCATGGACCATACCGGCCTTGGGGCTGCCGACTTCGTGCAGCCCGACCGCTCCATGAGTGCGATTGGCGGCTGAATTGCTGGTTCGATACTTCGGCGCGGCCCAGGCGGCCGCCGGCGTCCCTGAAGAACGCCTCGATCTGGACGGCGTGGCGCTTTCGGAGGTGCTGGGCGAGATCCGCAGCCTCCACCCCGACGGCGATCCGTCCATGGCAAAGGTTCTGGAACGAAGCAGCTTCCTGCTCAACGAGGTTGCGCTGCGCGACCATACCGCACCACTGGGACGCGGCGACGTTCTCGATGTCCTGCCGCCGTTCGCCGGGGGCTAGGCGGCAGGACATCGCCGGCCTGGCTACAGGCCCAGCTCCGCCTCGCTGTCGAACGGTCCAACGACCGTGATAGTCCGGGGTGCATCAGCGAGCTGCCGTGCGAGCGCCTGCACCTGATCCGCAGTCACAGCCCGGACGCGCTCCAGCGTAAGGTCAAGCCCGAGGAACTCGCCGCTGACCAGCTCCGCGCGGCCCAGTCGGGTCATCCGCGAACCGCTGTCTTCGAGGGAAAGCACCATGCCGCCGGAGAGCTGACCGACCGCACGCCTGAGTTCCTCGTCGCTGACGCCCTCCGATGCCAGCCGCTCGAGCTCCGCGCTGAGCAGGCCGATAACCTGGCCCGTCTTCGCCGGGCTACACCCGGCATACATGGCGAAATAACCTGCGTCGGCGTACGACGCCGAGAAAGAGTAGGTCGAGTAGGCGAGCCCACGCTTCTCCCGGATCTCCTGGAAGAGACGGGAGGACATGCCCCCGCCGAGCACCGCGTTGAGGACGCTCATCACGAAGCGCCGATCGTCCGTGGCCGTCAGTGCCGGACAGCCCACCAGGACATTCGCCTGCTCCACTGCGCGCCGGATCACGTGCACTCCACCGCTGTCCTTGAGCACGGTAGGCTCCGGCGCACGCCTGGGAACGGGGGCGGCGTCTGCTGCAAGCGTCCACCCCGCCCGTTCAAGCGCCTGCACGACGAGTGAGCATACGACGTCGTGATCCAGTCCTCCGGCCGCCGTCACCACCAGTTCCTCCGGACGGTAGTAGCGGCGGTAGTGGTCAAGGACGGAGTCGCGCGAGATGGCCTTGATAGCGTCAGGGGTCCCGCCGATGGGGCGCCCAAGCGGGTGTGCGCCCAGGACGGCTTCGACAAATTTTTCGTGCGCGACGTCGGACGGGTCGTCGCTGTCCATCGCGATCTCTTCCAGGATGACGTGGCGCTCCTGCTCCAGTTCCTCCGGATCGATGACGGCCGATGTCACCATGTCCGCGATGACATCTATCGCCATCGGGAGGTCGGAATCGAGAACCCTCGCGTAGTAGCAGGTATTTTCCTTGGCGGTCGCAGCGTTCGATTCTCCCCCGACCTCATCAAAGGCGGCGGCGATATCAAGCGCGGTCCGCCGTTGTGTTCCCTTGAACAGCAGGTGCTCGAGGAAGTGCGTGGAACCATGCTCTCCGTCGGCTTCGTCGCGGGAACCGACGCCCACCCAGAAACCGATGCTCGCCGACCGCTGCCCGGGCATTGCCTCGGTCAGTACACGGACACCACCGGGCAGCACAGAGCGGCGGACCACCGCTCCCCCCTGTGCTCCCGCAACGAGCATGGAAGAGTGCTCGGAACCGCCCGTCACCAATGGAAGTAGGACGGGTGAGCCCTGGCCTGTTTCAGTCATAACTTCTCCTCAACGCCAGCGGCTCCGCGGCGAATCAGTTCGCCGCGGAGCCGTTGGTTTGTGCTTGTCAGCGTGTCCGCTAGTTGTCGTCGCCCTCGGCGGCATCCTGTGCGTGAGCACCCGGAGCGTCGTCAGCAGCGGCTTCGCCGGCTTCCTCCGCCACTACGGGCGAGAGAGAGAGCTTGCCGCGGTCGTCGATCTTGGTGATCTCGACCTGGACCTTCTGGCCCACGGAGACGACGTCGTCGACGTTGTCCACGCGCTTGCCGCCGGCGAGCTTGCGCAGCTCTGAGATGTGCAGCAGCCCGTCCTTGCCCGGCGTCAGTGAAACGAACGCACCGAAGGTGGTGGTCTTCACAACCGTGCCCAGGTAACGCTCACCGATCTCGGGAACCTGCGGGTTCGCGATAGCGTTCACCGCAGCGCGGGCAGCTTCGGCCGAGGAACCGTCAGTGGCGCCGATCAACACGGTGCCGTCGTCCTCGATCGAGATGTCGGCTCCGGTGTCTTCCTGGATCTGGTTGATCATCTTGCCCTTGGGGCCGATGACCTCACCGATCTTGTCGACCGGGATCTTCACGGAGATGATGCGCGGAGCGAACTCGGAGAGCTCATCCGGGGTGTCGATCGCAGCCTCAAGAACTCCGAGGATGTGCAAACGTGCCTCCCGGGCCTGCTTCAGTGCTGCCGCGAGCACAGAAGCCGGGATGCCGTCGAGCTTCGTGTCGAGCTGGATCGCCGTGACGAACTCGGAAGTACCAGCGACCTTGAAGTCCATGTCACCGAAAGCGTCTTCGGCGCCGAGGATGTCGGTCAGGGCCGCGTAACGGGTCTGGCCGTCCACTTCATCGGACACGAGGCCCATTGCGATACCCGCAACCGGAGCCTTCAGGGGCACACCGGCGTTGAGCAGCGACAGCGTCGAAGCGCAGACGGAGCCCATCGAAGTGGAACCATTGGAGCCGAGGGCCTCGGAGACCTGGCGGATGGCGTACGGGAACTCCTCGCGGCTGGGCAGAACCGGGACGAGAGCACGCTCCGCCAGCGCACCGTGACCGATTTCGCGGCGCTTCGGCGATCCCACGCGACCGGTTTCACCGGTGGAGTAGGGCGGGAAGTTGTAGTTGTGCATGTAGCGCTTGCGCGTCACCGGAGACAGCGAGTCGATCTGCTGTTCCATCTTGAGCATGTTCAGCGTAGTGACGCCCATAATCTGGGTCTCGCCACGTTCGAAGATGGCCGATCCATGAACGCGCGGAAGGACCTCCACCTCGGCGGTGAGCTTGCGGATGTCGCTCAGCCCACGGCCGTCGATACGGACCTGGTCACGCAGGATGCGCTGACGCACAACCTTCTTGGTGACCGAGTTGAAGGCTCCGGCGATTTCCTTCTCGCGGCCCTCGAACTGGCCGGAGAGCGACTCGATGACCTCGGCGCGGTAGGCGTTGGCTGCGTCCTCTCGCTCCTGCTTGTCGGCGATCGTGAAGATCTCAGCCAGGCGTGAACCGGCAGCACCCTCAACGGCAGCGAAAACGTCGTCCTGGTAATCCTTGAACACGGGGAACTCAACCGTGGGCTTGGCAGCGCGGCCGGCGAGGTCCGACTGGGCTTCGCACAGTGCGCGGATGAAGGGCTTTGCAGCCTCAAGGCCGTCGGCGACGACCTCTTCGGTAGGTGCCGTCGCACCGTTGTCCTTGATGAGGGACCAGGAGTTGTCGGTGGCCTCAGCCTCGACCATCATGATCGCTACATCGTCACCGACCACCCGGCCGGCAACAACCATGTCGAACACGGAGTTCTCGAGCTCGGAGTGCTTCGGGAACGCGATCCACTGGTCCTCGCCGGAGCCGTCGGAGACGAGCGCAACGCGAACGCCGCCGATCGGACCGGAGAACGGAAGACCGGAGAGCTGCGTGGACATGGAAGCGGCGTTGATAGCGACGACGTCGTAACGGACATCAGGATTGATGGCGAGCACGGTGACGACGATCTGAACCTCGTTGCGCAGACCCTTCACGAAGGCCGGACGCAGCGGGCGGTCCATCAGGCGGCATGCGAGGATCGCCTCGGTGGACGGGCGGCCCTCACGGCGGAAGAACGAGCCCGGGATGCGGCCGGCAGCGTACATACGCTCTTCGACGTCCACGGTGAGCGGGAAGAAGTCGAAACCTTCGCGCGGGGACTTTCCTGCAGTGGTGGCGGAAAGGAGCGCGGTGTCCTCGTCGATGTAGACCATTGCGGCACCGGCGGCCTGCTGGGCGAGACGCCCGGTTTCGAAGCGAACTGTGCGCTGGCCGAAGCGACCGTTGTCGATAACGGCTTCGGCGAACTGGATTTCGGGACCCTCCATAGAGAGTCACCTCCGTTTCTGTGGTGACGGAGGCAGGCGGCGTCTTGCTGGTCAACGCCGTTAGGACGGGTTGTGGCACCCGGTCTTCGATCGAGGTCCACGGGAACTGCCATCACACGGATGGTGCCCGGAGACCACTACCGAGGACCGCGAATGCCTGCGTGTCCGCCTGGCTCCTGGTATGGACTTTTTACTTCCAACGCACTCCTGGGAGTGCGGTTCCTTTGCGGCATATCTGCCGCAAAGATTGAAGGCGGCTCCTTCCCGAAGGAAGGGGCCGCCTCACAGTCTAACTAGCGGCGCAGGCCGAGGCGCTCAATGAGCGTACGGTAGCGCGTGATGTCGGTGTCGCGCAGGTAGTCCAGCAGACGACGACGGCGACCAACCAGCAGAAGCAGGCCACGACGCGTGTGGTGGTCGTGCTTGTGCTTCTTCAGGTGTTCGGTCAGGTCAAGAATTCGGCGGGAAAGCATTGCAATCTGCACCTCAGGCGAACCGGTGTCGCCCTCGGAGGTTGCGTATTCCTTGATGATTTCCTGCTTCAGAGCGGCGTCAAGTGCCACAAATAACTCCTATGAGTTGTACCGTGAACAAAGTAGATGCCGGTTCCCCTCGCAGATCGAGCGGAGCTCCGGCGGTGGTCCAGCAACCACGGACTGCAGCAGGACCTCGGTCAACTTTACCCGTAGGTACGCTGTTCTGTCGAAAGCACGCTACGGGTCTGGTCCACGTCCAAGCGCATCTGGTCGATCAGTGCTTCGGGCCCGCGGTAGGTCACCATACCCCGCAGCCGACGTACGAACTCCACGATCACCGTCTGCCCATACAGGTCAAATACGTCGATCTCTTCCTTCGGCCGATCGATCACGTGCGCCTCGACCTGCCTGGACACGCCTTCGAACGTGGGATTGGATCCGACGGAGATCGCTGCGGGCCAGCGCACCTGGCTGCTGTCGATGAGCCAGCCGGCGTAGATTCCATCAGCGGGAATGAACCCGGTGGAGTCGGAGGACAGGTTTGCGGTGGGAAATCCCAGGGCCCTCCCCCGGGCGGCTCCGTGCACGACAACGCCGCGCATGCGATGGGGCCGGCCCAGGATACGGGCCGCCGTCGTGACGTCCCCGGCAACCAGCGCTTCACGCACCCAGGTTGAGGAGCAGCGCCGCTGGCCTCCAGCCGTCGTCGTACTCTGCAGGCTTGATCCGAAGTCGTCGATGACGACCACGTCGAAGCCGAGCTGGGCGCCCAGCTCCTGCATCGTCGAGAGGTCGCCCGAGTTGCCGCGGCCAAAGCGCACGTCATGGCCGATGACCACGGCCTTCGCCCGCAAACCGTCGACGAGGACCGACCGGACGAACTCCTCCGGCGTCAACGCGGCCAACTCGAGGGTGTAATGCATCATCAGCACGCCGTCGATGCCTGTGTCGGCAAGGGTTTCCACTCGGTCCTGCAGGCCCATGATCAGTTCGGGCGCGCTCTCCGGCCGATGAACCTGGGCGGGATGAGGCTCGAATGAAATGACGACGGCGGCTGCATTTCGTTCGTGGGCGGCAGCCACCAGTTGCTGAAGCACGCTTTGGTGGCCGCGATGGACACCGTCGAAGTTCCCGATGGTGACGACTGCGGGACCGAAACCCTCCGGCACATCGGCCAGGTCTCTCCAGTAGAACACGCATCTCCCTTGGGGTTGGGCGGGTAACAGTACCCTTCGTCGTTCCTTATTATGGCCGATCCATGAACGCAGTCAGGACGGAGACTTCCCGGGCCAATCTCTTTTCCTGCACAGCGACGCCGGTTGAGGCAGTTTGTGCACATGGAAGCCGGAGGGCCGCCTCTCGGAGAACGGCACAGCGACGATTGATACCTGTTGGCCGCACCCACAAGGGAGGAACGCGGCCCCCACTCACCTCAGGAGGATCTTCCGTGTCATTTTCCCTGTTCCTATCCCGGCGCCGAGGGGCAATGCGGACGGCCGGAGTGTGCCTCTTCCTGGTCACCCTCTTGTGTCTGCCTCAGGTGCCATCGTCCCAGGCCGCGCCGGTGGGAGGAGGATGGACGCGAGCGGCCGGTGTGCACGCGGCCGAACACTTTGTGGGCCAGTACAAGAACTCCCGAGGCCTGGCCGCGTACTGCACTGATTTCGAGCGGCTCTCCCCGGAAAATGCCGGAGGATACGAGGACGGACATTCGGGCGGCTTCATCCGTAGTGACGGGAGTGCATTGAATCCGACAGAGAACGCGGCGTTGTCCTACCTGCTGCACCGGTGGGGTGACACCGCGGACAATGCCACCGCGGCGTCCGTGCAGCTGGCCGTCTGGGCGCTTACCTCCCCCGGAATGGCGTGGGATTCATCCGGGATGGACGCCATCCTGAGGGCAGAGCGACTGCCCGATGGGGTGGTGGCGGAGGCACGCTCCATGACCAAGGTCGCATTCAGCGAAGCGGGCCCCTATGAGGTTGACATCAGACTGGAGGCCGCGGGAGCTGAGGGAACAATGACCGCGTCCGTCTCCGTTCTTGGTGCAGACGGCACATCGGCAGCCGGTCTGGCGGCCGGTGCAGAGCTGAGTGGACCGTTTGCCTTGGCTGAGGAGAGGGGCGCCACCTGGACCACTGCTGATGAGCCCCACCGGCTCACCCTGAAGCGGACAGGACTAGGCGGAGGCTCACTCACGGTTTCAGTTCCCCGGACACCGGCGGCGGGAGTGCAGTGGCTCCTGCCATCCCGCGACGGAGTCCAGAGACTGCTTGCTGCAGCAGTTGTTGAACCGCGTGATTCAGCCGCAGCAATCGCCGACCTCCCGGCTTTCCAACCGACGGTGGTCACCCGCGCATCCGCTGCGCGAACAGGCGTGGGCACCACCGTTCATGATGTCCTGACAGTGGGAACCTCTCCCGCTGCAGGAGGTCCTGGTGGAACGGCACCGTGGCTGTCAATGCCCGGAGACGGAACCCCGGTGTCTGTGGAGGTCGTATCAACGCTGTGGGGACCCCTGCCGTCTCGTCCTGTCCTTCAGGAATCAGTGCCTTCCGACACCCCCATGGTGGGCGCCGTTACCACCCGCGTGCAGGGTCCGGGGAGGTACGACACCCCCGGGCTGGTTGTCCCCTCGCCGGGATGGTACGTCTGGACTGAGTCGATCAGCCCCGAAAGCACCCTTCCTGCTGAGGCCTCCCGCTATGTGCTCGGTTGGCAGGGGGAATACGGCATCTCGGATGAGACGACCTTCGTACCGTGGACACCAGACATCACCACTGAACTGTCGACACACGACTCACTTGTCGGTGAACGGGTTACCGACACAGTGATCGGGTCAGGCTTTGGGCAACCCTCAATCGAAACCGGTGCGGTTGTGACCCTGTCAATGTACGGCCCGCTCCCGGAGCGGCCCTCACTCACTGCTGACGTGCCCGCCGACGCTCCGCTGCACTCGAAAGTCGAGGTCCCGGCCCTGAACGGCAGCCAATCCAGTGAATCCTTCGCAGCCTTCACCGCTCCCGGGTGCTACACAGTCGTCGCCTCCTACGCGGGCGACGACCACACCAACGCTTTCACCTCCGCTTTCGGTGAGCCCTCGGAAACGGTGTGTGTGGGGGAAGATGAGCCGGCACAACCACCCACACCCGATGCCACCGTAGCGCCGGCACTTCCTGCTTCAGACGAGGTCGGGCAGGCTCCCGCCCGAGCGGAACTCGCACAGACAGGCATTCCTGCGAAGGTTGCCTCCGGAGCCGCACTTGTCATGCTCGGAGTCGGGCTTGCGTGCCTACACGCCGGCAATCGATCGCGACGTACTGCCGGCAAATCCGCACACCGCTAGGGGCGGGCGGCATACTCCCGCCGCAGCTCGGTCGTCTTGGCGATGTACCGGTGCCAGACAAGCAGAGCAGCCGGGAAGGCGAGCTCGAGAACCATGAGAATGATCAGGAGGAAGTGCGGGGTCCCGGAGAACGCCCACGAAAGAACCCGGCCAATACCGCCGATGAACACCATGAGGCAGACCAGCCAGAGCATATTCGCCCATTGGAACTTGATCGCGATCGTCACGAAGGCGGCGCCCACGCCGATCATCATCGCGGCGAAGAATCGGAACTGGTTCTCCAGAGTCGGGTTCACGGGACCGTCTCCCGTCTCCGGTAGCCCTGCTGAACCGGTAATCAGGTAGTACGCTCCGAAGCCGGCAATGAGAAGCCCCACGAGCACCACCACGGTGCGGAACACGCTCCAGTCGTGACTGGTCTTGGTTGTCTTCCCAGCGTCCTTCTTGGAAGTTTTTGAAGGGGCCTTTCCCGACGAGGACTGGCCGGAGGCGGGTTGACGGGAAGCGTCGGACGTGCCCGCAGAACCATGTGAGGGGTTCGCGGAGTCCTGTCCGGCGTTCATGGAAGAACTGCGACGATCCGTGTTGTCAGGGGTGTTGCTGTTCATGATGTTCCCTCTGTGCTCGATGATCCGCCAGGGCCGGGCCCTCTCAGCTCATCCTCTCACTCCCGGCGCTCACGTGCGTCGGTTCGCGGCCGTTACGGCACGGTGTCGGTAGAGCCACCACAGGCCAAGCACCGGCAGGATCAGCGGAACAAAGCCGTATCCCCGGCCGTACACCGACCAGACCGTGTCGGCGGGAAAGAGGACCGGATCGACAACGCTCAGGGTCCCCACAGTCAGGACCCCGATCAGCTCGAGGGACACCGCAGCGAGGGAATACCTGTACCAGCGCACCCCCGACCGGCTCAGGGAGACGGTAGCGAAGACATACACGAGGGCGGCCACCGCGGTCAGCACATAGGCCAGCGGAGCCTCGTCGAATTTCGTCGCGAGCTGGAACGCCGCGCGCGCGGTGGCCGCCAGCGCAAAAACACCGTACACGGCAATGAGGAGGCGGCCCGGGCCCCTGCTCAGGGTGCCTGCGGAAGCGCCCGGTTCCTGGGTTCCACCGGCAACACCTGCGCCATCGGAGGTGTGAGCCGCCTCCCCCGTTGCATCGTGCCTGTTCATGCCGGCACTGCTCCGTCCCATATCTGCTCCATCCGGTACAGCATCACGAAAATGGTCACTCCTACCGCGCCTAATACCAGGTTGCTCCATTGTGAACGCTCAAGGATTGCCCACCAGAACGCGCCCACCGGGATCATCAACGCGGTCAGCAAATAGCCCCAGAACTCCCATACCTCGCCCGTAACGGGTTCCCCGCCGGCCTGCCGGAAAATCCCCGCCACCAGGTACACGAGGAGGAACAGCTCCACGGCTGCCACTGCAAGGATGGTCACGTCATTGGGAGGCTGCCTGATCACGGCCGCACCGATGCAAATGAGAGTCGAGAGAAGGCACACCACCGTGCCGGCGATGAAAAAACCGTCGACCACCATCAGGCGCCCGCCTCGCCGGGTGCGAAGACCAGGGCAGGTTTGGCCTCCAGGCCCCGGTTCTCGAGGAGGGCGATCAACGCGCCGCCCGGGGCAAAAGCGGCAACCGGACGGTCAGTGTGGTCCGCTGAGGGCGCTGGGGTGTCGGCGCTGGCACCAATCCTGCGGCCATGGGAAAGATCCTGAGCCTCTGAATCACTCAGCTCACGAACGGGAAAGAGTGCGCGGGCGGCTTCATCGATGCCGAGCAGCCGAAAATCCTGTGCCAATTCTTCGAGGGTTGATGCCTGGTCGAGACTGTACGGTCCCACCTCTGTCCGGCGCAGCGCCGTGAGGTGCCCGCCGACCCCAAGAGCAGCCCCGAGATCCCGCGCCAAGGCGCGGATGTAGGTTCCGGAACTGCACCGCACCGTTACATCGAGGTCTTGTACGACTCCGCCCTGCAGCCGGCGGATCTCCGAAATATCGAAACTGTGAACCGTCACCGGCCGAGGCTGCAGAACCACGTCCTCCCCGGAGCGAACGCGGTTGTAGGCACGCTCACCATTCACCTTGATCGCGCTGACGCTGCTGGGAACCTGGCTGATCGAACCGGTGAGTGCGGCAACCGCCGTCCGAATAGCCTCCGATGAAACCACTTCAGCCGAGACCTCCGACGTCACTTCGCCCTCGGCGTCGTCGGTGATGGTGGACTGCCCCAGGCGGATCGTGGCTGTGTAGGTCTTGGAGGTGCCCACAATGTACGTCAGCAGGCGCGTCGCGCGGTTCACTCCAACCACGAGGACCCCTGTGGCCATGGGGTCGAGGGTACCCGCGTGCCCCACCTTCCGGGTTCCCGCCAACCGCCGCATCCTGCCGACGACATCATGGCTGGTCCAGCCCTGCGGCTTGTCCACTATCACTAGTCCTGAGTGGACCTGCCCGGAATTCACGCCTTCCAGTATAGGTCTCGGCGCCTTCCCGCCCGTCACTCGCTACGATGCCCGTATGCCGTCCATCGCCAAGCACGTCGAGAACCTTCCCTCCAACCAGATTCGGGAGATCACCCAGGCCGCGTGGGCGACGCCCAACGCCGTCGTACTCAGCATCGGCGAGCCGGGGTTTCCCGTTCCCCGCCACATCCTCGACGCTGGAATCGCCGCGCTGGACAGGGACGACACGAATTACACACCGAATGAGGGCCTCGCTGTGCTGCGTCAGGGTTTCGCGGCACGCTTCGGAACAGTGAACGGTGTGGATGTCGACCCGTCACGGGTCTACGTGACTGCCGGTGCGCAACAGGGCCTGCACCTGGCCATGAGCATGCTGCTTGAGCCTGGGGACGAAGTCCTCATTCCCAACCCGGGCTACCCGACCTTCATCATGACTGCCCAGCTGGTGCACGCTCGCGCTGTCGACTACCCCCTCCGCCCGGACAACGGGTTCCAGCCGAAGATCAGCGACCTGGAGCAGCTGGTGAACCCGAGAACCCGGCTTCTCGTGCTGAATTCCCCCTCGAATCCGCTCGGCGCCGTCTTCAGCGAGGACCTCACCAGGGAGCTCGTGGAGTTCGCTGAACGCCACGACCTGTGGATTCTCTCGGATGAATGCTACGAAGCGTTCACCTACGGCGTTCCGCACGTGAGCCCTGCACGCTTCGAGGGAACGCCGCGGCGTGTGCTGACCTCACTCACCCTGTCAAAGACGTTCGGGCTGACGGGACTGAGGATAGGAGCGCTGATTCTGCCGGACGGGCTGGGGCAACAGTTCAACGCGGTGATGGAATCCATCGTCTCCTGTGTCGGAGCGTCGCCCCAGTATGCGGCGATCGCTGCCTTGACCGGACCCACCGACTACATTGAAACGGCGGCCGCTCACTACCGTTCCAACCGGGACGCGGCGACGTCGGTGCTTCATTCACTCGGGATTCCCTACCTTGAGGCGCAAGGAGCGTTCTACCTGTGGGCCGACATGTCCCACGCGACCGGGGGCGATGTGCGCTCCTGGGTCCGGACCTTCCTCGCGGAGCAGAGCGTCGCGGTCGCTCCGGGAACTGCCTTCGGTTCCAACGGAGAGGGGTGGATCCGCATCGCGCTCTGTACAGACAAGGAAAGCCTGCTCACCGGAGTGAGCAGGCTTCCTGGGCGCAAACAGGACTAACGCGACTCGTCGTCCCGGTCGTCTTCCTCACCGGGCTTGCGGTACGGATCAGCATCGCCGGCAAAAGCGGCCTTCCGAGCGAGTTCCGCAACTTCCGCGTCCCGTTCCTTCGCGGTGCGCAGCAGATCTTCGAGATGGCTTGCGTTGACCGGGATCTCGTCCGGAACAAACTCGAGCGTGGGGGTCAAACGGGCCGTGATGTTCCTGCCCACCTCAGAGCGGAGCACACCCTTCGCTGATTCCAGCGCCTTGTGCACTGCGGCCTGTTCCTCTGACTCGCCGAACACCGTGTAGTAGATGGTGGCGTGCTGCAGGTCGTTGGTGACCCTGGCGTCAGTGACGGTGACCGCTTCAAGCCGGGGGTCCTTGACCCGACGGCGGAGGGCTTCGGCGACAATGACCTTGATGCGCTGCGCCAACCGTGCGGCGCGTGCGGCGTCTGCCATGACTTCTCCTTACTTCCTCCCCTCAGGGAGCGACAACGACGACGGCGGCAATGGCCCGTCGTCGGAATGGGGCAGGAAGCGGGGCCGCTGCATGCAGCGGCCCCGCCTGAGATGAACCCTAGACCCGAGGCTTCTCGCGCATCTCGTAGGTCTCCACGATGTCGCCTTCCTTGACGTCGTTGAAGGAGCCCAGACCGATACCACATTCGAAGTCCGTCCGGACCTCGGTGGCATCGTCCTTGAAACGGCGCAGCGACTCGACGGTGAGGTTGTCGCCAACCACGACCCCGTCACGGATGAGACGTGCCTTCGAATTCCTGCGAATTACACCGGAACGAACGATCGAGCCTGCAATGTTGCCGAACTTGGAGGACCGGAAGACTTCCCGGATCTCGGCAGTGCCGAGTTGCGCTTCCTCGTACTCCGGCTTGAGCATGCCCTTGAGCGCCAGCTCGATGTCATCAATTGCTGCGTAGATGACCGAGTAGAAGCGCAGGTCCACGCCTTCGCGGTCGGCAAGCTCGGCCACACGCTCGGCGGGCCGAACGTTGAAGCCGATGATGATCGCGTTGTCGACAGTTGCCAGGTTGACGTCGTTCTGCGTGATGGCACCCACGCCGCGGTGGATGACGCGCAGGGCGACTCCTTCGCCGACGTCGATCTTGAGCAGCGAGTCCTCGAGGGCTTCGACCGCACCCGAAACGTCACCCTTGAGGATGAGGTTGAGGGTGTCAACCTTGCCCTCGGCGACGGCCTGGTCGAAGTCTTCCAGGCTGACGCGCTTGCGGCGCTTGGCCAGCGCCGCGTTGCGGTCTGCTGCCTCACGCTTCTCAGCGATCTGACGGGCGGTGCGCTCATCCGACGTAACCAGGAAGGTGTCGCCTGCACGGGGCACTGTGGACAGACCCAGTACCTGTACCGGACGGGACGGACCCGCCTCCGAGACGTTTTCGCCGTCCTCGTTGAACATCGCACGGACACGTCCGTGAGCGATACCCGCGACGATGGTGTCGCCGACCGTCAGCGTTCCCGACTGGACCAGCACGGTCGCTACTGCGCCGCGGCCCTTGTCGAGGTTCGCTTCGATGGCAATTCCGCGGGCGTCCTTGTTCGGGTTGGCTCGCATGTCGAGCGCCGCGTCCGCCGTGAGCAGTACCGCTTCGAGCAGTTCGTCGATTCCCTCGCCCCGCAGCGCGGAGACGTGCACGAACATGGTGTCGCCGCCGTACTCTTCCGGAACCAGACCGTATTCAGTGAGCTGACCCTTGACCTTGTCCGGGTTAGCCCCTTCCTTGTCGATCTTGTTCACTGCAACGACGATCGGAACGCCGGCCGCCTGGGCGTGGTTGAGCGCTTCAACGGTCTGAGGCATGACGCCGTCATCCGCAGCCACAACCAGCACGGCGATATCGGTCACCTTTGCGCCACGGGCACGCATGGCGGTGAACGCCTCGTGACCCGGAGTATCGATGAAGGTGATCGCGCGGTTGTCGCCCTCGTGCTCGTGGTCGATCTGGTACGCGCCGATGTGCTGGGTAATGCCGCCGTGCTCGCCTGCCACGACGTTCGACTTGCGGATCGCATCCAGCAGTCGGGTCTTACCGTGGTCGACGTGGCCCATGACCGTTACCACCGGCGGACGTGCTTCAAGCTGCGCGTCACCTTCAGCGTCAAGCTCTGCATCCAGGTCGATGTCGAAGTTCTCGAGCAGCTCACGCTCCTCGTCCTCCGGGGACACAACCTGGATCTTGTAGCCGAGCTCGTCACCGAGAACCTCGAACGTTGCTTCATCCAGCGACTGGGTTGCCGTAGCCATCTCACCGAGGTGGAAGAGCACGGTCACCAGAGCTGCGGGGTTCGCATCGATTTTCTCGGCAAAGTCAGTGATCGACGATCCGCGGCGCAACCGGACAACAGTGCCGCCGTCGCCGCGGGGAACGCTGACGCCGCCCAGCGACGGGGCTGACATCTGCTCGAGCTCTTGCCGCTTCGCCCGCTTCGACTTGCGCTGCTTGCCGCGACCGGCACCACCCTTACCGAAGGCACCGGCAGTACCGCCGCGTCCGCGGCCGCCCTTGCCGAAACCGCCGCCGACCGGCGCTCCGCCGCCGCCACCGGCTCCAGCACCGGCACCAGGGGCTCCACCGGGACCACGACGAGGTCCGGCACCGGCAGCTCCACCGCGACCGGGAGCCGCGGGGCGCTCGGTACGGTTCGGCATCATGCCGGGAGTCGGCCGGGCTCCGCCGGCACCACCGGGACGCGGTGCACCGGGGCGGGGTGCTCCCGGACGCGGTGCTCCCGGACGGGGACCGCCCGCACCGGCGGCGGGACGCGGACCGCCCGCTCCGGCAGCCGGACGGGGTGGTCGCTCGTCATCGCGGCGCCCTCCTGGACGCGGCATGCCCTGCGATGTTGCAAAGGGGTTGTTGCCCGGACGGGGGCCGCCGGCACGATCGCCGTCACCACGCCCGGATCGGGGCATGCCCTGGGACGTTGCGAAGGGGTTGTTGCCGGGGCGGGGACCGCCTGCACGATCACCACCGGGGCGAGCTGCTCCGGGGCGTGCCGACGTCGGCCGTGCGGCTGCAGGCTTCGGGCCAGGCTTACGGTCAGTTCCGGAATCGCTGGTGGAACCGGATTCGGGGGCTGCCGGAGCCTCTGGAGCCGGCTTCGCAGCAGCAGGTGCCTTGAACGCCGGGGCTGCAGGTGCCTGCTCGCGGGGTGCCTCGGGCGCCGAAGTTGCCGGTGCCGCCGGTGCTGCGGGCTTCTCGGAAACCGGTGCCGGGGCGGGCGCCGGAGCCGGAGCAGCCGGAGCCGGTCGCGGGGACGCTGCTGCCTTGGGCGCGGGCTGGGGAGCTCGCGCCGGTGTTGATGCGGGCGCCTTGGCGGCTGCCGGCGCATCGGGGAAAGCACCGCGAAGTTTCTTCACGACGGGGGCTTCGATGGTTGAGGATGCCGACCGGACGAATTCGCCCAGTTCCTGCAGCTTTGCTACTGCATCCTTTGAGGTAATGCCGAGCTCTTTTGCAAGCTCGTGTACGCGGACCTTGGCCACATTTCTCCTTCTCGGTCCGCACCGAGTAAGGAGCGAACCGTCTAATTCCTACTGCAGACCCCAACCGCCGAAGCAGTTGACGCGCCGATTGCAGAGCTCAACAGATTGTTCATCGTTGGGCACTCATGGCTGGGTACTCATCGGGTTTCCATCAGTTTTCTGACCCGCTTTCAGGGAGGACGGTGTTCATACAGGACAGCCCCATCAGGAGTTGCCCTGGAGTGTGTGCAGCCAATGTTCCACGCTCTGCGTATCCACCGGGCCCCGAAAGGCGCGGTTGAACGCTTTGCGTTTGAGCGCGAGCTCCACACAGGACGGCCGGGGGTGCAACCAGGCACCCCTGCCCTCCAGCCGACGGCGAAGATCCACCTCAGCGACGCTGACGCCGCCACGGTTAACCGCTGACCATCGAACCAGAGAGACTTGGTCGTCACGGCCCCGGCAACCGATGCAGGTTCGTACCGGCTGGTGGCGTAACGACATAAGCCCTATCCATTCTAGCGCCATGGACGTCGATATGACGCATTGGCAAATTGTCGAGGAAAGTTCCCCGCTGCCTCAGGCTCCGGCGGCGTCCGACGCAATGTCGATGCGCCATCCGGTCAGCTTCGCTGCAAGCCGCGCGTTCTGGCCTTCCTTGCCGATAGCGAGAGACAACTGGTAGTCAGGCACGACGACACGTGCGCTGCGGGTTTTCTCATCCGTGATGGTCACTGACGAAACGCGCGACGGCGACAATGAGCTGGCGATGAAGGTCGCCGGATCATCGCTGTAGTCGACGATGTCGATCTTTTCGTCGTTGAGCTCATTCATCACCGCGCGAACGCGGGAGCCCATCTCGCCGATGCAGGCACCCTTCGCATTGACGCCCGGAACGTGGGCTTTCACCGCGATCTTGGTGCGGTGGCCGGCTTCCCGCGCCAGCGCCACAATCTCCACGCTCTTGTCCGCGATCTCAGGAACCTCGAGTTCGAAGAGTTTCCGCACGAGGTTGGGGTGCGACCGCGACAGTGTGATTGACGGACCCTTCATCCCGCGGTGCACGTCGATCACATAAGCACGCAGACGGGTGCCGTGGAGGTACTTTTCACCGGGGACCTGCTCCGGCGGCGGTAGCAGCGCTTCCACCGATCCCAGATTCACCTGAATCATGTGCGGGTTGTTGCCCTGCTGGATCAGGCCGGCTACCAGCTCGCCCTCCTTGCCACGGAACTCACCCAGGATGTTGTCGTCCTCGGCGTCGCGCAACCGCTGAAGGATGATCTGACGCGCGGTGCTCGCCGCGATCCGCCCGAAACCGGTGGGCGTGTCATCGTACTCACCCACTGCTACGCCGTCGTCATCGACTTCCGTCGCCCAGATGGTGACGTGGCCGGTCCGACGGTCCAGCTCCGCCCGGGCAATATCCTGCGCACCGGTGGTCTTGTGATACGCAACCAGCAACGCCTGCTCGATCGTTGGGATCAACAGGTCAAGGGGAATTTCACGCTCGCGTTCAAGTAGCCGCAGAGCGCTCATATCTATGTCCATTGGGGGCCTCCTCAGCAACCAGCGGTGTAATCAGTCATTGTCGCCGCCGGATTCCTCGGCATCAGCGTGGGTGAACTCAACCTGAACGGTACCCTTGCGGATTTGGTCGTAGGGAATCTCCCGGTCTTCACCGAATTTGGGCTTGGTGCCCTTCTTGACGGTCAAGAGCGGTGTGAGGGAAATCGACTGCTCCTCAGCGGCGATCAACCGGCCCTCAAGTACTTCACCGTCTACCAGCTTTACGTCCACCAGCCGGCCGACGTTCCGTCGCCAGTGTCGCGGCTCTGTGAGCGGCCGGGAAACACCCGGCGATGAAACCTCCAGATTGTAGGGACGTCCGTCGTCGCCGGGATCGTTGTCGAGGGCATTCGAGACGCTCTGCGAAACCTCGGAAATGGTGTCGAGGCTCACTCCCTCGGCGCCGTCGTCCGGTAGGTCGACAACTACGTGCAGTGTCCGGTGGCTTCCGGCGATGCGGACCTCGACGTCTTCGAGGATCAACTTGTGCTGCTCCACGGTGGGCCGCAGAAAATCCCTCAGCCGCTGGGCTTCAGCTGCGGCGTTGAGGTGTGCGGGAGTCTCACTACGGCCGTATGCCGGAGCCTTTTGCCTTTCGGCAGTGGTCTGCTTGCCGGACCTAACAGCCATTGCCGCCTCCCGCTCGATGATCTTGTAGCTACTACCCTAACGACTTTATGACAGGTCGGTGAATGGCACACCACACGGGTCTCTCGCATGGCATGATGATCGGTTGTGACGCAATCGAATGACCGTTCCGCCACCACCGGCAGCGGCTTCGGTGGAGCAGTTCGGCGTGTCCTGCGGACGGTCGTGCTGATGCTTGTTCTCCTGCTCGTCGCGTCAATCGGTTTGGTCATCGGCAAGGGTTCTCCGGACCGCGTACCGAGCGCAGAGGAAGTCGCCCTTAGCGGCGCCTCCACCGCGGCCAACGGCCTGGCATCCACCGCCACCGCCCTGGAGCGGACAGTACCTGTGACCAACGGCTCGGACTATGCCGAGCTTGCGGAGATGTTCGGGATACATGCCCTCGCGCTCCGGCCCGCCGGCGCGAGGGAATCGCCCTCCCCCTCCGTCTCCCCCGTCGTAAGTTCGACGCCGTCGCCTTCCACCGCGACAACGACGCCGGCACCCTCCCCTGCTGACCTGCTGGCCGAGCTGACAGCCTCCTATACCGAGAGCTTCGAAGCTGCCGCCACAGTGGAACCGGGCCCTTCCCGCGTCCTGGCGTCGGCGGCAACTGCGCAATGGCTCCAGGGCCGGGAGCTTGCCGGGCGCCTCGACGCCGCCGTTCCCGGGATTCCGGTGCCCGAAGTGCGCCATGACGACCTCACTGAACCGGCGTGCCCGCTGGAAACCACTACGTTGGAGGAGCCGGAGCCCGGCCTGGATGGTGCACGGACGGCGGTGCTGGCGGAACAGCGTGCCTCCTATGCGTATGAGGTGATCGCCGCCCGTGCCGACGATCCCGCACCTTTCCTTCGGCGGATGGCGCAGCACGAGAGCGCAGCCGCCCTGGGTGCCGCCGTACTGGCGCAGCACTGCGTCGCCGAGCCGCTCCCGGCAGCCGCCTACGCCCTCGACGACCGCTTCCAGTCGGCGCCCGACGACGCGCTGCGGGAGCTTGAGAGCGGGTTGACAGTTACCTACGCCGACCTCGTCGGAGTCAGCGCACCGGGACCTGTGCGTGAGTGGGCGCTGCGCCAACTCGTTGAAACGGCCCAGCACCTCGCCGAGTCCGTGGAAGGAACGTCGCCCAAGGACGCCACGGGAATACTGCCCGGGATCGACCCGGTCGAGTATCCACGCTTGCCGGAGCCTGCCAGCTAGTCTTGACGGGTGGACGCACTCAACATCGAGCTCCCGCGCACCCTGGTGCGCAGGGTCCTGAGCCTGCCGAGCGGCAGGGCGTGGCTGGAGTGCTGGGCCGGCATCGCCGAGCGTTACCTGGACCAATGGGATCTGGTTCTCGAGCTGGAACCGGAGGCTGCACCGTGGACAGGACACTGCGCCGTCGTGCTTCCCGTTGCCTGTGCCGACGGGCGTCCCGCCGTCCTCAAGATCACAGCCCCGCACGCGGAGGCCGCAGCCGAGCCTGAGGCTCTGGCGTTGTGGGACGGCCGCGGAGCCGTTGAACTGCTCGACAGTGCCGGCGACGATTTCGTGCTGCTTCTTGAGCGGCTCGACGGCGATTCATCTCTTGCGGAGCTGCCCCTGAACGAGACCACAGAGATTTGGGGATCGATCATGCGCCGGCTTTCCATCAGGCCTGGCGGTTCCACAGGACCGGACCCGAGATGGTTGTCCATCCCCTCCGTCGCTGATCAGGCTGAGCAGTGGACGGACACGTTACCGCTCGAGTGGGAGATGCTTGGGCGGCCGTTCGACCGCTGGCTGCTGGAGTACGCCCTTGAGGTGTGCCAGGTGCATGGGGCGGTGGGCCGGCGCCGGGACCACGACGTGCTTGTTCACTCCGATCTGCACTACCTGAACATCCTGCCGGTACCCGAGCGGCCCCGTCAGTTCCTCGCGATCGATCCCAAGCCGGTGTTGGGAGATGCAGAGTTCGCCGTAGCCCCGATGCTGTGGAATCGGATCAGCGACCTGTCGGAATCTGACCCGGCGGCGCACCTGCGCGACCGGTGCACCGACCTTGCACTCGCCGCGGGTCTGGATGCCATGCTGGCCAGAGACTGGTCGGTGGTCCGGGAAGTGGAGAACGCGCTGGGCTACCTCCGCGAGGGGAAAGCCGACGACGCCGACCGCTCGCTGTGGGTCGCGAGCAATCTTCTGCGCAAGCCGCTGGGGCACCTGCCGCCGGCTGGCCGCCTTGCCGCCCCGTAACCGTCACTCAGCGAATGTTCTCGACCCACACGTCATAGCCGAGCTTCAGGATGAGGGCTCCGACGACCACCAGGAACACCGCTCGGATGAAGGTACTGCCCTGGGTGATCGCCATCCGGGAACCGACATAGCCGCCAACCATATTAGCCAGGCCCAGGATCAGGCCGACGCCCCACAGCAGGGAGCCGTTGGGCAGGAAGAAGACCAACGCACCGAAGTTGGTGGCCATGTTCACGATCTTTGCCTTCGCGCTGGCGCCCAGGAAGCTGTATCCGAGCAGGGTGACCATTGCGATGATCAGGAATGAACCTGTGCCAGGTCCGATCAGACCGTCATAGAAGCCGATGACCAGCCCGATCGCGCCGGCCGTCCCGTAGTGCCGGTGACCGGTGTGCCTCAGCTTGGTGAGGGTGCCGACGGTCGGACGGAATGCGGTGAAGATGGCCACCGCCACCAGCGCAACGATGATGATGGGCTTGAACACCGACGCCGGAAGCGACGCCGCGAGGACAGCACCGCCGAAACTGCCGATGAGCGCGATGACCGCCATCGGCACCGCGGTCCGAAGATCCGGTCTCGCGCGCCGGAAGAAGGTGACGGCGCTCGTCGTCGTGCCGAAGATGGAACCCATCTTGTTCGTGGCCAAAGCCTGCACGGGGGTAATGCCCGGCACCATCAGCAGTGCGGGCAGCTGAATCAGCCCTCCGCCGCCCACCACGGCATCAACCCAACCGGCGGCGAAGCCCGCCACCACGACGAGCACGATTGTAGCCAGCTGGATTTCTTCCAGCCCGGACATCACCGTGGGAGCCTCAGGCGCGGGCGAGCGTCAGCAGATGCTCGACGACGTCTGCCACAGCTACATCCCCGCTCTCACCTGTTCGGCGGTCCTTGACCTCCACCTGGCCCTCAGCCAGCCCACGGCCGACGACGACGATGGTCGGAATACCGATCAATTCGGCATCGCCGAACTTCACGCCCGGAGATACCTTCTGCCGGTCGTCGTACAGAACGCTCAGGCCCCTGGCCTCCAGTTCGGCTGCCAGTTCCTCGGCGGCAGCGAAGATCTCAGAGCCCTTGCCCGTCGCGACGAGGTGGATATCTGCCGGTGCCACGTTGCGCGGCCAGATGATGCCCTTGTCATCGCGGTTGGATTCCACCAGCGCTGCCACTGCACGCGTGACGCCGACGCCGTAGGAGCCCATGGTGACCGTTGTCAGCTTGCCGTTCTGGTCAAGGACCTTCAGATGGAGCGCCTCAGCGTACTTCCGTCCGAGCTGGAAGATGTGTCCCATCTCGATTCCACGCTGTGCGCGGAGCGGACCGGAGCCATCCGGGGCTTCGTCACCTTCACGCACTTCAACTGATTCGATCACGCCGTCCCACGTGAAGTCACGGCCGGCAATGAGGCCGAAGACGTGCTTTCCCTGGACGTTTGCCCCGGTGACCCACGCGGTGCCGGAGACGACCCGCGGGTCGACCAGGAAGGGAAGGCCGGTAGCGCTCTTCGAGCCCAGCACCGCTGAATCGGGGCTGAGGCCCGGACCGATGTATCCCTTCACCAGCCCCGGGCGCTTTTTCAGGTCCTCGTCGGTGGCTGCCTCAACGGCAACCTCACCGCCGACAGACAGGTGGACGGCGATGTTGGCCTCAATACGCTTCAGGTCGACGTTCCGGTCGCCCGGGACTCCAACAACCACGAGCTCGCGCTCACCCGTGGGCAGAACTGCCGCGAGCACGACGTTCTTGAGGGTGTCAGCAGCAGTCCACGGGCGGTCCTCACGCGGCAGGACTGAGTTGGAGTGGTCGACCAGCGTCTCGATGGTCGGGGTATCAGGCGTGTCCCGTACCTCGGCGGCGGGCGCATCGGCGTAGTCAAGCTCGGCCGGCACCACCGTGGTGACGGCTTCGACGTTCGCCGCGTATCCGCCGTCGGACACCACGAAGGTGTCCTCTCCGATGTCGGAAGGATGCAGGAACTCCTCGCTGCGGGAGCCTCCCATCGCTCCGGCAGTGGCGGCTACCGGGATCACCTCAAGCCCGAGCCGGGCGAAGATCCGCAGGTAGGCCTCACGGTGCAGCTCGTAGCTGCGCTCGAGACCGGCGTCGTCGACATCGAAGGAGTAGGAGTCCTTCATGATGAATTCGCGTCCGCGGAGGAGCCCTGCCCGCGGCCGGGCCTCATCGCGGTATTTGGTCTGGATCTGGTAGAGGCTGAGCGGCAGGTCCTTGTAGGAGTTGTACAGGTCCTTGACGAGCAACGTGAACATTTCCTCGTGGGTGGGCGCCAGGAGATAGTCCGCATCCTTGCGGTCCTTCAGGCGGAAGATGCCCTCGCCGTATTCGGTCCAGCGGTTGGTGGCCTCGTAAGGCTCCTTGGGCAGCAGCGCAGGAAAGTGAACCTCCTGAGCGCCGATGGAATCCATCTCCTCGCGGATGATCGTCTCCACCCTGGCGAGGACTTTCAGTCCGAGCGGCAGCCAGCTGTAGATGCCCGGAGCGGCACGGCGGATGTAACCGGCGCGCAGCAGCAAGCGGTGGCTCGCCACCTCAGCTTCGGCGGGATCTTCGCGCAGCGTGCGCAGGAAAAGAGTGGAGAGTCGAAGGACCACGCTTGGAATCCGTTTCTTTGGCACTTTCTGCCGCGGATGAAGGGAGTACGGCGGCAGTAAACAACACCTACCAATCTAACCGGTCCGGCGGACTGTAAATGACACCGCAGTTCAGCGGAGCCGCAGCTCCGCCACGACCCGGTCAGTCAGCTTCTCCGCCCGGGCGACGTCGGCTTCCGGATCCGTTGAGCTCCCCACGAGCACGTCCACCACTGTGCTGCCCACCGCGGCCCTGACCGTGATTGACTGCTGGATGGTCCCGGGCACCTGGGCGGTGGTGCGCAGGGCCAGGGTTTCGTCTGCCGCGGTATTCGCTGAGATCTGCTCCACGGTCGTACGGACGGACTGGTTGGAGATGTCCATGGTGAACTCGGAGCAGGGACCCAACTGCTTCCGGCTCGCCTGCACCTGTGCACGCGCCGCCTCTGCCGACGCGAAACTCGACAGGCTGACGGTGTCGGGCTGCAGGGATGACTCCCCCGCAAAGGTCATCGCACCGCGGCTGGCCCTTTCCGACACGTCGGGACTTGATTCAATGTAGGCGTGGCACTCCTCGGGAGTCACCGTGATGCCCGCGACCTGTTGAGCGGCTTCCTTCTCGCGGGTGCGGATTTCTGCGTCCGGAATTACCTGGGCATTTAGGGATTCCGCCTCGTCCACAGCAGTGAGCACCCCAACCAGCTCCGCCGGGTCCAGCTGGGAACCGTCGCCGTCTTGCGACGCGCCGCCGGTACCGGGATCCGGCTGGCCCGTACCGGGCTCAGCGGAGGTTGCGGTGTTCGTGGGCGTCGATGATGCCGCCGGCTCTTCTTCGACCGGCGCGCCGGTGCAGGCGGCCAGCGCGAGGACAACGGCGAGTGCGACGCCGATGCGATGCGCGCTGGTCATGACAAGCCTTTCGCGGCGGGACTGGAGAGGAACGGACCGGAGGTCAGAAGAGGACGGTAGCGAAGAGACCTGACTGCCTGAATCCGACGGTCCTGTACAGCGCCAGTGCCCGGGAGTTGAAGTCGTTTACGTACAGGCTGGCGACCGGCGCCAGTTTGAGCGCCTCGTTCACGACGGCGGACATATAGCCTGCGCTAAGTCCCTGTCCGCGATACACCGGGTTGACCCAGACACCCTGGATCTGCGCTGTGCTGGCCGACACCGTTCCCAACTCCGCCTTGAAAATCACCTGCCCGTCGTCGTCGAAATCCACCAGCGAGTGGCGCCTGCGAATAAGGCTGGCCACCCGCCGTCGGTAGTGTTCCTCGCCTCCGATGTACGGGGAGTATCCCACCTCCTCTTCGAACATGGCCGCGCAGGCTGGAAGGATTCTCTCCAGCTCCTCACTTCGCGTGTGGCGGAGCGTCGGCGTCGGGCGAACGGGCGAGGGCTCACTGATCTCGAGCAGCGGCTGCTCGGCACGTACGTCGAACGGGTCGGGGCTGTAGGGACTGAAGGTGGACCAGATACCCATCACGCTCTCCGCCGGACCGAAGATGGAGGAAAACCGCCGTCCGCTTTCGCCGAGCAGCGTGCCCAGTGCCGCGGCGTCATCACCTGCCATCCCGATGGGGACCAGGTTGACTCCTGTCCAGCAGGCGGAAAGCATCCGGGAGCCGCGGAACGCCCCGATCACTTCCCCGCCGGACGACGACGGCGCGGCCGTGCCGGACGCCTCGAGGTGCGCGGCCATGAAAACGTTGGCCGTGCTGTCCGAGTTCACCAACTCCCAGAGAGGTGGGGTGTCCCTCCCCGTGAGAGTCCGAAAGGCTACTCCACTCGGGGACTGTCTACCGGACGGTAACCACGGGGCCACCCGAGCCAGCAGTTTCGCCATCGGCTTCGCCCATCTCTTCGGCAATCCTCATTGCTTCTTCAATGAGTGTCTCAACAATCTGGTCCTCAGGAACAGTCTTGATGACTTCTCCCTTGACGAAGATCTGGCCCTTGCCGTTTCCGGAAGCCACACCGAGGTCGGCTTCGCGTGCCTCACCCGGACCGTTGACCACGCAACCCATCACGGCAACTCGAAGGGGAATCTCCATACCCTCGAGACCGGCAGTCACCTGGTCGGCGAGGGTGTACACATCCACTTGGGCGCGGCCGCAGGAGGGACAGGACACAATTTCCAGCTTGCGCGGACGCAGGTTCAGCGACTGGAGGATCTGGTTTCCGACCTTGATTTCCTCAACGGGGGGTGCCGACAGGGAG
The DNA here is from genome assembly GCF_059092925.1 of Arthrobacter sp. MDB1-55. NCBI lineage: Bacteria > Bacillati > Actinomycetota > Actinomycetes > Micrococcales > Micrococcaceae > Arthrobacter > Arthrobacter sp. MDB1-55. The sequence continues at coordinate 116,652 of NZ_JBNHID010000004.1, read as the reverse complement.
ACCCGGATGGTGTCACCGATTCCCTTGGAGAGCAACGCGCCGAAGGCTGTAGCGGACTTGATGGTGCCTTGGAACGCAGGCCCGGCTTCGGTGACCCCGAGGTGCAGCGGCCAGTCGCCCCGCTCAGCCAGCAGTTCGTAGGCCCTCACCATCACAACAGGGTCGTTGTGCTTGACCGAAATCTTGAAATCGTGGAAGTCGTGTTCCTCGAACAACGATGCTTCCCAGACAGCGGACTCGACGAGCGCCTCGGGGGTCGCCTTGCCGTACTTTTCCATCAACCGGGGGTCGAGCGAACCGGCGTTGACGCCGATGCGGATGGACGTGCCTGCAGCTTTGGCGGCGGCCGCGATTTCCTTCACCTGGTCGTCGAACTTCCGGATGTTTCCCGGGTTCACACGGACCGCGGCGCAGCCGGCGTCGATCGCGGCGAAGACGTACTTCGGCTGGAAGTGGATGTCAGCGATCACGGGGATCTGCGACTTCCTCGCGATGATGGGCAACGCTTCGGCATCGTCGGCAGACGGGCACGCCACGCGGACGATGTCGCAGCCCGACGCCGTCAGTTCAGCGATCTGCTGGAGCGTCGCGTTGATGTCGGTAGTGGGAGTAGTGGTCATCGACTGGACGCTGATCGGTGAGTCCGATCCAACGCCTACAGACCCCACCTTGATCTGGCGGGTTTTGCGCCGAGGCGCCAGGGTGGGCGGCGGAGCGGCGGGCATTCCGAGGTTGACCGAGGTCAAAGCATCCTCCAGGGATAGGTAAGGCTTGGTGGGGAGGGACGGACCCTGGGTGCGGCAGGCCGGCTACCGGTCCGCGTGCTCCGAGAGAACTCCGATGACGGGGTTCCACTGTGTTGTCTTGACCGCGGAGATGACGCCCGCGGTTGCGAAAGGATCCTGCTTCAGGAGGTCGCTCAGCTCAGCTTCGCTGCCTGCAACGAAGAGCAGCAGCGCCCCTGCGTTGTCTGCGAAGGGGCCGGATGCCAAGACGTTTCCCTTGCTGACCAGCTGGTTCAGCCATTCGCGGTGCGCGGGGCGATGCTCATCCCGGCTGGCTGCGGATTCGGCACCATACACGTACTCGACTGCAAAAACACTCATGTCTCCACCCTACGTGATCAGAGGAGATAGACCGCTGTGAGGCCCGCGACAGCGCACGCCCACAGCAGGGATGTCAGCGTCCCGATGATGAAACGTTCGGCGGCTGCAGGGGTTTCTTTGAGCTCCGCATAGCGCCCGAGACCTTTGATTGCCACGACGTAGGCAATAGCCACCGGCTCATTGAGGAGGATCGCCAGCGCCACACCGGTCCGTTCGAGGATGCCGATCACAAGTCCACCGCGAAGAACCCCCGGGGTGTCCGGAGCCGACTCGTGGAGAGCAACCTCGGCTTCCGGCGTCGACTCTACGTCAGTTGCGGAAACGTCCAATCCGGGGACGGACTGGTTCTGCTGCTCATCCACGGCCCGCGCGAGACGCAGGACGGCCAGCGTGATGGGTGAGCCCAGCAAGCCGGCAGCGAGCAGCGCCAGAAATCCCCACAAAATCTCCATTATTTTCTTCCCCCATCCGCGGCCGGGTGAACATTCCCCTCCGCCAGCTGCAACAATACTGCGGCAGCGGGACGAGCCGCCCATTCCTCAATCCATGCCGAGCGGGAGACCGCCTTACTCACTGCCTGGGGGCTGATGTCCAGCGCCCGGGCGACCGCCGACTGGCTTCCCCTCTGCTGGGGCTCAAGAAGGTCCAGGATGCGCCACTCCGCTTCGGACCGGTTCATGACGAATCGCCCGATGAGCGACAGCACACCTTCAGCTTCGGCGGCGCCGTGGCGGCCTTCCACCGCGAGCGGGGCGCGGTCCGCCGTCTTCTTGGCGCGTTCGACGGCGGCCCTCGCCGCGACGAAGGCGCTTCCGCGCCCCTCCCGCGGGCTTGCCGGTAAGGGAAGTTCCACGGTGCCGATGCCTATTCCCACGTACCATCCGCCGTCGCGCACGCACCGAAGGGTCGCTTCGACGACCGCCTCGGCTGATCCCAGGACACCCTGAATCTCATCGCCGACTGAGCGTTCGAAGGACACCTCCGAGGGCACGTCTTCGAGACAAGCCAGCAGGTCCGGGACCCGGTCCCCTGTGTGGGTGCTGTCGCGTTGGTCGATCGTCAGGACGTACATCGTTCAACCATAGGAGGTTGAATTACATAATTCAACCTAGAAAGGGTGAAATGTGAAATTCAACCTAGCCGAAGAGATTCACCGGCTTGACGATGTCTGCGTAGATCGAGAGGGCGCCCATGCCCATCAGCAGGACTGCGACGGCATACGTGACGGGCAGGAGCTTTGCCATATCAAACGGGCCCGGGTCCGGCCGTTTGAACAGTCTGGCAATACTCCGGCGCAGACCTTCCCACAAAGCTCCGGCGACATGGCCGCCGTCGAGCGGCAGGAGCGGGATCAGGTTGAACACGAACAGCGCAAGGTTCACGCCTCCCACCAGACCCACGAGCGTCGCCGCCCGGGCTTCGAAAGGAATTTCCTCCATGGCGGACACCTCGCCTGCAATACGCCCCACACCCACTACGCTGATGGGGCCCTCCGGATCGCGCGGCGCGTCAGAGAATGCGGCTTCAGCCACCTGAGCCACCCGCTGCGGCAGATTCAGTACGACCCCGGTCACCCGGACCAGGCTATCCCCCACCGCGGGCATGACCTCCGACGCCGGCTGCGGCACCAGTTCCTGCTGGGAGCCGACGCCGATGAAACCGACCTCCTGCATGACCGGTGTGCCGTCCGCGTTCAGGAGTGCCCTCCCATCGATGTCCGGAACGGGTCGTTCGGTCAGCAGGGGCTCGATCGTCGAACTGAAGGTCTCGCCGTCCCGCACATAGGTGATGGGTACCTCCCGGCCGGCAGCGTCGCGGATCCAGGAAGAAAGTTCCATCCAGCCGGTCACCTCGCGTCCGTCGAAGGTGACAATGCGGTCGCCCGGCTTCAGGCCCGCCTCAAACGCGGGCGCGGCCGGGTCTGCGGGTCCGCAGTCGGTCTGTCCGGTTTCCTGCTGCTGGTCGGCGGGCACAACGCATTGGTAGACCTCGGAAACTGTGGTGGTGGGCTGCGCGGACCCGAATCCCATGATGAGGATGGCGAACATGACAATGCCGATCAGCAGGTTCATCACCGGCCCACCGAGCATGATCACAATGCGCTTCCAGATGGGCAGCTTGTAGAAGACGCGGTTTTCATCGCCCGGACGAAGCTGCTCAGCGGCCGCCTGGCGGGCATCGGCCGCCAGTTGCTGGAACATTCCGGTGCTGGACTGACGGACCGCTGCACCGCCGTCGACCGTTTTCGCGGGCGGGAACATGCCGATCATGGAGACGTAGCCGCCCAGTGGGAGGGCCTTCACGCCGTACTCCGTCTCACCCCTGCGACGCGAGAAGATTGTGGGACCAAACCCGATCATGTACTGCGTAACGCGCACCCGAAAAAGCTTCGCGGGAACCAGGTGGCCCACTTCGTGCAGCGCGATGGACGCTGCAATGCCGACAGCCACGAACAGCACGCCGGCTATGAACAGCACAATGGTCACTCGTCAGTTCCTTCTTGGTGGTTGCATTTCAGTCCTGGAAGCCACAACGAATCCGCGCGCTGCGCCGTGCCCACGCCTCGGCGTCGAGTACGGACTCAAGGGTGACGTCGGAGTCGCTCGTGTGGCTTTCGACGACGGCGCGTACCGTATCCACGATGTCCGTGAAGCCGATCCGTCCGGCATGGAATGCCGTTACTGCCTCTTCGTTGGCGGCATTGTAGACCGCCATATGGGTCCCGCCGAGGGCCGAGGCGTCCTTCGCCAGTGCGACGGCCGGGAACGCTTCCTCATCCAGCGGTTCGAACGTCCACGAGGTTGCTTTCGTCCAGTCGCAGCCCGCGGCCGCTCCGCTCACCCGGTTCGGCCATCCGATGCCAAGGGCGATGGGCAACCGCATATCCGGCGGGGAGGCCTGGGCGAGAGTAGACCCGTCGATGAATTCGACCATCGAATGGACCACCGACTGGGGATGGACGACGACGTCAATACGGTCGAGGGGTACGTCGAACAGCAGGTGCGCTTCGATGACTTCGAGAGCCTTGTTGACCATCGTCGCCGAGTTGGTGGTCACCATGAGTCCCATGTCCCACGTGGGGTGCGCAAGAGCTTCCGCCGGGGTGACCGAGGACATTTGCACACGTGACCGGCCGCGGAATGGGCCTCCGGAGGCGGTGAGGACAAGCCGTTGCACTTCGTCGGCCGTGCCGGACCGCAGTGCCTGGGCGATCGCAGAGTGCTCGGAGTCGACGGGCACGATCTGCCCTGGGCGGGAGGCGTCCCGGACCAGCTGCCCACCGGCAATGAGTGACTCCTTGTTGGCCAGTGCCAGCAGGTGGCCTTGCCTCAGGGCTGCGAGGGTGGGTGCGAGCCCGATCGACCCGGTGATGGCATTGAGGACGACGTCGGCCTCCGGCCAGGCGGCAAGATGCGTTGAGGCATCGGGGCCGGCGAAGATCTCCGGCCGGTACGACGGCTTGCCGGAAGCGCGGGCGGCGTCGTCGATGGCGGTCTTGAGTTCTTCAGCGGAGGCGACTGCAGCCGCCACAACGGGGGCTTCGGTTTCCACGGCCTGTGCGGCCAGCAGCAACAGGTTCAATCCGCCGGCTGACAACCCGGCAACCGTGAAAAGCTCCGGTGACTGCGCGATGACATCGAGTGCCTGGGTGCCGATTGAGCCGGTGGATCCAAGAATGACGACGCGGCGCGGACCAGGCTGGGCTCGTGGGTACTCCATTCCTCCAGTATCGCGTACCCCTCCCGATGTGTTGACTTGGCAGGACACGTCCCTTTTGGCTCGCTCTTCGGGGTGTGTCCTGCCAACTCAACGCGGAAGGTCAGGTGCGCTGTGCCCGCCGCAGGGTCTGCTCGGCGTGGCGAAGGATGGGCCCGTCGACCATCTTGCCCCGGAACGTGAACACTCCGCCGTGGCGCTGCGCCTCGGCCAGCACGTCGCGAGCGAACTGCTCTTCCTCGGCCGAGGGACGGTACGCATCCCGAATGATCTGCACCTGACTGGGGTGGATGCACGCCTTCATACCGAATCCGGAGGCGACAGCGTCGCGTGCTTCCTCGGCAAGTCCGTCGACGTCCGGAATGTTGACGTAGACCGCGTCGACGGCCTGCTTGCCCGCTGCTGCAGCCGCCAGGAGCACAGTGGAGCGGGCGTGTCTGGCAATGTCGCGGTAGCCGCCGTCGTCCTTGCGGCTGGCGGTGCCGCCGAGCGAAGCCACCAGGTCCTCCGCTCCCCACATGAGGGCGACGACGTTGGGCTCCTCAGCCAGCTCGCTCGCTTTGAGCACGCCGCGTGCCGTCTCACACAGCGCAACGACGTGGAACCCGTTCAGCGCCCACAGGTCCTCGCCGCCTTCGGCTTTGGCCAACATGATCGTCCGGTACGCCGTCTCCCGGAGTGCCTGGAGGTCCAGTGCGAACTCGTGGCTCTGAGCGGGGTTGACTCGCACGATGGTCTTCGCCGGATCGAGCGGATGCGAAATCAACGCTTCGCGGGCCGCAGCCTTGCGGTCGGGAGCTACTGCGTCCTCCAGATCGAGGATGACTGCGTCAGCCCGTTCCGCCGCCTTGCTGTACCGCTCAGGCCGGTCACCGGGACAGAAGAGCAGGGCCGGGCCCATCGTGAAGTCAGTCATGGACGCCGTGCCCCTCTCCGTGCCCCTCTCCGCGCGCAGCTGAGGACCACATCAACACCGTCCGGGTGGCCAGGGCCACTACCTCGCCGTGCTGATTGCGTCCGGTGTGCTTCATGGTCACCAGTCCCTGCCCCGGACGGGACTTCGACGGACGCTTCTCCGTGATCTCGGTCTCCGTATACAGGGTGTCACCGTGGAACAGCGGTTTGGGAAACGAAACGTCCGTCAGACCCAACTGCGCCACGATTGTGCCCTGTGTCAGCTGGGCAACTGACTGCCCGACGACGGTGGCAAGGGTCAGCATCGAATTCACCAACCGCTGGCCGAACGGTTGCTCAGCGCTCCATGCCGCATCGAGGTGCAGCGCCTGGGTATTCATGGTCATGGTGGTGAACAGGACGTTGTCCGCCTCCGTGAGCGTCCTGCCCGGGCGGTGTGCATACACCACTCCGGTGTGCAGTTCGTCGTAGTAGAGCCCACGCTGCACGACGGATCGTGGTGCAGGACTCTCACTCGTCATCGAGGTCGACCTCCACCGGCGCACCCGTAACCGCCAGTACCTCATCGACACTCACTCCCGGAGCCGTCTCGCGGAGGACCAGCGTGCCGCCGTCGCGCTCGTGGTCGACATCGATCACCGCAAGGTCCGTGATGATGCGGTCCACACAGCCCTTGCCCGTCAGCGGAAGCGAGCAGCGCTGGACGATTTTGGGGTTCCCGTTGCGGTCGACGTGCTCCATCATGACGATCAGGCGCTTGGCTCCGAATACCAGGTCCATGGCGCCGCCCATGCCCTTGACCATCTTTCCCGGGATCATCCAGTTGGCCAGGTCGCCGTTGGCAGCAACCTCCATGGCACCCAGGACTGCGAGGTCGACGTGGCCGCCGCGCACCATCCCGAACGAGGACGCGGAGTCGAAGAAGGCCGAGCCCTTGTTGACGGTGACGGTCTCCTTTCCTGCGTTGATCAGGTCCGGATCCAACTGGTCCTCTGTGGGGTAAGGCCCGACGCCGAGAATCCCGTTCTCGGAGTGAAGCACCACTTCCACTCCGGCGGGGATGTAGTTGGGGATCAGGGTGGGCATACCGATGCCCAAGTTGACGTACTGCCCGTTCTCCAGTTCCTGCGCCACCCGGGCGGCGAGTTCATTCCGTGTCAGCGCCATGATCAAAGCTCCTTCGCCTGGCTGGAGGTTTCCGCGGGGGCGGACGACGCAGGGTCGAGGGACACTGTCCGCTTCTCGATCCGCTTTTCAATGTTCGGTGTGTGGACTACCCGCTGCACGAAGATACCCGGCGTGTGAATGTGTTCCGGATCCAGTTCACCCGGCTCCACCAGTTCCTCCACCTCGGCGATGGTGATCCTGCCTGCCTGCGCACACAGCGGGTTGAAGTTCATGGCAGTTGCGTGGAAGACGAGATTGCCGTGACGGTCGCCCTTCCAGGCGTGCACCAGCGCGAAGTCGGGATTTACTGACTCCTCCAGCACGTAGTCCTGTCCGCCGAATTCCCGCACTTCCTTGGGTGCTGACGCAATGGCGATGTTGCCGGCGTCGTCATACTTCTGCGGCAGGCCGCCTTCGCTCACCTGTGTGCCCACGCCGGCCGTCGTATAGAAGGCGGGGATGCCCGCCCCGCCGGCGCGCAGCTTCTCCGCAAGCGTTCCCTGGGGGGTCAGGACCACCTCGAGTTCGCCGGCAAGGTACTGCCGGGCGAACTCCTTGTTCTCGCCGACGTAGGAGCTGATGGTGCGCCGGAGACGATGGTCATCAAGCAGTTTGCCGAGGCCCCAGCCGTCCACTCCGCAGTTGTTGCTGATGGTCTCAAGCTCCTTGGTCCCCTGTTCATGCAGCGCGTCAATCAGCGCTACCGGAATCCCACAGAGTCCGAACCCGCCAACGGCCAGGGACGCTCCATCCGGAATGTCCGCTACGGCCTCGGCTGCTGAGGCGACGACTTTGTCTATCACTGCTTCTCCCTTACAAATCGATCAGCTCGGTGAGCTGGGTGGTCAGAGTCCGAGCTCGCGGGCGATGAGCATCAGCTGCACCTCGGTGGTTCCTTCTCCGACCTCAAGGATCTTCGAGTCACGATAGTGGCGGGACACCGTGAACTCATTGATGAACCCGTATCCGCCGAAAATCTGCGTGGCGTCACGGGCGTTATCCATCGCTGCCTCGCCTGCGACCAGCTTAGCGATGGACGCCTGCGTCTTGAACGGCTTGCCTGCCAGCATCCGGGCAGCGGCGTCGTAATAGGCGAGGCGCGCGGTATGGGCCCTCGCCTGCATCCGCGCAATCTTGAACTGGATGGACTGGTAGGCACCGATATTGCTGCCGAAGGCCTGGCGTTCCTTGGCGTACCGGATTGACTCCTCGACGCAGCCCTGGGCGGCACCGGTAGCGAGGGCAGCGATTGCGATGCGGCCCTCGTCGAGAATCTGGAGGAAGTTCGCGTAACCGCGGCCGCGGGTGCCGAGGAGGTTCGCTTCCGGGACGCGGACGTCCTTCAGGGTCAGTGGGTGCGTATCTGATGCGTTCCAGCCGACCTTGTTGTATGCCTTTTCGGCGGTGAATCCTGGCGTATCGGTCGGCACGAGAAGGGTGGAAATTTCCTTCTTCACCGTGCCGTCGTCGCGCGTGGAGGTATCGGTGACTGCTGTCACGGTCACCAGACGGGTGATGTCGGTGCCCGAGTTGGTAATGAACTCCTTGGTGCCGTTGATCACCCACTCGCCGTCAATCAGTTTCGCGTTGGTCTTGGTTCCGGAGGCATCCGAGCCGGCCTCCGACTCGGTCAGGCCGAAACCGGCGAGCGCTTCACCGCTCGTCAGCATGGGCAGCCACTGCTGCTTCTGCTCTTCGGTCCCGAAGCGGTACACCGGCATTGCTCCAAGCGACACTCCTGCCTCGAGCGTGATGGCCACGGACTGGTCCACCCGCGCCAGCTGCTCAAGCGCGAGGCACAGGGCGAAGTAGTCGCCGTCCATGCCGCCGTACTGTTCGGGGAACGGGAGGCCGAAGAGTCCCAGTTCTCCCATCTGGGCGATCACCTTGTATGGGAAGCTGTGCTCTTCGTCGTGTTTGGCGGAGACCGGCGCTACGACCTGGTCTGCGAACTCCCGGACGGTATCAACAAGGTCCTGGTATTCCTCGCTCAGTTCAAAGTTCATGACTGGGGATCTTCCTGTTCTGGAGGGACGGGACCGGCGGCAGGATCTTCTGCGTCGCCGGACGGTACGGGGTGAATGCGGGCAACAACCTGGTTCGCCGACACGAGGTCGCCCGGGCTGAGGGAGATGGCGACCGTTCCGGTGACGGCGGCGGTCAGCTGGTGCTCCATCTTCATCGCTTCGACCGTGACAAGGACCTGGCCCTCCGTCACGGGATCGCCGTCGGTGACATTCACGGTGATGACCGTTCCCGGCATCGGCGAGCGCACCTCGGGGTCGGCCGCGCCCTCAGACCGCGAGACGGCTGCCAACTGCGCCTGCAGGACTTCCTCGCGTGTCAGCAGGCGAACGGGCTGGGACCAGCCGGCGTCGGTCAGCCAGAGCGTTGACCCGGCCCGAACCAGGCGCGTGTCCAACGTGACGCCGTCGACCACGGCGCGGGGAGCCCCACCGCTCGCAGGGGCAGGCAGTCGGGACACCTCGAAACGACTTCCGCCCACAGTGACGAGGCTTCGCTCGCCATCCCGTGTGATCGGGACGGTCTGCGGTGCTGAGCCTGCCACCTGGAGCTGGACCGGAGTAGGGGCGTGGACCCCTCCGAGCCGCCAGCCGTCGCCGGTGTGCCAGGGAGAGCCGGCACGACGGCGCGCGCCTCGGGTCACGCTTTCTGCAGCGAGTACGACGGCGGCCGCAGCCAACTCAGCACCGGCCGCCGTCCGGAAGGAGAGCCCTGGAAGCTTCCGCTCGATCAGGGTGGTGTCGAGTCTGCCGGCGCGGACGTCGTCGTCGTTGATGAGCAACCGCAGGTACTCGATGTTGGTGCGCAGTCCCGCGACCCTTGTCTGTGCAAGGGCACGGTCGAGGCGGTCAAGTGCCTGCGCGCGGGAATCAGCCCACGCGATGACCTTTGAGAGCATCGGATCGTAGGTCGGTGAGATCTCCAGCCCCGGCAGCAGGGCGCTGTCCACACGGATGCCTTCGCCGTGCGGTTCTGCGAGGTCGACGACGGTGCCCGCCGACGGAAGGAATCCGGCTTCCGCATCCTCCGCGTACACCCGCGCCTCCACGGCGTGGCCGGTGAGCACGACGTCGTCCTGCGCGAGCGTGAGCTTCTCATCCGCCGCGATGCGCACCTGCCACTCGACCAGGTCCACACCAGTGACCATTTCGGTGACGGGATGTTCCACCTGCAGCCTCGTGTTCATCTCCATGAAGAAGAACTCGTCGGGTGCGTCGTCGGACACGAGGAACTCCACGGTGCCGGCACCCACATAGTCGACACTGCGGGCCGCGTTGCAGGCCGCTTCACCGATGCGGACGCGCGTTGCCTCGTCAAGCAGAGGTGAGGGTGCTTCCTCGATGACCTTCTGGTGCCTGCGCTGGAGCGAGCACTCCCGCTCCCCCAAATGAATGACGTTGCCGTAGGTGTCGGCGAGCACCTGCACCTCGATGTGCCGCGGGCTGCGGATCAGCCGCTCAAGGAACAGCGTGTCGTCGCCGAAAGCCGAAGCAGCCACCCGGCGTGCCGTCTGCAGGCTGCTCCGGAGGTCCTCCGGGCGGTCCACGGCGTGCATTCCCTTGCCGCCCCCGCCGGCGGAGGGCTTGATGAGCAGCGGGTAGCCCACGTGTTCGGCGGCTTCAACGAGATCGTCATCGCTGAGCCCGGGTTCGGCGATTCCGGGAACCACCGGCACGCCGAACCCGCTGACGTGGTTCTTGGACCGGATCTTGTCGCCCATGACGTTCAGGGCGTGGACGCGGGGGCCGATGAAGGCGATCCCTGCCTCCTCAAGGGCGCGGGCGAAGGCCTGGTTCTCGCTCAGGAACCCGTAGCCGGGATGCACCGCCCGCGCACCGGTCCCCTCGCAGGCGGCGACAATCGCCTCGATGTTGAGGTAACTCTGTGCCGGTGAAGCGGGACCGATCCGTACCGCCTGATCCGCCTCACGAACGTGGCGGGCATCGGCGTCGGCGTCGCTGTACACCGCGACCGAGCGGATGCCGAGGGCCCGCAGCGTCCGGATCACCCGGCACGCAATCTCACCTCGATTGGCAACGAGGACAGTGTTGAAAAGTGCTGTGTCTGTCATGCGGATCACATCCTGAAGAGGCCGAAGGAGGTGTCCGGCAACGGTGCGTTGGCGCAGACATCGAGGGCGAGGCCGAGGACGCGGCGGGTGTCTGCAGGGTCGATGATGCCGTCGTCCCAGAGCCGCGCCGTGGAGTAATAGGGGCTCCCCTGCGCTTCGTACTGCTCACGAATGGGTGCCTTGAACGCTTCTTCATCCTCGGTGCTCCACTGCTCACCGCGCGCCTCGATCTGGTCGCGCTTCACGGTGGCCAGCACTGAGGACGCCTGGTTGCCGCCCATGACGGAGATGCGGCTGGCAGGCCACATCCAGAGGAACCGCGGCGAGTACGCCCGCCCGCACATGGAGTAGTTTCCCGCCCCGAAGGAACCGCCGACGACGACGGTCAGCTTCGGTACGCGGCAGGTCGCCACCGCGGTGACCATCTTCGCTCCGTGCTTCGCGATGCCGCCGGCCTCGTAGTCACGGCCTACCATGAAGCCCGACAGGTTCTGAAGGAAGATCAGCGGAATGCCCCGTTGATCGCACAGTTCGATAAAGTGCGCACCCTTCAGGGCGGACTCCCCGAAGAGAACGCCGTTGTTCGCGACAATGCCGACCGGGTGCCCGTGCAGCGTGGCGAAGCCCGTCACGAGCGTGGTGCCGTACTCCTTCTTGAACTCGTGGAAGCGGCTGCCGTCGACGATGCGCGCGATGATTTCCCTCGCGTCGTAGGGCGCGTTGACATCGAGCGGCACAGCCCCGTAGAGGCTCTCCATGTCCACCCGGGGCTCTTCGGATTCCCCGGGTGTCCAGGCAGGGTCCGGGACGGGGAGCGTCGAGACGATATCCCGAACGATCTCCAGGGCGTGCTGGTCGTTCTCGGCGAGATGGTCGACGACGCCGGAAGTCTTCGCATGCACGTCGCCGCCGCCAAGCTCCTCCGCCGTGACGATTTCACCGATCGCAGCCTTCACCAGCGGCGGACCGCCGAGGAAGATGGTCCCCTGGTTCCGGACAATGACGGTTTCATCGCTCATGGCCGGAACGTAGGCGCCGCCGGCCGTGCAGGAGCCCATCACCGCGGCGATCTGCGGGATCTTCCGGGCGGACATCGTGGCCTGGTTATAGAAGATGCGTCCGAAGTGCTCCCGGTCGGGAAACACCTCGTCCTGCTTCGGCAGGAACGCTCCGCCGGAATCCACCAGGTACACGCACGGAAGGTTGTTCTCCAGAGCGATTTCCTGCGCCCGGAGGTGCTTCTTGACGGTCATCGGATAGTACGTGCCGCCCTTGACCGTTGCGTCATTCGAGATCACCAGGACGTGCCGTCCGTGAATCAGCCCGATCCCGGCGATGACTCCGGCGCCGGCACTCTCATCGTTGTACATTCCGTTGGCGGCCAGCGGGGCGATTTCGAGGAACGGGCTGCCGGGATCCAGCAGATGGTCGATGCGGTCCCTCGGCAGCAGCTTGCCGCGGCTGACATGGCGTTCCCGCGAGTGCTCCGGCCCGCCGAGAGCCGTCTGCGCGAGGCGTTTGCGAAGCTCATCGGCGAGCGCCCGCTGACCCGCGTGGTTCTGACGGAACGCCTCGGCGTTCGGGTCAAGGCGCGATGCCAGGGTCTCCATTGACGTCCTTCCGGTCGGCGCACGGGTGTCCAGAACCCATGGACGCAATCAGTTAGCGGGGATTAACTCAAATTTAGGTTAGTAGCTATTAACTAAACTGTCCACCAGAATGGAGGCGTCCCACTCCCCGTTCACTTCACGATGACAGTCCGTCACGAAAGGAAGGCATGGACGCTCCAGCTCCCACGCGGCTGACCGGCCGCAGCCTGGCCAAAGCGTCCCGGCGCGCAGCCTTGCTGGATGCTGCCGCACAGCTTTTTGCCGAGCGTGGCTACAACGGGGTGTCCATTGAGGATCTCGGTGCGGCGGCCGGAGTCAGCGGGCCGGCGGTCTACCGTCACTTCAGCGGCAAACCTGCGGTCCTTGCTGCGCTGCTCGCCGGAGTCAGCCAGGACCTGCTCGAGGGTGGACGTGCGGTTGTTGCGGAAAGCCCGAGCCCGGAGCAGGCTTTGCGCGGGCTGATCGAGTTCCAGGTGGACTTCGCCCTGCGCAATGCAAACGTCATCCGGGTACAGGACCGGGATCTCAGTTCGCTGGCCGACGACGACCAGGAAACGGTGCGGTCGCTTCAGCGCAACTACGTCGAGGTCTGGGTTGACGCCCTTTCGGCGCTGGCCCGTAATCAGGACAGAACGCACCTGCGCCGGAAGGCGCACGCCGCGTTCGGACTGATCAACTCCACCCCGCACTCCACTCACCGCCGGCGCAGCAGTAAGGACACCGCTGAACTGCGTCAGTTACTCGAGGAAATGGCGTGGGCCGCCCTGAGCGTGAAGGCGTAAGTCCGCGAAGGGCACCGACGCGCTACGTCCTAGTACGCTGATGGAGAGCACACTCCGTGCACCCAGAACTTTGTGTAAGTACCGTGTTCCGCCTACCTGAAAGCTTCCAGTGATTACGCTACGCGCCGTTGAACCTTCCGACCTGGACGAATTCTTTTCCCATCAGCTGGACCCCAGCGCCAACCACATGGCCGCTTTCAGCGCCAAGAACCCTTCGGACCGGGGTGTCTTCAACCATCACTGGCAGAACATCCTGAATGATCCCACCGTGACCGTCCGCACCATCGTCGCTGACGACGCCGTGGTGGGCAGCATCCTGGCTTACCGGGACGGCGACGTCCCCGAGATCAGCTACTGGATCGACAAGGCACGCTGGGGGCAGGGAATTACGACGGCGGCAGTCGGCCTCTTCCTCGAGGAGTTCACCGAGCGCCCGCTGCGGGCACGCGCTGTCGCCGACAACACGAACTCGATCCGCATCCTTGAGCGCTACGGTTTCACCCAGATCGGGGAGACCCAGGGCTTCGCCAACGCCCGCGGAGCGGTTGTGAAGGAACTCCTGCTCGAACTGCGCTAGCGGAAGTTTCACTAGCAGAAGTTTCGTGCAGCTCCGGTGCCCCTACAGCGTTCAGGGCAGCGGAGCTGCACGTAGCTCACGATGAGTGGACCGGCTAAACCATGGTCAGAACCATGCCCGGGTCCCGCAGGATCGTGCCGATATCGGCCAGGAAGCGTGAGCCCTGTTCGCCGTCCACCAGCCGGTGGTCGAAGGACAGACTGAGGGTCATCACCTGCCGGAGGGCAATCTCATCCTTGTACTCCCATGGCATCTTGCGGACAGACCCCATGGCCAGGATCGCCGCTTCCCCAGGGTTGAGGATGGGCGTGCCGGCGTCGATACCGAACACTCCAACATTGGTGATGGAGATCGTTCCGCCGGAAAGGTCCGCCGGACCCGTCTTGCCGGCGCGTGCTGTCTCGGTCAATTCCGTCAGCGCCTCAGCCAGCTCCCGCAGGCCCAGTTCGTGGGCGTCCTTGATATTCGGAACCATCAATCCGCGCGGTGTCGCCGCCGCAATACCCAGATTCACGTAGTGGTGTTGCACGATTTCCTGCGCCGCCTCATCCCACCGGGAATTCAGGGTCGGGTTACGGTCGAGCGCGATGCACAGCGCCTTCGCCACCAGAGCCAGCGGCGTGATGCGGACATCGGCGAAGGCCCTGCTCGCCTTGAGACGTCCCAGGAGCTCCATTGACGCGGTGACGTCCACCGTCAGGAACTCGGTGACGTGCGGAGCGGTGAAGGCGCTGGCCACCATGGCGGCAGCAGTGTGCTTGCGCACTCCCCTGATCGGCGTCCGGGTTACGCGCTCGCCGCCGGTGCCCGACGACGGCGGTGCCTCGGCGGTGATCTGCCTGCTGGCTGGAGCGTTTCCCTGCTGCGCAGCAAGGACATCTTCGCGAACTATCAGTCCGTTCGGCCCGCTGCCGGTCAGTCCCGTCAGGTCGATACCGAGGTCCCGGGCGAGCTTCCGCACCGGCGGTGTTGACCGCGGACGCTCCCGCGGCGCATCCGCAACAGCAGGAGCAGGAGCCGGAGCCGGAGCCGGAGCCGGTGGCGGCGTAACCGCTGGTTCGGTTGATATAGCAGGAGCAGAAGCGGCCGGAGCGGCGGCGTCAATAGTGGTGGCTGGTACCGCTGCGCCGGCACGCCGGGCTCGCCGTGCGGGCCGACCCGACTTCTCGACCGCTGCGCCGTAGCCGACGAGGTTCGGCTCGCGCCTGGGCGGCTCGGCGGGCTCGGACCTGCTCTGGTCCGGGCCATCGGTGGCCGGTGCGTCACCACCCGCACCGGGCACATCGAAGGAGACGATCGGCGCGCCGACCTCCACCACGGTGCCGGGCTGCTCATGGAGTTTCGCGACGACGCCCGCGTAGGGCGACGGCAGTTCGACGACCGCTTTCGCGGTCTCGACATCGGCGATCACCTGGTTGAGTTCCACCGTGTCGCCTACCGCGACGTGCCAGGCAACTATTTCCGACTCGGTGAGGCCTTCACCGAGGTCGGGCAGTCGGAATTCCTTGATCACCGGTGCCACTATCCTTCCAGTCCGTTGTGCGAGCTCAAGGAATTGGGCCGCCCGAGGGCGCGGTCCACTCCGTCCAGTATCCGGTCAAGGTCCGGCAGATGGTGGAACTCCACCTTGGAGTAGGGGTACGGGATGTCGAACCCGGTCACGCGGACCGGCGCGTGCTCGAGATGGTAGAAACAGCGCTCCGTGATGCTGGCGGCGATCTCCGCGCCAAGCCCGCCCGACTGGGCGGCTTCATGGGTGATGACCAGCCGTCCGGTCTTCCGGACCGATTTCTCCACGGTCCCGAAATCGATGGGCGCAAGGGAACGAAGGTCTATCACCTCGATCGAGATCCCGTCGTCGGACGCTGCGATCGCGGCGTCCCGCGCCGTCGGCACGAGCGGCCCATAGGTTACGAGCGTGACATCGCTGCCCTCGGTCACCACGCGGGCGTCGTTCATGCTTGTGGAGCTGAGATCGACGCTCTCGTCGACCTCCCCCTTCACGTGGTAACGACGCTTCGGCTCGAAGTAGAGCACGGGATCATCGCTCGCGATGGCCTGCTGAATCATCACGTAGGCATCCTGCGGGTTCGAAACGCTGACCACGCGGAGTCCCGAGGTGTGGGTGAAGTATGCCTCGGGTGATTCGGAGTGGTGTTCGGGAGACCCGATCCCACCGCCGAAGGGCACACGGATGGTGAGCGGAACCTTCACCGCTCCCTTCGTCCGATAGTGCAGCTTGGCCACCTGGCACACGATCTGGTCAAATGCCGGGTAGATGAACCCGTCGAACTGGATCTCGACGACGGGACGGTAGCCCCGGTAGGCCAGGCCCACAGCCGTGCCCATGATCCCGGATTCGGCAAGCGGCGTGTCGAGGACGCGGTGCGGGCCGAAGTCCTTCTGCAGTCCGTCAGTGATGCGGAAGACGCCCCCGAGCTTTCCGATGTCCTCCCCCATGAGTACAACC
The DNA here is from genome assembly GCF_059092925.1 of Arthrobacter sp. MDB1-55. NCBI lineage: Bacteria > Bacillati > Actinomycetota > Actinomycetes > Micrococcales > Micrococcaceae > Arthrobacter > Arthrobacter sp. MDB1-55. Next base: position 100,212 of record NZ_JBNHID010000004.1, on the reverse strand, counting down.
TTGGGATCGTTATCCATGGCGCGTCGAAGCCCGGCGTTGATGGCACGCCCGAATGTCATGGTGGACATCAGCGGCCCCCTTCCTCAGAAGATCCGAATGAAGTCAGGTACTGCTCGTAATGGTCCTGCTGCCGCTCAAGCCATGAGTTGGGTTCACTGTAGACATGCTTGAACACGTCGAGAGCTGCCGGCTCCGGCATGGAGATGCATCCCTCACGCAGCCGCGCCGCAACCTCATCCGCTGTGGCCTTGACTGCGTCGCTGACTTCGGCGGGTAGGAGGCCCTCGGAATCAAGCAGCCCGGCGAGGCGCGCAATGGGGTCCTTGGCGGCCCAGTCCTCAAGTTCATTCGCGTCCCGGTATCGGGTGGGATCGTCCGCGGTGGTGTGCGGGCCCATCCTGTAGGTCACCGCTTCGATGAAGGTCGGGCCGCCGCCCGTCCTCGCCCGGTCAAGCGCCTCCCGTGTGACGGCAAGGCAGGCGAGCACGTCATTGCCGTCAACGCGAACGGACGGGATACCGAACCCCGGTGCGCGGCGCGCAATCGGCACATGCGCCTGCAAACGGACCGGCTCCGAGATGGCCCACTGATTGTTCTGGCAGAAGAAGATGACCGGTGCCTGGTAGCTGGCCGCGAACACCATTGCTTCATTGACATCGCCCTGACTGGTGGCACCGTCACCGAAGTAGGTGACAGCGACCGAGTCGGCGCCGTCTGTGAGGATGCCCATGGCATAACCGGTGGCATGCAGGGTCTGCGCTCCGATGATCACCTGGGGCGTGGCCATATTGATGGCGTAAGGATCCCAGCCCGAGGAGGCGTTCCCGCGCCAGACCCGGAGAAGATCCGTCAGGTCAACACCGCGGCAGTACGCCACGCCGTTCTCACGGTAGCTGGAGAACACAAAATCGTCCTCACGAAGGGCTCGACCCGAACCGATCTGCGCTGCTTCCTGACCAAGGAGCGGCGGCCAGAGCGCGAGCTCACCCTGCCTCTGGAGCGCGGTGGCTTCGGCGTCGATCCGCCGGATGACGACCATGTCCTCATACAGGGCCTGCAGGGCAGCCCCATCAACATCTGCAACCCAGGGGTCGTACGCGGCGTTTGAACGGCGCTCCCCGTTGGGCGTAATCAGCTGGATCAGCTCATCCCGCGTGGCATCCGTCTGGTCGTTCGAAGGCACGTTCACCCATCCTTAAGTCTTGCGGCGTCGGCGGTCGGCGCGCTCCCACGAACCCAAGGCCGAACGGCGCTGGAAAGAGCCAAGGCACCGTTGCCTGAGGTTTACTGTGACGATACTCACGTGGACCAGCCAGCACAACCGATCTGCCTTTCACTGAGCATTCTGCTCTATTTCACGACTCCAGCTCGTGCTACCGTTGCGCACTATGCAGCCCCTTGACGCGACCGACTCGAGGCTCCTGCTCGCGCTTGCACGGGACTCCCGCAGGACGGTCGTGGCCCTCGCCCAGAAACTCGGCCTGTCACGCAACACAGTGCAGGCGCGAATGACCCGCCTCGAGAAAAACTCGACTTTCCTCTCCTTCGAGCGCCGCATCAATCCGACCGCGCTCGGCTACCCCCTGACAGCGTTTATCCACGTCCATGTGGACCAGCGGAAGCTGGCCCCCATCACCGAACAGCTGGCCGGCATCCCCGAAGTGCTGGAAGCCCACGGGTTGACCGGGCAGGCGGACATCCTGGTCCGCGTTGTCTCGGTTGATGCCGAAGACCTCTTCCGCATCAACGGAAAAATCCTGGCGTGCGACGGCGTGGAGCGCTGTGATACCTCCCTTGCCATGCACGAGCTGATTCCCTACCGCATGGAACCTTTGCTGCAGCGGGGTTCGGAGGAGTAGTCCCGGTTCCGGAAGATCAGGGGAAATAACCATCCGTAACGCCGACAGACCCGAATGGTGAGCAGAACTCCATTACCGGAGCGCACATCTAAGGAAAGGCATCATCATGGGCACCTCCCCCAACCGTCTCCTCGCAACCGTCTTCGGCGCGGTCTACCTCCTGGTCGGCATCCTCGGTTTCTTCGTCACGTCCGGGGTGGGATTCTTCGCCACCGAAGGCAACACGCTGATCATCTTCGAAGTCAATCCCCTCCACAACATCATTCACCTGGCTATCGGTGCAGCACTTCTGCTCGCCGGCCTGAAGTCGGTCAGCGCCGCCAAGGGAGTCAACACCACCGTCGGCGCCGTCTACCTCCTGGTCGGTATCCTCGGGCTTTTCCTGGTGGGCACCTCGCTCAACATCATCGCCCTCAACGGTGCAGATAACGTCCTGCACCTCGCAAGCGCCGTGCTCCTGCTCGGCGTGGGCCTGTCGCAGGACAAGCAGGTTCACACCGCACGCACCCGCGCACACGCGTAATTGACCGATGACCGTCACCGGTATTGAAGCGCGGGTTCTGCCGGCTCTTCAACAGCGCGCTGACGGGCAGGGTTCCCGGGACGAGGTACTCCGCCTGCTTACCGGCTTCGCTGCCCTGGGTTCGGGGATGACCTTTTTTGCCCTGGCAGCTGATTCGATCCTGGCTCGCGGTGGTCCGGGGTCCCTTCTGTTGGGTGGCGCCGTCGGACTGTGGGCGCTTTCGCTCACCGCGTGGGGCATCGTCACCCTGCGCGGGGGGCACGGTGCCGGTCGGCCGGCGAGGTTACTTACGCTGTCCGTGCCCGTCGCGCTTCCCGCGGCTGCCGCCGTCGTCCTGGCTGTCCTCAGCTGGAGCGCACTGTTGGCTCCTGCCGGCAGCCGTGAGCTTGACCTGACGCTGGTGTCGGCCCTGGCACTGGTGCTCCTGCAGCTCGGTTGTCTGGGAACCCTGCGCCGGCGTTCCGGACGTCAAGGCCGGCCGGCCTCGCCCGGAAAGCTCCTCGCCGGGCTCTTCTTCTCCGCCGTCCTGGTCGCGGGAATTACGACGCCGGGACTCGCCGCATCGACGGCAGGTGAGCACGCAGTGCCGCACGGCCAACATGGTTCGGTGCCGGTTCCTGCGGACCACCCGGACCATTAGTCCCAGCGGCACGGATAGGTGCAACACAACGGGCCGGAATCGAATCGATTCCGGCCCGTTGTGCATGCTGGGAGAACTAGTGGTGGGTTGCTTTCTCCGCACCGACACCGGTGAGCGAGCGAACCTCCATCTCCGCCTGCTTCTGCGCGTCCTCAGTGCGCTTGGCCAGCACGGTGCCGAGCCAGCCCAGGAAGAACGCCAGCGGAATCGAGACGATCCCGGGGTTGCTCAGCGGGAACCAGGAGAAGTCCGCCGTCTGGATCATCGACTTCTCACCACCGGAGACCACCGGGGAGAACGCGATGAGGATGATTGCCGTGAGCAGGCCGCCGTACATGCTCCAGAGCGCGCCCTGGGTGTTGAACTTGCTCCAGAACAGCGAGTAGATGATGGTCGGCAGGTTCGCACTCGCTGCCACCGCGAAAGCCAGAGCAACGAGGAATGCAACGTTCTGCCCCTGCGCACCGATTCCACCGAGGATGGAAAGCACTCCAATAACGACGACGGTACGCCGGGCGACCTTCACCTCACCGTCGGGATCGACCTTGCCGCGCCGGACGACGTTTGCGTAGATGTCGTGGGCGAAGGACGCCGCCGCGGTGATCGTCAGCCCGGCAACAACGGCGAGGATCGTGGCAAAGGCGACCGCGGAGATGATGCCGAGCAGGAATGGTCCGCCGAGCTCGAACGCCAGGAGCGGAGCGGCTGAGTTGACGCCGCCCGGCGCCGCGTTGATGCGGTCCGCACCGATCAGGGCACCGGCACCGTAGCCGAGCACCAGGGTGAAGAGGTAGAACGCTCCGATGAGCCAGATAGCCCACACCACTGAGCGGCGGGCTTCCTTGGCCGTCGGCACAGTGTAGAAGCGCATCAGCACGTGAGGCAGTGCTGCCGTTCCCAGGACGAGTGCGAGCGCGAGGGACACAAAGTCCAGACGTGTCGTACCGGTGGCGCCATACTGCAGTCCGGGACCCGTGATGGCGGGATTCCCCGAGGTTTCGATGGCGGCACCAAGCAGGGTGGAAAGGTTGAAGCCGTACAGGGCCAGCACCCAGACGGTCATCACGAACGCGCCGGCGATGAGCAGGCAGGCCTTGATGATCTGCACCCAGGTGGTGCCCTTCATGCCGCCAACCAGTACATACAGGATCATGAGCGCGCCCACGACGGTGATGACGAGGGACTGGCCGAGGCGGTCGTCGATGCCGAGGAGCAGCGACACCAGCGCACCGGCTCCGGCCATCTGCGCCAGCAGGTAGAAGAAGCACACGGCGAGCGTGGTGATGGCGGCGGCGATGCGCACGGGCCGCTGCTGCAACCGGAAGGAGAGGACGTCCGCCATGGTGAACTTGCCGGTGTTGCGAAGCAACTCTGCGACGAGCAGCAGCGCAACCAGCCAGGCCACCAGGAAGCCGATTGAGTACAGGAAGCCGTCATAGCCGTTGATGGCGATGGCTCCCACAATGCCGAGGAAGGACGCGGCGGACAGGTAGTCGCCCGCGATCGCCGTGCCGTTCTGCGGGCCGGTGAAAGAGCGGCCGGCTGCGTAGTAGTCGGCCGCGGTCTTGTTGTTGCGGCTGGCGCGCAGCACGATCACCAGGGTGATCGCCACGAACAGACCGAAAATGGTCATGTTCAGCCACGGCTCACCGACCGTGGTTGTCTCGGCGGTCTGCATCGGCAGGTACTGCCTCATCGGGTTCCTCCCTCGAGGGTCTGGTTTGTCTCAGGCAGCACGCCTTCAAGGTCATTGCGGAGGCCCTCCGCGATCGGATCGAGCCTCTTGTTGGCATAGCTGACGTACCACATGGTGATTCCGAAGGTGCTGACGAACTGCAGCAGCCCGAGGATCAGCCCGATGTTCACATTCCCGAACACAGGAGTCGACATGAACTCGTGTGCGTAGTCAGCGAGCAGGACATACAGGAAGTACCACAGCAGGAAGACCGCTGCCATGGGAAAGACGAAGCTGCGGTGCCGTTTGCGCAGCTCCCTGAACTCCGGCCGCTGCTGGACTTCGGTGAAGTCCACCGGGGCCGGCGGCGGTGCGTCGCGCGATGGGTCGGAACCCATTGATACCTCCTTGTTAGGGGCTCCCCTGAAGGTCAGCGCCGCACTGGACGGCACGGGAAAGGGAGTGTGACTCCCATCACTGTCGATCACCCGGCGCGTCGATGCCAAGAACCTGCCGGGGTCCGTCGCCCAATGGACAAGTACGTGCGGTGAACGGTGCGGCCCTGCGCCGAACGGTGTCTGACGTCGTTCCGGTGACCGCTACTCTTGACCCATGCTCAGCCCCGCCGTGGACGTAGCGCTTGTTGCCGCCGTCGTCATCATCACCCTGGCAGTGGTCGCGGTTTTGGGGTTCAAGTTCTCACGCTCCTACCGGGATCTGGGGTCCGACGCCGATCGCGCCACCTACGCGACCCTCCACACGGTGGCCCAGGCATCAGAACACCTGCGGACCGGGCTGACACCGGCCGGAGCGTCGAAGGCAGCGCGCCATCTTCGCGGCCTTCTGCGCTGTCAGGCCCTGCTGGTGACCGACACGGACGGCGTCCTTGCCTGGGAGGGTGCCGCGAAAGAGCCGTCCGAGGTGATGCTCCTCGCGCAGGACGTACTGTCCAGCGGGCGCACGCGGATCTTCAAAGGGCCGCAGCTGGGAAGTGTGACCGGAGAGCAGACCGGGATCGCGGAGGCAGTGGTTGCTCCGATCCGCGTGAACGGCCGGGTGGTCGGTACGGTCGGTGCCTTTGTGCCCTCGGTCAACGCAGGCCTCGTGCGTGCAACCAACGAGGTCGGTGCCTGGGTTGCCACGCAGGTGGAACTGGCCGAGCTCGATTCGTCACGCACCCAGCTCATGGAAGCCGAGGTACGCGCGCTGCGGGCGCAGATCAGCCCGCACTTCATCTATAACTCTCTCAACGCGATCGCCTCCTTCATCAACACCGATCCTGAGCGTGCCCGCGAGCTTGTGGTCGAGTTCGCGGATTTCACGCGCTACTCGTTCCGCCGCCACGGTGACTTCACCACCGTGGCCGAGGAGCTGCGGTCGATCGACCGCTACCTCCTGCTCGAGCGAGCCAGGTTCGGGGACCGGCTCAAAGTCAGTCTCCAGATCGGTCCTGAAGTACTCAGCACGGTGATCCCTTTCCTCAGCCTGCAACCGCTCGTGGAAAACGCCGTCCGGCATGGTCTGGACTCGAAAGACGGTACAGGGCATATCACCATCACCGCCCACGACGCCGGAGCCTATGCGGAAGTGACAATCGAGGACGACGGCGTGGGGATGGATCCCGACCGGCTGCGTGCCGTTCTTGCCGGGCATGTGGACGGCGTGCACGTGGGCCTGCGCAACGTCGATTCCAGACTGCGGCAGGTCTACGGCGAAGCCCACGGACTGGTGGTCGACACCGCGCCGGGCGCCGGCACCCTGGTCACCCTGCGCATCCCGAAGTCCCAGCCTGCCCACCAGCCCTGAACTCCGGCTGTGCGGCCACCCACGTAATGGGTACCGACAAGAGCGCCCGCAGTTTCCGCGTAATCTGGAACCATGGTCAACGTGGTCATCGTCGACGATGAACTTCCGGCACTCGCCGAGCTGGGTTTCCTGCTCTCCAGGGATGCCCGCATCGACACTATTCATCAGGCTTCGAGCGGCGCCGAGGCCCTGCGGATCCTGCAGGACCACACCATCGACGCACTGTTCCTCGACATCCATATGCCCTCGCTGACCGGTCTGGACATCGCAAGGGTCATCTCACGCTTCAGCCGGCCTCCCGCCGTCGTCTTCGTCACCGCGGACGAGGACCGGGCTCTGGAGGCCTTCGAACTCCGCGCCGTCGACTACCTGCTCAAGCCGGTACGCACCGAGAGACTCACCGAGTCCGTACGGCGGATCTGCGAGCTGATGGAGGATGGGGCCACCACGCCGGAGGTCATCACCGTCGACCAGGGCGGGATCAGCAAGATGATCCGGCGGGATGAGATTCGCTACGTACAGGCGCAGGGTGATTACGCCCGGCTGCACACCGCCGAGGCAAGCTACCTCATCCGGATTCCCCTGAACGACCTGGAGCGCCAGTGGGCTGACGCCGGATTTCTGCGCACGCACCGGTCGTACCTTGTGGCCATGGACCAGGTAACCCAGGTCAAGCTGGGAACGGGCAAAGCCAGTGTGCTTGTGGGTGACGCTGAATTGCCGGTGAGCCGTCGGCACCTGTCCGAGATCCGCGGCAAGCTCGAAGCCACCCGCCTGCGGCCCGGACAGTAGCGCGGTGTCGGCCCCTGAACAGCGCCCGCCACGCGTGCGGGTCACCGCGCCCCGCTCAGCGACGGGTCCGGCGCCCACCTACCCGGTCGCGAGGGAACTGGCGGAACAGTCCGACGTCGGTGAACTTTTTGTGCGCTCGCTCATCCGCTCCCAACTCAGGCTGTCGGCGGTCGTCGCGTCAGGCTTCCTGGTGATCCTCGTCGGCATCCCGGTCCTGTTCAGCCTCTTTCCGGCCATCCACAGCTGGACCATCGCAACCGTTCCCGTTCCCTGGCTTCTCCTCGGGCTCGGCATCTACCCCGTGGTCATCGGCTGCGCCGTGCTGTACGTCCGGAGCGCCGGACGGATCGAACAGCGTTTCCGCGACCTGGTGAACGACGAATGACGTTCCCCGAGCTGAACCCCGTGGTGGGATACGTATCGCTGATCCTCGTTGCCGTAGCCACGGTCCTGATCGGTATCTATGGGCTGCGGATCTCCCGGACCACGGGCGACTTCTACGTCGCTTCCCGCACCGTGCGCCCCTGGTGGAACGCCTCTGCCATCGGAGGAGAATACCTGTCCGCCGCGAGCTTCCTCGGGGTGGCCGGATTGATCCTCCTCTCCGGCGTGGACGCGCTCTGGTTCCCGATCGGCTACACCGCCGGCTACCTCATGCTCCTGTTATTCGTGGCGGCTCCCCTGCGGCGCTCGGGTGCCTACACCATTCCCGATTTCGCTGAGGCGCGTCTTGACTCCCGAAGCGTGCGTCGCGTGACGAGTCTGCTCGTCATCGCGGTCGGGTGGCTGTATATCGTGCCGCAACTGCACGGGGCTGCGCTTACCGTGCGCATCACTACGGGCCTGCCGTCCTGGGTGGGGTCAGTCGCCGTCGTCGTGGTGGTGTGCCTGAGTGTGATCACCGGCGGAATGCGCTCCATCACGTTCGTCCAGGCCTTCCAGTACTGGCTGAAGCTGACGGCGCTGGCCGTTCCGGTGATCTTTATCCTCATGCAGCTCGCCGGCTCCGGGGCATCCCTGACGGACGACGGCGCCGTCTTCAGTTCCAGCCTCAACGCCACCGGGTCGGCCTCCCTCTACCAGAACATCTCGCTCGTGATCGCGCTGCTGTTCGGCACTCTAGGGCTACCGCATGTGCTGGTGCGTTTCTACACGAACCCGGACGGAGCCTCGGCACGCCGGACGACGCTCCTTGTGCTGGGACTGCTCTCAGTCTTCTACCTGTTCCCTACCCTGTACGGCGTGCTGGGCAGGATCCACACGCCTGATCTGGCGGTGGAGGGTTCAGCGGATGCCACCGTGCTGCTGCTGCCGAGCCGCATCTTCGACGGACTCGGAGGAGACATCCTCTCGGCCTTCGTCACGGCCGGTGCGTTCGCCGCCTTCCTCTCCACGTCTAGCGGACTGGTGGTGTCGCTGGCGGGCGTGGTCAGCCAGGACTTCTTCCGTGCGAGCGTTTCCGGTTTCCGGTGGGCGGCGATCGTCTCGGCCCTTATTCCCCTCGGCTTCGCGCTGCTCACCGACACGCTTGCGCTGGCAGGCAGCGTAAGCATGGTCTTTGCGTTCACCGCCTCAACCATCTGCCCCCTTCTGGTCCTGGGCATCTGGTGGCGTGGACTTACCGACGTCGGAGCTATCGCCGGCATGGCGTCAGGAGCGGTACTCTGCGGTGGGTCGATCCTGCTCGCGGCTGCGCTGGGAGCCGATCAGGCGCCCCAGTGGCTCCGGCTACCGGCCCTCTGGACCGTTCCGGCAGCCTTTGCCATCACCATCGCGGTATCCCGGCTTACGGCGCGGCGCCGGCCCCGAAATGCGTCACGGGTCCTTGCCCGGCTACACACGCCCGAAGCCGCCTGATCCTGATCAAGAGCCGCCGTCGCCGTCGATCACCCTACTGCGGTAAGAACCTCAGTCGATGGCGGCCATGAGCTCAACCACGCGGTCGAGGAAGGCATCGACCTGGGTTTCCTCGTAGCCGTCCTGGCCGATAGCTTCGCGGAAGACAGCCCTGCGTACCACGTCGACGCTCAGCGGCATGTCGTTCTCGAAGTAGCCGAGCAGCTCGTTGCACAGAGCGTCGACATCCTCGATGTTGTAGCTGGTGGCATTATTCCGCGACGGGCGACGGAAGCGCTCGCCCGGGGGACGGTGAAGCCTCCCCCGCAGCACAGCGGAGATACGCCCGATCTGCATCAGCCAGGCCTGCTCGCCGTTGGACTCGATGAGGGCGTCACGCTCGCGCTGGGCGAAGACGTCTTCCAACCGGTCGAGCGCCGCGTCAACCGCCCGCGGTTCGTATCCGCCGCGGGCAGGGTCGAAAGCAATGGTGCGCACGTCACTACTGGTGACGGGTTCACCGTCAGTGCCGTCCGAGTTGTAGAAGGTGCGCGCACGGGTCAGGAACCTGTCAACCTGCTTCGCGTTGTAGCCGAATTCTCGGCGACCGACACGGGCAAACGGCGAGCTGCCGTTGCGTGCTCCATCCATGGGTGTGCGTTCTCTTTCTTCGTTCCGTGGCGTTCTTCGCACCGTCGCGGTCACCGCGCGCAGTCGTCAGGTTCTACAGGGATCCGGGTACCAATGTAACGGACAGCAGGAAGGCAACCGGCGAAGCGAAGACGATCGAATCGAGCCGGTCCATGACGCCGCCATGGCCGGGCAGGATGCTGCTCATGTCCTTGACGCCCAGTTCCCGTTTGATCATCGACTCCGCGAGGTCTCCGGCCGTGGCCGCAGCGACAACAGCAACGGCCAGGCAGATGCCGACCCACCATGGCCTGTCGAGAAGGAGCACCACCGCGAGTACGCCCACGATCATCGCTCCACCGATCGAGCCGCCGAAGCCCTCCCACGACTTCTTCGGGCTGATACGGGGGGCCATAGCGTGTTTGCCGAAGAATGCGCCGACCAGGTAACCGAAGGTGTCGTTCGCGACCACGAGAAGCAGGAGGGTTGCCACCTTGATGGAACCGGACGGCTCCTGGAGCAGCAGCATGGCGAAGCTGAGCAGGAACGGCACCCATAGGAGCACAAAGGTGCCGGCCATAATGCTGCGCGCGGCGTCTGGAGCAGGGTCGAGGGAGCGCCAGAGAACCAGCGCTGTCACCGAGGCTACCGTTGCAAAGGCCAGCGCTTCCGGCCCACCGAGGTAGGCCGCGAAAGGAAGCGCGACGCCTGCCGCCACCGCCGGGACGGTGGGAACCTTGATGTGCCGCACCTCAAGCGCTCTGCCCACTTCCCAGACGCCGACGACGCCGATCATCGTGGTGAGTGCCACAAAAGCCAGCGGCAGGAACAGCATCCCCACCAGCAGCGACACGAGCAGGGCAAGCCCGACGCCGATAGCCGCCGGCAGATTCCGCCCCGCGCGGGAGGCTGCACCGGACGGTGGCCGCGGGGACCGGCGCTTGAACAGGCCGGTGCGGCTTGATTTCGCTGCCTCGCGGAGTGCACGCCTGCCGGGCAGGACGCCGGCGGCCGGCGGACCGGCCGCCGCCTGGTGTGCAGCATCAGCGGCAGGCGTGCGGCCAGCCTCGGTAGAAGGCTGGGAGTCGCTCATCAGACCTCGAGCAGCTCTGTTTCCTTGCGCTTGAGCATGTCGTCGATGGTGTCGGTGTGAGACTTGGTGCGTGCATCGAGATCCTTCTCGGCACGTGCGCCCTCGTCTTCGCCGGCGTCGCCGTCCTTCACAGCCTTGTCGATGCCGTCCTTCGCCTTGCGGCGGATGTTCCGGATCTGGATCTTGGCGTCTTCTGCCTTGCCGCGGACCAGCTTGACGTACTCCTTGCGGCGTTCCTCCGTCAGTTCGGGAAGCACCACCCGGATGACGTTGCCGTCGTTGGACGGGTTGGCGCCGAGGTCCGAGTCGCGCAGTGCCTTTTCGATCTCGCTGAGCGCGGAGCGGTCAAACGGAGTGATCAGCAGCGTGCGCGCTTCCGGGTTCTGGAAGGACGCCAGCTGCTGCAGCGGCGTCGGTGAGCCGTAGTAGTTGACGACGACCTTCGAGAACAGGGACGGGTTGGCACGGCCGGTGCGTACTGTCGCGAAGTCTTCCTTCGCGGCCTCGACGGCCTTGTCCATACGGTCGGTGGCCTCTGACATGGTCTCTTCGATCACGATTTCTCCTTTGGTTCGAAATCCGCTGCTTCTAAGCGTCCGATTCAGTTGATAATCCTAGTTCACAGCCGGGCCGGCACCGGGACCGGCCGGCCGCGCGCGGCGCTCAGGCAGTGACGATCGTGCCGATGCGCTCCCCCATGATTGCGCTGGTGACGTTGCCTTCGCCCTCCATGCCGAAGACCACCATGGAGAGGTTGTTGTCCTTGCACATGGTCATGGCGGTCTGGTCCATTACGCGGATGTCCTGACGCAGGGCGTCATCGTAGGAGAGCGCCTCTAGCTTCTGCGCACTCGAGTCTTTGCGCGGGTCAGCTGTGTACACGCCGTCCACGCCGCTTTTGGCCATGAGTACGACGTCGGCGCGCACTTCCAGCGCCCGCTGGGCGGCGACGGTGTCGGTTGAGAAATACGGCAGCCCGGCACCGGCGCCGAAGATCACTACGCGGCCCTTTTCCAGGTGCCGGATGGCGCGCCGCGGGATGTAGGCTTCCGCAACCTGTCCCATGGTGATGGCGCTCTGGACGCGGGTCTCGACACCCGCCTGCTCAAGGAAGTCCTGCAGGGCGAGGCAGTTCATGACTGTTCCGAGCATGCCCATGTAGTCGGCGCGCGATCGGTCCATGCCGCTCTGGGAGAGTTCGGCGCCGCGGAAGAAGTTCCCGCCGCCGACAACAATGGCAACTTCCACCTGCCCGATTGTCGCGGCGATCTGCTTCGCTATTCCCCGGACCATGTCAGGGTCGACGCCGAGCTTTCCGCCTCCGAAGACCTCTCCGGAGAGCTTCAACAGCACGCGCCGCCTCGGGGATCCGCTGTGGCCAGCGTTGTCGTATTTCTCCATGATGCCTCCCGGGCTTTCGTACGTGCGGTTCAGTTGCGCAGCTGCGCTGGTGGTTCAACGAGGGTGCGGTGGAAGATCACCCTGCCCCCGGCGTCGTTGAAGGCCCCGGTCGGCAGGTCTCGAATGGTTGGTGGAATCAGTCTTGCAGGTCCGGTACGGCGACGGTCACCGCACATGGTCACCGCACATGGCGGAGGGGCGGTCACCGTGGCGACCGCCCCTCCATCATCTCAAACAAATATCAACCCGTAAGGGTTTCGCGCCGGTTAGGCACCAACCCGGAAACGAGCGAATTCCTTGGGCTCGACGCCGGCTTCCTTCAGCACCTGGGCGACGGACTTCTTGGCGTCCTTGGCGAACGCCTGGTCCACCAGCACGCCCTCCTTGAAGAAGCCGGTCAGGCGACCCTCGACGATCTTGGTGAGAGCGGCCTCGGGCTTGCCCTCCGCGCGGGCGGTCTCGTCAGCGATGCGGCGCTCGGTCTCGACGAGTTCAGCCGGAACGTCCTCACGCGTGAGGTAGGTCGGCGAGTAGGCGGCGATGTGAACGGCGACATCGTGTGCGGCCTCGGCTGCACCGTCTCCGCTGCCCTCTACTGCGAAGAGCACGCCCACCTGTGCGGGGAGGTCCTTCGACGTCTTGTGGAGGTACGCGTCAACGATTGCACCCTCAACACGTGCCACGCGGCGGATGTCCACCTTCTCGCCGAGCAGGGCTCCGGCTTCGATAACGTGCTCCGAGACGGGCTTGCCGTCAACGGTGTGTGCGAGCAGCGACTCGACGTCAGCGGCACCCGACTCAATCGCGGCAGCAAGGACCTTGTTGGCGAATTCGATGAACGGGCCGGCCTTCGCGACGAAGTCGGTCTCGCAGTTGACCTCGACCATGACGCCGACGTTGCCCTCGACCTTGGCGGCAACGAGGCCTTCGGCGGTCGAACGGCCTTCGCGCTTGGTTGCGCCCTTCAGGCCCTTGATGCGAATGAGCTCCATGGCCTTCTCGGCATCGCCGTTGGCCTCGTCGAGAGCCTTCTTCACGTCCATCATTCCGGCGCCGGTCCGCTCGCGGAGAGCCTTGATGTCAGCGGCAGTGTAGTTTGCCATTTGAACTCCTCAGATGTGGTTTTCTCGTCAAGATAATTTGAGTGAAAGTTCTCCGGAAACAGGTCCGGCACAAGCGAAAGGGTGCGGGCTTGAATCCCGCACCCTGTCACCGAAACTACTTGCTCTCGCCCTCGGCAGCTTCCTCAGCAGGAGCTGCTTCAGCAGCGGGTGCCTCTTCAGCAGCGGGTGCCTCTTCAGCAGCGGGTGCCTCTTCAGCAGCAGGTGCTTCCGCGGCAGGAGCCTCTTCAGCAGCAGGCGCGGCGCTGCCTTCGAGCAGTTCACGCTCCCACTCGGCGAGCGGCTCTTCTGCTGCCGCGGCGTCGTTGCCCGAAGCGCGGTTGTTGCGGGCGATGAGGCCCTCGGCAACGGCGTCGGCGACAACGCGGGTCAGCAGGTTGACTGCGCGGATGGCGTCGTCATTGCCCGGGATCGGGAAGTCGACCTCATCGGGGTCGCAGTTGGTGTCGAGGATTGCGACAACCGGGATGTTGAGCTTCTTGGCCTCGTCGATGGCGAGGTGTTCCTTCTTGGTGTCGACAACCCACACGATGGACGGAGCCTTGGTGAGGTTGCGGATACCGCCGAGGTTGCTCTCAAGCTTGGTCAGCTCGCGCTGCAGCAGGAGGAGTTCCTTCTTGGTGTGGCCGGAACCGGCGACATCCTCGAAGTTGATTTCCTCGAGCTCCTTCATGCGCTGGATGCGCTTGGAGACGGTCTGGAAGTTGGTGAGCATGCCGCCGAGCCAACGCTGGTTGACGTACGGCTGGCCAACGCGGGTGGCCTGCTCGGCGATGGCTTCCTGTGCCTGCTTCTTGGTACCGACGAAGAGCACGGTTCCGCCGTGGGCAACGGTGGCCTTGATGAACTCGTAGGCGCGGTCGATATAGGACAGCGACTGCTGCAGGTCAATGATGTAGATACCGTTGCGCTCGGTGAAGATGAAGCGCTTCATCTTCGGGTTCCAGCGGCGGGTCTGGTGGCCGAAGTGGACGCCGCTGTCGAGCAGCTGGCGCATGGTAACGACTGGCATGTCGTTCCTTTCGTAGGGCAGCACAGTCATTGCTGTGTAATCTGCCGGTTTGACGGTTGATTCCCGCGGACTATGCGGGGTCCTGGTGTCCGTCAGATGACTCACCGCTCCAACCGGATTCCTCCGGACCGCTGGAGCAGTGTTCCCAGGTATACGCCCACCAGTGAAGTTCAGCGGCGATTGACCTGTGAATCGGGACACGCGTAGTCAGTTCCCGACGAGCCGCAGAACCACACGAAGAGCTTTGTGGCATGACGGCATACGGGAAACTGCTTCACCTAGTGTACTACAGCAGCCCGTCACTCCTGACGGGGAGCACATCCGGCCCTTCCTCCACAATCCGGCCGAATCAGATGGACCTTTCCACATCGGCCCACGACGCCGGCACGAGGGAAACGACCGGTTGGATAGTGGATGGGTGACTGCGCGAAAGAACCTGCCCCGCCCGTTGCTCATGGCCGCCGCTATCGGGGCGCTGCTCTCCATCGGCGGGCCGGCCCCGGCCGCCCCTCCTGCCGAGGGACCCTGGGAATGGCCGCTGAGCGGCGGCGTCCCCGTGCTTCGCCATTTCGATCGACCGCCGGAGAGGTGGATGGCCGGTCACCGCGGTGTCGATCTCGGCGCGGCGGACGGCGTGGTGCTGAGCCCCGCCGATGGGGTCGTGGTGTTCACCGGCACGGTGGTGAACAGGCCGGTGCTGACCATCGACCATGGAGACGGGTTCCTGTCCAGCTTCGAACCGGTCACCGCGTCCGTGGTGAAAGGTGCAAGCGTGCAAAGGGGGCAGGTAGTCGGGAGCATCAGCTCCGAACCCCACTGCCCTGGCCCCTGTGTGCACTGGGGCGTCCGGGAGAATGGTGAATACATCAACCCACTCCCGCTCGTCTCCGACCGGCGTCCCTCCATCCTGCTGCCGCTGGCCGGCACAGGATAGAACTCCGCTAGATGAAAGCGGCAATCCCGGTGATTGCCCGCCCCGTGACCAGGGAGTTGATCTCGTAGGTTCCTTCATAGGAGTAGACAGCCTCTGCGTCGGCGAAGATCTTCGCCATCTCATAGTCGGTGACTATGCCGTTGCCCCCCAGAATGCTTCGGCCAAGTGCGACGGTCTCCCGCATGCGGGCGGTCGTGAACGCCTTGGCGAGGGCTGACTGTTCGTCGCGGGCACCGCCTTCGTCCGCGAGCTGGGCCAGCCGCACCATCATGCCCAGGGAGCTCACCGTGTTGCCCAGCATTTCCACCAACTGCTGCTGAATGAGCTGGAAGGAGGCGAGCGGACGTCCGAACTGCTGGCGCTCCACAGCATAGCGGCGGGCCACGTCGAACGCCGCAAGCTGCTGCCCCACCGCCTGCCACGCCACGGACAGCCGGGTAATGCGAAGCACCTTGTTGGCGTCCTTGAAACTGTTCGCACCGGCCAGCCGGAAGTCATCACTCACCTGGAGACCCTCCAGGAGGATGTCGGCGTTCTCCACCGTTCGCAGGGCCGTCTTGTTCTCGATCTTGGTGGCCTTGTAGCCCGGCAGCGACGTGTCCACCATGAAGCCCTTGACCTGGTTGTCCGCGACATCCCGGGCGAAAATGACCACCCAGTCGGAGAACGTGGCATTTCCGATCCAGCGCTTTGCCCCGTTGAGGACCCATCCGTCGCCGTTGCGCTCTGCGGTGGTGCGCGTTCCGCCGGCCACATCAGACCCGCCAAGCGGCTCGGTCAGGCCGAAGGCGCCGATCTTCTTCATCGCGTAGATGTCCGGCAGCCACGCGGCCTGCTGCTCCGGTGAGGCCAGCGTTTCAATGGACCCTGTGAACAGCCCGTCATGGACTCCCATGAACGTGGCGATCGATGTATCGGCGCGGGTGAACTCGGCGTGCAGCAGCCCGGCAAACAGGTTCGAGTAACCCTGACGCTTCACGGGCGAGACGACGTCCAGCTCCGCAATGCGAGGAATCAACTCGGTCGGGAACACGCCTGCGTTCCACCAGCGCGATGCATTTGGGCGGATCTCCTGGGCGAGCCATTCCCGCACCTCATGAAGGCGGGTGCGCTCCCGGGAGTCCAGCAGTTGTTCGAAAAAATAGAAGTCACCGTCGGCGTACGGCAGGTTGTCTGCGTCGAGTGTGGGTGCACCCATGAATGTTCCTCACCATCAGTGGCCCGGCGCTCGCCCCCGCCGGCGGGGTCCGCGCACTGTTAGCGCGGCTCACCGGACTCATGTTACCCGCGAGTAACTTTGGGCACCAGCCGCCGGCGTCTCCGGTCTCCATGCCGCTTTCGCGACGACTCGCCGGAAAATGAAAGGAACCCCGGCCGTAGAGCCAGGGTTCCTTCCGATCTGTAGGGCTGGTGGGGCTTGAACCCACGACAAACGGATTATGAGTCCGCTGCTCTAACCGGCTGAGCTACAGCCCCGCAGCACCGATGAGACCATCGGCGCAATCCATTCTAGTCACGACCCGAGCTGTGCTTTCGGCGAGTCAGACCGTTTCGCTCTCGTGGGATCGGCCGTGGTACAGATCCTCGTAGGTCGAAAGCGTGGAGTCGATACTGTGCTTCTCCACCATGGAGCGGCTCATCTTGCCCATCCGCTCGCGCTCGGCTTCCGGCATGGAGATGATCTCGGTGAGTCGTTCACCCAGCTCGGTACTGTCATGCGGTGTGAACAGGTAACCATTGGAGCCGTCCTCAACCAGATGCGGCAGGGCCATCGCGTTGGCTAGCAACACCGGCGTCGACGCGGACATCGCCTCAAGAGTGACCAACGACTGAAGTTCAGCGGTACCCGGCTGGCAGAACACGGTTGCGCGCAGGTACGCCAGCCGCAACTCCTCATCATCAATCAGGCCATGGAACTTCACGCGGTCTTCCAGTCCGAGCCGCTTGGCCTGCGCCTGCAGCACCGGCTTGACCTCTCCCCCACCGACAATCTCCAGGTGCAGGTTCAGCTCCTTCGGTGTCTTTGCCACTGCGTCGATCAGGACGTCCACGTGCTTTTCCTCCGCGAGGCGCCCGACGAAGAGCACGATCGGGTAGTCAGGACGCTCGATCTGTTCACCCGGCTTGGGCTCGTAAGCCGCCGCATCGATCCCATTCGACAGCGGCAGCACCTTGCGGAGAAAAGCGTGCTCATGCATTGCCTTCGCGGCGAGCGGGGTGGGTGTGGTGACAACGTCAGCCTTCCCCATCTTCCTGCCCATGTCGCGCCATGAATTCTTCGCCACAATGTTCTTGAACCACCGTGGGAAAGGCAGGAACGGATTCAGGTTCTCGGGCATGAAGTGGTTGGTGGCGATCACGCGGATGCCGCGTTTGAGAGCCTCGTAGAGCGCGTACTCACCGACCATGTAGTGGCACTGGATATGCACAACATCGGGCTGCACACGGTCGAAAAGCATCCGGATGTCACGCTTGATTTCCCAGGGAAGGCAGATACGCCAGTAGTCGTGCGTGGGAACGGCATGGGAGCGGAGCCGGTGTACCGTCCAGTACCCGCCCGGTTCCGTAAAACTTTTGCCGGTGGTGGTGTGGGGCGCCAGGACGTGCACTTTGTGTCCACGGGCCGTCATGCCCTTGGCGAGCCGGTACCCGAACTGCGCCGCTCCATTGACGTGCGGCGGATAGGTATCAGCAGCGATGAGAATGGTCAGCGGCGCGTCTGCTGCCGTATCAGTCACGAAGTAGTCCTCGGGTTGGCAACGATGGGCGAAGTCCGGCGTTACCGCCGTCGTGCTTCTTTCTGGCGCTTGACCACGTCTGGATGGTGGCGCGACAGGGCTATTACTCCAACAATAGCAACGATGGCTGCCGCTCCCATGGCAATTGCGATCACCGATTCCACATTCGGCTGCAGTTCGCCCAGCACCACGATGCCGACGGCGATTCCCACGATCGGATCCACCACTGTCAGGCCTGCGATCACCAGGTCCGGCGGACCTGTGGCGTAGGCGCTTTGCACGAACCATGAGCCGAGACCCGCGGCGGCGATGATCGCGATAACGCTGTAGATCGGAACGTTGAGCAAAAACCGCCCATTCGGGTCCAGTAGATGCGTGGCGATGATCTTGGTCAGAACTGCCACGAAACCGAAGAGCACACCTGCTCCGAGGATGTAGGCGAATGCGCTGAGGCGCCGCTTGAAGACGAACGCCAGAGTTCCGAAGACTGCCACGGCGATACACAGCAGCAGGACGGCCGTCAGTTCCTGGTCGGGCAGGACAACGTGGTCCTTCCTGGTTACGTTCACCGCAAGCAGCACGAACAGCGCGCTTCCGGTGACGCATGCCGAAATTGCGACGACGGTGGCCCGGTTGATGCGCACGCCCTGGTCCCGGGAGTTGACCACTGTGGTGATGACCAGCGCGATGGCGCCGATGGGCTGCACAACTGTGAGGCTGGCGAGGCTCAGTGCGATCACATTGCACACCATGCCCACGCCAAGGAGGATCAGACCCAGAATCCAGCGCGGATTTCGAAGCAGGCGCAGGAAGCCGTTCGAGTTCAGGGACAGGCCGCCGGTGTTCGAGCGTACGGCGCTGCCCTGGCGCTGTGCGCCGACGGCCAGAAAGCATGCGCCGAGCAGCGCCAGGAAGACCGCTACCCAGGCCATGCGCCCGCTTCCCTCATGCGCTCTGCTCCAACCGGTACTTCCGATGCGCCGCCGTGAAGTACCCGTAAAAAGCAATAAGGTGGCCGATGCACCCCAGAATCAGCAGTGTGTTGGCGGTGATCTCCAGCCACGGCTCGTTGAAGCCATCGACCCGCTGCAGCAGCAGGAGCGGGGATCCCACCAGCAGCAGCGCAGTCCTGATCTTGCCGATATTGCTCACCGGCAGGGACAAGCGGCCGCGGAACAGAATCAAGGCATTGATGATGAGAATGGCGTCCGGAATCACTATGGCCCACACCAGCCAGGCCGGTGCAACGCCGTCCACGACGAACGTCACGGCGACGACAATCAGCGCAGTCCTGTCCGCAAGCGGATCGAGCCACTTGCCGACTGACGAGACCTGGCCGAACTGGCGGGCCACGTAGCCGTCGATCCAGTCTGTTGAACCAAGGAGCACGAGGGTGATGACGGCGGCGCCGTACCGTTGCTGCACGATGAACATCACGAAGAGCGGGACACCGAGAAAACGGACCACGGTGATGATATTCGGCGCAGTCCAGAACGTGTTCAACTCAGCAGGAGTCCGCCCAGGCTTCCCCCCGGCGCCTATAAGTCTGATCACTGTCCCTCCGCTCCCATTATGCAGGCAGGGGCGCGATTAGCCGGCAACGGCCGGCGGGTTCGCGCAAGCAGGAGGTGCAAGGCCTACTTGGCGACGAGCCGGCGCACCATCACAGCGATAGCGGCAGCAGACGCGGCGACGACGCTGAGGGGCTTCCAGCGGTCTGCGAGTGTCTGGTTGTGGCGGGCAGGAACATGCACTGCCCGCGGCGACGAACTGCCGTGGGTACGCCGGGAGTCCCGCGCCTGAACCGCTGACGACTTGGCATGCGCAGCAGCTGTGCGTGCCTTCGAGGTGGTGCGATTGATCTGCGACTTAAAGTCCAGTCCCCGGCTGAGATCGTCCCGCGTTTCCGCGATGTGGTCGCGGCGGCGTCCTGAACGGCTGCGCAGCTCCGCGTAGGACGGTGCCGGCCGCTTTGGCTCGCCGGACTCCTTGTGCTTGGGCTTCTTCTCTTCGGCAGGCTTCTTGACGTCGAGCGTTGCGGGATTGAACCTGCGCCCTTCCTTGAGCACGCCGATGTCGTACTTGACCCCGCGGATGGCATCTTCAGGCAGGAGCGGCATCGCCTTCTTGAACCGTGACAGGCCCATCAGCCCCGCGATCGCCGCAATGATAAGGAACAGCGCAGCGAAGCACAGCGCCGCGAGCCAGGCCGGCATGACCGTGGCCAGGCCCATGATGGCGGCAACGATGAGGGCCACTGCGAGGGCTGCGAGGAAGAGGAGGGCAACCACGAAAAAAGCCGCTGCGACACCGGCCTTGATCCCCTTCTGCTTCATCTGCTCGCGGGCGAGCGACACTTCGTCGCCAAGCTGGCGCGGGGTCAGCCGCAGCAGCAATCTGATCAGGCCAATTATCGACGGCGTGCCGCCCGATCGATTCACCCGCGTGCTGGTCGAGCTCTCCATCTGCCGTGCTCCCATCCGTTCATCCTGCGCATCTGCTAGCAAAATTACCACCGACGCATATTTCTCGCCCGAACAGGCTCGATTCACCGCAACTTACAGCACATCAGCGTGCGATGAGTTCGTCGCGATCCTCCAGCTCACGGCCCGCATATTCCTCGAGCTGGGTCTTGACGAACCAGAAGGAGACCACCGCGAAGACGGTAAAAACCGCGTACATGATCCACACGCCGAGATTCTCGCTGACCCATGGGAATGCCAGTGTCACGATGAAGTTGAAGATCCAGTTCACCATCGTCGCCACACCGAGGGCGATGGACCGGACCTTGTTCGGGAACATTTCTCCGAGTGTCACCCACATGACCGGCCCCCAGGTCGCGGCGAAGAAGATCACGAACAGGTTGGCGCCGACGAGGGCTACAGGTCCCCACATTCCCGGCAGGGAGACATCTTCTCCGCCGCCCGTGGCCTGCGCGAAGGACACGGTTGCTGCGAGCAGGCCGACGAACATGCCGGCTGAACCGACCAGCAGCAGCTTTCGCCGGCCGATCCTGTCGACAAAGAAGATGGCAACGAACGTCATGGCGACGTTGATGATGGAAGTGATGACCGACGTCGTGAAGGAATCACTCTCGCTGAAGCCGACCGACTGCCACAACGTTGTGGAGTAGTAGAAGATGGCGTTGATGCCCACGAGCTGTTGCAGGGCGGCGACGATCATGCCCACCCAGAGAATCGGCTGCAGGCCGAGGGCCGATCCGCGAAGGTCCCGCAGGCTGGTCTTGTCTTCCACCCTCAGCGTCGAACGGATCTCCGTCAGCTTGGCAGACGTGTCCCTGATCCCGGTCACCCGCGAGAGCACCTGCGCAGCTTCCGCGTCCCGTCCACCGCGGATCAGGTAGTGGGGAGACTCCGGAATGGTGAGCGCAAGGACGCCGTAGATAATCGCCGGTACGACGCCGACCAGCAGCATCCAGCGCCACGCAGGCAGTCCCCACCACAGTTCTCCGGTTGCTCCCCCGGCCATATCGGCAAGCCAGGCGTCCGACAGCAGTGCGGCGAAGATTCCGACCGTGATGGCAAGCTGCTGGATGGAGGCCAGGCCTCCGCGCCACCGTGCCGGGGCGATCTCGGCGATATAGCCAGGCGCGATGACGGATGCGACACCGATCGCAACTCCGCCGACGAGCCGCCAGAACATCAGATCCCATTCACTGACTGCGAATCCCGAGCCGACCGAGTTGACCAGGAAGAGGATCGCTGCGCCGAACATCACACGCTTGCGTCCGAGGCGGTCAGCGAGTTCACCGGCGAACCAGGCACCGGCTGCGCAACCGAGGAGGGTGATCGCAACAGTGAACCCGAGGATCGCTTCTCCCAGACCGAAGTCCTCCTGAATCGCGTCGACTGCTCCGTTCACCACGGCAGTGTCGAAGCCGAAGAGGAGGCCGCCTACCGCGGCAGCCACGCTGACCCCGATGACCTTCCCCATGTGCGGCTGTACCCCGCCCGACGGCTCGTTGTACTTCCGATCCCTGGCCTTCACGCCGCTTCTCCCGACCCCTCGATCAATGTGTCCGCCCTCCGGGCTGCATTTCACCCTACGTCAGAGCCAAGCCTGCTGAGCAACGGACCGAAGTTTCCCGCGCCGGGGGGACTGTGCGAGGTTGCGCGGGGGCTCTAAGATGGTTAATGATTCGCCATGGCAACCACTATCTGGGTTCGCCGGCGCTCACCACGTCCCGTCTGCAGCGTCGCAGTGCGACTTCCCCCCGCATCCGCACACATGCCAGTTAGGTAACTGTTGAGTACCATCACGCACCCGGGAGATTCCCTCACCCGGCGTCAGAAGCTGATCTACGTTGTCATTCTCGGCACGCTGACAGCCCTGGGCCCCTTCACCATCGATCTGTACCTGCCGGCATTCCCGGCGCTGCAGGACGACCTCGGAGTCACCGAGGCAGCGGTACAGCTGACCCTGACCGGAACCATCGTAGGCTTCGCGGTGGGACAGCTCATCGTGGGCCCGCTGAGCGACAAGGTCGGTCGGCGCCTTCCGCTCATTGCCGCCACCAGCCTCCATGTTCTTGCTTCCCTCGGTGCTGCCCTGTCCACCGATATCGGGATGCTCATGGTCTTCCGGGTACTGCAGGGAATGGGCGCTGCCGGCGGCGGCGTGGTGGCAATGGCAATGATCCGCGACCTGTTCAGCGGCTACCCGCTGGTGCGCATGCTTTCCTACATGGCGCTGGTCAACGGCATGGCACCGATCTTCGCGCCCGTGATCGGATCCCAGCTCCTGGTGGTCATGCCCTGGCCCGGAATCTTCTGGTTCCTGGCAGCCTACGGATTCCTGGTGATCCTCGCCGTCTCGTCATTCATCATCGAGACGCTGCCGGCCGACCGCCGGAAGGCGTCGTCCTCGACGGCCGTGCAGCGCTACCGGGCCGTCTTGAGCGACAGGGTCTTCATCGGCATCCTGCTGGTCGGCGGCATGAACTTCGCCGGACTGTTCTCATACCTTTCAGCGTCACCATTCCTGTTCCAGGATGTGTACGGCCTTGACCCGCAGCAGTACGGCCTGCTTTTCGCGGTGAACTCGCTCGGCATCGTGGCGGCCGTTCAGACCAGTGCCCGTGTGGTCCGGCGGGTGGGGCCGCAGTGGATCATCGCCTGCTCTACCGTGGTCATGCTTGGGATGGCCCTGCTCATGATCCTCTTCGACTTCCTGGACTTCGGCTTCTGGGGAACCGCCGTTCCGCTCTGGTTCTACATCGCAGCCGCGGGGTTCACCTTCCCGTGCGTCCAGGTGCTGGCGTTGGCCAACCACGGCGCCCAGGCCGGCACTGCGGCTTCACTCCTTGGAGCGACAACCTTCGGACTTGCAGGCATCATCTCGCCGATCGTGGGCGTGCTCGGCATCGCATCCGCCACGCCTATGGCTGCGGTGATGGCTGCCTGCATCGCGCTCGGGATCGTATTCCTCTGGGCGATCGTGCGGCCGCGGACCGTTCCCTCCATCCACTGACCAGCCGGCACGATCAGGACAGCGCAACCAGCCAGCACAACCAGGACAAGGCACAACCAGGAAAGGAAACCGGGCCCGGGCTCTCACCCCTGTTGGTGTGTCCTCTCCGCCGTGCGGGTGATGTTTCGCGCCATTGAGTCGAAGACGACGCCGTGGAACGGCAGCACGCTGAGCCAGTACAGCCTGCCGGCGAGTCCGCGGGGAAAGAAAATGGCGCGCTGGCGGTATTCGCTGGCACCGCCGTCGGGCACTACCGAGAGCTCCAGCCACGCCCTCCCGGGAAGCTTCATCTCCGCCCGCAGGCGGAGTTTTTCGCCGCGCACCAGTTCCTCCACCCGCCAGAAGTCCAGGGCTTCCCCCGCCATCAGCTCGGAGGAGTGCCGGCGCCCACGGCGCAGGCCCACTCCGCCCGCGATCTTGTCGAGCCAGCCACGGGCTGCCCAGGCGACAGGCCAGGAGTACCAGCCGTTCTCCCCGCCGATGCCCTCGATCACCTTCCAGACCGCCGGAGCAGGAGCACTTGAGCGCAAGGAGCGCTCATCCTTGAAGACCGTGTGCCCGGCCCACTGCGGATCGGACGGAAGAGGGTCGGCTACAGCGTCCCGCTGGGAAGCACCCGCCCAGCTCGTTTCCACTTCGCCGGCGCTCATTTTGTTGAGGGCGAGGTCGACGGCGCTGCGATAGTCGGTGAGCCCGCCTTCCGGCTGTGGCAGGTAGTGATGGATATCCGCCTCGGCCGTGACGGCGTCGTGCTGGAGGGATTCGATCAGCGGCATCGCCATGGCCCGCGGAATGGGTGTGACCAGGTTCACCCAGTGTCCTGCCAGACGAGGGGTGAGGACAGGCAGTGCCAGCACCGTCCGGCGTGGCAGGCCGGCGGCCTCCGCGTAGCGCTTCATCATGTCGGCATAGGTCAGGACGTCGCCGGAGCCGAGGTCGAAGGTTCGATTGAGTCCTTCCGGAAGGTCCAGGGCGCCGAGCAGGTAGTGAATAACATCACGCACGGCGATCGGTTCGATGCGGTTCAGGACCCACTTGGGCGCGGGCATGACGGGTAGCACGTCCGATAGATGCCGGATCATTTCGAACGAGGCTGAGCCTGACCCGATGACGACGCCGGCCTGGAACGCGACGGTGGGCACGCCGGACGCCAGCAACGCCTCGCCCACGGCGACGCGGGAGCGCATGTGTGTGGACAGCTTCACATCCTGCGGATGCAGACCCCCAAGGTAGATGATGCGCCGGACCCCGGCCTGTGCCGCGGCCTCGGCGACGGTAGCAACAATCTCAGCCTCACGCCGCTCGAAACCGCGACCTGAGCCCATGGAGTGCACCAGGTAGTAGAGGCTGGTGACTCCCTCGCAGGCACGCCGCATGGTTTCGGGGTCCTGAAGATCACCTTCAATCATCTGGACTTTCCCGGCCCAGGGCACGTCCAGCAGCTTCTGCGGCGTGCGAACCACCACCCGAACCTTCCGGCCCTCGGCAACGAGGCGGGAGACCAGACGTCCGCCGATATATCCGGTGGAGCCGGTGACGAGAACCAGATCGGAGTCAGTCATGCGCCAACCCTACGTCGCGTATCTGGGCGTTGGCCCGAACCGCGGAAACCCTGCACAAGAAGAAAGGCTCCTGACCGGCGAAACCGCAGGTCAGGAGCCTATTTGCTCCCCCGACTGGACTTGAACCAGTAACCCTTCGATTAACAGTCGAATGCTCTGCCAATTGAGCTACGGGGGAAAGCAGCAGGAACAACTCTACATAGGATTTGTGGCGAAGTGAAATTGAGCGCCGGCTAGTCGGATCGCAGGGCGCGGCGCTCCATCTCAAGCTCCATCAGCTCACGGTTCAGCTGCTGAAACTGGGCGGGGTCCGATGCCGGATCGAGCCGCTGAAGTGCGCTCAGCTTCTCCGCCTTGAGTCGGGTGATGCGCAGCTCGGAGAGCCTGTTGAGGATGTCACGGCAGTACATGGCCAGGGCATCGGCGTCCTTTGCGGGCAGCGGGGTCACGGCCAGCTCACTCACAAACCCGCGCAGCACCTCGGGAACCTCCTGGCGCACCCTTTCCACCCAGTTGGACGTGGCACTCGGATCCTGGGAACTGCTCGCCGCAGCCGCCCGGACGGCGTCGTGCAGCGCAGCGTAGGCGGGAACGGAGAACCGCGAATCTCCAAACCTTTCCCACTGGGCGCCATCGAGCAGCTGCGGGTACTGCAGGACCACCTCGAGCGCCTCCCGCTCCATCCGTGCCACGGGGTCACGGGGATCAGGCCGCCGGAACTGGGGCACCTCCTCCACCCGGGCCTGGTCGCCGGCGGAATTGCGTCCCTGGCCCGTGGAAGCGCCGGGAGCGCCCTGCCCGGGCTGGGCCCCGGTGCGCTCCCCCCAGTCGCCCTGCTGCCCATCGCCGGTACGACGGCGGCCCTCTCCCTGGGGCTCCGGTGCCGGCTGCGCCGCGCGCTTCGCAGCGGACGCCACCGCGCGCGCCACCTGGTCCTCGCCCACGAACTGCATGCCCAGCCAGCGGGAAAGCTCCCGCGTGTAGATGGACCTGAGCGAGACGTCGCGAATGTTCGCCACGATGGGAGCCGCGTGCCGAAGAGCCTTCATCTGCCCTTCACCTGTTGTCAGATCAAACTGGTCGAAGGATGCCTTGATCGCAAACTCGAACAACGGACGGCGAGTACTGATGAGATCCTGGACCGCCTGGTCCCCGGCCGTCTGCCGAAGCTCGCAGGGGTCGGCGCCGCCTGCCCCGACGGCGACGTAGGTTTGGGCGTTGAACCGCTGGTCTTCCTCGAAAGCCCGCAGCGCGGCTTTTTGGCCCGCGGCATCGCCGTCGAAGGTGAAGATCACCTCTCCCCCGGTGCCGTCATCGGACAGGAGCCTCCGGGCGATCTTGATGTGCTCGGCGCCGAAGGCTGTACCGCACGTGGCGACCGCGGTGCCCACGCCCGCCAGGTGGCACGCCATGACGTCGGTGTAGCCCTCCACCACCACGAGCTGCCGGGACTTTGCAATCTCCCGCTTGGCAAGATCGATGCCGTAGAGCACCTGTGACTTCTTGTAGAGACTGGTCTCGGGCGTGTTCAGGTACTTTGGCCCCGGGTCGTCCTCGTAGAGCTTGCGGGCTCCGAAGCCGACGGTGTCTCCGGTGATGTCGCGGATCGGCCACATCAGCCTTCCGCGGAACCGGTCGTAGAGCCGGCCTGCGTTGTTCGAGGAGGCGCTGAACATGCCGGTCAGCTTCAGCTCATCGAGCGTGAACCCGCGACCCGTCAGATGGTTGAGCAGCCCGTCCCAGCCCTGCGGTGCGTAACCCACCCCGAAGTGCTCCGCGGCGGTCCGGTCGAAGCCCCGCTCCTGCAGGAAGGACCGCCCCGTCGCGGCCTCGGGAGTGAGCAGCTGGTCCCTGAAGAACTCGGCGGCAATCTTGTGCGCGTCCAGCATGCGCTGGCGCTTTCCGGCGTCCTCGCGTCGGGGGCCTGTTCCGCCGTCCTCGTAGCGCAGCTCGAAGCCGATGCGGGCAGCGAGCTTCTCGACGGTCTCAGCGAACGAGGTGTGGTCCATCTTCTGGACGAAGGAGATGACGTCCCCGCCCTCGCCGCAGCCGAAGCAATGGTACGAGCCCATGTGCGGACGAACATGAAAGGACGGCGAGCGCTCGTCGTGGAACGGGCAGAGCCCCTTCCACGAACCGACGCCGGCAGACTTCAGCGTGACGTAGCCGTCGACTACTTCCTTGATGTCGGTGCGCTGGCGAACCTCATCGATATCTTCACGCTTGATGAGTCCGGCCATGCCATCCAGTCTAGTGTCGGGGTACCGCCCTGCGGTGTCGGACCGGCCTGCCTGTGAACACCCTCTACCAGAGGGCGGGGACCGGCCCCACAACCCTCTCATGCAGCGCGAGCGCGGAGGCATCTGTGAGGGATGCGACCTGGTCGATGACGACGCGGAGGCGTGTGTCGTCGTCATCGGCCTGGCGCCAGTCCGCGGCGAACATCGGCTCAAGGTGACGGTCACCGGCGGCAGCGATCTGCTGGACGAGGGAGGACAGCACTTCGCGCTGCCGTTCGTAGATGGGCTGGCGATGGACGCTGGTCATCACGTAGGTTGTGGCGAGCCCCTTCATGACCGCGATCTCGGTCACGGTGTCCTCCGGGACCACCATCTCTGCCGCGTACCGGGTCAGCGGGTCTGTGCCGTAGATTCCGCGGGTCGTCTCGAGCGCGCTGAGGCAGAACCGGCCGATGAGCTGGCTGGTCATGTTTTTCAGGGCAGCCATGGCTTTCCGGCTGCCGTCCGCTTCGCGCACCCAGACGTCGGTCGCTTCAAGTCGGGCAAGGGCGGCGTCGACGGCGGCGGGGTCCGAGTGCGGCAGGTACCACTGCTGCGTGTACCCCACCACCCGGGCGCGGTGATCCGGGTTGTCCATCCACTTGAGCTGGAAGTGGCCGGCGACAATGGCGTCCTCGACGTCGTGCACCGAATAGGAGATGTCGTCCGCGAGGTCCATGACCTGCGCTTCAAGGCAGGACCGGCCGGCAGGCGCTCCCTGGCGCAGCCAGTTGAACACCGGGAGATCGTCCTCGTAGGCGCCGAACTTCGATGTGCGGTGCCCATGGATGACCGGCGCGTCCGGGGCCGTCCAGGGGTACTTACAGGCGGCGTCGAGGCTGGCACGGGTGAGGTTGAGGCCGGCGGGAGTACCGTCAGCCCGGATGACCTTCGGCTCGAGCCGGGTCAGCAGCCGGAGGGTCTGGGCATTGCCTTCAAACCCGCCGATCGAGTGGGCGAGGTCGTTCAGCGTAGCCTCACCGTTATGCCCGAAGGGCGGGTGGCCGAGATCGTGGGAAAGGCAGGCTGCATCGACGATGTCCGGGTCGCAGCCGAGGGACCGGCCCAGCTCGCGGCCGACCTGGGCCACCTCAAGGCTGTGGGTGAGGCGGGTGCGGACAAAGTCGTCCGTGTCGGGTGCAACCACCTGGGTCTTCGCTCCGAGCCTGCGTAGCGCGGAGGAGTGCAGTACGCGCGCCCGGTCGCGCTCGAAGTGGGTGCGGTGGAGGCTCTTGGGCGGCTCATCCACCCAACGCTGCATGTCGGCGTCTGAATAGCCGGGAGTGATCGGTGAGTCCTGCCGGTCGCTCGAGTTCTGCACGTAGTTCCCTGTCCTATCCACCGGAGACATCAACCTCCGCCGCTGCGATGTCCGCCTGCTGATCAGCGTTCAGTTGGCGGGCTTCGAGCCAGCGGTCAGGCAGTGCAGTGCGCTTCGGGGAACCGGCCCGTCCGCGCGGTCCTTCGGCGTCGGCTCCAGGATACGGGGAGGTCCGGTCCAGCTGGTCCAGTAGTCCGCGCAGGACTTCCAGGGTCGGCACAGTCGCCAGCGCGGCCCGCAGGTCTCCGCCGACCACATACCCCTTGAAGTACCAGGCCATGTGCTTACGGATGTCGCGCAGCGCCATCATCTCGTTGCCGAAGGTGTCGACCAGCAGTTCGGCGTGCCGGTACACCGTGTCCGCCACCTGGCCAAGGCCGGGCCTGTGCCGCTCGTCGCTGCCCTCGAACGCGTTCATGAGGTCACCGAAGAGCCAGGGCCTTCCCTGGCAACCGCGGCCGATGACGACGCCGTCAACGCCGGTCTGCTGCACCATCCGAATGGCGTCTTCCGCGCTCCAGATGTCGCCGTTGCCCAGGACAGGGATGTCCGGCAGTGCCTCGCGAAGCTCCGCGATCGCAGTCCAGTCAGCCTTACCGGAGTAGAACTGGGAGGCTGTGCGTCCGTGCAGCGCGACGGCGGCCACGCCCGCGTCCCTCGCGATCTTCCCTGCCTCGCGGAACGTCAGGTGGTCCTCGTCGATGCCCTTGCGCATCTTGATGGTCAGCGGGATATCCCCGCGTGAGGCTTCCCGGACGGCCGTCTGGACGATGGAGGTGAAGAGGTCGATCTTCCAGGGCAGCGCCGCTCCCCCACCCTTCCGGGTGACCTTGGGAACCGGGCAGCCGAAGTTGAGGTCGATGTGGTCCGCGCGGTCTTCCTCGACGAGGATGCGCACCGCGGCGCCAACCGTCTTGGGGTCCACGCCGTACAGCTGGACGGAGCGGACTTTCTCATCGTCATCGTGCGAGATGATGCGCAGCGACTCCGGGTTGCGTTCAACCAGGGCGCGCGAAGTCACCATCTCGGAGACGTACAGGCCGCCTCCGTATTCGCGGCAGAGCCTACGGAACGCGGTATTGGTGATGCCCGCCATCGGAGCGAGAACCACGGGAGTATCCACGGTGATCCCGCCCAGGCGAAGCGGCGGCAGGTCGAGCCGCGTGGCGGTACTTGTTGGTGCAATGCTCACCCGTCCATTGTCGCAAGGCGGGGCAAATCGAGGTGCCGTGACGGATTAGCGGGAGTTCTGCCCGCGCAGGGCCCGCCGGCTCGGCAGACCCTCCGCCGCTCCCGGCGCTGCAGGAACTGCGCCGACCACCCCGGATTCTCCAGATGCGAGCACGGCGGGCGTGACGTCGTCGTCGTACGGGTAGTTGGAAGCGCGGACGCCGACCGCCTTGACCACCAGAACGGCAATGAGCGTGGTGACCGGGATAGCGAGCACCAGGCCGATCGAGCCCACCAGGGTCCGCACCACCTCCTCGGCGAGTTCTCCACTGGTCAGTGTGGTCATGAGGGAGGAATCCTGCAGGGACACGAGGATCAACAGCGGCAGCGCGGCCCCGGCATACGCGAAAGCGATCGTGTAGACAGTCGAGGCGATATGGTCGCGGCCGATACGCATGGCACCGGTGAAGAGCCGTCGCGTGGACGTGTGCGGCGCAATCTCATACAGCTCCCAGACGGCCGACGACTGCGTGATGGTGACGTCGTTGAGGACACCGAGCCCGGAAATAATCAGCCCGCACAGAATGATTCCGGAGAGCGATATTTCCGGCGAGGCGTTGATGAGCGCACTCGAACTGTCGCTTCCCACACCGGTGAGATTCGCGGTGTCAGTCGCCCACGCTGCGAGCAGCGCGGTGATCCCCAACCCAAAGATTGTGCCCAGCAGCGCTGTCGACGTTCGCGCGGAGAAACCGTGCGCGAAGTAGAGCACCCCGATCATGATCACCACCGAGCCCACGAGGCCCAGCAGCAGCGGCGGCTTGCCCTCGACCAGCCCGGGCAGCATGAACTGGGCGAGGATGAACAGCGCGCCCACCAGTCCGATGATCGCCCGCAGTCCGCGCCAGCGAGCAACGGAAACAACGACGACGGCGTAGAGCACCGCGAGCGCCGCTACCGGCAGCGTGCGGACGAAATCAACGAAGATGTACGGGGCACCGGATGCGGTAACGACCTCCTCGAGATTCAGGTAGCGGATTGAATCCCCCGCGTCGACCTGCCCGGAGCGGGCAACCTCCGGGTTCAGTTCCACCGGCACGGGTGAGCCGCCGGCGTCGGGCTGGGTGTAGGCGACCTGACACTGCTGGGCCTCCCCGCCGGCGTCGACAGTCGGCTGGGAGGAGGGGCAATCCTCAAGCACAACACGCTGGACCGTCCCTACGTCCATGGACGTGCCGGCCGCGGTGGCCAGCGGGTTCGCTACTGTGATGTCTGACCTGTCGCCGCTCGGCCACAGCAGCATCATGCCGATCAGCGTGATCACTCCCAGCGGAACCAGGATGGCGGCGAGAAGGAAGTTCGCGCGCCTGCGGGTACCTGCCAGGGCCGCATTCTGCTCAGGGGTGGGAGCCGCCGATCCGGCTGCATCCGAGTGGTGGATATGGCTGTGGCCCAAGAACCCGTCCCTTGCTGTTGTTGTGCTGCCGACAGATGGAAGTCACCATCCGCTACATAACCCCCGAGGATTCTACTCAGGTGCTCCCGGGAAGCTGCCGGACGGCTCGTGCGTTATATGGATACGGCGCTCGATGCCCGCGCTATTGAACATGAGGAGCGTGTTCGGTGATGAGAAGGTTCAGTGAGGCCCGCGACGCTGTGGCAGAGGCAACAGCGCATGCCCCGACAGTGAGGGTACGTCCGGCGGCTGCGGAGCCCCGCGGCGTTGCACTGGTGCTGCACGGCGGACGGGCGAACAGCTTCGAACCGGTCAGGCCGCGGCACCTGAGCCCGGCACGTATGGTTCCCATTGCGCGGCAACTGCATGCGTGGGGTTCTTCTGCCGGCCTGGAGACGTGGAACCTGCTCAACAGTGTGCGCGGATGGAACGGCGAGCTGATGTCCCCGTTGCGTGATGCGCGGTGGGCGCTCGAGCGGATTCACGAACAGCATCCCGGCCTGCCGGTATATCTCCTGGGTCACTCGATGGGCGGCCTCACAGCGCTGTGTGCAGCGGAAGATCCCCTGGTTCGCGCCGTCGTCGCACTTGCTCCATGGGTGGACAGCACGACGCCGGTGCAGCATCTGGCCGGGCGGCGTGTTCTGATTGCCCACGGCGATGCAGACACCTGGACCTCGCCGCACCAGTCACTGCTCTACGCGCAGCGACTCCAGGGCATCGCCGACGACGTCCGTTACGTCACCATCGCGGGAGCCGGCCACTTCATGGTCACGAAACTCCCCCTCTGGCACGACCTCGCGGTGTCGTACCTGCTGGACGGTTTCGCGCGGGACACCGGCGCTCCGGTACGTACGAGGCACCTCCGCCGGGCGGCCGAACTGGCCGCCCAGCCCTCCCCGCTTGCGGTGGTGCTGTAACACCGCCCACCCGGGACGTCAGTCGCTGACGACCCGGGTTTCGGCTACGACCTCAGCGGATCCGGTGGCCAGAAGGGGATCCAGCACTTCGACCAACGCTGCCATGGAGTCATCCACCTCCACCTGGACCGGGTACTGGTACACCAGCATCGCCAGCAGGGACGCCACGGCAGCGCTCTGTTCGCTGGGCTGGAGGGTGGTGTCGTAACCGATCAGTACATCGGCCGGGGCATCCGTCCGACTCTGCGTGTAGCTCAGCGCAAACGCGGCGATCTTGCCGCCGGCGCTCTTCGGCCGATCCCGCAGTACGACAGCTCCGCCGGCACCGGCGGTGTCGGCGAGCAGGAACTGCTGCGCCTGACCCAAAGACATGTCGGCGGGGTCCCAGGCGTGTACCGCGTTGTACCACTCGGTCACTGCCCTGGTGAGCTCTACGGAACCGGTGGCTGCTTCCTCAAGCTGGGGGCCGTCGTCGTCCGTGAAGTTCGGAACGGCGAGCGCACCCGGGTTCACCTCGACAATCCGGGAACGCTGGATCCCGCGGAGTCCGGCAGCTTCAGCGAACGCCGCGCCGCCGGAGCCGGGCACCACTTTGGCGCGCAGGGTGGACACGCCCGACGGCGACCTGCCGGCCTCGTGGCGAAGCATCCCGAGGAGGGTGGCGCCGATGCCGGAGCGGCGGTGGTCCTTGCCGACCTCGACGTACGCCCACAACCGCCGGTTGTGAAGCTTCGGCTCGAATACGTAGCCGGCGGCTACGGGTACCGCTACGCCGTCCACGGTGTCCTCAGCGACGATGCAGCGCAGCCATGGGGAGTCCGACGACGGCCGGAACAGCGCGCGGGACTGTTCTGCCGGCGGGCTTTCAGGCCCGCCCCACAGCTGCACGAGTTCGAGGTCGTCGCCTTCACGCCAGGGGCGGTACTGGATTGCCACTTAGGCGCCCACCAACCGCTGCGCGAGGTAGCCCTCGACCTTGTCCAGCGATACCCGCTCCTGCGCCATGGTGTCGCGCTCCCGGATGGTGACGGCCTGGTCCTCGAGGGTGTCGAAGTCCACTGTGATGCAGAAAGGGGTGCCGATCTCGTCCTGGCGGCGGTAGCGGCGGCCGATGGCGCCCGCGTCGTCGAAGTCGATGTTCCAGTTCTTCCGGAGCTGCGCGCCGAGGTCCTTCGCCTTGGGTGAAAGGTCCTCGTTGCGGGACAGCGGAAGTACGGCGGCCTTGACGGGCGCGAGACGCGGGTCGAGCTTCAGGACTGTGCGCTTGTCGACGCCGCCCTTCGCATTGGGTGCCTCGTCCTCGGCGTAGGAGTCCACGAGGAACGCCATGAAGGACCGGGTCAGGCCGGCGGCAGGCTCGATCACGTACGGGGTGTAGCGCTCATTGGTGGCCTGGTTGAAGTAGCTCAGGTCGGTGCCCGAGTGCTTCGAGTGCGTGGAGAGGTCGAAGTCGGTGCGGTTGGCGATGCCCTCGAGCTCGCCCCACTCCGAGCCCTGGAACCCGAACCGGTACTCGATGTCGGTGGTGCCCTTTGAGTAGTGGCTCAGCTTCTCCTGCGGGTGGACGAAGAGGCGCAGGTTGTCCGGATTGATGCCAAGGCCCGTGTACCAGTCGAAGCGTTCCTTGATCCAGTACTCATGCCACTCGTCGTCGGTGCCGGGCTCGACGAAGAACTCCATTTCCATCTGCTCGAACTCGCGGGTGCGGAAGATGAAGTTTCCGGGGGTGATCTCGTTACGGAAGCTCTTGCCGATCTGGCCGATGCCGAACGGCGGCTTCTTGCGGGAGGTCGTGAGCACGTTGTTGAAGTTCACGAAGATGCCCTGGGCCGTCTCGGGGCGCAGGTAATGCAGGCCCTCCTCGTTGGCGACGGGGCCGAGGAAGGTCTTGAGCAGACCGGAGAATTCCTGCGGCTCGGTCCACTGGCCGCGGGTGCCGCAGTTGGCGCAGGCGATATCGGCGAGACCATTCTCGGGTGCCCGGCCCTTCTTCTCCTCGTACTCTTCCTCGAGGTGATCCGCGCGGTAGCGCTTATGGCAGGACAGGCACTCCACCAGCGGGTCCGAGAAAACCTCGACGTGGCCGGACGCTTCCCACACCTGGCGGGGAAGGATCACTGAGGAATCAAGGCCGACGACGTCTTCACGGCCCCTGACCATCGACTGCCACCACTGGCGCTTGATGTTTTCCTTCAGCTCGGCTCCGAGTGGACCATAGTCCCAGGCGGACCGCGAGCCGCCGTAGATTTCACCGGCCTGGAAAACGAAGCCACGCCGCTTGGCGAGGGAAATGATTGGGTCCAGGGCGGAAACCTGCTTGGCCACGATGAATGCCATCCTCTACATGTTTGGACAGGCCGCTGGGTGCGGTCGTCGACGTGCCGCCGGACAGCGCAGCAGACGGCGATTGAGCGCGAGCTGCCGCGCCGAATGCGGGCGGGCGAAGGTACCACCTTAGCCTACCGAAACCACGTCGACGGCGACGCCCGCCAGACGTCATGCCCAGCGGCAGATCACCGGACATTGCTTCCCGGAATGCGGTCCGGGAATGATTCGTCTCCCATACTGGTAAGGATGTCGGTCCGGGGTGCAAACCCTCGGGTCCAGTTTCCAGACACCGCACCGACGGTGTCGCGTATCAAGGAGGATGCACCATGGCAGGAGTTGTTCTTGTGGGAGTCGACGGTAGCGACACGGCTTTCAAGGCCGCTACCCGGGCGGCCGAACTGGCTAGTGGCCTGGGGACCGAGCTCGTCGTGCTGAGTGCGCATGTGCAGGACAACACGGAGATCGTGAAGATCGGGAGCGACACCTACATCCTCGACGACGCCGAGCGCGCCCTGTCGCTGGCTGGACGCGTTGCAGAGCAGCTGCGTGCAGATCATTCCGGCCTTTCAATCCGTCCGGCGGCCCGCCGCGGGAAACCACAGGACGCGCTGGTCGAAGAAGCCAAGAGTTCCAACGCCCAGCTGCTGGTGGTCGGCAATGTCGGGATGAAGGGCCTGGGTCGCGTTCTGGGTAGCGTCGCAAGCAGTGTTGTCCACGGCGCACCATGTGACGTTTTGGTGGTCAGGACCGCGTCCTGATCCTGGCACTATGACTTTCCGGCGCCCTTTCCATTCAGCGCCGATCGTAAGCAGCGCCGATCGTAAGCGGCGCCGACCGTAAGCGGCGCCAATCGTAAGCAGCGCCGACGCGGCAGTTCGGCGGTGGGTTCCCAAGCGAGGTTGGGCGGCCCACCGCCGGTGCCTGGGGTTTAGCGCCGGTTGAGGATGCTGCGGAGGATTCCGCCCACGCCTCCCGTGCCACCCCTGTTGACTCCGCCGCGTCCAGTGGACATACCGCGTCCGGTGGACATCCTGCCGGTCCGAGGCGTGCGCCGGGTGGTGCCGCCTGACCTGCCGCCCAACTGGCTGGCAGCGCTTCGAATGATGTTGCTCAGGCCCATGGAGTTCTCCTTTGCGTAGAACTGGATACCCGGTTCGGGATTCCGACCCTACGCCCCTCAGCCGCGCTTCGCCACAACCCTTTCCCCTGCCCGTACCGGTCCCTTGACGCGGTGCGAGGACTATCCATACATTGAGCGAACCCCTGTGGCGTGATCCGCGCCACAGGGGTTCTAGTGTCCGCGACCGCAGGCACATCTGTGCGACAGAAGGAACAACGGTGATCCCTAACGCTCTCTACAAGCGCGCCCATTTTGGGCGTGCATCCCTGGCTTTTGCTGGCGGGCTTGCGCTTGTCGCTTCGGCCGGGCTGGCAGCAACCGCCGTGCCAACCCACGAGAACAGCAACAACAACACTTCCCAGAAACTGCGCAACGCCGTCACGGTTGACCGGGTGGTCGGCCATCTCGATGCCCTGGATTCCGTTGCGGTGGCGCACGGCGGGACCCGCGCATCCGGCACCGCCGGCTACGACGAATCAGTGAACTACGTCGTTGGAAAACTGCAGGCTGCCGGATACACCCCGACGGTGCAGGAATTCACGTTCCCCTACTTCCAGGAGTTGAGCCCTTCCGTCCTGACACAGGTCAGCCCCACCGCGGTGAACTACCCGGCTGGTACCTTCGCCACCATGACCTACTCCGGCGCCGGAGACGTTACCGGCTCCTTTACGACAGTGGACACTACGGGCGCCGTTGGAGCCGGTAACACCAGCGGCTGCGAAGCCGCCGACTTCGCAGGTTTCCCGACCGGCTCAATTGCATTGGTACAGAGAGGAAGCTGTCCCTTTGCTCAGAAGGCAAGCAATGCTGCAGCAGCCGGCGCCACCGCCGTCGTCATCTTCAACACGGGGCTTGCCGGCAGCACAGGCCCGATCGCCGGTACGCTGGGCGCTCCGGGAATCACCATTCCGGTGCTTGGGGCCAGCTACGACGTCGGTGTCGGCCTGATGGGTGACGGTGTCACCGGCCGGGTCGCGGCCGACACCATCTCGGAGAACCGGAAGACCGCCAACGTGCTCGCTGAGACCGCGTCCGGAGATGCCGACAACGTTGTGATGGTGGGAGCGCACCTCGACAGCGTGCAGGCGGGTCCCGGTATCAATGACAATGGCACCGGAAGCGCCGCAATCCTCGCCGTCGCGGAATCGATGAGCAAGGTCCAAACCGCCAACAAGGTCCGTTTCGCCTGGTGGGGTGCAGAGGAGCAAGGACTGCTGGGCGCACACCACTATGTCAATGGTGCTGTGGCGTCCGGCGAGTTGGCCAAGGTCGGCCTGTACCTGAATTTCGACATGATCGGCTCGCCGAACTTCGGCCGCTTCGTGTATGACGGCGACAATTCCGCCTTCCCCGTCGGGCCCGGCGCTGCTGCGGGACCGGCAGGATCGGGGCAAATCGAACAGGACTTCCACGACTACTTCGCCGCGGAAGGACTCCCCTCCGGGGAGACAGCATTCAGCGGCCGCAGCGACTATGGGCCCTTCATCGCGCAGGGTGTCCCCGCCGGGGGGCTCTTCACGGGCGCTGAGGGCGTCAAGACTGAGGAACAAGCCATGCTGTTCGGCGGCGTTGCAGGGGCACCCTACGATGCCTGCTACCACGCTGCGTGCGACGACACCGGCAACGTCAGCATTGAGTCGCTGGACCAGATGAGCGATGCCATCGCCCACCTAACGCTCACCTACGCCCTAAATACGACGGCGGTGAACGGCGTCGGTGACAACGTGAAGGGCAACTTCAAGCAAAAGACCAGCTTCGACGGCAACCCTCTGGGCGGCGGCACGGAGAGCGGCGGCGGACTCCACCCGGAGCACGATCACGACGAACTGGTTGACCAGTAACACGAACCAGCAAGACAAGGACGGGACGGTTCACCGGTACAGGTGACCCGTCCCGTTCTGCTCCAGGCGGTCGATCAGGAGCGCTTAAGGAGGCCCCGGCTCCAGGGGAGGGTTGTCAAAATAATCGCTCCGAGGGCAAGGACAGGCCCTGCAACCGTGGCGAAGACGACGACCGTACCCGGCGTCGGCAACACAAGGTCCAGTGCCAGCGAACCCAGCAGCTGGCCCGCGATCATGCCGAGGCCAGTGAGGAGGACGCCCAGGGACCGCACGAGGAGCGCCCCGATCCCGATGAAAACGCACCCCATCGGCCCGCCGAGGTAGTACCACCAATCCCCCGGCAACGGCTCAGGCGGTCCAACCGCGATCAGCTTCACGAGCCACGCAGCAAGCAGCAGCGTCGACCCGGCAACAAAGTTCATGAGCGTCGCTGTGATCGGAGTGCCGTACTGCATGGCGGCTGTTCCGTTCATCGCCTGCTGGAAGCTCACCAGTATGCCCGCCGCAATGGGAAGCAGGAGCGGCAGGATGAGTGCCGCCGTCGTGCCCGTTTCTCCTAGCCGGGGCGACACCGCCCAGATGACCGCCGCGACGGTCAGCGCTACCCCGATCACACGCATCGGCGTGATGACACGTCGACCGCCCGGCCCGATACCCATCCGGTCAACAGCGAGCCCGCTGAGCGTCTGGCCCATCACGGCGGCAACGGTGAACAGCGCCACTCCGAGGATCGAAATGGTGAGTGCCTGCGAGAAAACGAACAGTGCGCCGATGGTGCCGGCCGCGAGGTAGATGCGGGGAAAGCGGCGCTCCCGTACGGCGGGAATCAGCTGCGCGAACCCCGCCCTGCCGCGTGGCAGCAGGAGGGAGATGAGGATCATCAGCACCAGTCCGGTTCCGAAACTGATGAGTGCGGCGGCAAGGCCGTCCTTGAGGGTTTGTCCGAGGGCGCCGTTGATCCTGCTTTGGAGCGGGATAGCCACTCCGGCGGCGACCGCCAAGGGAAGACCGACGACGGCGGGAAGGTGGCGGGCGCGAGACACCCGTTAACCCTAGGTCACTGATCCGCGAGGAGCAGGTGCGGAGGGCAGGCATGATGGAACTATGAGCAAAGACACTGAGGTTCCGATCCGCGATTCAATGATCAGGCTGGGCCAGCTGGTCAAACTGGCCAACCTTGCCGAGGACGGCGTAGAGGCCAAGGAACTTATCGAGAACGGAATGGTGAAGGTCAACGGCGAAATTGAGGATCGCCGGGGACGGCAGCTTCATGCCGGAGACGCCGTCACCGTCAACGGCGTTACCGTGACCGTGGTGTCCGGCTGACCCCTGGCACAACCATCTGCAGAAACTCCCGGACGTGACCCAGCTCCTGGGCGTTGATGCTGTGGTACATCCCTGCGTAGAGCACCTTGGTGAGCTTCGTATGGCGGTTCAGCCAGCCGTGGGTGAACTCGATGCGATCGGACGGGATGACCGGGTCTTCCTGGTCGCGGCCCCAGAAAAATGGCACCGGATTCGCTTCGAGCGCTTCGTCTTTGAAGAACCCACTGTCTTCAGCTGGCACGACAAAACCCGAAAGCCCGACGACGGCGGCATAGTCGGTGGGGCGGGCCCGCAGCATGGAGCTCGCCACCGCCATGCCCATGGAGAAGCCGAGCAGGGTCACGCTCGAATGGGGTTCCTTGATGGTGTCCACCCAGTCAATGACGTCCTGAACCGCTGCGGTGACCTTGTCCACGGAGTATGCGGTGTCCTGCATCAGGGGGAACCAGGTGAAGCCTGGACCCTGTGCCACCGGTGCGCGGACGGATGCCACCGTGAATTCATCGGGGAGGAAGTCCAGGATGCCCATGAGGTCTTCCTCGTTTGCCATGTGCCCGTGCAGCAGCACCAGCAGCGGGGTGCCGGCACGTGAATCTTCGGGCTTCGACCAGACAACGACGGGTTCTTTTCCGGAAGCGGGCACAGCGTTGCCGTCAGGCGAGGGAAGAGTGGTCATTGCTCCATGGTGGCATGATTCGTCCGGCGGCCGGGAACCAGCGTTCGCGTAGCCTGCCCTTGCTTGGCAGGATGGCGGAGTGACCGAGACACAGGAAGAGTTGAACGAATACCCCCATCCCTGGAACCGTTATGTCGCCCTCGGTGACTCCTTCACCGAGGGGATCGGTGATCCTAGTCCTGATAGTCCAGGTGGCTTCCGTGGCTGGGCTGACCGGGTGGCGGAAGAGCTGAGCCGGGGGCATGACAACTTCGCGTATGCGAATCTGGCTGTTCGCGGCAGGCTGCTGCAGCAGATCATCGACACGCAGGTCGAACCGGCCGTCGCACTGAAACCGGATCTGGTGACCCTCTCGGCCGGTGGGAATGACCTTTTGAGGCCGGGAGGAGACCCGGATCGCCTAGCGGCCAAGCTCGACGGCGCTGTACAGGTGCTGGGTTCACAGGGCGCCACAGTCGTGCTGTTCACCGGGCCGGACGTGCGCGACACCGTGCTGGGCGGAATCCGTGCGAAGACAGCGATCTTCAACGAGAACCTGCGCATCATCGCTGCCAGGCACGACGCCGTCATCGCAGACATGTGGGCGCTCCGGCAACTGGTGAACCCTCAGATGTGGGCCGAGGACAGGCTGCACTTCTCTCCGTTGGGACATCACACGATCGCCATGATGGTGCTGGAGACTCTTGCCGTCAGTCATCAGCTGCGACCGCTGGAACCAAAGCCCTTGCCGCCGAAGAGCTGGCGGGTAGCGCGAAGTGAGGACCTTGTGTGGGCGCGCGAGTACTTTGTGCCGTGGGTGTTGCGGCGGATCCGCCACCGTTCCTCCGGGGACGGCATCACGGCCAAACGGCCGGAGCCGACGCCGATCTTCGGGCCGGGGATGCCGCCCGGAGCTGCGAGCTGATCTTGCCGTTGGTCGGACGCTGGGCGCGAAGAAACGTCTTGAGAGTCCCTGCTGCCAGACGCAGTGAAACGCCTCCGAGTCTAGCTACCGGGCAGCGAAAGCACCTGAAGTCCCGCCACCGGGCAGGGAAAAGCACCCTGTCCCGCTACCGGGCGCGGTGAAACACCCAGAAGTGTCCACTACCGGGGGCGGATATGCGTGCGGCGTTACGGGCGGGTTCTGCTAGAAGGGCGGAGGGGGCTCAGGCAAGGTGGTGTAGGTTTGCCCGCCGATAGAGGTGAGGTGTGGTGTGCCTTGCTCGTCCTGGCCGGCAGGCCAGATGCCTTCGGTTTTGAGCTTGTGATGGAGCTTGCATCTGGGTTTGAGGTTCTCGAGTTCGGTGCGGCCGCCGTGAGCCCAGGGGACGACATGGTCGATTTCGCAGGACCAGGACGATCGATTACATCCCGGATGAACGCAGGTGGGATTGCTGATCCGGACCCAGTCCTGCAAGTGCTTGGGCGGGCGGTATCTGTCACGGCCGACGCTGAGTACTGCCCCTGTTTCGGGGTGAACCAGAATCCTGGTGAAACTCGGTGCGTGGGCTGCGAGTTTCGCTGCGGTGTCCGGATCGATCGGTCCGTACCCGTCCAGCAACCCGTTCGAGCAGCCAGCAAGGTCGGGCACGCTACCACGAGCGTCAGAGCCAGAACCGGAACCGGAGCCGGAGTCGGAACCAGGGCCCGCCGCTGTGGCATCCGAACCGGTGCCGACACTCGCAGCCGCACCGACAACCGTGTCGTTGAGGGAAGCCGGTGCCTTCTGAAGACCGCCTCGCTTCGGGTTCGCACTCTGTTCGGTGGTACTGTGCCAGTCTTCCCGACGGTGGCCCAGGAGCGTCATGACGGGGACTGTGACGAACACATTCGCTCCAATACCCCTGTACCCCGTGCCCTTCTTCGGGTTTCCGGTGCAGGTGTGGGTCAGGACGTCCGCAAAGACATCGGCACGCAGCTGCGATAGCGTTCGTAGCTCTTCGGGTCCCTGCAGTGAGCGGGCTGCGGCGTCGACCCGGTTGAAGATTCCGTGCGCCTGCTCCGCGGGCAGATACGCGCCCAGCCATGCCATGCCGTCTTGCTCCGGCTGCACGCTCACGTCCCGGTCCTGCACCGCCCGAGCCTTCCGCTCGATGATCGATTCAGGATGCAGCTCCTCCCGCAACCTCCGACAACGCCTAGCGAGCTTCGGCCGGGTCAACCCGCCTGCCGTCTCCAGAATCGTCTGTTCAAATCCGGCCAGGGACTCGGCTGGAATGGCCCCGGATTCCTCGACGATGACCTGTGCCTGGACCTGACTGATCCTGCCGTCATCGAGCGCTTTCCACGTTTCCGGCAGGTTCTCGGTTAGGCGTAGCGCTTCACCAAGCATCATCTGCGCGGTTCGGGCGGGAACCCGCAGCAGTGGGGCGATCTCCTGCGCAGCCAGCGTGAAACTGAACCGCGAATCCAACCTTGCGGTCCGGGTGCCCTCCTCCCGGTGCACCTCGTGGAACACATCCGCCACCAGGCAGGCGCGCCGGGCGGCTACCCAGGAAACCAACCGGTCCGCAGCCCGCAGCATGTCCAGGGTGTCACTCAGTACCCGCCACCGACCCACCGCATCCGGTTGCCCGGACCTTTGCGACCGCCGTGCATGTGGGGACGTTGCTTCCATCAACCGCGACATCAACTCATACGGGGAAGCTTCCTCCACCACAGCACGGGCATGCGTATCGATGCCGGATGCGTTCAGCCCGTCGATCTCCCAGCCGAAGGCGGCTTCAAAATCATCCTCCGACCAATCCCGAGACGCCTCGGCATACATCTCATCAAGAGCCGCCTCATAGGCGTCCCCACCAACCTCCGCGCTCCCCAACTCCATACAAAACACTCAATCATCCACCACCGACAATTTCGGATCCGGACTCGGAGGCTGATGATCATCCTGCCGGCATTTCCCAACAGCGGACGAGGATGATCTGTTCAGGTCCTCGCAGCACGTTTGAAGCATCTACTCCCGTTGCTCCTGCGTTGCTCTAACTACCGAATGGAGCCAGCCCGAACAGAAGGCCACCCAACCTTCGGGGCTAAGCAGCGCCGTCGTCGTCGTAGAAGGCCGCGTGCAGGGCGGGTTCCAGCTGGCCGATCTCCGTGAGGAATGCGTCATGGCCAATAGGAGAGGTAATGGTATGGACAGCCACATTGCCCGGCAGTGCAGACGCCAGCTCGAAGGACTGGGCCGGCCAGTAGAGACGGTCCGAATCAACCGCAGCGATGAAGAATTTCGCTTTCGTGTCCGCCAGGGCTGTTGTCAGGCTGCCACGGTCACGGGCAACGTCATGGCTCATCAGCGCTTCGGTGAGGACCACATAACTGTTGGCATCGAACCGGCGAACCAGCTTATCCGCCTGATGATCGAGGTAACTCTCAACCTGGTAACGCCCCCGTTCGTGCGGTAAGGCTGCCCCGAACGGCTCCTCAAGCCCCTGCGCAGCCCGTCCGAACCGATGGCCAAGCTCCGCCTCTGAACGGTAGGTGATATGCGCGATTCGCCGTGCCAGCCCCAAGCCCCTCTCCGGACCCGCAGATCCGTAGTAATCTCCGCCGGCAAACCGTGGATCCAGCCTGATGGCCTGAACCTGCGCCTGCGCAAAGGCAATCTGCTCCGCTGTGCTCGCCGCACCGCAGGCGATGACGGCGCAATTCCGTACTCTCTCGGGATGGGTGACCGCCCATTCGAGAGCCCGGGCTCCTCCCATCGAGCCGCCAAGCACGGAATGCCAGGTGCTGATCCCTAGCAGATCGGCAAGCAACGCCTCGGCACGCACCGAGTCGCGGATGGTGACGAAGGGAAACCGCGAACCCCACGGCCTGCCCTCCGGATCAAGCGATGCAGGTCCAGTCGACCCGTAACAACCACCGAGCATGTTGATGGAAACCACGAAGTAGCGGTCAGTGTCGATGGTGCGGCCCGGTCCCACCAGTCCGTCCCACCACCCGTCTTCCGTCGATTCCCCACGGGCTACGTGGGAACTGCCGGTGAGCGCATGCTCGACGAGCACGGCATTGGAGGCATCAGCGTTGAGGGTGCCCCACGTCTCATACGCGAGTACGACGTCGGGCAAGTGACCGCCCGTTTCCAGCGTCAAGGGACCGATGGAAAGCCGTTGGACGACGACGCCCTCCACCTTTGTCGCCTGGGGATGCGGTTCAACCGTGGTGATGCCTGTCAATCCTGCCGCCTTCAGAGCTCGCGCTTGCTCCTGCACGCCACATGCAGGGCCTGGTCGTCACCCGGGGCACCCCACCGCGAAGGAGGGTTGCCGGACAGCAAGCCGGGGCCGCCGGCGGGCAGAACCCACCGCACTGTCACTCGTGACCTCATACAAGAGAACCCGAAGAGGGCAGGAAACGGCAACTATTGTGACTCGCGGTGAAACAGACGGTTGCGTCAGGGCGCTCAGAGCCGGCGCGGACGCAGTGCTTGAGTGGGGCCGTCTCGTCTATGGGTAACGGCGGCCCCACCCAAGGGGAACACCCATTGGGTGTCCCGGCAGGAAGATCCGGCGGTCTCGGAACCGGCCTCCCTGTGTGACTCAACTATGCGTGGCCGACCTTGGGTTTTACTTGGACCTTCAAGTCCTCTCGTTGTGACTTAGGCAACCCTAAGTCGAGGCGTCCATCACAAAGTGCCAAAATGGGGCCATGCGC
Source organism: Arthrobacter sp. MDB1-55 (assembly GCF_059092925.1). Taxonomy (NCBI): domain Bacteria; kingdom Bacillati; phylum Actinomycetota; class Actinomycetes; order Micrococcales; family Micrococcaceae; genus Arthrobacter; species Arthrobacter sp. MDB1-55. The sequence goes on along the minus strand of NZ_JBNHID010000004.1, from coordinate 56,031 downwards.
CTGGATCATGTGTCTTATGCCTGCGAACCCGACGGTCTGACTGCCACTGCGGAGCGGATTTCCGACGCTCTGGGCATCGAATTCGTGAAGGGTGGCGTCCACCCACGATTCGGTACCCGCAACATGATTTTTCCTCTCGTCAATGGTCAGTACCTTGAGGTTGTGGAGGTACTCGACCACCCCGCCTCGGACAAGGCGCCCTTCGGCCAGGCCGTACGCGCGAGGTCGGAAGCGGGCGGCGGATGGATGGGCTGGTGCGTCGCCGTTGACGACCTCGCCCCCTTCGAGGAGCGTCTGGGCCGCAGCGCGGTTCCCGGCAACCGCAAATTCCCCGATGGCCAGGAGCTGACCTGGCAGCAGATCGGCATCAAGGGCCTCATCGCTGATCCGCAGGTTCCGTACATGATCCGCTGGGACGACGGCACGCAGTCCCTCCACCCCTCCCAGGCCCGGCCCGCATCCGTGCGGCTCAGCGCCCTGACTATCGCAGGCTCTGCAGCGCGTGTCACAGAATGGCTTGGCACTCCCGTAAGCCACCCGCTCGATGACGTGGACGTGGAGTGGATCGCTCCCAACGGCACTCCCGGGATTATGTCGGTCACCTTCGAGACTCCGAAGGGCGCAGTCCAAATCTAACGTCGCCAATAAACGGCTGCGGCCCCGGATCGTCAGAGCCGGGGCCACACTTGCTTCCGCCATGAAACAGTTTCGATCAGTTCCCGATCCCGATGGCCGAGCCAAACAACGCGAAACCCACAAAACCGGCGATGTCGAGCTGGGCATGCGCCACCACGAGCGGCATCACCCGCTTGGCACGGGTGTAGGCGTAGCCGAAGATCAACCCCATGATCACGTTGCCGATGAACGGTCCGATCCCCTGATACAGGTGGTAGCTCCCACGCAGTAGTGCCGAGGTCACGACAATCGCAGCAACTGACCAGCCGAGTTCCCGGAGCCGCTCGAAGAGATAGCCGACCACGATGACCTCCTCCAGGACTGCGTGCCGGAGCGCGGACAGCACGAGCACGGGCAGGGTCCACCAATAGGTGTCCAGAGCGGTTGGAATGATCGCGGTGGTGATGCCAAGCGCCCGCCCGGCGGCGTACACACCAAGGGTCCCAATTCCGATGACGGCCGCCAACGCCACGCCCAGACCGAAATCGACCTTCGGTTTGCGGAAGGTGAAACCGATGCGTCGGAACGCTGATTTCCCGGGTTCCGTCAGGAGGAAGAGCACGAGGACCACCGGAACCAGCGCAAAGAAGATGCCCAGCAGCTGATAGGTCAGGTCGAAGTACTGCCGGTCATCGAGCACGGGGTTCAGACGCGTGGTCTGAGCGGACAGTGGCGCCTGGGTCAGCTTGTCGATCAGCTCGACAATCGCATACACCCCGGCCTGGCCGAGTGACAGTCCGAGGACGATCAGAATCTCAGCCTTGATTCTCCTCTCGCCAGCCGGAGAAGACGACAACGACGACGACTGGCTGGTCCTTGCGGTTGACATGCCTTCATGGTGCCGTACCGGACCGTTCCGACCAAAGCCCGCACGTCACCGGACAGCCCGCGCCACCGAACAGCCCCGCGCCAAAAGAACCCCGCGCCAAAAGAACCCCGTGCCGGAACCGTCCCGTGCCTGGATCAGCGCACACGTTGCCCGGCGCGCCACACCGCATGGGTCAGCTGCATCCCGGGGCGGTAGGCCAGATGCGTCGCGGACGGCGCGTCGAGCAAGTGCAGATCCGCGCGGTGTCCGATAGCCAGTGAACCGACAGCCAAAGAACCGACAGCCAGTGAACCACCAGCCGGTGCACCGCCGGAAAGGACACCGTCGGAGGCGGAGACACCGTCGGACGCGGAGGCACCGCCGTCGTCGGCTGAGCGTTCCCGACGGAGGGCGAGGGCACCACCGTAGGTTGCCGCCCGCACAGCCTCGTGGACCGTCAGACCCATCTGCAGCACCGCCGTCGCCACGCAGAACGCCATGGACGTGGTGTAGGACGTGCCCGGGTTGCAGTTTGAAGCGAGCGCAATCGGGATTCCCGCGTCCAGCAATTTACGGGCGGGCGCGAGGGGTTGCCGGGTGGACAGATCGCAGGCAGGCAGGCAGGTGGCAACGGTCCCCCGGGTGCCGGGTCCGCCCTCCCAGTCCGACCATGAGCCGGCGAGCGCGTCAAGGTCCGACGACGACAGGTAGTTCACATGGTCCACGCTCGCCGCCCGCTCCTCCACCGCGAGCTGCACGCCCTCCCCCGGTCCCAGCTGGTTGCCGTGAACGCGCAGGCCCAACCCCGCCTCCCGGCACGCCCGGAGCACTTGCCGGCTCTGGTCAGGGGTGAAGGCACCGGTCTCGCAGAAGACGTCGGCCCACCGGACGTAGGGGCGGACCGCGCTGAGCATCGGTCCGGTGACCGCCCGCACGTAATCGTCCGCGTTCCACCCTTGCGGTACAAGGTGTGCGCCGAGGAACGTCACCTCGTCGGCCACAGCGGCCGCGAGCCGTGCGCTGCGCGCCTCCTCATCGACGTCGAGCCCGTACCCCGTCTTTGTCTCAAGGTAGGTGGTGCCTCCCGCCATAGCTTCCGCGGCACGCGAAACCAGCAGGGCGCTCAACTCTTCGTCAGGAGCGCTGCGGGTGGCGTCCACCGTGACGGAAATGCCTCCGGCTGCGTAGGACTGTCCGGCCATCCGCGCTTCGAATTCGGCCGTCCGGTCCCCGGCAAACACGAGGTGGGTGTGGCTGTCCACCCAACCCGGAAGGCAGGCACGGCCCGCGGCATCGTAGTGGTGGTCAGCGGCCGGTGCGTCGCGCGTCGCGCCGATCCACACGATCTGCTCCCCCTCGAGCACGACGGCGGCGTCCTTCAGTACCCGGTGCTCTGCGTCCTGTGTCATGAGCTCGCCGATGTTCGTGAGAACCGTTGTCTTTGCTGTCATGACCGTGCCTTCCCTGGGGTCGCTGATACATCAAGGTTCACTGCCGCATTAAGGTCCACCGCGGCATCAAGGTCCACCGCGGCATCAAGCCGGGAGATGGCAGCGGAGAGGAGGACCGCCGGCTCTCCCAGCCGGACATGGCTGCCGTTGCGAGCAAGCACTTCCCCACCGACGACGACGGCGAGCACGTCCTGCGCTGTTGCCGTCAGCGCCAACTGGTCCGCGGAAGAGCCCGTTGTGCGGGTCGACCGCGGGTCAAGGACCATCAGGTCACACACTTGACCAGGTTGGAGCCCCGCAGCGCGGCGCCCGAGTGCCCTGGAACCACCGGCAGTAGCAGCACGCACCAGTTCTGCGGGTGAGAAACGTCCCCGTTGTCCGCTGGCCAGCCGTTCGCCGTGTTCCAGCGCCCTCATCTCAAGCCAGGGGTCGACGACGGCGTGCTGGTCAGTGCCCAGCGCCACCACTGCGCCGGCATCACGGAGAGCGGTGGCAGGGCCTATCCCGTCGGCGAGATCCGCTTCCGTGGTGGGGCACATGGCGATGGTGACCCCCGCCGTTCCGAGAAGTTTGACGTCTTCCTCGTTCAGGTGGGTGGCGTGCACCGCCGTGAGCCGTTCGGACAGGAGGTTGTGGCGGGCCAGCAGCCCGGCAGGCGTGAATCCTGTCGCGTCAATGCAGTCGCGGTTCTCCGCGGGCTGTTCGGAGAGGTGGATGTGGAGCGGCACGTCAGCGGGAAGGTTTTGCGCGATGAACGCCAGGGCCGGTTCATCGACCGCGCGTACGGAGTGGATCGCCGCGCCGACCGTGACCTGAGCGGTGCTGTACTGCTCAGCCATCGCGTCGCGCAGGGACTTCCACCGGGTGAGCCAGGACCGGGCGCTTCCATCGGTGAAACGTGTCTGTTCAGGCAGCACCGAAGCGCCGAACCCCGACGAGAGGTAGCAGGTGTCAAGGAGTGTGAGGCGAATCCCGGCGGCAACCGCAGCGCGCGCCAGTGCGAACTCCATGGCGTGCGGGCCGCGGTCGTCAGCTGAGCCATACGGGGTACCGTCCGCACGGTGGTGCAGGTAATGGAACTCGGCCACGCTGGTCCAGCCGGCCCCAACCATCTCGGTGTAGACAGCGGTGGCAAGTTCCTCGTACAGCTGCGGGGTGAGGAGACCCGCTGCCCCATACATTGCCTCGCGCCAGGTCCAGAAGGTGCCGGAGCCGGCGTGTGTACGGCCCCGGAGGACCCGGTGGAACGCGTGCGAATGCGCATTGGCCGCTGCGGGGAACACGACGCCATCCAGCCGAAGGTCCTCAGGGGAGCACTCGCTGCCGCGGGTCATCCGTCGGACCACGCCGTCGTCACCGACCTCCACCCGGACGCCGGCCATGATCTCTCCGGGCTCCAGCCAGGCCCGTTCACACCACAGCGTTTTCACAGCAGCCGCTCCAGCACGTCGGCGAGTGCAACCGCGCCGGCGTCGGCGTCGGCGTCCTCGACGTGTTCCTCGGGTGAGTGGCTGATACCGGTCGGATTGCGTACGTACAGCATGGCGGAGGGCACGTGTGCGGCAAGGATGCCGGCGTCGTGCCCTGCTCCGGTGGGAAGGCCTGGAGCACCGGGGATGGCCAGCTGCAGCTGGCGCTGAAGTTCGCCGTCGAAATTCACCGTGCCGCTCACCGACTCGCGGGTCAGCGCCGCAGCGCATCCTTCAAATGCGGCGGCCTTCTGTGCCTGGCCGTGAATGGACTCGACCAGTGAGGCGGTAACGGCGTCGTCCGGGTGGCGGACGTCGATCCAGAGGTCCACCCGTGACGCGATCACGTTCGTGCCGCCCGGAATGGGCTGGACCCTGCCAACGGTGGCGCGGGCCTCGGGCGTTGCCGCGGCGGTCTTCCGGATCGCCAGGATGACCTGGGCAGCAGCGACCATCGGGTCGGCGCGGTCGGCCATGAGCGTGGTGCCGGCGTGGTTACCCTGCCCGGTGATGGACAGCTTCCACCGCCCGTGGCCGATGACCGATGTGCCGATTGCGAAGGGCGAATCGAGGTCGATCAACCCGCGGCCCTGCTCGACGTGAAGCTCCACGAAGTCGCCGATCCGTCGGAGTGCGTCGTCGTCCTTGCCGAGATGAGCAGGGTCCAGCCCGTTGGCTCGTGCAGCCTCTGCGAAGCTCACGCCATCGGGGTCCCTGAGGTTCCGTGCCGCATCCGGATCGATCCCGCCCGTCAGCAGCCTCGATCCGAGACAGGCAACTCCGAAACGGGAGCCTTCCTCTTCCGGAAACACCGTGACGGCCAGCGCCCGCTGCGGTTGCACGCCCCGCTGCTTCAGGACGTCGACGGCGGCGAGTGCCGAAGCGACCCCGAGGGGCCCGTCAAACGCGCCGCCGCCGGGAACGGAGTCCAGGTGGCTGCCGGTGACGAGTGCGCCGTCCCGAGAGCTGTCGCTGCGCTCCGAGCCGGTGTCCCACCAGGCCCAGAGGATGCCGTTGCGGTCGGTCTCGACCTCGAGGCCGCGCCGGGTTGCCTCCTGCTCGAACCACGACCTCAGGTCCAGCTCCGCGTTGGAGAAGACCGGCCGGGAGTACCCGCCGCGGGTCGCGTCCCGCCCGACATCCTCGATTGCTCCCAGCAGGTTGCTTACGCTGTCCAATGGTTTCCCTTCCCGTGTGCGGACGTTCTTCCGGAAGACGTGTTGTACCCCTGTGCAGTGCCGGATATCGGGCCTAGACTCACCAGCACACTGCTATCCCAATCAATCCGGAGGAGTTCATTGTGAGCGGACGTGTTGTGCATTTCGAGATCCCGTTCGACGACGGCGATCGCGCCCGGACGTTCTACCGCGAGGCATTCGGCTGGGACACGCCGCAGATGCCCGAGTTCGAGTACACCGCTGCGGTCACCGGCCCTGCCGGAGACCGAGGGCCCACTGAGCCCGGGTACATCAACGGCGGCATGTTCAGGCGCGACGGCGGTGAACTGGCCGGACCGATCATCACCATCGACGTCGAAAATATCGAAGACGCCCTCGGGAAAGTCACCTCGCTCGGAGGATCCCCGGTCGGCGAGAAGTTGGCGGTCGGCGAGATGGGGTTCGCCGCCTATTTCCGCGACCCGGAAGGCAACGTCATGGGACTCTGGCAGAACGCCTGAGCTGCGTCCTCCTGCGGAGTCAGCGCTCCATGGGAATGCGGACTCCGCGCTCATGGGCCACCTCCTGTGCACGTTCGTAGCCGGCGTCGACGTGGCGGATGACGCCGGTCCCCGGGTCATTCGTGAGGAGCCGCTCCAGCTTCTCGGCGGCCAGGGCCGTTCCATCGGCGACAGACACCTGCCCGGCGTGAATCGAACGCCCGATGCCGACGCCGCCGCCGTGGTGAATGGAGACCCAGGTGGCGCCAGAGGCGGTGTTGAGCATGGCGTTCAGCAGCGGCCAGTCGGCGATGGCATCGGAGCCGTCCGCCATCGCTTCGGTCTCGCGGTACGGCGAGGCGACGGAGCCCGAGTCGAGGTGGTCACGGCCGATGACGATGGGCGCTGATACCTTGCCCTCGGCGACGAGCCGGTTGAAGAGCAGGCCCGCCTTGGCGCGGTCACCGTAGCCCAGCCAGCAGATGCGCGCCGGCAGGCCTTCGAACTCCACCAGGTCACCGGCCGCGTCGAGCCACCGGTGCAGGTGCGCGTTGTCGGGGAACAGTTCCTTCAGAGCAGCGTCCGTCACCGCGATATCCGCCGGGTCTCCTGACAGCGCAACCCAGCGGAAAGGTCCGAGGCCCTCACAGAAGAGCGGCCGGATGTACGCCGGAACGAAGCCGGGGAATGCGAACGCGCGCTCGTAACCGCCCTTGCGGGCCTCGTCCCGGATGGAGTTGCCGTAATCGAAGACGGTGGCGCCGGCGTCCTGGAAACCGACCATCGCTTCAACGTGCCGTGCCATCGACGTCTGGGCCTTCTTGGTGAAACCATCCGGATCGCTGGAGGCCTCCCGCTCCCACTCGTCGACGCCCATGCCCTCGGGCAGGTAGCTCAGCGGATCGTGGGCGGACGTCTGGTCCGTGACGATGTCGATGCTGAACTCACCGTTCCGCTGCCTTTCCAGCAGTGCCGGCACAATCTCTGCGGCATTCCCAACGACGCCTACTGACAGGGCGCGCTTCTCCCGCTTCGCTTCGAGAACCTGGGCCAACCCATCCTCAAGGTCGGAAGCGACGACGTCGAGGTAGCGCTTCGCGGCACGCCGGCGCAGGCGGGTCTCGTCGACGTCGATAATCAGGACCGCGCCTCCGTTGAGGGTGACCGCCAGCGGCTGGGCCCCGCCCATTCCTCCGCATCCCGCCGTCAGTGTGAGGGTGCCGGCGAGCGTTCCACCGAATCCGGCATTCGCCACGGCGGCGAAGGTTTCGTACGTGCCCTGCAGGATGCCCTGAGTGCCGATATAGATCCAGGATCCTGCCGTCATCTGCCCGTACATCATCAGCCCCTCGGCCTCGAGGCGGCGGAACTCGGGCCACGTCGCCCAGTCCCCCACCAGATTGGAATTGGCGAGGAGTACGCGCGGCGCCCACGGGTTGGTACGGAAAACGCCCACCGGCTTGCCCGACTGCACTAGGAGTGTTTCATCCTCCTCCAGGTCCTTGAGCGTGGCGACGATCGCGTCATACGCCTCCCAGCTGCGCGCGGCCCGGCCGGTTCCTCCGTAGACGACGAGATCTTCCGGGCGTTCGGCGACCTCCGGGTCCAGGTTGTTCATCAGCATCCGCAGGGGGGCTTCGGTCTGCCAGCTCTTCGTGGACAGCTCTGTGCCGCGGGGTGCGCGGATGGCGCGGGAGGGATCGTGCTGGGTGAATCCGGTCATGACTGTGCTCCTGGTATCGGGGACTCGTTCGATGAAGGTGATTGGGTGCCGTCGTTGGAGACACCCTGTGGGGCGTGGAGGATCCCGGCTGCTTCACGGGCGACCTGGCGGCCGATACGGCGTGCGCCGTCGGCGGTGATCCGGTAGGTCGGCACCACAACGCTCAGCGCGGCCACCACCTGGCCGCCTGATTCGATGGGAGCGGCAATCGCCGTGACGTCGGGTTCGATGCCGTTGCTGACCACCACGTACCCGTCAGAGGGTGTCTCTCCACCGAGGACCGCTCCAGCCGCCGTGCCGGTCAGCGGAATACTCCGGCCAACCCAGCTGGTGTGGCGGACAGAATGGGTGCCTTCACGGACAGAAAGGTAGATGCCGTGGCCGTCGTGGGACGGAACGTTCAGGTAGGCGGACTCACCCGTGGAGTCGACCAGTCGTTCGAGTGCGCTTTCCGCGAGAGACACGAGCGATTCGTGCGAGAGGGCCTGCGCGCCGAGCTGCACCACGCGCATGCCGGGCCGGTAGCCGTCGTCGTCCCGGCGGACGAAGCCGGTGCCCTCCAGGGTGCGCAGCAGCCGCAGCGCAGTAGAGGCGGAGAGTCCGGCGTCGCGGGCGGCGTCCGCCAGCGTCACCGATCCCCGGTCGCACACCGTGCCGAGGAGCAGCAGTGCGCGCTCGACGGTGCGGGTAGAGGTATCCGCCACAGTTTCTTCCTTGCGTTCGAGGCCAATTTGTATTTCACTTATTGAAACGCTCATTTCATCTGTTGGCAAGAGCGTGGCTCGCAGGACGGGAAGAGGACAGCATGCGGCACGGCACAATCGTCAGTATCGGTTTGGGAGCACTCGCCCCTGCGGAGGTGGTCGCAGTCGCGCGGCACGGCGCCCGGGTGGAGCTCAGCGAGGACTCGCTGGCCGCAATGAAGGCAAGCCGAGCGGTGATCGATGCCCTCATCGATGACCCGACGCCGCACTACGGCGTGTCCACAGGTTTCGGCGCCCTGGCCACCAAGCACATCCCCGTACAGGAACGAACGCACCTGCAGCGCAGCCTCATCCGCAGCCACGCGGCGTCGTCGGGTGCGGAGGTCGACCGGGAAGTAGTGCGCGGTCTGATGCTCGGCCGCCTCTCCACCATGGCCACGGGGCGAACAGGAGTTCGGCCCATCGTCGCTCAGACCTACGCGGACATGCTCAACGCCGGCATCACTCCGGTCATCGGTGAGTACGGCTCGCTCGGCTGCTCCGGTGACCTCGCCCCGCTCTCGCACGTGGCGCTGGCCCTGATGGGTGAAGGTGAGGTAAGGAACGACGACGGCGCGCTGCTGCCCGCCGCTGAAGCGCTCGCTGCCGCCGGCATCGCCCCGGTTGAGCTGCGGGAAAAAGAGGGTCTCGCCCTCATCAACGGCACCGACGGAATGCTCGGCATGCTCGTGCTCGCTTCCGCCGATCTCCACCGGCTGCTGCGCACCGCCGACCTCGCCGCCGCGATGAGTGTCGAGGGACTGCTGGGCACCGACAGCGTCTTCGCCGAGGACCTTCATCAGCTCCGGCCGCACCCCGGGCAGGTGGCCTCCGCCGCGAACATTCGCCGGGTCCTGGCCGGATCACGGTTGATCGGCGAACATGCCTCCGAGGAACGCAAAGCGCACAGGTTCACCCGCGTCCAGGATGCCTACTCGCTGCGGTGCGCTCCTCAGGTGCACGGTGCTGTGCGGGCTACCCTGGCGCACGTCGAAACAGTCGCCGCGATCGAACTCGGATCGGCCATCGACAACCCTGTAGTTACCCCAGACGGCAGGGTGGAGTCGAACGGCAACTTCCACGGCGCTCCGATCGGCTACGCGCTCGATTTCCTGGCGATCGCCGTCGCGGACCTGGCTTCCATGAGCGAACGCCGCACCGACCGCTTCCTGGACAAGAGCCGCAACCACGGCCTCAATCCTTTCCTCGCCCATGATCCCGGCGTCGATTCCGGGCACATGATCGCCCAGTACACGCAGGCGGGCATCGTCTCCGAGCTGAAGCGGCTAGCAGTGCCGGCGTCCGTCGATTCCATCCCGTCCTCCGCCATGCAGGAGGACCATGTGTCGATGGGCTGGTCGGCGGGCCTGAAGCTGCGGCGCGCGCTGGACGGGCTCACCCGCGTTGTGGCGATCGAACTGCTCACCTCTGCCCGTGCCCTGGACGCGCGCGACGGAGGCCTGGCCAACTCCTGCAGTTCCCCGGCCATCCATGCCGCCCGCACCGCCATCCGTGAGGTGGTCGAGGGACCGGGAACCGACCGGTACCTCGCTCCGGAGATCGAGGCCGTACGCAAGCTGGTGGAGGCCGGCGTCGTGGTCGACGCCGTCGACCGTGTGTTGGAGGAGCCTCTGGCGTAGGCACCCGCCCGCGGGCGGGGCAAGGATAATGGCGCCCTGAGAAACCCAAGGCGCCATTATGTGACGCCATCCGCCGGAAGGTGGGGCGGATATCCCCTACCAGCGGTGGGCCACGTCGATGACCAGTCTGGATGAGGTGCCCGGTCCGGCGAGGGTGAAGACCCGGAACGGAAGACGGGCGCGGACGCCGAGGCCGAAGGTTGTGCGGCTCTCGAAACTGTCTATGTAAGCCACCTGGCGGAAGGTTGTGAACCCGGTGACATTGACCGCTTCGGACCGGACGGCCGGGCGGTAGGTTGCGTTCATGCTGCCGTCGTGGGCGGGGGCGTTGACCGTGACCTGGATGTCAGCGGCTCCACGCAATGGCGTCGGCAGCCCGGAAGTCCCGGTGACGGCGCTGACGTAGCGAACGGTGTAGCCGGCACCAGCGCCGCGCACGTCGATCACGAGCCGATCGAAGCAGGCGTGTCGTCCCGCTCGGGCGTTCACGACGGGAGCACTGGTTTGGGCCGTGCTGGTCTTCGCTAGTGAGCCCCACGTGATTCCACAGTACGGAGCCGCGGATGCAGGGGCCGGCGCTACCAGGCTGAATCCGACAATGAGGAGCAGACTCGCCAGCAGCGCACGAAGTGTGTGCATGATGCACCACCTTTCATTTGAGTAGGTGGGATCATCGTAGGGCTGCTGACAGCGTAAGGATCCGGCGCGGAAGCCATCGGCGCATAACCGTTACGGCGGAGGTGAAATGACCGTTTCCACAGGTCACAGAGTGGGTCGAACCGCAATCAATCAGACGCCGCAATGTCACCGTGTGCTCCCTCGGGCCGCGTCGGCGTATCCGGGCTACACCGGTAGCGGTACGCTCCTTCGGAACAGGTTCATTGCCGGTTCCGCGAGCCGCGCAGCGATCGGTCCAAACACGGCCATGAGCAGGACGTAGGCAGTTGCGAGTGCAGCAAGCTCCTCGGTCACCGCTCCCGAAGCGACTGCAAGGCCGGCGATGACGATCGAGAACTCACCGCGTGCAATCAGGGCGGCACCGGCGCGGGCACGGCCCAGGCGTCCGACACCCTGCCGTTTTGCAGCCCACCAGCCCGTTGCCACCTTGGTGATCGTGGTGATGAGCGCGAGCAGGAGTGCGTAACCGAGGACGGGCGGAATGGTTGCGGGATCGGTGTTGAGCCCGAAGACGACAAAGAAGACGGCAGCGAACAGGTCACGCAGGGGTTCGAGGAGGCGAGCAGCGTTGGTGGCTGTGGCCCCGGAGATGGCGATACCCAGCAGGAACGCGCCGACGGCGGCGGACACCTGCATGGCAGAGGCAAGACCTGCCACCAGAAGCGCCCCGCCGATCAGCGTCAGCAGGAAGACCTCCCGGTCTTTCGAGTCGACAACGGCGGAGACTGTCGCGCCGAAGCGCAGCGCTACCACGAGGACGATGGTCACGACAACGAGCGAGATTCCCACCGCCTGGAGACCGCCGGCGAAGCTCACGCCTGCCAGGACGGTGGTGAGGATCGGCAGGTACACCGCCATGGCCAGGTCCTCGAAGACCAGGAGCGAAAGGACCACCGGTGTTTCGCGGTTTCCGAGCCGTCCGAGGTCCGAGAGGACCTTCGCCACGATGCCTGACGACGATATGTAGGTCACGCCGCCAAGCACGAAAGCTCCGATGCCGCCCCATCCGAGCACGAGTGCAATCAGCACGCCCGGCAGGAAGTTCAACACAATGTCCAGTACGCCGGCCATCCACGACTGTCTGAGGCCGGTGACCAGCTCCCCCGCCGTGTACTCGAGCCCGAGCAGCAAGAGCAGGAGGACGACGCCGATTTCACTGGCGATCTCGCTGAACTCCGCCACACCGTCGAGCTCGATGAGCCCGCCGTGACCGAAGAACAGCCCTCCGACCAGGTAGAGCGGGATGGGTGAGAGTCCTATCCGTCCGGCGAGTCTTGCCAGGATACCGAGGCCGAAAAAGACGGCCCCCAGTTCAATGAGAACCAGCGCGCTGTGACTTCCCACGGGCGGCTCAGCCGCCGCGGAGGATCTCGGCGGCGGTGTCGAGCCCCTCGGAGGTGCCGACCGCTACGAGCAGGTCACCTGACCCGAGCACAAAATCCGGCGTAGGCGAAGCCTGCACCTGGCCCCGCCGAAGTACAGCAACGATCGACACGCTGGAACGGGTCCTCATCTTGGTATCCCCCAGCTTGCGTCCGTCATAGGGAGAGTCGACCTCCACGAGGAACTGGCGGGTGTTCACGCCCGGAAGGTCGCGGTGAGCCTCGGTCAACTGCGCCACGAGCTGGTGCGCACCAAGCAGGTTCCCGAGGGTAGAGGCTTCCTCGGCGGTGAGCGGAATGGACGCCAGACATGCGTCCGGGTCATCGGCACGGGAGACGATCAACTCCGTCTCACCGTCACGCTGGGTGACGGTCCCGATTCTGCGGCCTGAAGCCGTGACAATATCCTTGCGTACGCCGATTCCCGGAAGCGGCGTCTCTTCAACCTTCATGCTTTTACTTTAGTCCCGGGAGCGCTGTGCTGAACTCCGGGAGCTGTCCACCTCGGGCGAAACAGCGATGCGCGCCCGCAGGGCACGTCCTCGGCTAGCGGTCCGCTGCGAGCGCTGCGGCAATGGCCTGTCCGCCTCCGGATCCCGGGCCGGCGCCGGAGATGAGTCCGGCCGCCAGTTCCGCGATCGCCGACGACGTCTGGAACCCGTAGCCGCCCTGGCCCGCTAACCAGAAAAAGCCCTCGGCCTCGGGGTCGAAACCCACCACGGGCAGGCCATCGGCCACCTGGGTGCGTAATCCCGTCCATGCCCTCAGGACGTGCTCGATTTCCAGTTCGGTCACCGAACCGAGGCGGGAAATCAGCGCTTCAAGATCCTCGGGGCGGGGCTGCGCGTCCTCAGGCACGCTGGGAACGGACTCTGCAGGCGAAATCAGGACACCGCCGTCGTCCCTGCGGAAGTAGAAACTGTCATCCGCTGCCGCGACCATCGGGGAATCCGGAGCGGGCATATTCCTCGCCGCGACGACGGCTGCCGTGCGCCGGTAGGGGCGCAGGCCCTGCGTGGCCACCCCGGACAGGACAGCAAGTTCATCTGCCCAGGCGCCTGCAGCATTGACGACGACGGCGGCATGTACTGCGTGCGGTCCGGCGCCGACTTGCCAGGCGGTACGCAACTGCTGGACGGAGTGGACCCGGGCACCCGTCAGGATCTTGGTGCCGCCTGCAGTGGCGCGTTCACGATGGTGCTCGAGCAACACATCGGTATTGCAGCCGACGGAGGTGGTGTCGAGGCCGGCGGCGTCGTAACCGTGGGCGTCTGAAGCCGGCGCGATCTGTGGGCAGAGACGCACCGCTTCCTCCCACGGGATGCGTTCCATTGCGCCGCTGGCACGGGCAGCGACAGTCTCCTCGGAGCCGATCAGCATGAAGCTGCGGGGCGACAGAACCGGCAAAGACAGGCCGCCCTCAAGTTCCCGGAGGAGGTTCAGCGTCCGGTCCGTGAGCCGGCGGATCACCTCCGGCCCATAACTGGGAATCAGCTGCCGGGCTGACCGTGAGGACGTGTGGTACGCGAGCGAGTGTTCTGCCTCGAGGAGGACAACCCTCAGCCGCGCGCGGGTGTTTGACGTGAGCGCCGACGCGAGCGACAGTCCCGCAATCCCACCACCGACGATGACGACGTCTGCTGTTTCGGCCATGGCCGTATCTCCTCACGCTCCGCTGGTCTCCGCGAAAAATGCGGCTGACGTCCGGCTACTGCTCCGTCAGTGCGACGCACAGGACCGAGGCGTCGTCAGCTGCTTCGCCGATCTCGTCCTGGGTGGTCCGCAGCATCAGCATAAGCTCCTGCGCCCCCATTGGAGTCTGCACCGCCTCAAGAAACTCCTCGGGACCGCGGACAAGCCCCAGGTCGACAGCGCGCCACGCACCGTCCGACGCCAGAGCCACGGTGTGCACCGATTCGAGCGTCACGAGCTGCGCATGTTGAGCTGCGGCCGGCTCGCGGCGAGCAACCCAGACGCCGTCCGGTGTGTTCCGCCTCAGGCGCGCCGCGCGCAGCTCCTCAAGCGACGACGATCCCGGCAACGCCTCGCCGACGTGCTGCACCTCCCCGTTCCCGAAGCCTGCAACCACGTGGCAGTCGGCGAGGCTGAGGACGGAGAGCGTGCCGTCGTCGTCCGCTGTGATGAGCGAGACTGCGGCGCTTGGGAACCGCTCGGATTCGGCGCCGACCAGCTGGTGGCCGATGTCGTCCACCTTCGCGAGCGCCGCGGCGAGAACCGAGCGGGCATCGCTCGGCCCGGCGCTTTCAGCAAGCGCCAGTCCCAGTACCTGTGCATACCAGGAGGGGTTGGAAGCGCCGGGGAGATCGAGTTCGTCGAGGAGGCTCGTTGCACCGTCGATCATCCAGGCAGCGTTGTTCCGGTAACCGCAGGCGTCTTCCATGACGTGGTTGTCGCCCTCGGTCTGGACGCGGGAGACATGCGAGAACTTCAACCGGTGACCCCTTCGTCAAGCAGTACTTCCTCGAGAATCCGGACCCCCATGGAGCGGAAAGTCGGGTTGTCGTCGGAGATGGCGGCCATGGCCGAGGCCATGCACAGGGCCCATCCGCGGGCGCGCCGCCACGTCGCCGCATCGGGAGCCCGTTCACTGTTGATTGTTTCCATGAAAGTCCTGCGGCCCCCGCCGTCGAAGACCATCCAGGCAGCGGCGAGGTCCGTCGCTGGATCCCCGGACGTCAGGTCCCCGAAGTCGAGAACGGCCGCGAGGCCTCCCGCCCGGTCCAGGACAAGGTTCGCCGCATGCAAATCGCCGTGCAGCCAGAGAGGCGAGCCATCCCATTCCGGTTGGTCCCGCAGGTCGCGCCACAGGAAGAGTAGGTCCTCGGACAGCCCCGCGGAGGCGACCCGCTCCTCCACAGCCGCGTTGCGGGTGGAAAGCGGTCCGCCGCGCACCGGATTGCGTGGGGCATCCGGAGGTGCCGGGCGTTGAAAGGCCAGCACGAAGCGTGCGAGGTCTTCGGCCGCTTGGGAGCGGCCGTGCGGCTCGATTCCCGCCGCCTGTATCCCGTCCACCCACTGTGTGATGGTCCAGTACCAGGGAAAGTACGACGACGGCGTGCCCGTCCGCAACTGAACGGGTGTCACCGCCTGCAGGCTCACACTGAGTTCGGGCAGCCAGCGCTGCTCGTTCCGGATGAGGTCGGCCGCCGCCTGCCGGCGGGGCAGGCGGACGGCCAGATCATCGCCGAGCCGAAAGATCGCATTGTCCCAGCCGTTGGCAGCCCGGGCGAGCGGCAGGCCGGCGAGATCGGGGTGCTGATCGGCGAGCAGGCGCGCCACCAGCTCAGCGGTGACGTTCACCTCTGCTGCCGGCATGTTCGCCACCGCTGGCCCCCTACCCGTTCCTGTCAGTCGTCCGAACGGCTTGGCTACCCTTCGACTCCGAGCCGCTCCAGGATCAACTGGCGGACCCGGCCGGCGTCTGCCTGGCCGCGGGTTGCCTTCATGACCCCGCCGACGATAGCGCCGACCGCCTGCAGCTTTCCGCCGCGGATCTTATCCGCAACATCGGGCTGGGCCGCAAGGGCGCCGTCAATCGCTTCGAGGAGGGCGCCGTCGTCGGACACAACTTCGAGGCCCCTCTGGGCCACCACTTCGGTGGGCGTGCCCTCGCCGGCGAGCACGCCGTCGAGCACTTCACGGGAGAGCTTGTCGTTGATCTTGCCGGAGTCGATGAGACCCTGAAGTTCCACGATCAGGGCCGGAGTGACGCCCAGCTCAGCGGGCTCGAGGTCGGCGACCTTGGCACGGCGGGAGATCTCGCCCATCCACCACTTGCGGGCGGTTGCGGGCTTCACGCCTGCAGCGACGGTCTCCTCGATGGAGTCCATGACGCCGGCGTTGACCACGTCGCGGAATTCGGCGTCGGAGTAGCCCCAGTCAGCCTGCAGGCGCTTGCGGCGTGCGGCGGGCGGTTCGGGGAGTTCGCTGCGGAGTTTCTCGATCCACGCGTCGTCGGTCACCACGGGCACCAGGTCCGGCTCCGGGAAGTAGCGGTAGTCGTCGGCGTCGGACTTGGGACGTCCCGCCGTCGTCGACCGGGTGTCCTCATGCCAGTGGCGCGTTTCCTGCGTGATGGTGCCGCCGGCGTCGAGCACTGCGGCGTGGCGCTGGATCTCGTACCGGACAGCGTGCTCGACGGCGCGAAGCGAGTTCACGTTCTTCGTCTCGGTCCGCGTACCGAACTTCTCCTGGCCCTTGGGCTTCAGTGACACGTTGGCGTCGCAGCGAACGTTCCCGCGTTCCATGCGGGCATCCGATACGCCGAGGTTCTTGACGATCTCGCGGATGGCGGCGACGTAGGCCTTCGCGAGCTCGGGAGCACGCTCACCGGCACCGACGATGGGCTTCGTCACGATCTCGACGAGGGGAACCCCGGCGCGGTTGTAGTCGACGAGTGAGAACTCGGCGCCCTGGATTCGGCCGGTGGAGCCGCCCATGTGGGTGAGCTTGCCGGCGTCCTCCTCCATGTGCGCCCGTTCGATCTCGATCGTGAAGACAGTGCCGTCGGCGAGCTCGATGTCGATGGAGCCGTCGTAGGCGATCGGTTCGTCATACTGCGAGGTCTGGAAGTTCTTCGGGGTGTCCGGGTAGAAGTAGTTCTTCCGGGCGAAGTGGCATCGCTCGGCGATCTTGCAGTTCAGCGCGAGGCCGATCTTGATCGAGGACTCGACCGCCACGCGGTTGATGACCGGAAGCACGCCGGGCAGGCCCAGATCCACCGGAGTGACGTTGGTGTTCGGGGTGTCACCGAACGCGTTCGGTGCGCTGGAGAACATCTTGGTGCGGGTGTTGAGCTCAACGTGCACCTCGAATCCGAGTACCGGATCGAACTTCTCCATGGCCTCTTCGAAGGACAGGATTTCGGCGGTTTCAGAAGTCATTTATTTCACTCCAGCGATCTCTGGTGCCTGTGCCAGCAGGGGTCCGCCCCAGGTGTTTTCGAGCAGGGTCTCCAGTGCCGCGCCCGCCCGGTAGAGCCGGGCGTCCTCACGTGCGGGGGCCAGGAACTGGATCCCGACGGGCAATCCGTCCGAGAGTCCACCCGGAACCGAGATGCCGGGAACTCCCGCCATGTTCGCCGGGATGGTCGCGACGTCATTGAGGTACATGGCCAGCGGATCGTCCAGCTTCTCCCCCAGCTTGAATGCCGTGGTGGGAGCCGTCGGTGAGATGAGCACGTCCGCCTGGGTGAACGCCGCGTCGAAGTCGCGCTGGATGAGGGTGCGCACCTTCTGTGCCGAGCCATAGTAGGCGTCGTAGTAGCCGGCGCTGAGCGCGTAGGTGCCGAGGATGATGCGGCGCTTGACCTCGTCTCCGAAGCCGGCGGCGCGGGTGGCGCCCATGACGCGCTCAATGGTGGGAGCGCCGTCTGGCACGACGCGCAGTCCGAAGCGGACGCCGTCGTACTTTGCGAGGTTGCTCGATGCCTCCGAAGGCATGATCAGGTAGTAGGCGCCCAATGCGTACTTGAAGTTGGGACAGGAGACCTCAACGACGTCGGCACCGGCCTGACGCAGCAGGTCCAGGGCTTCGTTGAAACGTGCCTGAACACCCTCCTGGTAGCCCTCCCCCTGGAGTTCCTTGATGACGCCGATGCGCATGCCCTTGACGTCGGCGTTGCGGGCAGCTTCAACGAGGGCGCCGACCGGGTCGGTCAGCGAGGTGGAGTCGTGGGGGTCGTGTCCGCCGATGACCTCGTGCAGCATGGCCGAGTCAAGGACCGTGCGGGTTACGGGACCGATCTGGTCGAGGGACGACGCCATGGCGATGGCACCATACCGGGAGACGCCGCCGTACGTCGGCTTGACGCCTACCGTTCCGGTGACTGCTCCGGGTTGGCGGATGGAACCACCGGTGTCGGTACCCAGGGCGAGGGGTGCCTCGAAGGCCGCGACAGCTGCGGCCGATCCGCCGCCGGATCCTCCCGGAATACGCTCAAGGTCCCAGGGGTTGCGGGTCGGTCCGTAGGCCGAATGTTCCGTGGACGAGCCCATGGCGAACTCGTCAAGGTTGGTCTTGCCGAGGATCGGCATCTTGGCGTCGCGGAGGCGCCGGACCACCGTGGCGTCGTACGGGCTGTGCCAGCCCTCGAGAATCTTGGACCCTGCCGTGGTGGGCTGGCCCTTGGTCACGATCAGGTCCTTGACGGCGATCGGCACGCCGGCGAGCGGGTGCATTGCGTCGCCGAGCGAACGCTCTTTGTCCACCTCGGAAGCGACGCGCAGTGCTTCGTCGGTGTTGACGTGGAGGAAGGCGTTGATGGCCGGATCGACCTCGCCGATGCGGTCAAGGTGCGCCTGGACGGTTTCGACTGCCGAGATCTCGCGGGAAGTGAGCTTCTCCGCGAGTTGGGCAGCGCTGAGCCTGGTGAGATCGGACATCGTTTACTCCTCGTCCAGGATTGCGGGGACCTTGAAGCGGCCGTCCGCGTTGTCGGGGGCACCGCTCAGAGCCTCGTCGTTGCTGAGGGTTTCGCCAATGACGTCATCCCGGTAGACGTTGCTCAACGGGATGGGGTGGCTGGTCGCCGGAACGTCGTCGCCGGCCGCTTCGCTGACCGCCTTGACGGAATCGACGATGACGGCCAGTTCACCGGCCATCCGGTCCAACTCCTCGGCGCTCATGTCGATGTGTGCGAGCCGGGCAAGATGCGCGACGTCCTCACGGGTGATCTCGGGCATGTTTCTCCAGGATCTTGAATGGCATGGGGTTTCGGGTTCTAGTCTATGCGCGCTTCAGTCCGTCACCGGACTGCGAAGGGGGCACCTCGATCACAGCTCCAGTCGGAAGACCCACAGCTCGATGTCCTCACCCGGTACCCACCAGTCGCGGCTGGGCACCCTCTCGAAACCGAGCGACTCGTACAGTCGATGCGCACGCACCATGTCCGTGCCGCTCGTCAGGCTGACTGCCTCTACGCCGTCGACGGTGCGGGCGTAGTCAATGATCCACTCGACCATCCGGCGCCCGTAGCCTCCTCGCTGGACGGCCGGGTCAACGGCGAGCATACGGAACTCCAATTCACCGGCGATGGCAATATCCGTGTAGCGCTGACCCTCGAAAGTGATCGCAAACGACCCGATCACGACGCCGTCATCCTCGCCCACCCAGACCTCGGCGTGCTCAGCCCGGTGCTCGACGTCGGCGAGCACCTGCACATAGGGGTGGTCGGCCGCGTCGAAGTAGCCGGCGTGAAGGTAGGCGTCGCGGGTGATCCGGCGGACGTCGTCGTAATCGTTCTCCGTTACACGACGGATGGTGAGGGTCATTGGTTATGCCTTGTTCTGGGAGGGCGCCGAAATGCGCCTATCCATTGTGCCCTGTCCCGAGCCGAAGTACGGCTTGCGCACATGACGAACCCACAGAGGGTTGGAACCAGCGCCCTCCTGACGCCGTCAGAGGGCGAGCTTGTACACGTGCAGAGAGAAGGAGTCAGACAGCACGAAGTCGCGGGACGGCATGCGGACGAAGTTCATCTCCTCATACAGCTTGTGCTGTCCGTCCATTTGCGGCGCGATAGTCAGGACCACACCTGACAGATCCGGGTCCCGGCGTGCACGGTCGATGACCTCACGGACCAGCGCATGCCCGATTCCCTTGTGCTGCTGGTCCGGGGCAACAGCCAGCATACGGAACTCGAGTTCACCGTCGTGGGCGACGTCACTGAAGTCACCGCCCGCCCTGGTCATGAACACGGAGCCGACAATTGCTCCGTCCGATTCCGCTACCAGCAGCGAGGCGCCCGCATAGCCCCGGTTCTCGATAGCACCGAGGATGTGGTTGTAGGCGTAGTCGTCGTCGATGTATCCGGCATCCGCGTAGGCGGCCACGGTGATGCGCCTGATCTCGGCGTAATCGTTCTCGCCGGCCTGCCTGACCGTAATGTCCATGAATGACTCCTCCGGGGTAGGACACCGATGATCCGAGTGTGGCAGATCAGCCGTGCGACTGTGACCGGACCAATGCAACGATCAGGTTAAGTTAGGCGACCTCTGAACGCCGGTACCCGGTTCCGTCCGCATTCCGTACAAGGTACCCGTAATCGACCAGCGCGCGCCTCAGCGTAGGGATATCGCGCGTAACAGTGGCGATCAGCAGGTTGACCTGCGGCTCGGTCAGCTCCTGCCCGCCCGGAAACAGGCGATCGGCCAGGTGCTCGAGCACTGACAGCCGGTCGGCATGCCCCGCCGGAAGTCCGTCCAGACGTCCTTCACGAAAGAACCTGTCGACGCCCTGCGGCCGCGGGGCTGATGCGGCTGCCAGGAGCTCCTTGAACAGGGCGTCATTGACCGAACCGTCGGCATCAAGCAGTCCTGACTCGATGAGCTTTGCTCGCTCCTTTGGCTGCACTTCAGGATCCTCTCCCAGCACCGCGTGGGCGTATGCCTCACGCAGCCTTGTGGAGGCCAGTGTCGAAAACACTTTCTGCCAACTCATGGTTATACCCGGGATCTGATGCGGGGACAGGTTATGCCGTGCTGCCAGCCAGCGTGCGGCAGCACCGCAGCCACAGCAGCACGGCAGCTACAGGTTAGCCGATTCCAATCGCTCCGGTCAGCATGCCGATTCCCAGCATCAGCAGCGACACAACGGCGCTGCGCCACAGAACCTTCTTGTGGTGGTCCCCCAGATCAACCTTGGCCAGCGACACGAGGAGGAGGATCGCTGGGACGAGGGGGCTCTGCATGTGGAAGGGCTGGCCGGTAATCGAAGCGCGTGCCATTTCAGCAGCACTGATCCCGTAGTGACCTGCGGTCTCGCTCAGAACTGGCAGTACACCGAAGTAAAAGGCGTCGTTGCTCATGAAAAACGTCATGGGGATGCTGAGGACGCCGGTGATGACTGCCAGGAAGGGGCCCATGCTGGACGGGATGATCTGCACCAGCCAGGCGGACATTGCCTCGACCATGCCGGTACCCGTCAGGACGCCGGTCAGGACCGCGGCCGCCATGACCATGCTGACTACTGCAACGACCGACGGCGCGTGGGCAACAAGTTGCGCGCTCTGGTCCTTGACGTGGGGAAAGTTCACCAACAGAGCAATCGCGGAGCCCACCATGAAGACGTACGGCAGGGGTACAAGGTCGGCGATGAGCATGCCCATTACTGCGACGGTGAGCGCAAGGTTGAACCACTGCAGCTTCGGACGGAGGGTACTGCGGTTCGGGTCCAGGGAGGTGCCCGCCAGAGCGTTATCGCGAACATCCGCTACAGGCTCGGTACCTTCCAGTACAGCGACGGAAGAACCACCGACGGCGGGAGCCGCTCCCCCGGGGTTGGTTCCCGGACGTCCGCGGCCCGCGTACGAACCGCCGACACCGGAACGGCCGGCGGGGGCACCGCCGTCGAACGTGTCAGGCGCTCCCCAGAGCTCGGGCTGCGTGGCGCGGAGACGGTTGCGCTCCTGGATGCCGAGCATCCAGGCGAAGGCAAGAACCAGGGCGATGCCACCAAGGAGGGAGGGCAGCATCGGAACGAAGACATCGTTGACGTCGATGTTGAGTGCGGTGGCTGCCCGGGCGGTCGGTCCACCCCAGGGCACGATGTTCATCGTGCCGTTGGCGAGGCCGGCCACACAGGTCAGCACCACAGGGCTCATCTTCAGCCGAAGGTAGATCGGCAGCATAGCGGCCGTGGTGAGGATAAAGGTCGTGGAGCCGTCACCGTCAAGAGATACTGCGGCAGCGAGGAGCGCGGTACCGAGGACCACTTTGGCGGGATCATTGCCCAGTTTCCGAAGGATGAAGCGAACCAGCGGGTCAAAGAGGCCGACGTCGATCATCAAACCGAAATAGATGATGGCGAACATCAACAGGGCTGCTGTTGAGGTCATCGACTTCATCGATTCCATGACCATCTCGCCGATGCCAAGGCCTGCACCTGCGAAAAGACCGAAAATTGTGGGGACGATGATCAGCGCCAGCACCGGCGACAACTTCTTCGTCATGATCAGCACCATGAACACCGCGATCATCGCGAATCCAAGTATTACCAGCACGGCCGGCTCCTTCTGTGTGAACAGCGGCACAGCAATGTGACGCGTGATACAAACTGTAGGGTGACCGCCGTCACGGCAGTGCCTTTGGTTGATTTGATTGACATACTGCTTGTTGCGAGCATTTTGCTCATTGTGCTCACCCACCGAAGGGCGCCACGTCCGATCGCCCCCGCACCCGCTTAAAGGAGGACCGTGCCGCGTCCCAGGCCGCGCCCCGCGCTGCGGTTCTCCACCCAGACACTCCTGCTGCAGCTGGCGGTGGTATTGCTCGTGGTCCTGCTCAGCGCCGCCGTCCACGCCTGGCTGACCTATGAGCGGGCGGGCGACGAGGCGGAGGCCCAGGCGCTAACCCTTGCCAGGACGGTGGCGTCGGATCCGTCCGTCAGGGCGGACGTGCTGGCCATCAGCCGACAGGAGGGGACCCCTCCGGCCGCCCAGCTGGCCGCCGGCCCCCTGATGGCCACCGCGGAAGCAGCCCGTACACGGACCGGAGCGTTGTTCGTGGTCATCACCGACGACACCGGGCTTCGCCTCGCCCATCCCGATCCTGCGCGGCTCGGGGAGCAAGTCAGTACCGATCCCACCGAGGCCCTGGCAGGGCGCGAGGTCACCACCCGCAACACAGGCACACTGGGGCCTTCCGCCGGAGCCAAAGTTCCTGTCTACGCCCCCGACAGCTCAGCCGTGGTTGGAGAGGTCAGCGTCGGCTACTCCATGGAGACCGTGAGCCAGAGCGTAGCCCAGGACGTGGGACCAGTTGCCCTGACTGCCGCCGGCGCCCTGTTGGCCGGCGTGCTTGGCTCCTTCCTGCTGCGTCGGCGGCTGCGCCGACTCACCCTGGGTCTGGAACCCGAGGAGATCAGCACCCTGGTCCATGACCAGGTGGCTGTGCTTCAGGGTGTGGACGAGGGCGTGATCGGTGTTTCCGCGGACGGGAGAATCAGCGTCTTCAACGCAGCAGCACAGCGGCTACTGGGGCAGGAGGACCTGGCAGGAACGCGGTGGGAGGACGCGCCCGTCCCGGATCAGCTCAAGGCCCTGACAGAGCCGGGCGCCGGTTCCGCTTCCCCTTCCGCTGTCGAGCTTGTAGCCGGTGAGCGCGTACTGGTCGCCAGCGCCCGCAAGGCCCTTCATCGGCGCGAGGACCTGGGATGGGTGCTCATGCTGCGGGACCGCACGGAGCTGCAGCAACTTACCCGGCAGCTGGACGCGGTGGGAACCATGTCCACTGCGTTGCGCGCCCAGCGGCACGAGTTCGCCAACCAGCTCCACACCATCGCCGGGTTCATGAGCATCGGTCAGCACCAGCAGGCCCGCGAATACCTGGCGCGGTTGGCAGCGACGGGGCCTCTGAAGTTCCCGGTAGACCAGGCCGAACTTCTTCAGGACCCATATCTGCAGGCCTTCGTGGGCGCAAAAGGGGTTGAGGCCGACGAGCGCGGCGTTGCCTTGCGCATTGGGCCGGAAACACTGGTCCGAGGGCAGGTCACAGCTGCGCAGGACGTCACAACGGTTCTAGGCAACCTGATTGACAACGCCGTCAATGCCGCTGTGGCCGGAACAGGAACCCCCCGCTGGGTTGAGGTGGAAGTGATGGATGAACCGGGCGACGACGGCGGGACACTTCATGTGGTGGTTGCCGACTCGGGAGACGGGCTGGCGCCGGGAACCGACACCGAGGCAATCTTTGCCGAAGGCTTCACTACAGTTTCCGGCCCCGTCCGTGCCGGCGGCGGCCAGGGGTTCGGGCTTGCGCTGGTGCGCCAGCTGGCACGGCGCCGCGGCGGGGACGTCCGGTTGCTTGAGCCCGGTACGCCCGGCGGGCCGGGAGCGGTCTTTATGGCTTCCCTGCCCGGCACGACCGCGGCGGCGAAGGATTCACGGGGGAACGATGGAGCAGGAAAGGACGATCATGGCCGATGACTTCCGTGTGCTGATAGTCGATGACGACTTCCACGTGGCCAAACTGCACGCCGCGTACGTGGATTCGGTGGCCGGGTTCCTGGCGCTGGCCCCGGTGGGAACAGCATCGCTGGCGCTGCAGTCGGTCCACAGCCTCCGTCCGGACCTGGTGCTGCTTGACGTCTACCTGCCCGATGCCTCCGGACTCGACCTACTCCAGCAGCTGGACGTGGACACCGTGATTCTGAGCGCAGCCTCCGACCCTGCCTCCGTCAGCGCCGCCTTCCGCCGCGGCGCGCTCGGCTACCTCTTGAAGCCGTTCACTGCCGAATCCCTCTCACAGCAGCTGCGGTCGTACGCCAGGTACCGCCGCCTTCTGTCTCAGCCGGGGGCACTGGACCAGGATGCCGTGGAACGCGCCAAGCGATCGCTGATCCCGGGCGACGTCACTCCGTCGTCTAAACCCCGATCAGCCACGGAGGCAGCGGTCCTGGATTCCTTCGTTCCCGACGAGCAGTACTCCGCCGTGGAGGTCGCCAACCGGGTAGGCGTATCGCGGGCCACCGCGCAGCGGTATCTGTCCTCGCTGGCGGACGACGGCGCGGTGGAAATCCAGCTGCGCTACGGGACGACGGGCAGGCCGGAGCACCGCTACAGCCTGCCGCCTGCATGACCTGCATGACCTGCATGACCTGCAGTCGAAGGATCCTCGGTCAGTAAGCGGCGGACCGCGCCTCGAGCTCCGCGGCACGCTCTACTATGGCCTGCGAACCAGCCGCAGTGAACGCCGAGAACCGTTCGTGCTCATCCGGTCCGCCATCCAGTGCCGACGTCAGGACGGGACGGCGAACGACGGCCCCGGCCTCCTCCGCGATGAGCGCAGCGGCCGCCCAGTCGTGTTCATTCAGTCCACGCTCGATGTAGGCGTCCAGCGTTCCATCGGCGACCATGCAGAGGTCAAGGGCCGCCGACCCGATCCTCCTCAGGTCCCCGTGGCCCGCGACGAGTTCGCCGAGCTCCCCGAGTTGGTGCGTCCGTTGCCCGGGGTGGTAGCTGAACCCACTACCCACGATGGCGCCTGCGCGTCCTGCAACAGGTCCGTGCAACTCGCGCACCTGTCCGCGTTCCCGCACCCAGGCGCCCTGGCCCTTCGAGGCCCAGTAGACCCGGTCCAGCGCCGGCGCGTGAACCACGCCGGCCAGCCACTCTCCCCCGCTGTCAACCGCCGCTACCGACGTGGCGTAGTAAACAATGTTGCGGATGAAATTGGTAGTGCCGTCCAGCGGGTCGACGGACCACCGGATCCCGGACGCCTGGCCTTCCGGAACCGTGGTTCCGAACTCCTCGCCCGTAATCGCATCATGCGGTCGGGAACGCCAGATCACATCACGGACGGCCCGTTCGGCAGCGGTGTCAAAAGCGGTGACCCAGTCACTGTCAGAACTCTTGTTCTCGGCTTCAAGGACGCCGTTACCGCGCCTCTGCAGCACCTGGGCACCGGCTTCAGCGGCTTGCAGCGCGACGTGAAGCAGTTCGGCAGGGCTGGCGCTCATACGGTTCCTTCCTCCAGGAGCCTTCGGAAACCGTCTTCATCGAGAATGGTCAGCCCCAGCTGCTCTGCCTTGTCCAATTTGGTCCCGGCATTTTCCCCGGCCACGACGTAGCTGGTGTTCTTCGATACCGAACCGGATGCCTTGCCCCCGCGCTGGATGATTGCTTCCTTCGCTTCGTCACGGCTGAACCCCTCCAGCGACCCGGTGACGACGACGGTGAGCCCCTCCAGCGTGCGGGGCATGGACTCGTCCACCTCGTCGGCCATCCGGACCCCGTCCTCAGCCCATCGATCGACGATCTCGCAGTGCCAGTCTTCAGCGAACCATTCCTTCAGTGCTGCGGCGATGGTGGGTCCAACGCCGTCGACGTTGGCGAGTTCTTCCTCGCTGGCACTGCGGATCCTCTCCATCGATCCGAATGCGGTGGCCAGAGCCCGTGAAGCCGTCGGCCCCACATGGCGGATGGACAACGCAACCAGTACACGCCACAGCGGCTGGGACTTGGCCTTCTCCAGTTCCACAAAAAGCTTTCGTGTGGTGGCCGTGGGTTCGGAGGGTTTCTTGGCGCTGCCCCTCGTGTAGAAGTACGGCACCAGCTCCTGGCCGTTCACAACGCCCTTGACCTTCTTGTCACGGACTATCCGCACATCGGCGAGCTTCTCAGGAGTCAGACGGAAGAGGTCGGCTTCGGTGGTCAACGGAGGCACGGCAGGTTCGGCAGGCTGGGTGAGTGCAATGGCCGCTTCCCAACCGAGCGCCTCGATGTCGAACGCACCCCTGCCGGCGACGTGGAACACGCGCTCCCGCAGCTGCGACGGGCAGGATTTGGCATTGGGACACCGAATGTCGACGTCGCCCTCTTTCGCAGGCGCCAGCGGCGTGCCGCAGGACGGGCACACCGTTGGCATCACGAATTCGTAGGGCGGCGGATCCTGTTGGGCCCGCAGCGCAACTACAGGGCCGACAATCTCAGGGATGACGTCACCGGCTTTGCGCAGCACGACGATGTCACCGATGAGGACTCCCTTGGCCTTTACAACCTCCTGGTTGTGCAGCGTGGCCATCTCCACTGTGGAACCGGCCACCTTGACCGGAGTCATCAGCCCGAATGGTGTGACGCGTCCGGTACGCCCGACATTGACGCGGATGTCCAGGAGCTTGGTGTTCACTTCCTCGGGCGGGTACTTGTACGCCACAGCCCATCGTGGCACGCGCGAGGTGTGGCCGAGCGCGCGCTGGAGCGCGAAGCTGTCCACCTTGACCACAATGCCGTCGATCTCATGCAACAGGTCATGCCGGTGCTCGCCGTAGTGCTCAATGAAGTCGAGAACCTCCTCATAGGATCCGAACACCTTGAAGTAGGGCGACACGGGCAGCCCCCACTGCTCAAGCAGGCGATACGTCTCGGACTGACTTTCGGATTCCAGCCCCTCACGGGCACCGATGCCGTGCACATACATGTCCAGCGGCCGCTGGGCCGTGAGCGCGGGATCCTTCTGCCGGAGTGAACCCGCTGCAGCGTTGCGGGGATTGGCGAAGGGGGCCTTGCCTGCCTCGACCATGGACTCGTTGAGCTGGGCGAATTCCTTCGAGGGGAAGAACACCTCGCCGCGGATTTCGACCTCCGCAGGATGGTTGGATCCGTTGAGCTTGCGCGGGATGGTCTTGATGGTGAGCACGTTGTGCGTGATGTCCTCGCCCGTTGCGCCATCCCCCCGGGTGGCCGCCCGCACCAGCTCACCGTTGCGGTAGAGCAGGTTGACGGCGAGTCCGTCGATCTTCAGCTCGGTGAGCCAGGAGACCGTGCTGCCCGGACGTTGGGACTGGATGCCTGCTTCCGCCCGCCGGACCCATGTCTCCAGCTCCTGGGTGGAGAAAACATCCTCCAGGCTGTACATGCGCTGCAGGTGCTGAACCGGCGCGAAGGCTGCGGACACATCGCCGCCGACTTCCTGGGTGGGCGAATCATTCGAGATCAGTTCCGGGTGTTCGGCCTCGATCTGTTCGAGCCTGCGAAAAAGCACGTCGAACTCGGCGTCCGAGATAACCGGTGCGTTTTCGTTGTAGTACGCAAAGCGGTGGCGCCTCACCTCCTCCACGAGCCGGGCGTACTCCTCCTTGAGCGAGTCTGCCGGCACCTCATCGGCGGGCAGCTCAACCTCGGAACGTTCTTCGGACTGCTCATCGGCGTGTTGGTTCACTGTGGCCACGGTTCCTATCTTGCCCCAGACCACGGACAGTTGCGGGCGTTAATGAGGGAACGGCCCGCAGCCGAAGCTGCGGACCGTTCTGCCGTACCGGGAAACTTACGCGTTCGAGGTGGCTTCCTGATCCTGGCGGTTGCGCTGTACGGTCGCGCTGACTTCCTGCAGCTGTGCTGCAATCTGGGTCAGCTGCGCGCGGTGGGTTTCCCACTCGCCGCGGAAGCGCTCGGAGTCCGGGCCGACCCAGGCGGTGTTGCCGAGCTGCTGGGTCAGCTGGTTGGCGGTCTGGTTCAGTTCTTCGGACTTCTGGGTAAGCAGCTGTGCCAGCTGTCCCATCTGCTCCGGGTTATTACCGTGTGTAACGTTGCTCATTGTCCCCACCTTTCGTTGTGGCGGTCCGGCATTTCCGGAACCGCCCTGCCCTTCCGGGATGTCCCTCGCGGGCTCCCCGTTTGGGCGACTGACTACAACCTATCCAAGCCCGTCGAGAGGTGTCGATGGGGACCGCTCCCCAAGGAGCTCTACCCAAGGAGCACTACCCGTCCGGGCGCCGGACCGTTGTGTCAGTCCAGGCCGCCCATGGTTGTGGCGACCTGTAGCTTGTATGCCTTGCCCCGACCGACAACGTAGCCGCGTCCCGGTATGAAGCGGTTACCCGCAGTTCTGCCCAGCGACGTGTTCAGCAGCGTGTCGCCGTCGAGCTCGTTCGGGTTGAGCAGCAGTCCCCGCCTGCCGGACTTGAATGGACCGGACAGGTTCCAGGCGCTGGACCAGGTGGACGTTTCCGCCTCGCCGACCACCCACTGACCCGACTTCACAGCCGTCTTCACCAGCGAGGACAGTTCCAGTTCCGCCAACGAATCGGTGAACTCGGTCAGGCCCTCGATGAAGAACGCGACCGAACCTTCCGGACCATCGACCAGCGTGGTGAGCCTCGCCAGTTCCGGCTGCACCAGGGCAGCGGTGGCGTACGCCTCGTCCCACAGACCGAGTGATGCAACCGTGGAGCGCCGCGCCCCGAGATAGATCCGTTTCACATGCGGCGAGGACTTTTGCAGTGCCGCAGCCAGAGTCACCAGCGCCACCGTGCGTCCCGACCCCGGCGGACCCGACACCATGAACGCACCCGTAGCGGAGACCGCGGCGGGCTCAAGGTTGAAGTCATCAACACCAATGACCGCCAAGCCCGTCTCAGCCGCGGGCAGCACATCGAGGTCGATCGACTCGGGCAGGCTGAGGACGCCCGGCGCCTGCGGAACACCCTGGCGCAGCATGGCGTCGCGCATGCGTTCCACCTCGCGCGCTTGCAGTTCGAGGTTGGCGTTGCCGCCGAAGACCGCAAGCTGCACCTCGAGCCCGTCAAGCAATCCACGCCCGGGAGGCGACGAGCTGGAGAGTACGTCACGGGGCACGCCCAGCGTCGAGTAGTCGTCCTTCCCCGCCATGCGCAGGATGATCCGTCTGCTGATCGAGGCCGCCAACGACGGCGGGAGGGAGTTGGTGCGCTCTCCGGTGACGACAATGTGCACGCCCATGGGACGGCCGTCCGTCGCAATCTGCTGGAACAGTTCGAAGTGGCGCTCGCGCCCCTTGAACTCGTAGTTCTCACGGAAAGTGGTAATGCCGTCAACAAGAAGCAGGATCCGCGGTTCCTCCGGACGGTTGGCCAGCCGACGGTACTCCGTAATGGTTCCCGCCCGGACCTCGGCGAACCGGTCGGAACGCTCGTTGATGACGCCACGCAGGTAGCGAAGCAGCCGGCCGATCCGCTCGGAATCTTCGCCATCGAGCACCGCGCCGACGTGCGGCAGCTGGCCGAGCATCTGGAGGCCGTTCGAGGCGCAGTCGATCCCGTACACCTGCACCGGACCACCGCGCACGGTGACGGCTGAACCGATTGCCAGCGTCCGCAACGCCGTCGACTTGCCTGAGCCGCCGGATCCAAGGATCGCGAGGTTGCCGTCGACGTCGGGCTGGTAGAAAACGGTGGGCTGCGCCTGGTGCTCCGGGTCGTCCACCACTCCGAGCAGCAGCGACTCGTCCGTTCGGGGGTTCGGCAGCTTCGAGAAGTCATAGGCTTCCGCTAGTTCAGCAAGCCACGGCTTACGCGGAGGCTTGATGCCCAGTTCCAGTGCAGCCTGGGAAACATTGCCCACGATCCGGGCGATGTCATTGGGGCCGCCGGGCTCAGCGACAACCTCGTCCCCTGCAGACTCCCAACGGGTGCCCGAGCCGAAGTTCATCTCGACGACGTCGATCCGTGGGCGCGCCGGCGCCCGGGTGGTCCAGCCTCCGGCGTAACCGGTCTGGAAGCTCTGGATACGGCCGGGGCCGGTCTTCGCCGCACCGCGCCCAGGAATCGACGGGCTGAAGTAGGCGGCCATCGGCGTACCGAGGATGTCCTGGGAGTCGTCCGTGTCCGCCATGCGAAGCGCGATGCGGAGATTCGTGTTGGCGCGCAGGTTGTCCTTGATGACGCCGGAGGGCCGCTGCGTGGCCAGGATCAGATGGAGACCAAGTGACCGGCCACGGGCTGCGATGTCCACCACGCCGTCGACGAACTCGGGCACCTCCCGTGCGAGGGCAGCGAACTCATCGACCACGATCACCAGTGACGGCGGTGTTTCAGGGTCGGCGTCGCGCTCCATGGCGAGCAGGTCCTTGGCCTTCTTGCGGTTGAACAGATGCTCCCGGTAGTGCAGTTCCGCCCGTAGGGAGGTCAGTGCGCGGCGCACCAGGTGCGGCGACAGGTCGGTGACCAGGCCAACGGTATGCGGCAGCTTCACGCAGTCCGCGAACGCCGCCCCACCCTTGTAGTCAACGAAGAGGAAGGAGAGTCGGTCAGGGCTGTATGCGGCGGCCATGCCGAGCACCCAAGACTGCAGGAACTCAGACTTGCCCGCGCCCGTCGTTCCGCCGACGAGGGCGTGCGGCCCTTCCGTCTTCAGGTCCAGGTACATCGGCTCGACGCCCTTTGAACCCACCAGGGCACGCAGCGAGCCCTGATGCTTGCGGTTGGGCACGGCGCGGGACGCAACCGAATTGTTTTCGGTCCAGCGGTCCGCGACCGCCGTCGTCGCCTCCACCAGTTCGTGGCCCGCAAGGGTGACGTAGGAGACCGCGCGTGGAAGATCGGAGTCGTCCTCAACAGGCTTTCCGACGTCGACGACGGGGGTCAGCATCCGAGCCAGCTGCCCCGCCAGCTCAAGGTCCACGCTCTCGCAGCTGACCGGCGTCGACAGTTCTCCGAGCCGTACCTGGCCGCTGACATTCGCCGCGTCGCCGTCGACGAAGAGGAAGTCGCGGCATGCTGCGGGCAGGGCGGCCACCGTGCCTGCAATCCAGAGGACGTGGACACCCACGTCTGCCCCGGCTTCTGCGATACGGGTCAGGCGGGCGCGGTCCGCCGTGACGTCGTCCTCGACGATCACCAGCACCGAGGGCGTGACCGGGACCGGGTAGTTCAGTTCCTTCCGTGGGTCCAGGCGGCCACGCAGCGCGACGCCGGACCGTTCAGCTGCCCGGACGGACACCAGATCCTCGAGCCGTGACAGCAGCAGGCCGGCTGCTGCGGGTCCGGCGGCAAGGTGGTCCCCCGTCAGCGGGCTGTGCACGGATCCGGTGTGCGGCAGCCACTGCAGCCAGCCCCAGCGCTCCTTCGACTGGACCGAGGTCAGGGCGACCACTGCCAGCTCTGCCGGCGAGTGCAGA
Organism: Arthrobacter sp. MDB1-55; assembly: GCF_059092925.1. Lineage (NCBI taxonomy): Bacteria > Bacillati > Actinomycetota > Actinomycetes > Micrococcales > Micrococcaceae > Arthrobacter > Arthrobacter sp. MDB1-55. The sequence continues at coordinate 24,414 of NZ_JBNHID010000004.1, read as the reverse complement.
CCGATGGCCTGCACCACCAGTCCGCGTGCGACGTCGTCCACGACCCCGCGTGCCCCGGCGACGCCCAGTGCACCGGACAGGCGGAGGCTGGCGACAATCGGCACATCGTCGATGTAGCCGTATTCCTCCGCTGCGTCGCGAATCTCCTCGGAGAATTCAGGGAGGGTGTCGGATCCGGCGGGTTCGGACAGTTCGATTCGTGACGGCGCGCGGCCGGTGCCGAAGCGCATCGTCAGGAAGAAGTCATGCTCCGGCCGGTGGGTCCACAGGAGGGGGCCCAGCTTGTAGATGGCGTCGACCGTGTCCGCCACGGAGGGTGCTTCGGCATGCCGGACCGCCCACTCAACCTTCCTGGTCCGCTCAATATCGCTGCGGAAGAACGCCATGGAATCACGGAACTGAGCCACGGCTTCACGGAACGTGCGCTTGGCGTTGATCCGCTGGTCGAGGTAACTGCCCACCAGGATCATCGGCATCATCAGGATGAAGATGAGGCTGAACGGGCTGCGCGTGATGGAGAACATGATGGCGCCCAACAGGATAGGCGCGATCAGGAGCAGATACGGGAAGCGCATGGGGTTGGGTCTGCGCGGTCCGGCCGGGAGCTGCTTGGGCTTTTCGTCGAAGGCGGGCACCACCCGCGGCGACCGGTTGAACTCGATCACCGGATTGGTCGGATCCGCAGAATAGGAGCGGGTCAGCGGCACCACGGCAAGGGTGGTATCGCCGAGCGTGACCTCGTCTGCCGAAGTCAGGGCAGTACGCGCCACTCTTGTACCGTCCATGAGCAGCCCGTTGGCCGAGTTGGTGTCGATAATCTCGATACCGTCCGCAACGTTGATCCGCGCGTGCCGTTTGGACATCATCGGGTCGGAAAACCTGATGTCACAGTTGCGGTCGCGGCCCAGGTAGCTGGCGCCGGCGGGCAGTGAGAACTCCTTGCCCGCATCCGGCCCTGACAGCACCCGCAGCGTGGCAACAGCCGGCCCGCGGTCCTGGCCCGGCACGTTGAACTGGTCGCTGACGCGGCTGATCGTCACGGTGGAGCCCGGCCGGAGGCCGGACTCGAAAAGGCTGACATCCGGGTTGAGTGTCCGGCCGCGCATACCGCCGGCAACGTACGATTCCTCGACCGTCAGGGACAACTGCCCGGGCGGCTCGGCTCCGGCACGCGCGGGATCCGCGACGTACAGCTCGCGGGCGACGTCGCTCACGGTGGCGAGCCCGTCGACGGTGACAGCGAGATCCCTCGCCGGGTCAGGGTCACGCCGCAGGGTCAGGCGCAGCTTCATGCAGGAACACTCCTGTGAGTTAGAGGGATGTCAGGTACCAAACCAACACGGACGACGACGGCACACGGTGCAGCTTCGAAAAGCCCGGCGCCGGATGCGTCAGTCCTCGTCGGCCTTGCCCTTCATTTTTTCGAGCAGGTGTAGATCCTCGGGCGTGACGATGTGCGAGGTCACCGCATGTTCCACCAGCCGGGCACGCCGGTTGGTGGCGAGCTTCCCGCCGCCGCCGCGCAGACCCACCACGCCGACCCGGTCCAGTTTGTCGCAGACGTTGTCGAGCTTGCGGTTGAACTTGGTCAACGCCCATCCGAGCCGCTGCGCCGCCGCCGCGGACGAGGGTATGGAACTGAAGCCGGTTCCCTCGCGGCGCAGCATGGGTTCGGCGAGCGCGACGATCAGCGCCCGCTGCGAATCCGTGAAGCGTACGGGGCCGATTGTCGTGGTGCCCGAGCCGTCGTCGACCTGCCGCTCCTGGCGGAAGGCAGGGGTCTTGAGGTGCACATCGAACTCGTAGGTGGTGGGACCGGCGGTGAACACCACGCGCGTCTGGCCGAAGACCAGCGGAATGCGCGCTCCCGGTGCCACCCAGGCCTGCATTCCGCCGGTGGTGTCTGCGACCGTCGCCGAGAGCATCGTGCCCACGTTGTTGAGCCACCAGATCCCGTTCTGATGGGCAATCTGGAGGAACTTGCGGTGCAGGTAGGGATTGTCGTCGACCTCGAGGTCACCCTCGCGGCCGATGTTGAAGGGCTCGTCGTCCTTCGGTTCATGCCATTCACCGCAAAAATCTATTGCAAGTTCCCCCACAGGTGTTCCCTTCAATTCATTCAGGCCAGCAGGCACGCACAGGCTCAGATGCTGTGCCGTTTGCCCGCACTATCTGTATATCAGTGCAGGTGGGACCGTCAGGGTTGGCCACGAGGGGCGCTTCGGTCTGCACGGTCCTGGACCATTCGCTCTCTTCCTGCACGGTCACGGTCCGGAAGCGATACACATCGCCTTCCTGCGGGTCCGGGTTCGTCCAGGTGAACACTACGTTGTTCCCGGACCCTTCACCCACGACGTCCGTGGGCGAGGGAACAACGCCCTCCACCCCCGCGAGTGCGTCGGGCGGAGGCTGCGTCGGCGCTTCGACCGTGGGCTCGTCCTGTGGTTGCCCGTTCATGACCGCGAAACCGCCGATTGCGACGCCGGCGAGCAGCACGAGCCCCACCAGGACGCCGACCAGCGCCCCCGGCCTGCGCCTGGCATCCGCCGGTCCGACGTCGTCCGTGTCCGCGTGCTGTCCGGTGGCGGCAGGGCGATGGAGGGTGGTGTCCATACGCATCGAGTCGGTGTGCGGCTCCCGCCCGCGCAGGACCGTCCGGTCCCGCCACGCGTGGTCCTCGGTTGCGTCATTCGCGCCTGCGTAATTCCCCGTTGCTGACCTGTCAGCGGTGGACGGGGGCACGGATGACGACGGCGGCGCGTAGGTGGGCAGGTCTCGCTGGAGTGAGCGGGCGGGCGCGGTGCCGGCCGCCGTCGGGAAGGTCGGTGAGTAGGTGGGCGACTCGGGATCGATGGAGACAACCTTGCGCACCCTGGTGGCTTCGGCGTCGTCGTCATCATCACGTACGTGTTCGGTGTCATCAAGCACTTCGAACGGGGTGACAGAGATGCCGAGTTCGGTCTGGATCCGCTGCAGGGTGAGAGCGAAAGAGTGTGCCGAGCTATAGCGGGCGGCGGGGTTCTTCGCCATCGCCGTGGCCAGCGCGAGCTCGAGTGATTCCGGCACGTCATCCCGGCCGATCGAAGCGAGCTGCATGGATCCGATCCGGTCCATCAGCATGCGCTGGGAGTTGTCCATCCCGGGAAATACGAAGGGCGAACGGCCGGCGAGCAGCGTGTAGAGGGTTGCCCCTAGGGACCAGACGTCCATGCGGACGCCGTCGACGCTGCCGCCCACGAATGCTTCCGGCGGCGACCACGGGATGGACATGCCGAGATCCTCGTCCGCGCCGCCGTCCGTAGTACCGGAGATCCCGAAGTCAGTGAGGGCAGGGCGGTTGTAGTCGGTCACAAGGATGTTCGCGGGCTTGATGTCGCGGTGCACGATACCGGCCCGGTGGGCGGACTCGACGGCGGAGGCAACCTGGATGCCGATGGTCAGGGTCTCTGCCAGCGACAGCCTTGCCTTGCGGTAGCGCACGTCCAGGCTGGGCCGTGAGCAGTACTCCATCGCGAGGTAGGAGTGCCCGTCGTCGGTGATGTTCGCTTCATAGATCGTGACGATGTACGGGTGGGTGGAGAGCTGGGCCATGAGGTTGGCTTCAGATTCGAATGCCTTCCGCGCGCCCTCCGTCAGCAGCCCTGAAACCAGTACCTTTACTGCCACGCGCCGGCGCGGCCGGTCCTGCTCGTACAGGTAGACATCCGAGAAGCCGCCCGATCCGAGCAGGCTGATGTAGCGGTAGCCCGGAATGTGCGGGGGCGGTGCGGCTGCGCGCCGTGAACTCATCGCAGGCCTTCGAAGCGCAGGAAGACGTCATCACCGAGCTGGGCTACGTCGCCGTCGAGCAGGAAAGCTGTCTCTCCTTCGCCGAGGCGGCGCGGCGGTTGGCCCTGGCGGATCAGCACTGTGCCGTTGGTGGCCTTCAGGTCGCACAGCAGTACGTGCCAGCCGTCGAGCCGCACCTCCGCATGCGAACGCGAAATATCGCCTCCGGCGCTGGTGACCTGCACGAGTTTGGGCATGCCGCGGCCCTGGACCCTCGAAACCGAGGGTTGCCGGCCGATCACGATCGACTGGTCCAGCTCGACAACCTCGCCGGTCGAGATCCGCATGGTGCCGAGACTTGGGCGTCGGACCTCCCGCGGCTCACCGTCAACCGGCTGCGAACAGACACCGCAGGCCGACGCTTCGGGCGGGTTTGCATGACCCTGCGGGCACAGCCGCGCCAGCACCAACGGCCCGGTGCCCGGCCGGGGCTCCGGCGAGGGCTGGACCGATGTGGGCGCTGGGCTCTCGAGCTCGCTGCGCATGATCGTCTGACCGTCGTGGTCATCGAGATCAAGACCGTCCGGCAGCACGCCGGGGCCGGCTGGTACCGGCGGAATGGAAACCGGTGCAGCCGGAACCGCAGGGCCGCCCATTGGAGGTATGGGTGAGCTGGGGGGCACGGCTGATGCCTTGGGCGGCTCAGCACTCCTGCGTGCCCAAGGCACGGAGTCGATCAGCTGACCCGGCGCAGGAAGCGGCACCGGCGTAGCCTCTGTCAGCGGAGCACTCTGCGGGAAAGAGTCGCCGACCTGGGAAACGTCAGGCCGCGAAAGTTCGGGCTGCGAAACCTTGAACTGCGAAACTTCGGGCTGCGCCGGAGCTTCGGCCGGCTGGGCGCCTGCGTGGGTGCCGCTCCCGGTATTCGCGTGGGCATCCTGGCCGGCTGGTTCACCGACCGGTGCTTCCTCGGCGTCATCGTCCTCTGCAGGGCGCACAGCAGCATCTTCAACGCGACGCACAACAGTCTGGTCCCACAGGTGGTCATAGCCGGTTGTGTTCAGTTCCGGGTCTTCTTCCGGTTCGGGTCCCGGTTCCGGTTCGGGTTCCGGTTCTTCTTCGGGTTTGGGTTCCGTTTCGGGTTCGGGTTCCGGTCCGGGTTCCGGTTCTTCGTTGAACGTGAGGTACAGGCTCGGATTGATCGTCGCGAATTCCTCGGCCTCGAGCGCCCCGGTGATTGCACGCTCAGGGTCCTCCTCCTCCGCGGGCTCAAGCGACGCGGACTGTGCGGGCGGCAGCAGGAAAGGTGCAGGTTCGACGGGAGCCGCTTCGGCCTGAGCCAGTTCGACGAAAGTAGGTTCGACGGAGGCAGGTTCCGCCGTCACGGTCGGCGCACCTCCAGAACCGGACGATCCAACGCTCACGCTGGCGGAACGGACGACACCCGCTTCGAGCGGAAGGGCCGACCCCTCGAGATCCGCACCGGGAAGGCCGGCAGGGGCGCCGGCACTCATCGAAAAGTGCCGGGCACCGCCGTCGAGCATGCGCTCCGTCCAGGTGGTTACGTACTCGCCTGAGAGTTCGAGGGGAGCCGCGCCGTCGTCGTTCGCGACGCTCAGGCGCACCTCGCCGCGCAACAGCACGTGCAGCCGGTCCGTGTAGGACACCACTCCGAACGGCGGCATCGAGTCGAGGCCCTGGCCGAAGCCGCCGGCCACGATCGGCAGGATGGCCTGCAGGTTTGGGGTCTCCCCGAGTCGGCTCCAAAGCCGGTCAAGGACGTCGGCTGCAGTGGTTGCAGGAACCATCACGACGACGCCGGAGCGCACCACACAGAGCCATTCCTCCCCGGGGAGGTAGCGGACAACGCTCACGGACGCTCTGCCTCCGCGTTCTCGGGAGCAGCACCGCTGACAGTTTCGATCCCCATGGTCCGCGGGGCGGTGGTGTGAAGGTCGGCGTCGCCGTCGACTCCATGTGCATCAACCACCACAACAGTCACGTTGTCGCGTGCTCCGTTGCGCAGGGTCTCCTCCACGAGGGCGTCGGCGGCTTGTTGCGGATCAGCCAACGAACTGAGCAGGGTGTAGATGCGTTCTTCGGACACCTCGGTGCTGAGCCCGTCCGAGCAGATGAGGATCCGGTCCCCCATCTCCACGGGCATGAGCCAGTAGTCTGCTTCGGAATCATCCCCGGTACCGAGCGCACGTGTAATGACATGCCGGCGGGGATGACCTGCAGCCTGCTCCTGTGTGATGTGGCCCCGGTCGACCAGCTCCTGCACCTCTGAATGGTCAACGGAGATCTGTCCGAAACGACCCTGGCTCAGGCGATAGGTGCGCGAATCTCCCACATTGAAGAAGAGCCAGTACGGCATGCCGGATTCCTCGACGAACACGACGCCGGACAGGGTGGTGCCGGCGCGGCCCCCGGTTTCCGAACGGATGTGCTCATCGGCCGTCCGCAGCAGTTCCTCGAGATCCGACGCCGAGAAACGCGGAGCATGCTCGCCGATGATGCTGCTCTCCCCCAGCGTCCGCACGCAGATACCGGAAGCAACCTCGCCTGCCTCGTGCCCGCCCATGCCGTCCGCGACCGCGAAGATGGGCTCGGACGCAATCAGCGAGTCTTCATTCAGTTGACGCTTGAGGCCGCGGTCGGACGCGTACCCGACGGTGAGTTTAATTTTCCAGTCCTTCGTCTGTTCCGGATTATTCATGCCTGTTCCACCTTGAAGCTGCGGTCACCGAAATGCACGGTCGAACCGGGAGCCGCCCAGTACGGTTGTCCGCCGGGAAGCGGAGTGCGTTCGCCGTCAGTACCGGTGACTGCACTGCCGTTGGTCGAATGCCTGTCCGTGACCCAGAGCCGGCCGGCCTCCACCCGCAGGTGGAGGTGTGTCTTGGAGACTGAACGGCCTTCGTCCTGTACGGAGATCAATTGCACTGACTCGCTGCCCTTGGCCGCCGGGTTGCGGCCGATCAGAGCCGCGGACTCCAGCACGAAGTCCCTGCCGTCGTCGAGCCTGATCCGCACACTCCGGGGTGCATAGGAAGCAGCAGTTGCGGGCCGGGAGACGACCGTCTCCCCAGCTGCCTCGTCCGGGTGGGTAGCGTCGAAGTCCGGGAGCGGGGCGGTCCGGCCTGTCGGGACCTTCTCCGACTGGAACACGACCGGCTCGGGACGGAAGGTCACGGGCTCCGGTTGGGAAGGCTGCGCGTGCGCTCCGCCCGGCGACCCGATGTGAACTGCGGTCGTGTGGGCCGGCACCGCCTGAGCCGGTGAGGACGGTTCCTGGCGTGATATGACCGGTGATGACACTGGTTGAAGGGCCGGCGGAGGCGAATCGGGCGCGAACGACGACGGCCCGTTGATCCCGCCGGTCACCAGCGGATTACGGCCGCGTCGGACATCGAAAACGAAGGTGCGCGCGGCCTTGTCATACCAGCCCTGGCGCTTGCCGTTGGAGTCGAACAGGTTGGACAGCATGACAATCACGAACCCGATGACGGGCAATATCCCCGATAACCCGATGATGAGGTTCCGCAGGAACACTGCGAGCCATCCGGGAGCGAAGCCCCCGTCATCCGTGGTGCGCAGCCCGAACATGAGGTTGCCGAGCGTCTTTCCCGTCTTGGCCTCCCAGCCCCACAGGAAAATCCAGTAGCCGAGCGCCAGCAGCCCACCGGCGCCGGTGACCAAAAAAAACCTGCTGAGATCCAGCACGGCTGAGCTCGACGACACCTGCTCGTACCCGATCAGGGGCATACCGACGACGGCGGCAAGTCCCGTGATCAGGGCAGGCGGAATGCCGTCAACCAGTTTTGCTCCGAGCCGTTTGCCCGCCGAGCCGTTCTCAAGGTTGAGCTGAGCCATGGCGCCCTGTGTCCCTCCCTCACCGTCCGTCCGGGCATCGTGATGCGCCAGCGCATTGCCCAGTGGGTCCACTGTACGGACATGCGCGGTCCGATTGGGAATGGAAGCGCCGCAACGCACGCAATAAGCGGTGCCGGAGACCACGCGCGACGAACAGCGCGGGCACTCCTGCGCACCTGCCGTCATGAGTCCTTCTTTCGCCCGGCGCGTCGACCGGTACCCGGGATCGGACCTCCCTGGGTGGTGCGGCCGGCGCTGCGCTGACCCACCCGTGAGCGCGCCTCACGCACGAGTGAGCGCGGCGAGTACCGCGCACGCTGTCTACGAAACCAGCCTACCGAGCCCCGCATGTCTTCCAGGGATGACTCGACGTCCTTCCAGTACTCCTCGACCTCCCGTTCGGTCGGCTCGCCGTACGAGAAGATGCTGGCATCCGCCCGCTCCGCAAGGAGCGTTGTGGAGACGGCGCTGACAGGAAAAGCATCGCCCAGCTCCCGCGCGCTCTCGCGGCGGGTGGCGTTCGAGTTGGTGTCCGCGCCGAGGTCCGTTGCGAGACTGAGAACCTCGCTCCAGCCTCCGCCGACCCGCTGGGAAGGCGCACCGACGTTGGCACGCCGCTTCCGGCGTCGTACCTTCAACAGGGCGATGAGCAGCAGCGGCAGCAGCAGGACTGCCAGCGGAATCAGGGCAAGCGCGATGGCACGGATCAGCGGACCCCAGTCATCCCAGAAGTCCTTGGTCCGATCCTCCGCATCCTGCGGTTCAGGAGCGGAGTCCGGCGGCAGTTCGGCCGGTTCCTGCGGTGGTGGCGGCGGCTGCAGGACCTGAGGCTTCGGTGAGGATTTCGGCTGCTGCTGCGGCGGCACCGGTTCATTGTCTTCCGGCGGGGTGGGGTTGAACGGCACCCATCCGGCGTTATCGAAAGCGATTTCCACCCAGGCGTGGACGTCACTGCCGGTCAGCGCGATCGGAGCGGACGGGTCCTCGATCTCATCCCAATCCGGGTAGAAGCCCATGACGACGCGGGCCGGGATGTTGAGCTTGCGCGCCATGAGGGCCATGGAGACGGCGTACTGCTCGTCATCTCCGACCATCTGCTCGGCATCCAGCAGGCTCAGCATCCGGGCAGCGCCGTGGCCGGGCAGGGACGGGGCTTCGCCGTCCTTGCCGTTGCTGAAGAAGCCCTGCGAATTCAGGACCTGCTCGAGCCGACGGACCCGTTCAATGGGATTCGACACGTCCCCGACGTACTCGCTGGCCTTGGATGCAATGACCGGAGGGTCATTCTGGACCCGCGGGAGGCTGAGGTCGGCGAAGTCGTACTGCGTCAGCACTTCATCGCTCGGGATCTCCGGGAAGACCACGTTGACGCTGTAGCTGTCGCCTGCCTGCACCCCGCTGGTCGACAGCGCCGTCAGGGCATCGTTGTTGTAGTACAGCGAGCGGTTGAGGTCCTGGGATCGGGGACCTTCGAGATCCACGCCAAGCAGCTCACCGCCGGAGGGCAGCCATACGCCGTTGTAGCCCTCGATGGTGATGTCGAGCGTGGCGACTGTCCCCTCGCCCTCGGCTACCTCGGCGCTGCCGAGCTGCTGGGCGTCCCCGACCCGGGCGAAGTTTCCGGCAGCCTGCGGATTCACGTTGTAGACCACGCCGTCGTACGCGTCCATGGCGGCGAGCCGGATCCGTTGCCCTTCGGGCAATCCGTCGACCGTCAGCAGCGTCTCGTCCGCCTGGTCCTTGACGTACTTTCGGAAGCTGGACAACGGGCTCGGGTAGTCGAACAGGTCCACGGGCGGCTCGACGACGTCGCGCAGTACGTCCCGGTCCGTACTGGCCAGCACCGGGCTGACCAGGAGGGTCAGGACCGTGCCGGCCGCCAGCACCGCACCTCCGAATCCGAGCCGGCGTGCCGTGTTGGAACGGATGGCTCCCCTGACACCGGCGGCAGCCTCGGGCACCGCCGGTGCGTTGGCGGAGAGCGCACCGGTCTCATCGGTTCGTGCAATGTCCCGGCGGTACGCGAGCCAGGCAGTCGCAGCGACGAGCAGCAGGATCCCGCGCAGTTCCGGAAGGGACGCCCTGTTGGTTCCGAAAGCGATGCTGACGATGAACAGGCCAAGGACCGGCAAGAGCACCCAGTAGGGAGTACGGATGCGCCAGGCCAGCAGACCGGCAACCGCCGACAGCAGCAGCACCGACAGGAAGGGCACCACCAGCATGCCCCGGCTGATGCCCACCGGGTCGGCGACGGTCAGGAGGTCCTTCCAGGAGAAGACGACGCCGACAATCAGGACGCGCAGGGACTCAAGTGAAGGCAGGAATCCGAGAAAGGACTCGACCGGCGCTGCCAGCGCGTGGCCCAGCAGCAGGTAGGCGCCCAACAGAACGCCGGCAGTCGCCCAGAAACCCCAGCGGAAGCGCGCACTCAGCCAGGCTGTGATGAGGCCGGCGGCCAGGCCGCCGAACCCTGCTGCCAGGTAGCGAACGTCGCCGCCGAAGGTGGGGCCGAAACCGAGTACGCCCAGTCCGAGGAGGGCGGTGAGCACACCGACGTCGATGATGGTCTGCAGCCGTCCTGGAAGCGGACGGGCTGTGCGACCGGCGCGGCGGCTCATGCTGCAGCCTTTCGAAGGATGAGTCCGAGGTCGGACAGGTCGTTCAGGGTCAGGACGGTGAGGTCGCCGATGGTTGCCCTGGCCTGCTGCTGGTCAGTCACGCAGCGGATGGCGATGCACCGGATTCCGGGCGGAATGGAAGCGGCTGCCGAGCGGAGCTGGGACGGTGTCACGTGCGGCCCCACCACGAAGAAGACCACTGAAGCGTTGGGGACAGTATCCGCCGTCGTCCTCGCCAGATCCACGGCGGTGAGCCTGCGGCTGCGGCCCTCGATACGAGTCATGTCGTCCAGCAGGTTACGACCGGTTTCGGAGCGCAGCGGCCCGTCCTGGGTGAGGACGCTGAGGTTCCGCTGCTCCCGGATCGCCTGCAGGCCGATGGACCCGGCTACCGAGACGCCGAGCTCGAATTCGGCGTCGGAGTCGTACTCCTGCGTGTTGGTAGACAGCGCAACTGCAAGGTGGGAGCGGCGGGTCTCTTCGAACTGCCGGACCATCAGCTGACCGGTCCGCGCCGTCGTCTTCCAGTGGATGTGACGACGGTCGTCGCCCGGCACGTAGTCGCGCAGGGCGTGGAAGGATACGTCGGCGCTGGAGAGGTCCTTGGTGGGCAGTCCCTCGAGGTCCTTGATGAACCCGGCGGCCGACCCGACCAGGGCCACCGTGCGCGGGTGGACGTAGAGGTCGGTCGGCTCGGTCCAGAACACCTGGCGGCGGAGCAGGCTCAACGGATCGGCACGCACCGAACGAACCGGCCCAACCACGATGACTGCGCGACGCTGCGTGGGAATGGTGAAAAGATCCTCGTGCAGTTGATTCGGCTTCAGGCGCGGCAGGTGGAAGATCGCCGTCGCTGCGCCGACGGGTAGTTCCAGGGAAGCCGGGAGCAGTGCCTTGGAGGACGTGTTGGAGACAGCAACGCTTCCGACGGCGCGGTCCCCCACCGCCACACGCGTGCGGGTCAGGTCCAGCTCGACAGCGTACGAGGACCGGCCAAGGATGAAACCGATCGCCAGGATGAACAGGAAGGTTCCCATCAAGGCAGCGATCAGGGCTTCCCGCCAGCCGAAGACGGCCCCGAGTACCCAGAGCGCAGCAACCGTTCCTCCGATGATCCAGCCGAGCGGGCTGACGATTCCCACCACCGGGGCGCAGTACCGCTCCACGAGAGCGGCGGCGCGCTGCGCCACGGGTGTACCCGCTGCCTGGGCGAGCTGCCAGACCTCGCGGATCAGCGACCGGGGATGGAGGCGGGACGACGGCGGTGACGTGCGCTTTTGGCGTCCGCCGCCTGATCGGCGCGGACTGGAGGCCCGCCGGGATGTCGGATCAGACACCCGCCGGCGTGCGGCGCCCTTTTCTGCGGTTTCGGTACTCGTTGCCATGGATGGTCAGGAGTCTCAGGCGGTCGCGCGTTGCTGCGGAGCTGAAACGTCCGCCAGGACACGGCGCAGAACGGCTTCGGGTGTTGCACCGGCGAACTCTGCTTCCGGGTCCATGACGAACCGGTGCGTCCACACGTAGGGTGCCAGTTCCTTGACGTCATCGGGGAGGACGTAGTGCCTGCCCTGCCCTGCTGCCCAGACCTTCGCCGTGCGAACCATCGCCAGCGCACCACGAACGCTCACTCCGAGACGGGTCTCGGGTGCGGAACGTGTTTCCTCGGTCAACCGCGAGATGTATTCGAGCACGGCGTTATCCACGTGGGTTTCCGTGGCGAGGTCTGCCATGTCCTTGATGGCCTGGGTGGTGATGATGGGGGTCAGGGCAAGCGAACGGTCGCGGGTCGAGGATCCGCTAAGCAGCTGGACGGTCGAGGCGTGGTCCGGGTAGCCGATCATTGTTTTGATGAGGAAGCGGTCGAGCTGAGCTTCAGGCAGGCGGTAGGTGCCGGCCTGCTCGATCGGGTTCTGCGTCGCGATGACCATGAACGGCCGTTCATTGGTGTAGCTGACACCGTCCACGGTCACCCGTGACTCTTCCATGACTTCCAGCAGCGCCGACTGGGTCTTCGGCGAAGCGCGGTTGATTTCGTCCGCAAGGACGATGTTGGCGAAGATCGGTCCCTTGTGGAACTCGAACTCCTGGGTCTTCTGGTCATAGATGGTGATGCCCGTGACGTCGGAGGGCAGCAGATCCGGCGTGAACTGGATACGCGAGTGGGTGCCCTGCACAGTGGCGGCGAGGGAGCGCGCGAGCATGGTCTTGCCGGTGCCCGGAGCATCCTCAAGCAGCACGTGACCCTCGGCGAGCATTGCGGTCAGGACAAGCCGGACCACCTGGGACTTGCCGAGCACAGCCTGCCCAACATTCCCGACAAGCTTGTCGAACGTCCCGGCGAACCACGCGGCCTGTTCAGCGGTCATTGTCATGATGATGTCTTCCTTTTTCTCGTGCGTGATTCCTGAGTGCTCTTGAGTCGTCTGTTCCCACAGCCCGCCCGGCGCGTCAACATGTTCGGGCCCCTGGCTCAGCCGCCACGCTGACTGCCTTGAACCAGCCTCCAGCCGCAGCCTTGACCCACTCGCTCGAACTGCCTACCTGGACGAACCGACCCGGGGACGGCATGTCATAGATCGGGTAGACACCCCCATTGGGAGTTATGCACTCGATCTCGAACCGGTAGCCGATGCCCCGCCAGGTTCCACCGGCATCGGAGCAGTTGGCCCTGTTGGCCGGCTTGTCATTGCTCGAGACAGGGTACTCGCAGGTGCCCGTGGCGTCGGTGTCGTTCACCGTTGCATACTTCTTCGGCGCCGGGGAGGTCCGGCCGGTCGCCGTCTTGGTGGCGCGCTGCCCCTCGGAATCAGTCACCGTCACCGTGATGGTGACGTCCCGGTCGTAGCCGACGCGACCCGATGTCGCCTGCCCGCCACCGGCCGGAACAGACCCGCTCGCTCCGCCTGCCTCCCAGGTCACCGATTGGACCGGACGACCGTTGGACGGGGTGGCGCCGATCGAGAAGACAACCTGCTCCCCCGACGGCGATGAGCTGATTGACGGCGTGTTCGGTTGGCCGAACGGAACCACGGGGTTCGACTGGGTCGCCGGTCCCGGGAAGGAGCTGCCGTTGGCGGTGTTCACCGCTCGCACGCCCACGGTGTACTCGGTTCCGTTGCTGAGACCGCCAATGACGCCGTTCGCCGGGAGCGCCGCGAAGGCACCGTTATTCAACTGGTATTCGTACCGGGTCTGCTGAGCCGTTGCGCCGTTGGTCTCAGGTTGCCCGTGCTTCACCGTGAGGCTGCGATCGGCGGGAGTTGCCTGCACGTTCGGCACAGCTCCGGGCGCTCCCACTGCCTGGCGGGGCTCGGAGGGCGCGCTTGCGGCGGACGTGCCCGCCTTGTTGGTGGCTGTGAGGGTGAAGGTGTAGGGACTCTGGGAGTTCGGCACCGTCACCGTGGTGTTGAAGACGGATCCGGACAGTTCCGCAGACCGCAACGCGCTGCCGTTCTGGAAGGTGGTCAGCGTGTAGGACTCAATTTCCGCGCCGTTCTTGTCGGCCGTGGAGGGCTGCGCCCAGGACACCGACAGGACGGAGTTCGTCGACCCGCCCTGGGAGGAGACCTGCGCAGTCGGTGCTGCAGGAATTGCCGGCACGCCAGCTGGAATTTCGGACGCGGAGTAGCTGCTCCAATCCGAGGGATCCGGAGCCTTGTTGAATGCCCGCACCCTGACCTTGTAGGGGATGCCGTTCTCGAGGCCCTCCCATTCGACGGCAGTGCCGGCGATTCCGGTTTTCTGGAACTCCCCGGTCGGCGGAGCCGGCGAGATCTCGAGGTCGTAGTTCTCCACCGGTGAGCCCTCCGTCGCGGGGACGTCCCACGCCAGGGAGAGTGAGCGGTCGCCGAAAACAAGCCTCGGCGGGGCCGGGGTGGACGGTTTCTCATCAGGCCGTGCGGAGGCGGACGCGCCCGACGCCGGCGACTCACCGACGTCGTTCACTGCAACGACGGTGAAGGTGTATTCCGTGTTGTTGGTCAACCCGGTAATGCTGCAGGTAGTGGCCGGGCAATCCTGGCTGATACCACCGCTGCCGCTGACCCTGTAGCCCGTAATCCGGGAACCGTTGTCGGCCGGCGGATCCCAGGAGAGCACCACGGTTTGACTGCTGACTTCGCCGACGGACGGGGTGGAAGGCGCGTCAGGGGCACCCTTGACGGTGAGTCGGATCCGCCCGTCCACTTCGCGCTCGGGGTCCGACGTACGGTCACCGATGCGGTACTGCACAACCATGGTGCCCACGAAGTCGTCAGCCGGAGTCACTGCGACGGAGTCGCCTTGCGCACTGGCCGAACCGAGACCGGTTTCCGTACTGACGGAGATCAGCTTCAGGGGTGTGTCGGGGAAGGGATTCGTGTCATTGGCGAGTACGTCGACGAGAACAGTTTCGCCCTGCACGGCGTCCTGTTCCACATCGTCGTTCGCCACGGCCAATGGACGGGTGGAACTGACAACTGTGATGTTGACTGCCGCTTCGACGGGATCGCTGCGGCCGTCCGTCGCGGAGAATCGAATCGTATGGGCCTGGTTCTTCGCAGCGTTACCGGCGGCGACGGACAGGACGGATCCGTCAAGGTCCGCCGTCAGACCCTCCGGTGCATCGCCCAGAAGTGCGAAGGTGAGGGTGTCTGCCTCATCGATGTCCTGGACGAGCTTGGCCAGGTCGATGGTGCCGCTCTCCTGCTGGGCAACCTGCAGTTGGCCCGAACGTGCCTCGGGCGGGTGGTTCCGGTTCGGGTCAGGCAACACCATGATGCTGACGGTCAACATTGACTTCAGGCCTTCGGGATCATCAACCGATGTCCCGTCGGTGACCTCGAAGCTGACAGACGCTGCTCCGGAATAGTCCTCGGCCGAGGTAAAGGCCAGTGTGGTTGCGTCGCGAACCAGCGGCTCGTTGTTGGACGCCACAGCCGTGACCTTCGCGTCATCGGTGAGCTGCACGCTGCGGCCTTCCCTGACCACCACCAGTTCGGTGAGGTCGAGGACAAGCTCTTCGCCGCTCATCACTTCCTGGGTTCCCGTGTTCAACAGGGCAGGCGGCTGGTTCGCCGAACCGGGAACATGGATGAATGCCGTCGCACTGAGGCCGTCGATGTCGGTGACGGTGTACGGGATGGTCTGGGCCTCCGGCAGGAGCTGGACATTGACGATGCTCGTGTCGCCCTCTCCTGGCCGCACGGAGGCCGTTTCGGAGGGCTCGGGGAAGGAAATTTGCAGTTCCTCCGGCGACCCGTCGCGGTCCGTGTCATTCTCAAGCACGGGCACGTCGACGGCAGCCTTGCCCAGAGTCTCCGAGAAGGAAATACGGTCATCGTGCGCCACGGGTGCCAGGCGCGGAGCGTCCGGCCTGGTCTGCACGCGAACGGTGCCCATCGCGGTTCCGCCGCGGCCGTCGTCGACCGTGTACCGGACCGCTGTTGTGCCGGTTTGCTCAGGCGAGGTGAAGCTCACCTTGCGGTCATGGACCTCCGCGTTGATTCCACCGGCGGCCTCGAGACCGTCGGGCAACAGGGCCAGCGCATCGCCGTCGGGGTCCGAATCATTCGACAGTACGTCCACGGTCACGTTGCGGCCGGGCAGGACGTCGACTGAATCGTCAACCGGCACCGGGACCTGGTTGACCGTACTTGGCAGTGCAATGCCAACCAGCACCGTGCCGGTCGAGCGTGCCCCGAAACGGTCCGTCACCACGTAGCTGAAGGAGTCCTGACCGGAGATGTCAGTCGCGGCGGTGTATTCGATGAAGGTAGCGCCAACGCGCACGGTCCCCTTGGTCGGCGCCTGATCGATACCGACCAGGGACACGGAGTCGCCGTCAGGATCGATCCCGGTCAGCGGAATCGGTATGCGCGTGGTGTTGCCCGCGATGGCCCGTGCCTTCACCGTTTCCGGCAGGGGACGGGAATTGTTCTCCTCGTCGATTGCCGTTACCCGGAACAGCACCTGCGCCGAGTCTTCCTGCCCGTCCGGGCCGCGTACAGCGTAGATCGCCCGGTAGGTTCCCGGCGTGGTCCCCGCCTTGAAGCGCAGGCTGTTGCCCGAAACAGCGAGCAGCCCCTGGGCGGGCGCGACCGTCTCCACCAGCTCCGGGTCCAGCGTCAGCACACCGCCGTTGGGATGCGCGTCATTGCGAAGGACCTCCACCGTGGCGACGTCGCCGGCACGCACGGTGATTTCGTCGTCAGCGGCACGGGGCGGCTGCAGCTTGGCGGGTGCAGGGATGGGAACCACGGACACCTGGCCCGTGGAGCTCTCACGTCCGTTGGACACGCTGTAGCTGAACGTGATGCGTTCCTTGAGTCCGCGGGTGTCGCTGATCCGCAGGATGCTGTGGCTGAGGACGGCCACTGTCACCGGGGAATCGGCCGGCAGGGAGACCGACTGCACCACAAGTACACCGCCGCCCGGGTCGGTGTCGTTGGCCAGCACATCCACCAGCGTCTGCCCTCCGGTGGGCAGCAGGGCACTGTCCCGCACGGCTACCGGAGCACCTGCTTCCCCGCCCTCGGGCAGGACATCGATGCGGATGATCCCCGGAGCGCTGGCAGGACCATTGGCCACGACATAGTCAAGGTAAACCGGGCCCGGTTTGTCCGAGCGGAACGTGAACGTACCCACCTCGTAATTGGGGGTGACCTCAGCGGTTTCGCCGCCGTTGATGCGTGTGAGCCGCAGGCCCCTCCCGGACGGGTCGAGGTCATTTTCCAGAGGGGCGACAAGGAGCTCCTCCCCCGCGTTGACGGTGAGGTGGTCCGGGTTCGCAATGGGCGGCACCTCGCCCGGGGCGCGGACGTCGACGACAACGACGCCCTCCGTGGTCTCCCGACCGTCGGAAACCGTGATCGCCACTTCCTTCTCACCGATCTGCGCTCCGCCGTCGGTGAACGTGAGCAGTCCGTCATCCCGGTGTTTGGCACTGTCACCGTCCGTCGTGGCGGTGGCGGACTGAAGGTAGAGATCGTCCCCGTCCGCGTCCGTCCAGTCGGCGAGGATGTGCTGGTTCGCGCTCTGACCCTGCTCCAGGACGATGCGCGTCTTGCGCTTCTGCAGCGGCGGCTCGTTGGAGTCGGCAGAGCGCACGTTCAAGGTGACGGACGCCGTGTCCCGACCGCCGCGGCCGTCGTCGACCGCGTAATCGAAGGTGTGCCGTCCCGGGGGGACATCCGCTTCGAGCACAACCTGCAGGCCGGTGGCGTCGTACACCGGCTGCACCGCGCCGACGTCGGGAAGGCCTTCCGGAACCGTCACCGTGAGGAGATCGCCGTCCGGATCCGAGTCGTTGTCCAGCACCGGGAGAAGGGTGGTGGAGCCTACCCGGGCGCCCAGCTCATCATCCTCGGCAACCGGAGGCTGGTTCTCCTTGGTCCTGTCCGGCAGCGTGTTGATCGGGTTTTCGCTGGCCGACTCCTCGTCTTCCTTGTCGTCCTCCTCCGGCGGCGGGATGATTTCGTCCCAGTTCTGCACAAGCTGCATGTTCTGCTGCACCAGCCAGATATTGCCGCCACGGATGTCGTTCAGCACGACGACGTTGCGGTTGGTCCGGAACACCAGTTCCGACTGCGTGTTGAGGGAGGGGATTTCCGAGGTGACGTCGTTCGAATCTGTACTGCAGTCGCGGACGTAAATCCCGGCCGCGGCCCAGGCGGCATGGACGCACCCGTCCTGCTGCACGGGAGCGGAAGGTTCAGCGGAAACCTCGATGGGCTGAGCGGACGGTTCGGATCCGTCCAGCGGCACGCTGACCAGCGCGCCGGCAGTAGCGACCGCAACGAAAGGCGATGCCGGCCCGCTCTGCTGCAGGCGGGCGCCATCCGGCTCGGGGAGTACGGTCTGCTTCCCACCGGGCAGGAACAGGGTGCCCGACGACGGATCCAGTGCGACAGCGTCGTCCCCCACTGTGGTGAGCTGCAGTTCCTCGACGTCCCTGATGCCCTCCACGGTTTCCCGTGACGTCTCGGCGAACGCGCCGGTGCCGTCTGCTTCCCAGGTCACGACGTCGCCCGACGCCGGATCGGCTGTGACAACAACGTCGAGCGGGGTGATCGCTGCGGCAACGCCTGTGGCGCCCTCGACCAGGGGCGGTGCGTCCTCGCTCGCGAAGGTTGCAAGGCTGGTGACCGGTGCGGTGCGCACGGTGCCCTCCCCCGCGTTCACCGAGACAACGTAGTCGGTGCCGAGCTTCGGCTGGCCGTTCCCGGGCAGTTCCTGTTCATCTCCCGTGGTGACCGCGGTGATGCTGACCTGGCTGAGGGCGCCCTGGTCCTGATTGTGATTGAGCACCGTGGCATCGCGCTGCAGGACGTCGAACGCGTTGCTTCCGGCAATGAAACCGCCGTCGAGTGTGCGTGACGGATAGTTCAGGTGGCCGACCTTGCCCTGCGACAGGTTGGTGACCCAGACACCGCCGTCGTTCAGGTCCACTTCAGCGGTGGTTACACCGGGGTTGAGAACGGCGCCTACGACGGCGGCCGCCACGGCAAGCGCCGTGCCGGACACGAGCGCGCGCTTGCGCCGATCAAGACCACGAATCATGAGAAGTTGCTATCCCCCGAGAAAGGGCGCCTGGACCGTTCGCGGCGCCGTCGCAAGTCTATAGGTAAGGAGGCTGTGCTCCCCATGGGCACGAGTACCCATGGGGAGGATCACTACAGCGACCTCCAGGGGCTAACACTGCGGGAGCTTGCTCTGGGCCGGCCCACCAACGGTGACGTGTCCTGCGTCGATGTAGCGGCCGACGTTGCGGGGGCCCGCAACGATCCGGTACCACTGCCCGGCGATGCCGTAACCGTCTGTGTGGTGGATCCAGCATCCGACCGTGAACTGATGCTCCGCATAGAACCAGGGCGGATTGTTTCCCCCAACGCCTTGACAGGTGAAGGTCTTGGGATTGTAGGTGGCTCTGTCTGCCGGATCCGTGCAGCTGCGCACCATATGACTTGAGAGTCGGGTGTTCAACTGGCTGGGCTGTTCCTTACCGGCCGTTGCACGGGCGGTAGCAATTCCGCCGGCCTGGTCACGCGAATTGAGCGATCGAACCCTGATCTCGTGTTGCTGTTCGAAATTGCCGCTGACCTGCCTCGAACCCGAGTTGGCGACGTTTTGCCAGCCGCCGCCATCAATGCTGATCTGAACCTGTTTGACGTCGTGAGCACCCGTATTCGGTGCTCCCCAGGTGAAGGTCACGCTGGTCTCGTTCTGAGCACCGTTCTGGCCGCTGGCCGTTGGCGTCCCGGGGTTGCCATAGGGGTTCACGGTGTTGGAGGTGGCCGGTGGGCTGGAGTAGTTGGCTCCGTCGCTGTTCACAACCGCGGTGACGGTGGCTGTGACGGGTGTGCCGTTGGCGAAGCCCCCGATTTCCTGACCCGGCCGAACCGCCATCTGGCGACCGTTGAGCGTCGCCTGGTAACTGACCTCGGACGCGCGTGCACCGTTGCGCTGTTCAGCGCTGAGCTCACTGAAGTTGATCTGCACGTGCCGGCCCTCAGCACCGGTCCGCGTCTCCGCCAAGGTCACGTTACTGGGCGCAGCAGGGGAACCCACGGCCCGTCGCGGCGCGGACTGCGCACCGTACTCGGTCCACCCGGCCTTGTTATAGGCACGGACCGCGTAACTATAATCCGCCTCAGCATTAGGCACCGTGATCGTCTGCTCCGAGGCCTGCACCTCCGGCAACGTCCGTGTGGGGCTCCCACCCTGGAACTCCTGAACCTGATACCTCGACACCGCAGCACCATTGGGTGACACATCCGCCCAATCAACCACCAACTGACTTTCTGATCCCACGGACTGCGCACGCGTGGTCGTCGGCGCCGCCGGCGTCCCCGGCAACCCCGCCGGAGTCTCAGCGGCCGAGTAATCACTCCACTCCGACGGCTCCGGGGCAGCGTTCCTGGCCTGCACCCGCACCTTGTACGCGGTCCCGTTCTCCAGGCCCTCCCACGTCAACGGCCCACCGGCGGCACTGCGCTGCACCACACCGTTCGGCGGAGCAGGGGAAATCTGCAGGTCATAACCCTCAATCGGGGACCCCTCATTCGCCGGCGGCGTCCAATCCACCGTCAGGGCGCCGTCCCCAAACACCAGGCTCGGCGGAGCAGGCTGCGCCGGCTGCGTATCCGGGCGCGCCACCGCCGACTCCGGCGACGGATCCGAGATACCGATGTCATTGGCCGCGGTCACCGTGAACACGTACTCGACGTTATTCGTCAACCCCGTCAACGTGCACGTCGTCGCCGGGCACTCCTGCGTGAACCCGTTGTTACTGCTCACCGTGTAACCCGTAATCGGCGACCCGTTATCCGCCGGCGGATCCCATGACAACACCACCGACTTATTCCGCGTACTCTCCACCACCGGAGTCGACGGCACCCCCGGCTTACCCTTCACCGTCAACACGACCTGCCCGGTAGCCAACCGCGACTGATCCCCTGTCTTGTCCTGAACCGTGTACTGCACCGTCATCGTCCCAACAAAGGACTCAGCCGGGGTCACCAACACCGACTCACCCTGCTGCGACACGCTGCCGTTCCCGTCAGCAACCACATCAACAATCCGCAAAGGCTCCTCCGGGAACGGATTCACATCATTGGACAACACATCCACCGACACGGGCTCACCCTGCACCGCATCCAGCACCTCATCATCATTCGCCACCGGAAGCGGACGGTTCGATGCCAGGACCGTCAACGCAACCGAGCTCGACGCCGAATCCTCCCCATCCGTGACCGAAATGCCCACGACGCCGGTCAGACCAGCCTCGGAATCATCACCAGGAGCAACGCTCAACACCGAGCCACCAAGAGACACCTTGAACCCCGCGGGTTGATCACCGATCAACGAGAACTTGAGGGTGTCCTCGGGGTTGGGATCGAAGGCAAGACCGGCCAATTCCAGGCTCACCGCCGGCTCCGCAACGGCCACCTCAAGTGACCCCGAGTTGAGGGTCGGCGGAATGTTCGGGCTCTCTTCTGCCGGAATCACGTTGGTGAGAATGGTCAGCGTCGAGCTCAGACCTTCCGGATCATCCGGTCCGGAACCATCGGTGACCTCAAAGGTGATCGAGCCCTTGCCCGCGTATGCGACGTCCGCGGCGTAGCGCAGGTTGTTAGGATCAACCACCCAATCGTTGGTGTTGCTGGTCCCGATCGCCGAGACCTTCTCGCTGACCGTAAGACGCGGAGACCTGCCCTCGCGGACCTCCACCAACTCCCGCACATCCAGGGCAAGTTCCTCCCCTGCCTGCACGTCGATCGGCGCATCGCTGATCAGCGTCGGATACTGCTCGCTCAACCCCGGCACCCACATCACCGCCGTCGCAACACCACCGTCAATATCCTCAACTGTATAAGGGATGGACTGCGGTTCGGGGGTCAGTTCCACACGAACGACGTTCTCCGAGCCCACCGTTGCTGTGACATCCGCCGGGTCAAGACTGACCACCAGGTCCTCGGCCACACCGTCAGGGTCCTCATCGTTCTTCAGGACCGGTACATCAACGGCCGTTCGTCCGCGGGTCTCGGTGACCTCAACCCTGTCATCCCGTGCGATCGGCAGTAGAAGCGGTGCGTTCTGGTCGACCGTGACGCTGATATTGCCGGCGGCAGTGCCGCCACGGCTGTCCTGAATTCCGTAGCGGACGCTGAAATCACCTTCGACTGTCGGGGCCGTGAACAGCACCCTGCCCTCGACGACCTCCGGTGCCATTTCCTCCGGAGTCGCCACCAGTGCCTCCGGATCGAGCCCGATCGGGTCCCCGTCCGGATCTGAATCATTACGCAGGGCGTCGACGGCGATCGCGCGGCCGGGCCGTAGGATCACACCATCGTTGACCGCGATCGGTTTCTGGTTTGCCTCAGCCGCCGGGGCAATGCCCACCTGCACCGTGCCCGTGTTCTCCAGGCCCAACCGGTCACGCACCGTATACGTGAACGTGTCGGTCCCCGCTCCGGTCGCCGACGCAGTGAAATCGATGTAGTTCGGTCCCGGCACAGCAGCTCCCATTGCCGGCGCAGCGTCGATACCAGCCAGGAACGATGAGTCACCGTCGGCGTCGATACCGTCCAACGGCACTGGGATGCGCACCGTCGATCCTGCGATGACGCGGGCGTCGAGGTTCTTCGGAACCGGCGGCGTATTCGGCGCATCCAGCGGCCGGATATTGATCCGCACCTCAGCGGAGTCAGATTGCCCGGTGCTGTCGAGCACCTCATAAATCGCATACACCGTCTTCGCCGTCGGCCCCGCCACGAACCGCAACGAGTTCTCCGAAGCAAACACCCGACCATCTGCCAGGTCAATCCCCTGAGCCAACACCGGGCTGAGCGTCAACTCATCACCGTTAGGATGCGTGTCATTGTCCAGCACCGGAATGTTCACCACATCCCCGGCACGCACCGTCACCTCATCCGAGTTCGCCTGCGGCGGCAACAGCGTCTCCGGGCCCTCCACCGGCAGGACACTGACTTCACCGGTGGCGGAGGCTTTGCCGTTCGAGATGGTGTAGGTGATGGTGGTTTGCTCACCAAGGTTCCGAACGTCGTGGATACGGAGCACGTTATGATCGAGCACCGCAACATCCACCGGCGAGCCGGCCGGTACGTCGACGGACTGCACCACCAGCACCCCGCCGGTTGGATCGCTGTCATTACCCAACACATCCACCAGCACGTCGCCGTTACGCGGCAACAACGCCACATCGCGGACGGCAATCGGAGCACCCTCGGTACCTTCGGCCTTGGCGTCGACCCGGATCAGACCACTGGCACTCTGCGGCCCATTCGTCACCAGATACTCAACATAGAACGTCCCGGCTGCACTCGGCGTGAACGCTATTGTGCCGGTGTCGTAGTTGGGGCTGACCACGGCGTCGCCGCCTGCAAGCTCCGCCTTGGCCAAACTTAGCTGGCCGCCTGCCGGATCCTGATCGTTCTGCAGCGGAGTCAACTGCGACTCCTGCCCTACGACGGCGGTGAAATGGTCGAAGTTCACCACCGGCGGCAGCGTCCCCGACGCCCGGACATCGAAACTGACGACGCCGGATACTTCCTCGCGCCCATCGGAAACCACGATGTCGACTTCCTTGACCCCCTGGGATTTTCCGACGTCGCGGAACGTCAGCAACCCATCCGATCGCGAACGCACCTGATCCCCATCCGGCGTCGGCTCCGCGCTGACCAGGAACAGGTCATCACCGTCTGCATCGGTCCAGTTACTCAGGATGTTCTGACTGACCGACGTACCCTCTTCCACGAGGATCTTCGTCGGCCGTAACGGATTCGGGGCCTCGTTCGAATCCCGACTCCGGATATCCACCTCGACCTGCGCGGTATCGCTTCCGCCCCGTCCGTCTGAGACTTCATAGCCGAACGTGTGGATTCCAAGTGGGGCGTCCTCGGGAACCACGATTTGGAGGCCTGCACCGTTGTAGATCGGTTGAACGCTGCCCGCGGCGGGCTGTTCACCCGTGAGGGAAGACGTCAACAGGTCCCCGTCCGGGTCAGTGTCATTGGCGACGACGTTCAAGATGGTCGTCCGCCCGGCACGGGCACCATACGAATCATCGGTCGCTACCGGCGGACGGTTCTCCCCCGACCGGTCCGGCAGCGTGTTAACCGGATTCTCGCTCGCTGACTCCTCATCCTCCTCATCCGACTCCTGCTTCGGCGGAATGATGTCACCCCAGTTATCGACCAACTGCATGTTTTGCAACACCAGCCACACATCCCCGGCATTGATGTCATTGAGAACCACCACACTCCGGTTAACCCGGAACACCAACTCCGAATCCGCGCCCAGCTCAGGGATTTCCTTCCGCTGATCATTGGCATCATCGGCGCAATCGCGCAGGTATACGGCGGCGCCCGCCCAAGCTGCATGGACACACCCATCCACCTGCACCGGAGCCGCCGGAACCCCGGTGGCGTCCAATGCAGTGATCACCGGATCCCCGCCGCTCAACGGCTGCTTGATCAACGACGACGGCGTCGCCACCACCGCGAAACCACTCGCCTGACCGCTCTCCTGCAAACGCCCACCCTCAGCATCCGGCAACGTCACCGTCTCACCGTCCGGAAGGATGAGCTGCCCGGACTCGCTGTCGAAGACCACCGCCTGATCCCCCACCGCCGCAACCTGCGCATCGCCAAAC
>NZ_JBNHID010000003.1:0-658091 GCF_059092925.1 Arthrobacter sp. MDB1-55 | reverse complement strand
CGGTCCCATTCCGAACCCGGAAGCTAAGACCCACAGCGCCGATGGTACTGCACCCGAGAGAGTGTGGGAGAGTAGGACACCGCCGGACAACACTTAGGCAAGGGCCTCACCAGTGATGGTGAGGCCCTTCCTGCTTTAACCACAACCCACCAACCACACTAAAGTCGCAGTATGGACAGCCTCTTTTCGCACGGCAACAGCAATGCTGAGCCGAATCCCGCCGACTTCAGTGCAGCGCCGGCAGCCCTCGTCGCAGAAGTGACTGTGCCACAGTCCCGTGAGGATTCCTTTGCTGGTTTCATGGACGGAATCCACTTATGGTGGCCTGCGGACCAAACCCGGTTCGGAGAGGGAACACATCCGGAGTTCACCGACGGGACGCTGTTCGAGGAAGACCCCTCGGGTCGCTCAGCATTATGGGCGACGCTGATCGAACCCGTGTCGGAAAGCGGGCTTGAGTTGGCGTGGCACCATCAAGGCAATCCACACCTCTCGAGCCATGTCTCTATCTCGTTCCTGGAGAACGGCCCGGTTACGCAGGTCAGGGTCGTTCACAATGGCTGGGCCGACGGTGAGCTGGGCCATGAGCAGTCAGATGCTGCGCCCGACTGGGTCGCTGCTTTAGCGCATTACCGGCGTTTCATGGGCGGTGCTGCATGACCCAGGACGGCGAAATGCGCACTACCGCCACCCTGTTGGAAGAACTGGTCAGCGGGGTGGATCCTGCGCGGTTGCTCGTAGACGAAGGGTCACTCGCCAGCTACTCGCGGGATCAGGGCCCCGTAGCGGTGCCGGCACAACCTGGAGTCGTTGTGCTGGCGGAGACTGTTGACGAGGTACAGCACGTAATGAGGTGCGCGTTCCGTTTGGGCGTTCCGGTGGTTCCGCGCGGGAAGGGCACGAGCCTGTCCGGCGGTGCACATGCCCTTCAAGGTTGTGTTGTCCTGAGCCTCGAGCGGATGAACCGCATCCTTGACGTTCGTCCCGAGGATGAGTTGGCCGTCGTGGAGCCTGGGGTAATCAATGCTGACCTAAACCTTGCGGCCGCTCCTCATGGCCTCATGTATGCGCCCGATCCTGCAAGCCATGCCATCTCCACAATCGGCGGGAACGTTGCCACCAACGCGGGTGGACTCCGATGCGCGAAGTACGGGGTGACGCGCGACTCCGTGCTCGCTCTGGACGTCGTGCTTGCTGACGGCACGCTCATCCATACCGGGCACGCGTCGTTCAAGGGTGTGGCCGGGTACGACCTGACGGCACTGTTTGTCGGTTCGGAAGGAACACTGGGGGTCGTCGTTGGCATCACAGTGCGGCTGAAGTATCTTCCTGTGCAAACGCAGACCCTCGCCGCCTTCTTCGCTGATCTTCCGGCTGCAGCCGCGGGCGTTCTCGCGATCGGTGCGGCGCGGGTCCAGCCAGCCATTCTCGAGCTTCTCGACGGCAATACGCTTCAGATCCTCGATTCAGCGTTCAAGTCGGATCTCTCGTCCAGGGGTGGCGCGCTGCTACTCGTCCAGACCGACGGGTTCGGCGCGGAGGCGGAGGCCGCCGTCGTGCGCGAGGTTCTCACCCGCGCGGGTGCGGCGGTCGATACGGAGGACGGCACCGAGGCCGCCACCCTTCTCGACCTGCGCAGAAATGCGCGGGGTGACGGGGTCGACGACGACTTCCGGGTGGGTGAGGACGTCGCCGTCCCACGCTCCCAACTGGTGCACTACGCTGCGGAGCTCGAGCGGCTTGCGAGGGAACACGATGTGCGGCTGCGCCTGGTCGCACACGCGGGCGATGGGAACCTGCATCCCACCTTTTGGGTTCCCCGCGCTGAGGGGGCAACGGGCATGAACCGCCTGCACGTCGCCCTGGACGAATCCGTGCGCGTCGCGCTGACCCTGGGCGGGACGATCACCGGTGAGCACGGGGTCGGACAGTACAAGCTCCGGTGGCTCGCGTGGGAGCAGGCTCCCGAGGTGCTCGCGCTGCAGCGGCGGATCAAGGAGGTCTTCGACCCTCGCGGAATACTGAACCCGGGCAAGGCAATTCTCTAGGGACGCCGGAGCACTTTCGCCGTGATTCGCGGGTAACCGCTGGTGCCCTATGGATAGACTGAAAGCAGCAGCGCCGCGGCGGGTGCCGGTGGCAATCACACTTGAGAGATGGGGAACAATCGTGTCAGATAACACCACGGGTCAGCCCGGCCACAACGGCGGCCAGGATGATGCATCCCGCTACCCCGCAGGACAGCAGTGGCAGCAGCCGACGTCGGCGGACCAGCCGTATGGGCAGCAGCCTTCGTCCCACCAGCCGTACGGACAGCAGCCTTCGTCCCACCAGCCGTACGGGCAGCAGCCCTCATCGGACCAGCCGTACGGGCAGGCGCCGGTCGGCTACGGGCAGGGTTCGCCCTACGGCACACCGGGAGGGTACGGCGGGGGTTACGGCCAGCCCGCTGAGAACCCCGGCAAGACGCTCGGCATCGTGGGTCTGATCTGTGCCATCATCTGGCCCATTTCGATCGTCGGTCTGATCATCTCGATCATCGCCATGGTGAAGTCGCGGAAAGCGGGAATGGGCAACGGCTTTGCCCTCGCAGGCATCATCATCGGCGCTATCGGCGTGATCACGGGCATCATCGCGATCGTCGGCCTCATCGCGCTGATACCTTTCTCGCAAGAGGTCGTCGAATTCTGCCAGACCGCGGGCCCCGGTGTTCAGGAGTTCCAAGGCCAGGAGATTGACTGCAGTCAGCTGGTTCCGTAAGCGGGAAGAGATAGCAGGCTGGCCTACACAGCAGAGCGTCCGCGGATCGGGGTATTAGCCCTGAACCGCGGACGCTCTCCTCATTTTGAGGAACTGTGCCTGCGATGCTCAGCTGCCCTCCTGCGCTCCTCCGCTGATGATGTCAAGCGTCTTGGTGTCGGCGGTCAGCATGATCGCAGCTTCGTCGCGACGGTGCCGCAGTACGGAGTCCAGGTAGGACTGCACGGCTTCAGCGAGCGGAACGTTCCGGTCCTGCTTCTCTGACATATACCACCGGTGCTCAAGCACCTCATGAACCACCTCAGCGGGCTCGAGCTTCCCGCCCAGCTCACGGGGGACAGCCCGGACGATGGGCTCAAAGACCTGCGCCACCCACTGGTGGGCGCTGATCTCCTCATCCAGGCCGGGGCTGTTGTCTGCCCGATAGGCATCCATGTCATTGAGCAGGCGCCTGGCCTGGTTCTCCTGGGCGTCGATCCCGGTGAGACGGATGAGGCGGCGGCTATGGTGGCCGGCGTCGACCACTTTGGGTTGAAGCTGAATCTGCGACGTCTCGGAAACGGTCTTGATGGCGTATTCTTCGACGTCGAAGCCGAGTTCATTCAGGCGGCGGATTCTCGCGTTGACGCGCCATCGCTCGCCCAGTTCAAAGGACTCCTTGTCCGTCAGCTCGGCCCAAAGCCTTCGGTAGCTGTCCATGATGAGTTCGCTGGTGGCCAGGGGGTCCACCTTCTCCTCGATGAGGCCGCCCTCGGCGAGGTCCATGAGCTCGCCCGCGATGTTGACCCGGGCGATCTCGAGGTCGTACTCACGTTGCCCGGTGGAGAGCTCAGGGTAGAGCTCCCCGGTCTCCGCGTCCACCAGGTAGGCGGCGAAAGCACCGGCGTCGCGCCTGAAGAGTGTGTTGGACAGCGAGACGTCGCCCCAGTAGAAACCGATGAGGTGAAGGCGCACGAGTAGAAGCGCCTGGGCGTCAATGAGGCGCGTCAGAGTGTCCTTCCGCAGCATCTGGGAAAACAGTGCGCGGTAGGGCATGGAGAACTTCAGGTGACGGGTAACGAGAACCGGGTTGAGGTCCTCGCCGTCGGCCGTCTGACGGCCCGAGATGACGGCGACGGGCTCGACGCAGGGAACATCGAGTCGCTGCAGTTTGCGCAGCATGTGGTATTCGTGCCGGGCGATGTGCTCGCTGGTTTCCTTCACGGCAATGACGGAACCACCCAAATGGGCGAAACGGACGATGTGCCGGGAGATGCCGCGCGGAAGCGCGGCGAGATACTCCGCGGGCCATTCCTCCAGTGCAAGGTGCCACGGCAGGTCCAGCAGCTCGGGATCGGTTGCGGCCGCGGTGATGTTGAGCGATCCCAGTGATCCCTCACCAAGGGCGTTCCTCGAGCGGGGCAGTTTGCCGGGCTGATCGTAATCCGTCGGCTCGTGATGCCAGTTGGCTTGGTTCGAATCAGTCATATGTTCCGTCTGTCCTAACAACAACGATGGCCCCCGTCGGTTGAGTTTACCGTCAACCAACAGGGGCCACCGCGGGATGTGTCTAACCGCTCAGTGGGTCAGGACGTTACACATGGTCCGCCAGGCGGAGTCCATCCTTGGTGTCGAAGAGGTGCACGTGGCCCTTCTCGGGGCGCACGTAGACGGTATCGCCCTTCATCGGAGGACGGCGTCCGTCGACTCGTGCCACGATGTCGTGGTCCCGGCTGTTGAGGGTGGTGTGGCCGTAGAGGTACGCGTCTGCGCCGAGTTCCTCAACGACGTCGACCTCAACCTGCAGGCCTTCACCGGCGGGAGCGAGGGCGAGGTCTTCGGGACGGACACCCAGCGTGACGGTGCTGCCGTGTGCGTTGCCCAGCACATCGCGGGGAACCGGGTAAGTGGTGTCACCGAACTGTACGCCGGCCTCCGTGGTGGGAAGCTCGAGCAGGTTCATGGCGGGGGAGCCGATGAAGCCGGCCACGAACACGTTCTTTGGGCGCTCGTAGAGGTTGCGGGGGGTGTCGACCTGCTGAAGGATGCCGTCCTTCAGAACAGCTACGCGGTCGCCCATGGTCATGGCCTCGACCTGGTCGTGCGTCACGTACACGGTGGTGACTCCGAGGCGCCGGGTCAGCGAGGCAATCTGCGTACGAGTCTGAACGCGCAGCTTGGCGTCGAGGTTCGACAGCGGCTCATCCATGAGGAAGACCTGGGGGTTACGGACGATGGCGCGACCCATGGCAACACGCTGGCGCTGACCGCCGGAAAGAGCCTTCGGCTTGCGGTCCAGGTAGTCCTCGAGATCGAGCAGCTTGGCGGCTTCACGGACGCGCTGAGCACGTTCCTCCTTGGAAACGCCCGCGATCTTCAGGGCGAAGCCCATGTTGTCGGCAACGGACATGTGCGGGTACAGCGCGTAGTTCTGAAAAACCATCGCGATGTCGCGGTCTTTCGGGGGAACGTCGGTGACGTCGCGGTCACCGATCAGGATGCGTCCGGAGTTGACGTCTTCCAGGCCGGCCAGCATGCGGAGGGAGGTGGACTTTCCGCAACCGGAGGGTCCGACGAGAACGAGGAATTCGCCGTCTGCGATCTCGATGTTGAGCTTGTCTACGGCGGGCTTCTCGGTGCCCGGGTACAGGCGAGTAGCCTGGTCAAACGTTACCGTTGCCATGTTTTTCTTATCCTTTTCACGGGCAGGTACGTGCCCGACGATCCGTTGTGAATGGAAAATATTCAATTGAAGCGATTCACAGCGACGGAGGCCGAGTGGGACCCGCCGTGAACTGCGTCACAAGATAAGAGTATGCACGAAGTCAGGCGGAGACGCCAGCAGTACGGAGTGTTACAAGTTCCTGAAGCACCTGAACGAGCTGCTCGGGTGAAGTGATGCGGTATTCCGCAGCGGTATCGCCGTCGCCTACCTTGATGCCGACATCAGGCGCGGTGAGAGTCTTCAATGCATGCTCATCGGTGACATCATCACCCGCGAAGATTACCGCTGTTGCGGCGGTCAGCTCGCGCAGGGACTGTAGCCCCCGACCCTTGTCCGCCTGCACGACGGAGAGTTCAAGGACGTTCTTCCCGTTGCTCAGATGCACACCATCCACGGCTGACAGGGCGGTGCGCGCCGCCGTCGTCGCTGACTCTGCTGTCTCGGCGTCAGCGGTCCTGGTGTGCAGAACGACGCCGGCCGGCTTCAACTCGAGCAGCGTGCCCGGGTGTATGTCAACTACCTTCTGCACAGCGTCCGTGGCCCGACGGAGAATCTCCGCCTGTGACGCGGTCAGTTCAAGCGGAGCGCCATCCGGGCCGGTCCATGTCTCCGCTCCGTGGCTTCCGATCAGCAGGGTTTCCGGTTCAGGAGAGGCGACCGAGCGCAGACTCTCCAGCGCGCGCCCGGAGATGAGCGCCGTCGTCGTGCGTGGAAGTTGCGCCAGTTCACGCAGCGCTGCCGCTGACCCCGGCAGCGCGCGTGCGTCCTCTGCGCGGTCAACGAGCGGTGACATGGTGCCGTCGAAGTCGAGGGCGACCAGAAGGGTGTCTGTGGCGGCTGCCGTAGCCAGCGCGGAGAGCAGTTCAGGACTGAGTGACTCAGACAAGGAGTTCCTCCCGGGCACCGTTCTGCAGTTCGGAAAGGAACGCTTTGGACCAGCGCTCGACGTCGTTCTGAAGCACCTGCCGGCGCATGACCCGCATCCGTCGGCCGGCCTCGGTGGGAGTCATCTCGAGCGCCGAAAGGATGGCGCTCTTCAGTCCGTCGATGTCGTGCGGATTGACGAGGATGGCCTGGCGCAGGGTGTCCGCTGCCCCGGCGAACTCGCTCAGCACCAGCGCGCCGCGGTTGCCGGTACGCGCAGCGACATACTCCTTCGCGACCAGGTTCATTCCATCCCGCAGCGCAGTCACGAGCATGACGTCCGCTGCGAGATACAGCGCGACCATCTCCTCCACGGGGTAGCTGTGGTGGAGATAGCGGATAGCGGTGTTCGCGATGGTGTCGTAGGTGCCGTTGATGCGGCCGACGGCGCCTTCCACCTCTTCCCGCAGCAGCCGGTACTGCTCCACACGTTCCCGGCTGGGGCTCGCGACCTGAATGAGCGCAGCGTCCTCAACCTTGACGAGCCCGTCGGCAAGGAGCTCCTCGTACGCCTTCAGGCGGTGGCCAATGCCCTTGGTGTAGTCGAGGCGGTCAACGCCGAGCAGGATGTGCTTGGGATTCCCAAGCTCACGCCGGATCTCCTTCGAGCGTTCGATGATGTCCGGGCGGTTCGCCAGGTCGACGATGCGCTGGACATCGATGGAGATGGGGAACGCCTCTGCCCGCGACACGTAG
Organism: Arthrobacter sp. MDB1-55; assembly: GCF_059092925.1. Taxonomy (NCBI): domain Bacteria; kingdom Bacillati; phylum Actinomycetota; class Actinomycetes; order Micrococcales; family Micrococcaceae; genus Arthrobacter; species Arthrobacter sp. MDB1-55. The sequence goes on along the minus strand of NZ_JBNHID010000003.1, from coordinate 651,007 downwards.
TCGGGTGAACCGTCGACGCCCCTCACCTGAACCTGTTGCTGGCGGACTGCCAAACCCAGGAAGCGGCGTACGCAGCGCAGGAAGTTGCTGGCGTCACTCGGCCGCTGGAATCCGATCAGGTCCGCGCCGAGCAGGCCCTCGACGACCTGGCGGCGCCACGGGAGTTGCGCGTAAATCTCGAGCGGAGGGAACGGAATGTGGTTGAAGAAACCGATCTTCAGATCCGGCCGCGCCTCCCGGAGCATCTTGGGAACGAGCTGGAGCTGGTAGTCCTGCACCCACACTGTTGCGCCCTCGGCAGCGATCGACGCGGTCTCCGCAGCGAATCGCTCGTTGACCTTGCGGTACGAGTCCCACCAGTGCCGGTGAAACTCAGGCGGCGCGATGACGTCGTGATAGAGCGGCCAAAGGGTTGCGTTGGAGAAGCCCTCATAGTAGAACTCGACCTCGTCCGCGCTCAGGGGCACGGGAACGAGCCGGATATCGCTGTGGTCGAAGGATTCAAGGGTTTCATCTGCCGCGCCATGCCAGCCCACCCATGCGCCGTCTGCCTTCTCCATCACGGGAGCGAGCGCGGTCACCAGACCGCCGGGTGACCGCCGCCAGGTGCCGTTTCCGTCGTCGTCGTTCACGCGGTCAACCGGAAGCCGGTTGGACACAACAATGAATTCGAACTCACCGTACGTGGTGTCACCTGGTTGCATACTGTCTCCCCTGACGATGGTAGGCCTACTGATGACTTTAGCCGGTCGGGAAGGGGAGCTGCGCGGCTGCGGAGAGGGCGGGGGAGTCACCTAAAATGGTGTGAAGACGCAACCGATGTGGAACAACGAGGACTGATGACGCCCAGCACACCCAGACCCAGCAAAGCCCAACGGAAGTCGGAGGCGCGCGAGCAGGCGCGGTTGGTGATGGAGGACCGGCAGCGACGGGAGAAGCGCGCGTCGTTCCTCATCAAGTGGGGTGTTGTTGCGGCGGTAGTGGCGATCCTCGTCATCGTCGGCCTCATCGTCGCTGGGAACATCCGCACTCAGGTGCCCGACGCCGGTGCCGCTCCCGCGCACGGAAACGAACACGGCGGCATCGTGCTTACGTCCACAACGGAACTTGCGCCCGCCACGGTGGACTCGGTCGACGTCGCCTCCCTGCCCGAGGAAGCACCGAACCCCGCGGATCTGCCGCCGGGCGTTGCTGCGTCCGGCGCGGATGAACCCGTGCAGGTTGTCGCCTACGTCGACGTCAACTGCGTGCACTGCGCCAACTTTGAGCGGACGCATGCGGAGCAGATCCAGACGTGGCTGGATGAAGGTGCCATCACCTTCGAGTACCGGAACGTCGCATACCTGGACCCCAATTCACAGACCAACTATTCGTCCCGCGGTGCCGCCGCGCTCGCCTGTGTCGCAGACACTGCGCCTCAGGCCTACTGGGACTTCTCAGCCGCTCTGTTCGGCAACTTCGAAAACGGGGAATTGTCCGACGTCGAACTTGCCGACATGGCCGCGACCGCAACTGCCGGCGACATCTCCGCCTGCCTCGAGGAGGACACCTTCCGGCCATGGGTGAAGTTTGGAACGCAGGCAGCCGAGACTTACGGCATCACTGGTACGCCCACAGTGTTCGTGGACGGCGAGGAAGTCCCGGACGCGGTGAGCGACTTCGCCACGGTCGCGCAGGAGAAGATCGCGGCGAAGAGCTAGCTGATTTCCTGCCGACCGCGGCGCTGGGCTAATCTTGTGTAGCGCTGTTGAAACCGAAACGACGACGACGGCGCGGGCTGGCTCAGCCAGCATGCCTCCTTAGCTCAGTTGGCCAGAGCACCTGTCTTGTAAACAGGGGGTCGCCGGTTCGAATCCGGCAGGGGGCTCCCACACAAAAAACCCCTCCTGACCGGGTATGTCCTGGCAGGAGGGGTTTTTTCGTGCGCGCCTGACGGCGCATCGAAGTCAGCCGACGAGGCGCTTGGCCCGCTCAACGGCCTTGCGAAGTTCGTCCTGTTTGGTCTTGCGCGAGAGCGACTGCGGCCCGACACCGGGCGCCTTGATAACGGTGACGCGGGGCACCCTGTCCTGTAGGTGCTTGTCCCAGGTCTGCTGCACGGCGTCGCTGCAGAGCAGCACCACCTCGAGACGCGGAAGAAGCCGCAGGACAGAGCCCAACGCCTTCGCTCCGGCTGTGCGGTTGTCCGCGTTGGGGTTGGGCGCGAGGAACGGGACCATGTTCCACATCAGGACGCCGTCATGCAAACCGGCGGAATCTCGTTCAATCCAGCAGCGCTCGGCCGAGCTGTCAGGGTTGTCGACTGACACGATGCCGGTGCCGCCTTCGGAGAACAGATCTTCCTGCGGGCGGTCGAGGACAAAGAGCACGCGTGCCTGGTCTCCGGCGTCTGCGGGGTCGAAGTGGGGGACGGGAGTCGACCGGGCGGCGGCATACGCGGCGCGCCACTGCTCCAGGCTTTGAACGTGCGGGGCGGTCGCCAGCATGGATCGGCGGTTCTCGAGGACCGCTTCGTCGGCCAGGGCTTGCGGATGGTCGAGGTACATACCTCCACTGTATCCGGGTGTGTTCACTTCGCCTGACGGAGGTGAGCTTCGCTACAGAGTCTGATCCACGTCAGGCGGGGTGGGAGTACTTCACTGCCGGAGGTCGAAATCCAAATCAAGGCATTCGGGATTGGACAGCTCCCGCCACGCCGAAGTGACCGCCGCCGTAGGTAGGGCGGCCGCAATGGGCATACGGTCAGCGTCGACAAGCTGAGCGAGGTCTAACCCGGTGAGAGCGGCGATGTCACGGATCGGGACCTGGAACGTGCGAAACGGACCAAGCGGGGGAGCGGCGTCCACCGCGCCGGGCCGTTCTATGTCGGGAAGCTCACGCAGCTGGGGCGTCTGATCCACCACGTAACCGGTGGCGGCAAGCCCGCCCTCATGAAGAAAAGCCGCCACCTTGAAGTACATGAGCGGGATGCCGGTTCCGCGGTACACCGGATCCCGATCGCTGAAAACCGGCCCCGTGAAGACAACCAGACGCCGGCCGTAGTCCGCAGCGTTATCCAGCAGGTAGGTTTCAAGCCCGAGCCACAGATCAAGGCTTTGATTGAATGCCGCGGCCTGTGGTGCTGCATTGGTGTAGAAAAAGGTGTCACTGTTGGCCTGCGCTGCTTCCGCTTGCGTCGCGCCCCACACAGCCGACGCCCGACGCACCAGATGCCCCCGGTCGATGTCATTGCGGGCGTAGAGCCCTGCGCCGGTCTGCATGCTCTCTCCCAATCTTGGATCGAGGCGCCAGTCGATGCCTGACCGGTCCATGTCCATCAGATGGGAACCATCGATGCCGAGCGCGGTGACCGCTGCGAGGCGTTTGTCACTGCGCATCAGTATGGAGAAGTGCGTGTAGGGCAACAGAGTGGTCTCGAGCATCGCCAGGGCGGGCACCGGCAGACCGATACCGAGAAACTCCTCGTCGAAGCCGGCTCGGTCGGAGAGATCGTCCGCTGTAAGGAACCGCGGCTCAGGCAAGGGTGCGTCCATTGGCGGAACCTATCACCGTCGAATGGACGCGAGATGAACGTTGGGCATCAACGCAGGTCAGGCTGCTCGTTCCCAGGTGACGCTGTGCCCCCAACCACCATGGTCGATGTCGATTGGCCGGCCGTCCTGGTCATGGCACGTGTCCACGGGCTCGCCGAACGCCTCACAGGTGGGGTCGGAACACCGCTCCGACCTGGTGCCCACGTACTCGTCCGCAAACTCGAGCTCCCACTGATCGACCTGGCATAATGCCCAGGCGTCCCCCTGGTCCGCAAGGTCGCGAAGTTCTTCGATGCTGTACCGGCGCCCCCGCTCGGGGTGGCGGACAGGTGTGGTCGGAGTGGTGTGGGAAGTGGCTGAAATGTTCATGCGCCCAAGGTACTGCGCGCCTCCGACATTTTTGAGGGATGGGTCAGGCGAGTCCCGAACCCGTCAGCTTTTCACCGGCTGCAGAGACGACTGCACAGCAACGACGTCCGCCCCATAGCGGGCGTCGTACGCGCTTTGCAGAGCTCCGTCGTCGTAAGTCACCGTGACAAAGAGGTAGCCGTTTTCAATCCAGGTCATGAGCACGTCAGGATCGCTCGATATGGTGGATTGCAGGTCAGCCAGTTCGCTTTCGGTCCCTGCTCCGGGATTCGTGGGGTCCGTCCTGGGATCGATGTTGGCGGGAGGATCGTAGAGAGCCAGCGGCGTCGGCGGCCGGGTGACCGTGAAGGTGGTGCCATCCCACCTGCCCTGGACAGCATAGGTTCCCCAGGTGACACCGTTCGCGCTTTCTGAAGCGTCAGCCTGCGTCCAATCCCAGCCGACGATCTCCGGGCCGGAACACTGCGGCGGATAGGACTCCATGACGGGTCCCAGGCAAAGCATTGCCGGCCCGTCACCGGTCGACAACACTGTTCCCTGGCCGATCAGCTCATCGGAAGCCGGTCGAGGTGAACCGCTGGCAGGACTTCCACCCGGTGAAGTCACGGCACCACAACCGGCCAGCAGCAGAGCGGTCAAGGTCAGCGGAAGCAGGATTTTCACCAGACCGACTCCAGATCAGCGTGTACGGCGGCCAGCAGTCGGTCCCTGTCGTGGATAACGTCAACCGGCCGCTCGCCGTGAAGTTCGCCGTTCGCCACAACGAACCATTGCAGGATGTGACGGTCTTTCCAGCCAGCAGCAAGGGCGATCTCCGCAACTTCGGCCATGACCGGCCGGACGATGCGAGCGGTCTTGTCGAACTGAAATCCCGGGTACAGAACGCGCCCTGCCTTGGTGGCAACACCGAGAATTCGGCGTTCCGCTGCCAGGCATCCGGCGGGGGGCCAATGGGGGCCGAGCAGGGCGTCGACATCGGATCCGCTCAGCAGCCCGAACTCCAGTTCGATCGCCACCCACCGCGCGCACGCGGCCCTGATGGAACGCGACACCGCGTCCTGATAAGCAGTCGCTTCACCAACGACTCGGGCTGAGCCGCTTCTCATAGGAACAAGGTACTGCTAGCGGCTGCTCAAAAGAACAGTTGATGGATATTTGACATCGAACCGCGACCTCCCGCGATTACGACGACGGGGAGCAAGCCTCATTGAGCGCCTCGACGGACTCGGCGGGCACCTGGTCTCCCGCCGCAGCGATGTCACGAAGAGGGCCAGTGATTTCCGAGGGAACGCCGGCGGTTTCAGCGGTTTCTACCAGCCCTCCCAGGATTTCCCGGTCCCGAGCGCTGACGTTGCCGTCGTTCACGAGGGAACATACCTGGGATCGGACTTCCTCCGCGGCGGCCCCGGCAACCTGCGACGCCGCATCGCTGGCTATCCCGCCGGCGGTCTCCTCTATCTGGCTGCAGCCTGCGAGCAGGGCAGCGACGGGCACGAGCAGGCAGAGTGCAGCAAGTTTCTTCACTTTCCCAGTCTAGGTGCGCAACCCAGGCACACCTCTAGCGTTCGAGGTCCTCAGGGTCGAACTGGCTGAGTGGCGAGCCCCCGAAGTTTGCAGAGTCATCACTTGCATCGGCTTCCTCCTCGCTCATGGGATCGCCGAAATCGACGTCGGCGGCTGCTTCGCCAATGGTCGGTTCCTCCGGCGGAACCTGCTCGTCACCGTCGCTGAATCGGACATCTTCGGTTTCGTCGCGGAGGCTCTGGTCGCTTGTTTCCAGTCCCGGACCGCCTACACCTGGCTCATCCTGCAGCAGCGGATCCTGTTCCCAGTTGTCCGGGTCTACCTCGGCAGCACTCGGGTAGTCGTCCGGCTGGCCGTCCTTCACCGGATCCAGCGCCTCCGGAGCGAGCGACTGGTTTGCTGCCTCCGGTTCCTCGCCGACCACGTTCAGTTCCTCATCGGGGAGATTCTCAGTCATGACCGATCCTTTCGACGATTCTGTAGGAGCATCGGCTCCCGGTTCAGTAAGCCTACTGATCATTTTGGGTCGAAGCTAGCCGAACCAGTGACAGGAGGCTGCCGCGAATGGAACGGCAGCCTCCCATACCTAGTCGCCTACGGCATCCCGCCAGCTGTGCCGGGGGCTGAACCCCAGTACTTTCCGCGCCTTGTCGATTGACAGGAGCGTTTCATGTTCCCCAACGTCCTTCGTGACCTCAACACCGGGGAACACCTCGGCAGCGAGGGAAGCACTTGAGCGGTTCATCACCGTGTCGGCTGCGGCGATGATGTACCTGTCGAAGCCGTTCGGCGCGTTCTCAAGAGCCCGAAGCACGGCCTGTGCTCCGTCCCGGCCGTCGATATAGCCCCAAAGGTTCCACTTCCGCAGCAGGGGGTCGGCATCGAAGGACGGGAAATCCGCGTAGTCTTCCGGGTCCATAACGTTGGAGAATCGTAGTGCCGTGATGCTCAGGGCCGGATCCCAGCGGGTGAACTGGATAGCCATCTGCTCTTCAAGGTGTTTCACCAGCGAATAGGTACTTTCAGGACGCGCGTCATACTGCTCGTCGACTGGGATATACGGAGGATCCTGATCGAAGGGCAGCCCGAGAACAGTCTCACTGGAGGCGTACACAATGCGCCGGATGCCGGCCCGGCGGCACGCCTGGAATACGTTGTACGTCGCCAGCATGTTGTTGTGGAAGGTGGCAGCATCCGGGCGCAGACCCGGCGCCGGAATGGCGGCCAAATGCACGACGGCGTCGAATCCCGAGTGCCGATCGTCCACTCCCATGATCGCGTCTACGACGTCGCCATAATTGGTCAGATCGATGGACAGGAAACCCGGGCCGCGCTCGCCGTGCAGGTCGAAACCGTGCACTTCGTGTCCCGCTTCACGCAGCCCAGCGACGACGCTGCGCCCGAGCTTGCCGCTCGATCCGGTGACCGCGAGCCTCACGAGGGGCGCTTGTCGGGTGAGGTGGTCTTTGCAGGATCCGTTTCCGCCAGATGCCCCACAGCCTCATCGATTTTCTTGAGGAGAGCAGGCTCCAGCGTGACACCGGCGGCCGCGACGTTCGATTCAACCTGCTCGGGACGGGATGCACCGATAATCGCTGACGCGACGTTCGGGTTCTGGAGCACCCAGGCGATCGCGAGCTGCGCCATGCTCAGACCTGCTTCGTCCGCGAGCGGCTGCAGCTTCTGCACACCGGTGAGAACCTCATCGGACATCCAGCGCTTGATCATGTCAGCGCCGCCCTTCTCATCAGCCGCGCGCGACCCCTTCTCGGGATCCTGGCCGGGCTTGTACTTTCCGGTCAGCACACCCTGCGCCACGGGAGACCATACGATCTGTGAGATGCCGAGCTCCTCCGACGTCGGCACGACCTTCTCCTCAATCACCCGCCACAGCATCGAGTACTGCGGCTGGTTGGAGATGAGCTGGAAGCCCAGTTCCTTCGCCAGCGCATGACCGGAGCGCAGTTGGTCCGCCGTCCATTCGCTGACACCGATATAGAGCGCCTTGCCCTGCCGCACAACGTCGGCAAAGGCCTGCATGGTCTCTTCAAGAGGTGTCTCATGGTCATAGCGGTGGGCCTGGTACAGGTCCACGTAGTCAGTCTGCAGCCGGCGCAGCGAGCCGTCGATGGACTCCATGATGTGTTTGCGGGAGAGCCCCGAATCGTTGTGGCCCTTGGGGCCGGTGGCACCCCAGACCTTCGTGAAGATTTCAAGAGACTGCCGGCGCTCGCCCTTGAGGGCTTCGCCGAGAACAGTTTCAGCGGCGGTGTTCGCGTAGACGTCGGCGGTGTCAAAGGTGCTGATTCCGGCGTCGAGAGCCGCGCGCACACACTGGGTGGCGACGTCGTTCTCCACCTGGGAACCATGCGTCAGCCAGTTTCCGTAGGTGATTTCCGAGATCTTGAGTCCACTGTTTCCGAGGTATCTGAATTCCATGATTTCGATGCTAGCCACCTGCTTGCCCACCGGTATAGGGCAAGAGCCCGGTGACGTAAGCCTGGCACCGCCAACGGCTACACTGAATCGACGCCTGCCGACCAGTTGTGATTGAGGACCATGGGTACGTTTACCGCGCGATTTGCCACCGAGGAAGAACGCAAGAACTGGGATTCTCTGGTCACAGCCAACCCGAACGGCGGCAATCTCCTGCAGTCTGCGGCTTTCGCCGAGGTCAAGTCCCATCATGGTTGGAAGCCGCTCTTCCTGGCCTTTGAATCAGCGGAATACACCACCTATAACCTCGTCCTGGAAAAAAAGGTCCCCTTGCTCGGGAGCCTCTGGTACCTCATCAAGGGTCCGGACGTGGCCGCACCCGAGGATGTTCCCGCGGTCCTGCAGGCTTGCAGTGCTTTCATCCGCGAATCCGGGCTATCAGTATTCGCCGTGAAGGTGGAGCCGGATATCGTCGACAGCGAGGACGTGCGCACGCTCTTCCGGCGCGCAGGTCTGGTCAAGGCCTTCAACCTGCAGCCCAATGACCACACCGCAATTCTCGATACCACTCCCGAACCCAACCAGTTGCTGCGCAACCTTCACTCACGGGGGCGCAACGCTGTCCGGCGTGCGGAGCGTGAAGGCGTCACCGTTGAACGGATGGAGCCCACGGACGAGAACTTCCGCACGATGTACGGCCTCATGGCGCACATTGAGGACCGCTCGGCGGCGCGCCTGCGTTCATTCGAGTACTACCAGCGCTTTTGGTCGAACTTCGTTGCTGCAGGGCAGGGTCGGCTCTACTTCGTGTATGAGGACGGTGAACCTTCGGTAGGTGCGTTCGTCATCAATTACGGACGGAAGGGCACTTACAAGGACGGCGGCTCCAGGCCGGGGCGCTCCCAGTACGGTGATTCTCATCTCGTTCAGTGGCGGGCAATCAATGACCTCAAAAGCGAGCACAATATTGTTGAATACGATTTCTGTGGCACGCCGCCAAGTGACCAGCTGAAAGACAAGAACCACCAGCATCACGGTCTCGGTCTCTTCAAGACAAGTTTCACCAAAACGGTCACGGACTTCGTTGGCTGCTATGACCTGGTGCTCAGCCCGATGAAGTACCGTGCATGGCAGAAACTGGGCGAGCGGGTCATGCGGCAGGTGTATTGGCGCCGCACGCACCAACCGTTCTACTAAACCGCAACACCTCGGGAGTGGGGAACACGCCCGGGTCAGGAAGGGGCTAGAAGTGGCAGACAAGACCGGTGCCGACAAGCGCCGGAGCCCGGATACCAACCCCTCCCCGGTGGCCGAGCAGCTGCCCGTCGTGAGGCCGCCGGCCGTGCCGGGCAAGGCCAAGTCCAAAATAGCGAGGAAAGCCGGCCAGCCCCCGAAGGCCAACCCGACTGACGCCTTGCCGATCACCCCTCAGACGGCCCGTCCCGGCCGTCCGGACCGTTCACAGCTTGCCGCGCGCAAGATGCTGCGCCGCTTGGTCCAGGGTGAATCTCCTCCCACCCAGGCGATGAACCTTGTCGAGCGGCTCGCAGGCAGTCCCTACGCCAACCCCACGATCCAGGTGGGTGGGCCCGACGTCGGCGCCCGGCGCACGCTCGATTTCGCCCTCAGTCTGGCGGAGACCATGTTCCGCTACGGTGCGGGCGCGCTGGAGGTCGAGACGAGCATCATTGCCGTCACCGCCGCCTTCGGACTCGACAACATCGAAGTGGACATCACCAACCAGTCGGTGGTGCTCAACTACTCGGCGAAGGACCAGACACCAACCACGGTTCTGCGGGTTGTGCGCTCGTGGACCAACAATTATGCGGGCCTCACCCGTGTGCACCAGCTGGTAACGGACATCGTCGACGGCGGCGTCGACCGGGCTGAAGCCATCAGGCGGCTGGATGAGATTACGCACAGGCCCAAGCCGTTCCCACGGTGGATGGTGACCGCGGCCTTCGGCGTATTCGCCGCTGCAATCGTGGCCTTCATCGGCGGTGGACCGCTCGGTTCCCTCATCTCCTTCGCAAGCTGCATCGGTGTCGACCTGTTCTCGCGCCAGCTCGGACGCTGGAGAGTACCGGAGTTTTTCGCCACCGCGACATCGGCAGCCCTCGTGACCTTCATAGCAATGCTGATGTGGTGGCTTAACGTTCCGATCGCTCCCGCCCTTGTGGTGGTGGGCGGAATCCTTCTGCTCCTGCCTACCGGTCGGCTGGTGTCCGCTACCCAGGACGCGATCAACGGATTCCCCGTCACGGCAGCGGGACGATTCCTTTCCGCTTTCCTTGTCTTCGCGGGGCTGGTCTCCGGCATCGCCGTCGCGCTGGTGATGGGAACCTTCATCGGCATTCCGGAGCTGGACGTGACGACGTCGGAGGGATCGCAGTATCCGCTTCCCGTGGTTGCCCTACTTGTTTTCGTAGCCGTCGCGATGATCTGCATCGCCGAGCAGACCGACATGAGCCTCGTCGTCCCGACCTCGCTCATCGGAATGGCCGGATTCCTGCTCTACTCGCTGGTGGTGAGCCTTGGCGTTGGATACCGTCTCGCCCCCGCCATCGCTGCCGTGCTGATAGGCATGCTCGCGAGAATCGTGGCGCTGCGCATGGGAGCGCCTCAGCTCGTGGTGGCCGTGCCGGCGGTGATGTTCCTTTATCCCGGACTCACGATCTTCCGGTCCATGTATAACCTCACGACCGAGACCGGGGTTGCCGGGGCAGGTGCCATCGGGCTGTTCAACGCGCTGACCATCATCCTGGCGATCGCCGGGGGCGTGGTGCTGGGCGACAACCTGGCGCGGCCGTTCACCAAGAAGCTGAGCAGCAACGAACGGCGTCGTAACCGCCGCCGCTGATCCGCGCTAGCCCCGCAACCAGTGCACGGGTGCGGCGCCCTGTTCGGCCAGCAGGGCATTCGCTCTGCTGAAGGGACGCGAGCCGAAGAAGCCGCGGGACGCGGACAGTGGGCTGGGATGTGCGGACTCGATGAGCGGCGTCGATCCCAGCAGGGGCTTCAGCTGTGCGGCCTCCCGACCCCAGAGGATCGCCACCAACGGCTGGTCTCGGGCGACCAGTGCACGGATGGCAGCATCTGTGACGGCGTTCCAGCCGAGCTTGCGGTGGGACCCGGTTTCACCTGCCCGCACGGTGAGGACCCGGTTGAGCAGGAAGACTCCTTCATCCGCCCACCCGGAAAGATCGCCATGGGCAGGTGCAGGAGCGTCCAGGTCCGAAGCCAGTTCCTTATAGATGTTCACCAGGCTCCGGGGAAGTTTGGTCCGTCTGGTCACAGAAAAGGCCAGGCCCACTGAATGGCCGGGTGTGGGATAGGGATCCTGACCCACGATGATGACCTTGACGTGGCTGAGCGGATAGGTGAAAGCCCGAAGGATGAGGTCGGGGCCGGGCAAGAGCTGCGCGCCGCGCTGCTGCTCTTCGGCCAGGGCCCGGGCCAGTTCATGGACCTGCGGCTGAACCGGCCGCAGCGCCTCTGCCCAGTCCGGTGCCATGACGTCGTTCAGAGTGGCCGGAGCAGCGAACGGGAGCGCCGCGAACGGGAGTTCAGCGGCAGGCGATGCAGGGAAGGGCAGGGTGGGCGTGCCGTCGTCGTTCATAGTCTTATTCTGGCGCGGACGGGCGCTGCGGCTGCAGTTGTCGGTAAATGACAATGATGTGATTCGCCTTTACCATGGATCAGGAACCTTGAGCGGAAATAGTGGATGGGACGGTGTGTCGTGGGCATGCAGAACGCGGCAGCAGACATGAACCGTGAAGGGGTGGCGGGCAACCCGGAATCGGGATTGGGTGAGCGCGAGCAGCGGATTCTCGAACTTGAGCGTCAGTGGTGGAAGTACTCCGGCGCCAAGGAGCAGGCCATCCGGGAGATGTTCGATCTTTCCGCCACGCACTATTACCAGATCCTCAATGCACTCATCGATACTGAAGCAGCCCTCGCGCACGATCCCATGCTCGTGAAGAGATTGCGTAGACTACGTACGACCCGCCAACGCGCCCGTTCGGCGCGCCGTCTGGGCGTGGACGTTTAGCAACTACGCCCATCTCGAGCCAAGGATTTCCCGCCACATGACCCAGTACCCGCGCGACGAATTCGACCGTGTGCCCGAATCCGCCGCACGGCAGGGAGTTCATCGCGAGCGGCTGGTCCCTCCGCGATCGAGCGGACTGCCCCTGAAGATTGTTGCCGGCCTGCTTGTCCTTGCCGTTGGGTTGGCGGCCTACTTCCTCTTCCCGCGCCTCGGCCTCGGACAGGCCAGCCAGGTGACTCCTCAAAGCAGCACCGCCGCACCAATGCCCTCCATCACGGCCGATGAGACGAGGATCGGGACGCCGAGTGAAGAGCCCAGCGAATCCGAGGCACCTGCTGAGCCGGAAACGCCCAGCACTGAACCCACTCCCGAAGAGGATCCAACGTCCGAGCCGGAGCCCACTCCGGAGGCAACCGAGACGGCCGCGGCGGTCGACCGGGCGCAGCCAGTCGCCGTGCTGAATGCAACGACGGTCAGCGGGTTGGCCAGCACCGCCGCGGGCCGGTTGCAGGCTGACGGATGGAGCGTTACCCAAGTCGGTAACTGGTCCGGCGAGCAACTGCAGGGATCCATCGTCCTCTACAACGGCGAGGAGCAGAGACCGACGGCTGAAGCACTCGCAGCGGTCCTCGGTATCGGGGCCGTCCAGGGCAATGCAGGGTTCGGCAACATCACGGTTGTGGTCGGTCCCGGTTTCCAGTGAGCAGTCGGGTTAAGGATCAATAACATTCACTGTGTTCTGCGTCACTGTCGCCGAGAAGTGGGATTAGATGTATTTCAGCCCCGCAATCAACAGCTACGCGGGGGATCTACATAGTGGGAGAACAGCATGGCGCAGGGAACCGTGAAATGGTTCAACGCTGAAAAGGGATATGGCTTCATCACCGTCGATGAGGGCGGGGCAGATGTGTTTGTACATTGGTCCGCAATCCAGATGGATGGCTACCGCGCTCTCGATGAGGGTCAGCGGGTGGAATTCGAGATCGGAGAAGGTCAGAAGGGGCCGCAGGCTGAGGCTGTGCGTCTCGCATCCTGAATAGACCCACTCAATACCGAACGACGACGGCGCGCTTTCCGGCGGGGAGCGTACCGTCGTCGTTGTTTTTCCACGGGCGAACAGCTTGCACTCACGGGGCGAGAGTGCTAATTATGGAGTTAGCACTCAGAGGTGACGACTGCTAAGACGGCACCCGAGTGAGTGAACAAGGCAACCTCTGTGGTGAGGGCTGGTTCGGTAGGTACAGAGATCCTCCCGGGTCCGCCCGTCCGTCGCGGGCATCACAGGTCGGTAGCAGCTGATAAGCATGACCGTCCCGAAAGGACCTACGCCGTTATGGCCAAGATCATTTCTTTTGATGAAGAGGCACGCCGCGGCCTCGAGCGCGGGTTGAACACCCTCGCTGACGCAGTCAAGGTTACGCTGGGCCCCCGCGGTCGCAACGTTGTCCTTGAGAAGAAGTGGGGCGCTCCCACCATCACGAACGACGGCGTTTCCATCGCCAAGGAGATCGAACTTGACGATCCCTTCGAGAAGATCGGCGCTGAGCTCGTCAAGGAAGTTGCCAAGAAGACTGACGACGTTGCCGGTGACGGTACCACCACCGCTACCGTCCTCGCCCAGGCACTGGTCAAGGAAGGCCTGCGCAACGTGGCCGCCGGCGCTGACCCGCTGAGCCTCAAGCGCGGCATCGAGAAGGCTGTTGACGCTGTCACCGCCGAACTCCTTTCCTCCGCCAAGGAAATTGAGACCAAGGAAGAAATCGCGGCCACGGCTTCGATCTCCGCGGGCGACCAGCAGATCGGTGACCTCATCGCTGAAGCCCTCGACAAGGTGGGCAAGGAAGGCGTCATCACCGTCGAGGAGTCGAACACCTTCGGCCTGGAGCTTGAGCTCACTGAAGGTATGCGCTTCGACAAGGGCTACATTTCCGGTTACTTCGTCACCGACGCAGAGCGCCAGGAGACGGTCCTTGAAGACCCTTACATCCTGATCGTCAACTCGAAGATCTCCAACGTCAAGGACCTTGTTGCTGTTCTAGAGAAGGTCATGCAGTCCGGCAAGCCGCTGCTGATCATCGCCGAAGACATCGAGGGCGAAGCCCTGGCCACCCTCGTGGTCAACAAGATCCGCGGCACCTTCAAGTCCGTCGCCGTCAAGGCTCCGGGCTTCGGTGACCGTCGCAAGGCGCAGCTCGCTGACATCGCCATCCTTACCGGTGGCCAGGTCATCGCTGAAGAAGTTGGCCTCAAGCTGGAGAACGCCACCCTGGACCTCCTGGGCCAGGCACGCAAGGTTGTTGTCACCAAGGACGAGACCACCATCGTCGAGGGTGCAGGCAACGCCGAGGAGATCGCCGGCCGGGTTGCACAGATCCGCGCCGAGATCGAGAACTCCGACTCCGACTACGACCGTGAGAAGCTGCAGGAGCGCTTGGCCAAGCTGGCCGGCGGCGTTGCAGTCATCAAGGCCGGAGCAGCAACCGAGGTTGAGCTCAAGGAGCGCAAGCACCGCATCGAGGACGCCGTCCGCAACGCGAAGGCTGCAGTCGAGGAAGGCATCGTCGCCGGTGGCGGCGTGGCCCTGATCCAGGCCGGCGCCAAGGCGTTCGCCAACCTGACCCTTGAAGGTGACGAGGCAACCGGTGCGAACATCGTCCGCATCGCCATCGACGCTCCGCTCAAGCAGATTGCTTTCAACGCCGGCCTTGAGCCCGGCGTCGTGATCGAGAAGGTTCGCGGCCTGCCCGCTGGCCACGGTCTCAATGCTGCAACCGGTGACTACGAGGACCTCCTCGCTGCCGGTGTGAACGATCCCGTGAAGGTGACCCGCTCTGCACTGCAGAACGCTGCCTCCATCGCTGGTCTCTTCCTCACCACCGAAGCTGTTGTCGCGGACAAGCCTGAGAAGGCTGCTCCCGCCGGCGGCGGCGACGAGATGGGCGGCATGGGCGGAATGGGCGGCTTCTAAGCCCCAGTTCCGCTGAGCAGGTTCGTCTGCGAAGGCACCGCCTGCAAAGACACGTCTGCGAAGACACAGAAGGCCGGTCACCCGAGAACGGGTGGCCGGCCTTCGGCGTTCGTGCTCCGCCCGCTCGCGGGTTAGTGCATAAACATCCGGGCGTTGCTGAGCTCCGCCTGGCTGTACTGTTCGGTGGCGACAGCGAGTGCCTGGTTGATGCTCGCCAAGGACTCCTCAACCTTAAACTGCGTTGCACGCCAGTCCGTCACCAGTTGCTGGAAGTTCTGGGACGCCTGTCCCTGCCACTCTGACTCAAGGGAGCGGAGCCCGGACTGCATGGCGTTCACTTCGGACTGGAGACGCGCGATGGTGTTCTGCACGTCAGCGCTCTTGGCGGCCAGCGAGTCCGTGTTGACGTTAAAGTAGGTCATGGGTTCCTCCTGAAATCCTTGTACTGCGGATGCTTGCCCTCATGACGCTAGGGTGCGGGGAATATCAGGGGGAGCCATGAATTCAGGATGTGTGTAAGCCGCTGGCATTCGGTGTTTTGGGGAGGAATGGTCGCGTGGGCTCCCGAACCGTGCACGGTCAAGCGTCTTCGGAAAGGCTGCTTTCCGGGTCATGCGGCAGCCGGATCGAGAGCGTGGCACCGCCGCCGGGTGTCTCCTCCAACCTGACGCTTCCGTCGTGCTGCGCCACCAGTGCGGCGACGATGGCGAGGCCGAGGCCGGTGCCGCCGGTCTCGCGGTAGCGGGACGAATCCGCCCGGTAGAACCGTTCGAAGACACGGGAAGCGTCCTCCTCCGAGATGCCGGGACCATGATCCCGCACCTCGATAACGGCATCGCTCCTGCCGTGGATGACAGGCGCGACGCCGACCGCAACCTCGATCGGGGAGCCCTCCGGCGTGTACCGCAGGGCGTTGGTCATCAGGTTCGCCACAACCTGGCGGAGACGGGCTTCGTCGCCGACGGTCGGAGCGTGCCTCGCCGGTCCGCCGTCGAGTCCGATCACTCTGATTGTCCGGTCCGGAGCGATGGCACGGGCGTCCATGGCGGCATCGTTCCCCAATACCAGCAGATCAAGCGGCTGGGCTTCCAGCGGCCGCTGCTCGTCGATGCGGGCGAGCGTCAACAGGTCCTCGACCAGTTGACCCATGCGCTTTGCTTCGCTCTCGATCCGGCCCATGGCGGCCTTGACGTCCTCGTCATTCTGTAGGGCGCCGTGGCGGTACAGCTCCGAGAATCCACGGATGGTCACGAGGGGGGTACGCAGCTCGTGGGACGCGTCCGCGACGAAGCGGCGCATCTTCCGTTCCGACTCCATGCGCGCCGCGAATGCCGACTCGATATGCGAGAGCATCGCGTTCAGCGACCGGGAGAGCCTGCCCACCTCTGTTGCCGGGCGCTCAACCTCGACGCGGCGGGAAAGGTCCCCGCCCGCGATGGCCGCTGCGGTCCGCTCCACCCTGCTGAGCGGACGGAACTGCCGGGTGACCGCCAAGTACGCGACAATCGAGGCGGCAGCGATGGAGAACAGTCCGACGGTGAAGATGATGCGGCCGGCTTCGGAGACGGTGTCATGCACGGTGGACATGCGGGTCGCCACGGCAACCGAGCTGTCCTCCTCAATCAGCGGGAACACGATGACGCGCCATTCGCTCTCATTCCGGCTTCCCGGGACGGTGAAGGCATCCAGGTTCATCGCCTCGACTTCCTCCCTGCTAAGGCGCGGAATAACCGGCACCTCGAGGGCGTCGGGGGAGTGTGTCGAGCGGATCGACTCCCCGTTCTCGTCGAGCCACAGCCCGTAGAAGCGGAGCAGGTTCTGGTTCGTGTCGCTCCCAATAGCGCCGATGCTGTTGGTCACCGACTGGGCGTTCGCTTGTATGTCCTTGTCCATCTGGACCACCAGGCTGTTCCGGAGCAGCGAGATGGTTACGATGCCCGTGATGGCAACGGTGAACACCATGAGCAGGGTCATGATGGCAATCAGTTGCGTGCGGAGGGAAGCGGATTTCCAGGGGCGAGTCACAGCGGCTATGGGAATAGTGGGTTACCGCTTGTCGGCGGTGCGCAGCAGGTAGCCGACGCCGCGTTTGGTCTGGATGAGTGCGGGGGCGTCTGGGTTCTTGTCGATTTTGCGGCGGAGGTAAGAGATGTAGGACTCCACGATGGAGGCATCTCCATTGAAGTCGTACTCCCACACGTGGTCGAGGATCTGCGCCTTGGACAGCACACGGTTGGGGTTCATCATCAGGTAGCGCAGCAGCTTGAACTCCGTGGGGGACAGGTCAATCACCTCACCCCCACGGCGGACCTCGTGAGCATCATCATCGAGTGAGAGGTCATCGACACGGATGACGGCGCCGTCGTCCTCAAGCGGGCGGGTCCGCCGAAGGACAGCCCGGATGCGGGCGACCACCTCGTCCAGGCTGAACGGCTTGGTGACGTAGTCATCGCCGCCCACCGTGAGCCCGGTGACCTTGTCATCGGTGTCATCGCGGGCCGTCAGGAATACGACGGGAAAGTGGCGCCCGGCAGCACGGAGGCGGCGCGTGACAGTGAAACCGTCCATGTCCGGCAGCATCACGTCCAACACGGCGAGGTCCGGATTGTGGGTTTCGGCGGCGGCGAGGGCGTCGCGTCCGTTGGCGGCGGCAACGACGTCGAATCCGGCGAAGCGCAGGGAGGTAGAGAGCAGTTCCCGGATGTTCGGCTCGTCGTCGACTACAAGCAGTTTTGCTTCAGGTCCTGATTTATTCACGACTCCCAGTCTGCTCCCAGATGCTGGGAGTTGTCTGGATGTTAGCCGAATGCGCGGGAGCCGCGGGTCAGCCTGACGAGGCTGCTGTCACCCCTGCGGGATATCCGCCGCGTCCATGATGGTGTACGCGTATCCCTGCTCGGCGAGGAAGCGCTGCCGCTTGGCGGCGAAGTCCTGGTCGAGGGTGTCACGGGCGACGACGGTGTAGAACCGTGCTGCTCGTCCGTCACCTTTGGGGCGAAGCAGGCGTCCCAGCCGCTGGGCTTCCTCCTGGCGCGATCCGAACGAGCCCGACACCTGGATGGCCACCGAGGCCTCGGGGAGGTCGATCGAGAAGTTGGCAACCTTGGAGACGACCAGGGTGTGCAGTTCTCCGGAGCGGAAAGCGCTGAACAGGCGCTGGCGTTCCTTGACGGATGTCTCACCCTTGATGATCGGCGCGTCGAGCCGTTCGCCAAGCTCGTCGAGCTGGTCAATATACTGTCCGATGACCAGCAGCTGCTCACCCTTGTGCGAGGCGACCAGCTTCTCAACGACAGAGGTCTTCGTCTCGGAGGTGGCGCACAGGCGGTACTTGTCGCCGTCGTCGGCCATGGCGTAGGCCACACGCTCATCGCGGGGGAGGTCAACCCGAACCTCCACGCAGTCTGCCGGCGCAATGTATCCCTGCGCCTCGATGTCCTTCCAGGGCGCGTCATAGCGCTTGGGACCGATCAGGGAGAACACTTCTCCCTCCCGGCCGTCCTCACGCACGAGGGTCGCCGTGAGACCGAGGCGCCGCCGCGCCTGAAGGTCAGCGGTCATCCGGAAGATCGGTGCAGGCAGCAGGTGGACCTCGTCGTACACGATAAGGCCCCAGTCATTGGCGTCAAGCAGCTCAAGGTGGGGGTACAGTCCGCCGCGGCGCAGGGTGAGCACCTGGTAGGTGGCGATGGTGACGGGCCGGACCTCCTTGACGGATCCGGAGTACTCGCCGATCTCGTCCTCAGTCAGCGACGTCCGCTTGAGCAGTTCGTCCTTCCACTGCCGCGCCGACACCGTGTTGGTCACGAGGATGAGCGTGGTGGTGGAACTCGTCGCCATCGCTGCCGCGCCCACCAGTGTCTTTCCCGCGCCGCACGGAAGCACGACGACGCCGGAGCCGCCCGCCCAGAAGTTCTCCGTAGCCACCTTCTGGTACGGGCGCAGGGTCCAGCCGTCCTCGTTGAGCATGATGGGGTGCGGCGTGCCGTCAACGTAGCCGGCGAGATCCTCTGCCGGCCACCCGAGCTTCAGCAGGAGTTGCTTCAGCTGCCCGCGCTGGGAGGAGTGCACCACCACGGTTTCACCGTCGATCCGGGGACCAAGGAGGGGCTCGATCTTTTTGGCGTGGAGCACTTCCTCAAGCACGGGATAGTCGTTGGTGCGCAGCACGAGGCCGTGCTGGGCGTCCTTTTCCAGTCGCAGCCGCCCGTAGCGCGACATGGTTTCTTCAATGTCGACGAGGAGCGCGTGCGGCACCGGGAAGCGCGAGTATTTCAGCAGCGTGTCTAGAACCTGTTCGGCGTCGAGCCCGGCGGCGCGGGCATTCCACAGGCCAAGGGGCGTGAGCCGGTAGCTGTGCACATGCTCTGGAGCGCGCTCCAGCTCCGCGAACGCTGCGATGGCATGCCGCGCTTCGGTGGCCTGCTCGTGATCAACCTCCAGCAGGATGGTCTTGTCGCTCTGGACGATGAGCGGCCCGTTAGGCATCCGTTGAAGCCCCTTCCACAGTTTCCACATCCATAATCCGATGCACGGAGATCACGCGCTCGGTCTCGTTCTCCGGGTCGAAAACGCGCACCCGTCCCGCATGAACCGACAGTGGAACAAAGACCTGCCGGGTGGAATTCCCGGAGCTGTCCGCGAGGCCCATCCGGACCGCCCTCTTGGTCCGGATGGCTGTCCGGAGCGTCTCGAGGCCGATCATCGCCTCACTCTCGGCGCCCCCGCCCGGACCTGGCCTGGCGCTGCCCCGCAGCACCTTCATCTGCGCTTCGAGGTCTTCCTCGGTCAGCACCCACGGGTTGGTCCGCACCGCAGACGACGACGGCGTCGATCCGGCACTCCGAATCGGCTGCCTCACTTCAGCGCCCCCCTCCAACGCGGGGGAGTAGCCGAGCTCGCGCAGTGCTGAGGCAAGTTCGGCAGGCGTAGCCTGGGCCGTCACGACGGTTGGTGCAAGCCGGACAAGCCCGAGCGCCGCGGCTGCGGGATCCGCGAGGAGTGCCGTCAGAGCGGCGTCGTCATCGCTGCGAACGTAGCTGAAGGCGGGACCGACGCGCAGCGACCCGTAGCGGGCGGCGGTGTCTTCCACGAGGTAGCGCACCGGTTGCGGAACGTTCGTGGCAGAGTGCTTCTCAAGGAAGGCCAGAATGGCTGCGGCGTCCTGACCGGTGTCGAGGGCACGCCGCACCGACTGGGCGGAAAACCGGTACACAGTTGCCGGGCCCTGTCCCTCCGCAGAGGCGAGCAGGGCAAGTTCACGGGCGACCTGGGGCTCAAGATAACCAGGCGCCACTGCGGTCAGGTCGGCCTGCAGCATGAAGTGGGTGAGCGGTTCAGGGAGGGCATCGCGAAGAGCCTCAACGGCGTCATCGAACCGGTCCTCCGCGACTGCTCCTCCGAGGTCAGTCAAGGCGCCGGAACCGAGCAGGCCGAGGTGCCCCATCTCCACCACCATCCCAGGGACCAGCCGGGAAAAGCGGCGGCGGAGGCGGGGTTGCTGCCAGGTGAGCCTCTCGATCAGGGAGGATGCGTCGAGAACGCACGCGCGGCCGTCGTCGTTTGCTGCTTCCGTTGAGATCGCCAGAGCCGCAGACAACGCACGACGGCGGACGGCCGGCGCGTCGGTCCGGTTGGCCTCCGATGACAGCGGATTGACGGTGCTGCCGCTGGGCAGCCGACCTCCCACGAGGGAAGGAGCACGCTCCGCACCAAGCCACGCGCGCACCAGTTGAAGCCACTGCTCGTGACGTTCAGAAAGGTGCCAGGACCCGCTCGCCGCGGCCGTCCAGCGCGAGCTGTCCGGGTCAAGTGCGATGAGCCCCGCGAGTGCGGCCAGCTCAAGCAGCCAGACCACCTGTTCGCGGTCCACACGAAGCGAGTCCGCGAGCCGACGGACTTCACGGACGCCCACTCCTCCCGTGCGCAGCGTCGCTATGGGTTCGGACTGCGCAGCGGCCAGGAGCTCCGTGACCAGCCGAAGTGTCTCGGCCACGGCCCCGAAGGCGGCGTTGTCCCGAAGGCTCACCCGTACCGAGTTCAGGCGAGGTTCAGGCGGCGTTACCGGCAGGGAAGGAATGATCAGGCCGCCACGCGCCGCGATTCCCACCTCGCGGGGTAGCTCCACGTGGTTCGCGTCGAGCCGGATGAGCAGTCCGTTCTCGAGGAGCCACTCAATCCGCGTTACCGTCCCCGATGCTGCGCCGGCTTTGGCTGATCCCACCGGCGAAGCTGCGAGCTTTGCCAGCAGGTCCGGTGCTTTCTCCGGAACCGCTGCAAGAACCGCGTCCCAGGATTCTTCAAGCACTCGAGCGAGCTCGGTCGCCGGATCGCTGCCGGCCGGTAAGCCCGTCGGTCGGGGTACCGCCGACGCATACAGGCGTTCGAGCCCGGTCCTGATGCGCTCGCCATACTCGGGGTACTGCTGCACCAGCATTGCGAGCGGACGCCCCAGCCCTGCCGGATAGGGGCCGAGCGCTTCGTGGAGCGTCTCCAGTGGTAAATAAGAGTGCCGGCTCCTCGACAAACGACCGGACCGCACAAGGGCGATGTCCCGGAGCTGCGCGAGGTAGGGCTCGAGCATCTTGGCGGTCGTCGAGCCGATCACCGTCTTGAGGGTTGCTGCCGTGCTGCCGACTTCGCCGTCAAGATTCGTTGTAAGGACGACGGCCTCCAACACCATCAATTGGGGGGCGCTCAGAGTTTCGAGCGCGCGCTGCACACTGACCCGCGTTGACGCCCGTGCCGCGAGGGCGGCAAAGTCCGGAACGGGCGGAAGCACCACGTCGGGGCGTGCGGCCATCAGCTGGCGGAGTTCGGAGTCGCTGCGGGACGCCAGATCTTCGGCTAGGGCACGGATGGCGGACACCACATTAACGTTACTCGCACCGGGGAACGGCGGGGCGACGGTGTGGCCGGACACCGACGGCTGCGCGTGAGTTAACTGCGGCCGCGGGAAATAACGCTGCTGACGACGCTGACGAGCATCAGCAGGAAGGCCAGAGGCAGGCAAAAATACGCGGCGGCCATGAATCCCGGCCACGGCTGCATGCCCATCCACGCAGACACGAGGACGGCCACGAGCGAAATGAGGCCGACAGCTGCGAGCGTGACCGCGGCAATCAACAGGATGCGCCCGCTTCGAGGGGTGCCTTTTGCCTCCCTGAGGGGACTGGCGCCGTCGTTCGCGTCAGGAACGGAGGATGGGTTCTGCATCATGATGCTCCTAGCGTACAAGGGTGCTCATCGTCCATTCCCCTCACCGGTGCCGGTATCCTGTTAAGGCAGACTTTTTCGCTGCGTACGGCCAGTTCACCGACATCGCGTCGATTCCTATCGATTCGTCGGTAACTCACGGCCTGCGCACCAGCAGTACGAGAACGGGGTAATTACGTGCCTATCGGCAAGGTGAAGTGGTTCGACTCTGAAAAGGGTTTCGGCTTTCTGGCGACGGATGACGGCAAGGAAGTATTCCTGCATGCCTCCGCGCTCCCTGCCGGAGTAACAGAGGTGAAGGTGGGGGCCCGGCTCGAGTTCGGCGTCGCTGATGGACGCAAGGGCCTGCAGGCATTGTCGGCCCGCATCCTTGATGCCCAGCCGTCTGTAGCCAAGGCAACACGGAAGAAGGCGGAAGATATGGCCGTCATCACCGAGGACCTGATCCGCCTGCTCGACGACGTGTCCAACGGTCTGCGCCGCGGTCGGTACCCCGACAAGTCGCACTCCGCGAAGGTTGCTGCGGTGCTGCGCGCCGTCGCGGATGACCTGGACGTTTAGGTCCAATGACTGAATCTCCAGCATCGACGGAGTCCGGGGAGGCTCAACCAGCGGAAGCACCGGGAGCCGTGGCATCCGCGGTTCCCGCTGCCAAGCGCCGCCCCGCCCGGAAGCCGTCCAAGCCCGACGCCGTATTGGCTGCCGCTGTGGACGCCGCACGGAACGGTGTGCTGGAGATCGCCGACGGAACACCCGTGGGTGAGCATCTGGGAGTCGTCCCGGAGGCGGAGAGGCTCGTCACCCACCGTTTCGCGGCCAATGTTCCGGGTTACGTGGGCTGGCACTGGTTTGCGACGCTCGCCCGGGTTCCCCGTGGCAAGGACGTTACCGTCTGCGAGGTCGGGTTGTTGCCTTCTGCGGACGCCCTGCTGGCCCCCGACTGGGTCCCGTGGTCCGAACGCGTCCGCCCGGAAGACACCGCGGAGGAAACAGCGGAGGAAACAGCGGCCGGGGATTCAGCGGAGGCCGCCGAAGTGGACCACGTCATGGAAGCAGACGTGGACCCTGAAGAAGACACTGCTGACAGCGCGCATGCTGAACCTGAACCTGCAGCTGACGAACCTGCTGACAGTGAGCCCGTCGAAAGGGGATCGGCGGGGACCGGCTCCCCGGACCCCGATGCCGATGATCCGAGCACTCCCGGGGGCGAATCCCCAGTTGCCTAGGGTGTGGAGGGCTGCAGGAAGGAGGGTTGCCTGATGGGCATGTTCCGATCCCTGCACATCCACAATTACCGGCTCTGGTTCATCGGTGCACTGATCTCCAATATCGGCACCTGGATGCAGCGCACGGCCCAGGACTGGCTCGTCTACGACATCCTCACGGATCAGGACGCCGCGGCGATGGGTATCGTCATGGCCCTGCAGCTCGGTCCGCAGCTCTTCATTGCCCCGTGGGCGGGTCTGATAGCCGACACGGTCGATCGCCGGAAGCTGTTGATCGGAACGCAGGCCGCGATGGCCGCGCTCGGTGTCGGCCTTGGGCTTTTGGTCGTGTTTGGCCTGGCAGAACTCTGGCACGTCTATGCATTCGCTCTTGCGCTGGGAGTAGTAGCCGCAATTGACGCTCCGGCCCGTCAGGCCTTTGTCTCGGAAGTGGTACGCGACGAATACCTCCCCAACGCGGTGGCCCTCAACAGCGCCTCTTTCAACGGGGCCCGGATGTTCGGGCCCGCGGTTGCAGGCCTGCTCACCGTGGCCGTCGGCCCGGGGTGGGTCTTTCTCATCAATGCCGTGACATTCGGTGCAATGATCTTTGCCCTCGTGACAATCCGGCAAGGAGAATTGCGCGTTCTCAAGAGGTCAGCGCCTGGGCGTGGCAGGATCCGGGCAGGCTTCCGGTACGTGCGACTTCGGCCCGACCTGATGATGGTGATGTTTGCCATTTTCATTGTGGGGACGTTCGGGTTGAACTTCGCCGTCTACATTGCGGCGATGGCCCGGACCGAGTTCAACACGGACGCCGGCATCTTCGGCACCCTGTCGTCAATCATGGCCGTGGGCTCTGTGACCGGCGCCCTGCTCTCGGCCCGGCGGGAACGGCCACGTCTCAGGTTCATCTTCGGAGCTGCCGGCGCATTCGGCCTGGCCTGCCTGCTAGCTGCGCTTGCGCCTTCAGTGTGGCTCTTCGGCGTGACGCTGATTCCTGTGGGACTGTTTGCCCTGACCCTCATGACCAGCGCGAACGCGTACGTTCAAACCACTACGGCGCAGGAAATGCGCGGCCGCGTGATGGCACTGTACTTCGCCATCTTCCTCGGCGGAACACCGATCGGAGCGCCGATCGTGGGATGGGTGACCAATGCCTTCGGCCCTCGGTGGGGCCTGGTGGTGGCCGCCGCGTCGGGCTTCGTGGCTGCTGTAGCCGGGCTCGTGTGGGTTTGGCGGTCCCATCACGTAACAGTTCGCCTCGTGCGTTCGGAGCCGAGGCGGCTCAGGTTGACCCTGGCCGCCACGGCACGGGACACGCCGGAGCGTGACGGCTAGGAGCGCTCAACTACGTAATCGACGCACTCCAGCAGCGCCGACACGTCGGAGGGCTCAATCGCCACGAACGTTGCAATCCGCAGCTGGTTGCGGCCCAGCTTCCGGTACGGCTCGACGTCTACTATCCCGTTGGCGCGCAGGGTCTTGGCCACCGCCGACGCGTCGACGCTCTCATCGAAATCGATGGTGGCGATGACGTTGGAGCGGTGGTCCGGGTTCTGTACAAACGGGGTCGCTATGGACGAGGCTTCCGCCCAGCTGTAGATGCGTCCTGCGGAGTCGGCAGTGCGCTGCGCGGCGAAGTCGATGCCGCCGTTCCCGTTGAGCCATTCGATCTGCGCGTTCAGAGTCACCAGGGTCGAGAGAGCAGGCGTGTTGTACGTCTGGTTCAGGCGCGAGTTGTCGATGGCCGTCTGCAGGTCGAGGAAATCCGGAATCCAGCGGCCCGAGGACTTGATCGACGCAGCCCGCTCCAGCGCTGCAGGAGAAAACAGTCCAAGCCACAATCCGCCGTCGGACGCGAAGTTCTTCTGCGGTGCGAAGTAGTAAACGTCAGCCTGGGACACATCCACCGCAAGTCCGCCCGCAGCAGAGGTCGCATCGACCGCGATCAGCGCACCCTCGTCAGCTCCGGCCACACGCTCAACGGGGGCTGCAACCCCTGTCGAGGTTTCATTCTGGGGCCAGGCATAGAAGTCGACGCCGGACTCGGCCTGGGGGGCGGGTCGGGTCCCCGGCTCGGACTTGATGACAGTCGAGTCTCCAAGGAAGGGCGCCTTCGAGGTTGCTGTAGCGAACTTCGAACCGAACTCGCCGAACGAGAGGTGCTGGGCGCGCGTTTTCACCAGCCCGAAGGAGGCAACATCCCAGAAAGCTGTGGACCCTCCGACGCCCAGAACAACTTCATACCCTTCGGGGGCACGGAAGAAGTCCATCAGCCCTGACCGCACAGAGCCGACCAGGTTCTTGACCGGAGCCTGGCGGTGGGACGTTCCGAGCAGGTCAGTCCCCGCACGGTTCAGGGCTTCCAGCTGCTCCGGACGGACCTTGGAGGGGCCTGCGCCGAACCGTCCATCCTTCGGCAGCAGCTCGGTTGGGATGCGGATGTCGGTGGAAGTGCTCATGATTACTCCAGGACGGTTGCTTGGTGTGGGGTCTCGCAGACCATTCTGCCCCAGCGGCCGCAGCGCCGGCGCATTGTGACCGGTGGGAGTGCACAACACCGTGCTGATGCGTCCCAGTCAAAGCGGCAAACCTACATGGGTTAACCTTGTGGGGCGTAGGGATGACGACGGTCGCCCGTTTTCGGGGCGCTGCTGCCGCCGCATCAACGCTCAAACCGCACCAGTGCCAAGGAGCTGAACCCCGCATGACGGACCTCATCGACACCACCGAGATGTACCTGCGGACCATCCTTGAGCTCGAGGAAGAGAACATTGTTGCTCTGCGCGCGCGGATTGCCGAGCGGCTTCGGCACTCCGGGCCAACGGTGTCGCAGACGGTCGGCCGCATGGAACGCGACGGACTGGTGATCGTGACCGGGGACCGTCACCTCGAGCTGACGGAGCTCGGACGCCGGCGGGCCACTGAGGTGATGCGCAAGCACCGGCTGGCGGAGCGGCTGCTTTCTGACGTCATCGGCCTCGACTGGGCGTACGTCCACGACGAGGCATGCCGTTGGGAACATGTGATGAGCGAGCGCGTTGAGCGGAGGCTGTATGAGCTGCTCGGTCAGCCGACGCAGTCGCCCTACGGCAACCCGATTCCCGGTCTCGAAGCAATCGGGGGTACTCCCTCCGAGCTCCAGACAATGGGTGTGTGCACTCTCACAGAGGCCATGGCAACATACGTCCCGGGATCGAGCGTGACCCTCGTACGTCTCGCTGAGCCGATCCAGGTTGATCCTGAGTTGCTGACCCAGCTGGACGAGGGCGGCCTCCGTCCCGGAGCCCGCATGACGCTGCAGGCTGTAGGCGAATACGTGTCCGTGCGGGTGCCCGATGTCGAAGGTGCATTGGAGCTTCCACCCGAAGTCGCGTCGCACGTTTTCGTCGCGGTTTAGTTTCCGCCCCGGCGGTCCGGACAGACCCGCTGGATTCCCGAAGGATATCCACAGCATGGTTACGGAATGATTACTTTTGGTCCGTCCGAGCTATAGTTAATCCCTGGCGCTGATACTTCAGCGTTACCTGGTTCGCATGCCTAACCCTGTCAGCGAACGCAGTGTTTCAAGATGGACAGGGGCGGAGGACCCACAACCGGTGATGGCTTGCCATGACCTTGGGGTGAAGTCCGGGTGCTGCCACTACGCGCGTATCCGGGCCGAGTTTTCTCATACTCGAATCCGACAGCTAACTTCGCAGGCGGAAATGAGAGAGGGTCTCCTTGTCGAACACTGCTTCGGGGCGCCGCCGTGCCAGCGCCCCGGTCGCTGAAGCGCGGCCACGCGACGCCCACAGGCGTGAGCGGGCCGAGCGAATCGCCAGTCAGGCAGCGGTGCACGCAGCCGCTTCGCCTGCCCCGGTGTCTTCACCTTCCCCGGCTTCGCCACGTCTGACGGTGCCAGAGGCGCCTCGCTGTGCAGCCGCTCCAATGTCACGGCGTGAAGCCCGCACTGGTTCCGTTGCGTCCGTGAGCAGCGGAGCGTTCGCGCAGCCAGCGGCGCTGCGCCCCCGCGATGGCCAGAGGATTGAACGACGACGACGCGCTGTCACCGCTCGCCGCGACGTCTCCTTCGCCGGGATCAGCCAGAAGGTCGCCATTGCAGCCGCCGCATCGGGCATGGTACTGACCGTCGCACTTCCCACCACCGCCGCAGTCGTGCCCGCAGAGGCTCAGGTAGCTGCCGCCGCTTCGGCCGAGCAGGCAGAGCCGCAACCCATCCAGGCGGCCGCGGGCGCCGAGGTTTCGTTTGACCGCGCTGCCCTTCACGGCAAGTTCGATCCGGACGCCAAGCTCGTGGAGATTGTTTCTGCATCAGGTGGAGACATCGTGGCGGATGAGTCGAAGGGATCGCTCTCCGCGCCGCTGGACCACGTGGTGATGAGTTCGCCCTTCGGGACCCGGGTGAGCCCGATCACCGGTGCCGGGGAGCTCCACACCGGGCAGGACATGAGCGAGGCCTGCGGCACTGCTGTCAGAGCAGCAGCGGCCGGCACCGTGACGTTCGCGGGCTGGCATGCCTACGGCGGCGGCAACCGTGTGGTGGTCAAGCACGCCAACGGGTTGGAGACCACCTACAACCATCTGTCGGCGATGGATGTCACTGTGGGCCAGGTTGTGGACCGCGGGGAAGCCATCGCCCGGGTGGGTTCGACGGGTGCCTCAACGGGCTGCCACCTGCACTTTGAGGTGCTTGTCGACGGCAAGAACGTCGACCCAATGGGCTGGCTCTGAGCCGTTGCTCAGGTCGTCGTAACCATGAACACACCGTTCCGTGACCTGAATGTGACATACCTGATTTTCTGATGTACCGTTTCACTCGTGCCAAATCGCAGGGGGTTTGGCACTCTCGCGCAGATCGCCTAGCTCTGCCACTGCACGAGATCCGTTCGCAACAATCGCATGGCAGGGGCGGGGGAACCAATTGCGGGCTTCTTCTTCAGAAGTCCTTGGGGTTAAGTCGCTGGATCTGAGACGATCCGCGGCCGGGTGACTCCCATCCGAATCCGACAGCTCACCTCGCAGGCGTAGGGAGAGGCAATTTAACGTGTCAAACAGCTCTGCGCTGGGCCGCCACCGTGCGGTGCCGGCTCATACAAACTCGCTCGCAGCCATTTCGAAGGCTGTTTCTTCTAACGCAGGTTCCGTAGGACGCCAGGCAGCAGTTATCGTCGCCGCTTCCGGCCTCGTACTCACCGCCGGTCTTCCCGCTCACGGCGCATCTGACGCCCAGCGTTCAGCCCAGGCCGTCGGAACCCTCAGCGCAGTCGCTCAGCCAACCGCCGTCAGCGCATCCGCGGATGCAGCAGTTTCATTCGAGCGCGCAGCCGTCGAAGCCGTCGCTGCTCCCGAGATCGAAGTTGCTCCCGTTGAGGCTGCTCCGGTCGAAGCTGCGCAGGCAGAGGTCGTCGAAGCAGCACCCGCTCCGGCCGCAGTGGAGGTTGAGACCGTAGAGGTTGCAGCCGTCGCCCAGCCCGAGGTCAAGGTCGAGGCCGCCGCAGTGAAGGCTCCAGTCCCTGTCGAAGCGCCTACATCCAGCGGGGTCGGTGCAGCACTCGTCGGATCCGCTTACTCCCAGATCGGCGTTGCGCAGGATTGCACCGCCATGGTTGAAAAGGCTCTTCGCTCCATCGGCAAGTCCGTCGGAGATATCGCACCGAGCGACTTCTTCGCTTTCGGCTCCGTAGTATCCACTCCCGCACCCGGTGACCTCGTGGTCTCGGGCGGTCACGTTGCCATCTACGTCGGCAACGGCCAGGTCATCAGCGGTGGCCTGAACGGTATGAACACCGGCCTTCACAGCCTTTCCGACCTCTCCGGCTACAGCTTCGTCCGCGTTAGCTAGAACCAGTTACCTGGAGCACACACACATGACCTCGAATACCCGTGCCATCGCGCGCCACCGCGCCGAAGTACAGCGTTCCGCCCACCTCTCATCCATCGCACGCGCCGTCAGCGACAACGCTGGGGGAGTGGGACGCCAGGCAGCCGTCATTGCGGCAGCTTCCGGTCTCGTTCTGACCAGCGGTGTCGCCGCAAACGCGGTCGAACTTCCGTCGGAACGCAACACCGTCACCACCGCGCTTGAGGTCGAGGCCGTCAAGGCTCCGGTCCAGGCGCCGGCTGACGCTGAGATCTCGTTCAACAAGACCGCCGTGAAGGCTGTGGCAGCTCCTACAGTGGCAGCGCCTGTTGTAGAGCCGCAGGCGGAGACCGTTGAAGCCGCTCCGGTTGAGGTTCCGGTTGTTGAGGCCGCAGTTCAAGCCGCGCCTGCAGTCGCAGTGGAAGCAACGGCCACTGTTGCTGCGCAGCCAGCTGTCGCCGAGAAGCCCGCCCCCGCAGCACCCGAGGTATCGTCCGGCGTGGCCGCCACCATCGCTGCTGCCGCCAAGGCTCAGCTCGGTGTGACCCAGGACTGCACACGCCTTGCCAGCAACGCTCTCGCTGCCGCTGGGATCAACTTCCACGGCTGGCCGGCCGGCTACCTCTCCCTTGGCCGCACGGTCAGCGCCGCTGAAGCGATCCCCGGCGATCTGATCTACTACGCAGACGGCGGCATGGGCGCAGCTCACATTGCCGTTTACATCGGTGGAGGCCAGGCAGTTCACGGTGGCTTCAACGGAAACCAGACGGTCATCGCCCCGGCCGAGCTCGGATCGGGTGGAGTTTACATCCGCGTCGGCGGCTGATTGCTGGTCAGCAAACGTTTATAGGGTCTCTTGCCGCACGGCAGGGGGCCCTATCGTTTTCCTCCGCCGGCACAGAGTGGCGATTGACGAATCCTTGTAGCAACGGCTTACTCTTGCACTGTTAATCCGAAGTACCTTCGCTGTAGCCTCGCAGGGCGCCAGGAGTTCCTCTGATCCTGCAGCTATGGACGGCAAAGAGGAATGTGCATGCGCACTCTCGTTCTGAATGCTGGATACGAACCACTGGCGGTGGTGACCTTCCGCCGGGCACTCGTCCTTGTCCTCACCGGTAAAGCGAGCGTCGTGGCAGAAGGTGAAGACCCGGTTGTCGGCCCCAACGAAGTCTTGTCGCGACCGTCAGTCATTCTGCTCAACCGGTACGTGAAAATCCCATACCGCAGCAGTTCCGTCGCGACGCGTCGCGGAGTGCTGCGCCGTGACAATCACCTGTGCGCATACTGTGGCAAGGCCGCCTCAACCATAGATCACGTGGTGCCGCGTTCCCGCGGTGGAGAGGACAGTTGGGAGAATCTTGTGGCCTGCTGCCTTCGCTGTAACAACGCAAAGGGCGACAAGACGCTTTCCGCGCTCGGCTGGTCCCTTCGCATAGTTCCCAGGCCGCCCCGCGGCACGTCGTGGCAGATCCGGGAGCTGGAGAAGCCCTCGCCGCAGTGGAGCGAATTCTTGCCGGCAGACAACGCCGCGTGAACGGGCCCGCTACCGAGGGTCCGGCTACCGAAGAGCTGTCGTTCGACGCCGTGGTGCTGGCCGGGGGCAGGTCTTCCCGTCTAGGCGGGGTACCGAAGGCGTCCTTGAGAATCAGCGGCTCGACGCTGCTTGCCCACACCTGCGAAGCAGCCCGTGCGGCGAGGCGGCTTGTCGTCGTCGGTGATCGGGCACCCGAGATGCCGGCGCGGGTGGAGCTGATCCGTGAGGAACCGCCGTTTGGCGGGCCGGCCGCGGCCGTGAGCGCCGCCGTCGTACATTTGAGCCACGATCCGGCGCCCTGGATGCTTGTGCTCGCCTGCGACATGCCCCGGATCAACGAGGCGCTGCCAGCGCTCATCGCGGGCGCGCTCGCTACAAATGCGTCCGTACTGGCGCACGACGGCGGGAGGGACCAACCGCTTGCCGCATTGTATCGGTGGGCGGACCTTGCGACGGCGGTTGATCAGGAGGAAGTAAGAAACCTGTCCATGCGTGCCCTCCTTGCTAGGGTGACATGGAGTCCAGTTGACGTTCCCGCGGGCTCAACCATTGATATCGATACGTGGTCCGATGCCCGAAACTTCAGGGCGGAGGCGCCGGATGCGGGTAAATAGCGAGAGGGTTCACCATGGAGGATCGGGATCGCCTGCTCAGGCAGTGGAGCGAGACGTTGCTGGAGATGTTCGAACTTGAGGACATTGAGGTAGATGTCGACGCAGTCCTCGCCCTGGCAGGGAAGGCGGCGCACTCCGTGGTTCGCCCCGCTGCACCGCTGACCACGTTCATCGCCGGATATGCCGCAGGGATGGCAGTTGGGATCGGCCAGGCGGACAGCGTAACGGCCATGCGGTCCGCTCTGCAGGCAGCCGCATCTGCCTGCCCGCCGGTAACTGCGGCGGAGGACCGCCGATGAGCGGTTCGGGACACGAGGTCACGTGGGAGGACGCCCGAAGGCTGGCATATGAGTCAGCTACACCCAAACCCGTGCAGACCGTCAAACTGGCGGATGCGCTAGGCCAGACGCTGGCGGAGCCCGCCGTCGCACTGCAGCCCATACCGCACTATGCGTCGTCCGCCATGGACGGTTGGGCGCTCTCAGGGGAGCCGCCCTGGACGCTCGTGACGCCCGTCCCGGTGGATGAGAGCCCGTGGCACCGGGCGCACGAACACAAGAAATCGGGATACGCCACCCTGGAGCCGGGTCAGGCAACCTTCATCCTCACCGGCGGTGTTGTCCCGCCCGGGGCTACGGGTATCCTCCGCACCGAGCACGGGGCCATCCGCGACGGCGTGTTGAACCGCAACGAGCGGGCACGCCCGGACGAGCCACGCGAGAACGAACACATCCGACCCGCCGGCGAGGAAGCGGCGCAAGGAACAGAGACTATCGCCGCGGGATCGGTCCTGAATCCGGCGCAGATCGCGCTCGCCGCGGTATGCGGTTATGACACCCTGCCCGTTCTGCGCGCACCGCGCGTCTCATTGCTGCTGACCGGTGACGAGGTTATCGAAGCAGGCCTGCCGGAACCCGGACAGGTCCGGGACACCTTCGGCCCCCAGCTACCCGGTCTTATCACTATGCTGGGCGGCCACGTGGACACCGTGGGCCGGGCACGGGATGATCTCGACGACGTCGTGGCGGCCATCAGCGCCGAAGCCATGGACGAGGTGTCGCTGGCGCGATCGTCCGGCGACGTATTAATCAGCACCGGCGGCACCGGCGCATCCGACGCCGACCACATCCGCCGAGCGCTGACCGTGCTTGAAGCGGAACTCATCATCGATGGCATCGCTATGCGGCCGGGGCACCCTACTCTTTTGGCGCGCCTGCCTGACGGGCGGTTCTTCGTCGGCCTGCCCGGTAATCCGTTGGCTGCAATGATGGCGCTGTTCACGGTAGGGGCGCCGTTGCTGGCAGGCCTGCGTGGAGCAGACTTTCCGGAATCGCGCTCGGTTCTGGCCGGAGAGTCGTTCGACGCGCTGCCCGGACGGACGCGCCTGGTGCCCTATCGCTATCAGACTGGACGGGCCATGCCCACCGTTCATCACCGATCGGGCATGCTGCGCGGACTCGCCGACGCCGACGGCGTGCTGGTGGTGCCGGAGCAGGGGTGCGAGCCGGACGAGAAGGTCGTGGCGCTGCAGCTGCCCTGGTTCAGCTGATACCGCTCACCCGGTCCCACGCCTGTTCGCCCCGTTCGGACCGTCTTCTCCCGTTCAGACGGTTGCCGGCATGTCCTGCTGCTTGTTCTCCTCGCCCGTACCTCCCGCAGGGCCGTCTGCTGCCGGTTCCAACCGGACGATGACGCCTTTGGAGACAGGGGTGTTGCTGCCCTTGACCGTGTCGTCGAGCGGCACCAGGACGTTCCCCTCCGGGTAGTACGCGGCAGCGCACCCGCGGGCGGTGGGGTAGGACACGGCGCGGAACTTCCGCAGGACGCGATCCTTGCCGTCCGCATACTCGCCATGAACGTCGACCAGGTCACCGTCCTTGAAGCCCAGGTCAGCAAGGTCCTCCGGGTTGACGAAGACCACGTGCCGGCCCTTTTTGATGCCGCGATACCGGTCGTTGTAACCGTAGATCGTGGTGTTGAACTGGTCGTGCGAACGCATGGTCTGCAGAATGAGCCGGCCGGGCGGGCATTGCATGGGGTCCAATTCATTGACTGTGAGCAACGCCTTGCCGCTGGGGGTGCTGAACTTCCGGGCATCGCGGGGACCGTTCGCCAGCAGGAAGCCGTCCTTCTCACGGATACGGCGGTTGTAGTTTTCACAGCCGGGCACGACGTGGGCGATATGGTCGCGAATGCGGTCGTAATCATCCTCGAATCCCTGCCAGTCGGCCGCAATGCGGTCACCAAGGGTGGCGCGCGCCAACCTGCTGACAATTGCGATCTCGGACAGCAGTCCCGGCGCCACCGGTTCAACCCTGCCCTCGGAGGAGTGAACCGCGCTCACGGTGTCCTCAACGGAGACGAACTGGGGCCCGGTTGCCTGGCGGTCAATCTCGGTACGGCCAAGCGTCGGAAGAATCAATGCTTCCTGCCCGACGACGGTGTGCGACCGGTTCAGTTTCGTCGAGACCTGCACATTCATCTCGAGATTCTGCATTGCTGCTTCTGTGGCAGCGGTGTCGGACATGGCGGCGACGAAGTTCCCGCCGAGTGCGAGGAAGAACTTGATTTCGCCGTCGCGCATTCCCCTCACTGCGGCCACCGCGTCCACTCCGTGCTCGCGCGGAGGTTCGAAGGAGAACTCCTTGCCCAGCGCGTCGAGGAACGACGGCGGCATCTGTTCCCAGATTCCCATCGTACGGTCACCCTGGACGTTCGAGTGCCCACGGATCGGTGACGCACCCGCACCAGGCCGCCCGATGTTGCCGCGGAGAAGGAGCAGGTTGATCATCTCCTTGATCGTGCCGACGCCGTTCTTCTGCTGGGTCACGCCCATCGCCCAGGTGATGATGGTCTTCTCTGACCTGATGTAGCGCTCCGCGAGTTCGTCGATCTCCTCCGAGCGCAGGCCTGTGGCCTCCAGCACCGTCTGCTCATCCAGATGGGCCAGGTGCGCGCGCAGTTCGTCCAGACCTTCGCAGTACTCCGCAAGGAACTCGTGATCCAGCACAGTTCCGGGATTCCGGTCTTCGGCATCGAGCACGCGCTTCGAGAGCGCCTGGAGGAGAGCCATGTCCCCGCCCGCGCGGATCTGCAGGAACTGGTCGGCCAGATCGGTTCCGCGGCCTACAACACCTTTGGGCTTCTGCGGGTTCTTGAAGCGTC
This sequence comes from Arthrobacter sp. MDB1-55, assembly GCF_059092925.1. Classification (NCBI taxonomy): domain Bacteria; kingdom Bacillati; phylum Actinomycetota; class Actinomycetes; order Micrococcales; family Micrococcaceae; genus Arthrobacter; species Arthrobacter sp. MDB1-55. The sequence continues at coordinate 616,527 of NZ_JBNHID010000003.1, read as the reverse complement.
GCAGTCCGGCCTCGGGCAGGGGATTGACAGCGACAATGCTCCCGCCGTTCTCTTTCTGCTTCTCCATGGCGCTGAGCATGCGCGGGTGGTTGGTCCCGGGGTTCTGGCCGATCACGATCATCAGGTCAGAGTTGAGATAGTCGTTGTAGGCCACCGTCGCTTTGCCGATACCGATCGTTTGTCCCATAGCGACGCCGGAAGATTCGTGACACATATTGGAGCAGTCAGGCAGGTTGTTGGTGCCTAGCCCGCGGATGAAGAGCTGGTAGATGAACGCGGCCTCGTTCGAGGCGCGGCCGCTCGTATAGAAAGCTGCCTCGTCGGGTGAATCGAGGCTCTTCAGTTTGTCCGCGACGATGCTGATGGCCCTGTCCCAGGTGATGGGCCGGTAGTGATCGTCACCGGCGGCTTTGTACACGGGTTCGGTGAGCCGCCCCTGCATGCCAAGCCAGTATTCGGAACGTCCGCGCAGCTCAGTCACTGAATGCTCCGCCCAGAACTCCGACGACACGGTCACCGGTGTGGCTTCCCAGGTCACCGCCTTGGCGCCGTTCTCGCAGTATTCGAAGGTGCTGCGGTGGTCCGACGGGTCCGGCCAGGCGCAGCTCATACAGTCGAAACCCTGCTTCTGGTTCATCCTGAGCAGGGTACGTGCGCTGCGTTCAATCCCCATGTGCTTGAGCGCGGGCTGCATCGAGTGATAGACCCCGGGCAAACCGGCTGCCCAGTCCTTGGGCTTGTCCAACTCAAGGTTGTTCTCGTCAGCTTCCTCGACGGGAGGGTTGGATCGTGTCATCGGGGGCATCCTTCCTGGTGGCTTCTCAGCACTGAGTGTTCCTACCTGCCCCTATTGTCCACTGCAGAGGTCCCCAAAGACACCCGAACGGCCGGTACCCGACCGCCGCAGTGTCAACTAGGCTCAATCCAGGCTCAGGCGGGAGATAAATGATGACGAGAGTATTGAACCGGCGCCGCATCACGCGTTACAGGCTGGACGGCCCGGCGACCCAGAGGGAAGACCGGCTTGCAGGGGAGGAGCCGCTCGAGATTCGGCTCGGCGGAAGTGCCTTCAGCGTCACCATGCGCACCCCCGGTGATGACTTCGACCTCGTGGCAGGGTTCCTGGTTTCAGAAGGTGTGGTTGCCGAACCCGGGGAGATCCTCGCGCTCCGCTATTGTGCCGGCGTTGACGAAGATGGTCGGCAGACCTTCAATGTCGTCGAGGCGCAGCTCCGGCCGGATGTCGCCCTACCGGATACCGGCATGGAGCGGCATGTCTACACGTCCAGTTCGTGCGGAATCTGTGGGACCGCCTCGATCGATGCGGTGCGGAAATCTGCCCGCTTCGACGTGCACGATGACGACGGCGCGGTTGACCTCGCGGTTCTCGCCTCCCTGCCGGACCTGCTTCGGAACGAGCAGAAGCTCTTCGACCGTACGGGGGGCGTACACGCAGCCGGTTTATTTTCCCGCGACGGAGAACTGCTCTGCCTTCGGGAGGACGTAGGACGCCACAACGCTGTGGACAAGGTTGTCGGTTGGGCGCTGAGGGAAGGAAAGCTGCCCCTCCGCGGAACAATCCTGCAGGTCTCTGGGCGTGCTTCGTTCGAACTGGTGCAGAAAGCCCACCTCGCTGGAATACCGATGCTCGCAGCGGTGAGTGCGCCCTCGTCGTTGGCTGCCGACCTTGCGGAAGAATCAGGCATCACCCTCGTCGGTTTCAGCCGCGGGCAAACGTTGAACTGCTACACGCATCCGCGGCGCATCAGCGCGGAATAGCGGTACCCCGGGCGGAGTTGCACACCAGTATGGAACTCGGCATCTTCAGCTTCGGCGACATTCACCCCAACCCCGTGACAGGCGAACGGGTTTCGCCGGAACAGCGGATGGCCGACTTGCTGGAGCGGGCGCGACTTGCGGACGAGGTTGGCCTCTCCTACTTCGGTATCGGCGAGCACCACCGACCGGATTATGCCGTGTCGTCGGTGGTGCCTGTGCTGGCCGCCGCTGCGGCCCAGACGCGGAACATTCATGTGGGCTCGGCCGTGACAGTGCTCAGCACCGAGGACCCGGTGCGCGTGTTCCAGCAGTTCGCAACCCTGGATCTGCTGTCAGGCGGACGTGCAGAGCTCACAGCGGGGAGGGGATCCTTCATCGAGTCCTACCCCCTGTTCGGGGCAGCGCTGGAGGATTACGACGCTCTCTACGAGGAGAAGATCGATCTTCTCCTGCGCATCGATGCCGCAGATCGGATTACCTGGTCCGGGCAGTTCCGGCCTCCGCTGCAGGACGCCCTGATCCTGCCCCGGCCAAGCCGCGAACATCTGGACATCTGGATCGCTACCGGCGGTACGCCGTCGTCGTCGGTCCGGGCCGCACGGCTGGGGAAGCCGGTGATCTACGCCCTCTTGGGCGGTGCAGTGAACAACTTCGCGCAGCACGCTGCGCTCTACCGCGAAGAGTTCGACGGCGCGTCCGGCGGGATTCCACGGGTGGGCGTGAGCGGCGTCGGGCTGGTCCTCCGGAACGGGGCGAAGGAGACCTTCAAGCCTTACTGGCTCGACAGCATGACGCGCATTTCCGCCGAGCGCGGCTTCCCGAAGCCCAGCGGAGTCACCTACAACATGCAGGCAGCCCGCACCGGTGCGCTCTATGTCGGCACACCCGAGGAAGTGGCGGAGAAGATCGTCCTGACACATGCAGCAATGGGACATGACCGGCATATCCTCCAGCTCGACTTCTCATCGGTTCCGCAGGAACAGGTTCTGGAGTCAATCGAACTCCTGGGTACCGAGGTCCTTCCTCTGGTCAGGGAAGCTCTCGGCGGGCAGCACCAGCACGATGGGGCTCCGCGGACCGAAACTGTCCGCAGCGGGACCTAAGCTTGAAGTCCACTACCGGGAGACGAACCATGAGCATGGAAGGCGCGGCCTGGAGTTCCCTTTACCGGATCTCCTCCGCCAAGAACGGCAGCAACAAATTCTCGAAGGAGACGCTCAAGCGGATCCTGTCCTTCGCCGTGCCGTATCGGTTCAAGCTGGTGCTCTTCATCGCGCTATCCGTGGTGTCGGCGTTTCTGGCGGTGGCCACGCCTGTCCTGGCTGGGCAGGTAGTGAACGCCATCATCGCCGAGGCCGCCGTCAGCACCATCGTGTGGCTCGCTATCGTCATTGCGATCGTCGCTGTCGCCGACACCGGCGTCGGACTACTGACCCGCTGGTATTCCGCCCGGATCGGTGAGGGAGTCATTCTCGATCTGCGCACTGCGGTTTTTGATCACGTCCAGAAGATGCCGATTGCATTCTTCACCCGAACCCGCACGGGGGCCCTGGTCAGCCGGCTCAACAATGACGTGATCGGCGCCCAACAGGCCTTCAGCGGCACGCTGTCCGGCGTCGTCAGCAACCTGGTCGCGTTGATTCTTACCCTGATCGTCATGTTGAGCACCTCGGTGCTGGTGACCGTACTGGCGATCATCATGCTGCCCATCTTCCTGTTGCCCGCGCGCAGGATGGGCAGCAGGCTGGCGGCTCTCCGCCGGGAGGCCGCCGACTACAACTCCACCATGAGCACACAGATGACGGAGCGGTTCTCGGCTCCCGGGGCCACGCTGGTGAAGCTGTTCGGGCGGCCGGACGAGGAGTCAGAGGAGTTCCGCGTCAGGGCGGCAAGAGTGCGGGACATCGGCGTGCGGACCGCGATGCTGCAGTTCGTGTTCTTCTCCGCCCTGATGCTCGTTTCCGCCCTTGCCCTGGCCCTGGTGTATGGGCTCGGTGGTTCCCTGGCCCTCGGCGGCGTGCTGGACACCGGCGAGGTGGTCACGCTGGCGCTGCTGCTCACCCGCCTGTACGCGCCGTTGACCTCCCTGGCCAACGCCCGCGTGGAAATCATGAGCGCGCTGGTGAGTTTCGAGCGGGTCTTCGAGGTCCTGGACCTTGATCCCCTCATAAAGGAGAAGCCCGACGCCGGAACTATCCCGGACGGACCGGTTGCGGTTGAGTTCGACAGGGTTCGCTTCGGTTATCCGTCGGCAGAGCGCGTCTCGCTGGCCTCCCTCGAGGAGGTTGCGGTGCTGGATACCCGTGGCGGTGAGGAAGTGCTCCACGGCATCAGCTTCCGGATAGGGCCCGGGCAGACCGTAGCACTGGTGGGTACTTCGGGTGCGGGCAAATCCACCATCGCGCAACTCCTGGCCAGGCTTTACGACGTTGACGAGGGCGCGGTGCGGATCGGCGGAAAGGACGTCCGTGACGTTACCTTCGAGTCGCTGCGCCACACGCTTGGAATGGTGACTCAGGACGGACACCTCTTCCACGAGACGATCGCTTCCAACCTTCGTCTGGCGCGCCCCGACGCCACGGACGAGGAGCTCTGGCACGCAGTCCGCCGCGCGCGCCTGGAACCATTGATCCGGTCTCTACCGGATCAACTGGACACGATGGTCGGCGAGCGCGGGTACCGGTTGTCCGGCGGGGAGCGGCAGCGCATGACCATCGCGAGGCTCCTCCTGGCCCAGCCGCGCGTCGTGATTCTGGATGAAGCCACCGCGGCATTGGATTCGACGTCGGAAGCGGCCGTGCAGGCAGCACTTACCGAGGCACTCGAAGGACGCACCGCTCTGGTCATCGCCCACCGGCTGTCGACCATTCGAAGCGCGGATCAGATCCTGGTCATCGAGGACGGACGCATCGCGGAGCAGGGCACTCACGATGAGCTGCTTGAAAAGTCAGGCCGCTACGCCGAGTTGCATCGCACGCAGTTCGCCGTGCAGAAGAGTGTTGCGCCGGATGAGCCTGCTGAAGCACTCACTGCTCCTAGCGCCTGACCAGCCCTTGTGGGGAACGGCGGTCAGCCTGCCGTGCAGGTCGTCGGAGCGTCTCCTTCGAGCCGTACGTCCCTCGGCTTCTCGGGAACGCGCAGGAGGGGCAGGGTCACGTTAACCATAGGACCGATGAGCAGCGCAAAAGCCACTGTGCCGACTCCAACGGTTCCGCCAAGGATCCAGCCGGTCACCAGCACCGTCACCTCGATGGAGGTACGAACAGCCCAGATGGGCCAGCCCCACTTCTGGTGGATCCCGGTCATCAGTCCGTCACGCGGACCGGGCCCCATGCGTGCGCCGATGTACAGGCCCGTCGCTACCGCAAGCAGCACCAAACCGCCGGAGAAGAGCAGGATCTGCAGCCACAGGACGGTCTGCTCCGGTATGAAGGCAAGGCCGATCTCAGCGCTGGCACCCACAAACACGGCGTTGATGACCGTTCCCACGCCCGGCTTCTGACGGATCGGTATCCAGAGCAGCAGTACAGCGAGCCCGATGAGAGCCGTCGTGATGCCGAACGGGATGCCGCTCTGTACCGAAACTCCCTGCCCCAGTACGTCCCAGGGAGAGACACCAATGCCGGCGCGAACCATCATCGCAATAGAGATGCCGTAGAAGAAGACACCCACAATCAGTTGCGCGATGCGGCGCACGAAGAGAAGGGACATGCAACAAGTGAACGGCCCGAGGGCGCGCTGAAGCAAACGGCTGCGCGGAGCTACTCCAGGCCGTAGTGCTCGCGGATCTCGTCCAGGCCTCGCATGTTGGCGCCCAGATCGTCGGGCGTGAGAGTGACGGACTGGTCCTGGGAAAGAACCTGATAGCTCAAAGTGGTGTACTCCCCGGGCTCTGTACTGTCAGCGAAGGCACGCAAGCTCTCGTCAAGTATCCGGTCGAGCTCGGCCTGATCATTGCTGTCGGCCGAGATCGTAATACGGGTACTGCTGCCCGTACCGTTCTCGTTCCAATCCACGACGACATCCTGCACGCCGTCGACCGTCGCGATGGCCTCCCGGTACTTCTCTTCGGGATTGGACGGGCCGCATCCGGACAGCATCAGACACAGCAGCACCGCCGCACCACTGCGGGTGAATCTCTTCACTAGCGCCTCTCGATCGGGATCACGAAGGACTCTACGCGCGTGGGATCGTTCGTCAGAAACCGTTCGGTAGACCGGTCCCGAGCGTACTGCGCTGCCGCACTCCCGGGATCGTTTTCAGCGTCCGATATGGAAGCTTCGTAGGCGTTGAAGTCGTGTCGGCCCGCGACGTCCCACCATCCGGTGTTCGGGGGATTTGGGAGTGTTATCTGGACACTGGATGATTGGCCCGCGGTAGTACCATCGATGCGTGCCCCACCCAGATCCAGCATCGGGACAACATCATCTTCGTGGTGAAAAGCAATGACACGGATTTCCGCGGGTATGGCCGTGCCGTCTATGGGAGAGCCATAGGCCATAACATTCGTGACGTTGAACTGTGCACTGAAAGCAGGGTCAGCGGCCAGGGCGGCTGCCGTCATCCCGCCCTGGGAGTGACCCGTCAACATGACCGGCGCACCGGGTTCTATGCCTGCCCGCTCCATGGCCAGGGCGACTGCGTCTGACGCCGTCGACATCTGTCCGGAAGCTGTGACCAGGTTGCCTGTCAGATCTGCCGCGGTGCCGGAAGTCGCCGGACTCCACTCCTGGGTGCCCGGTATGTTCACGATGTAGGACGGGCCGGACGGTCCGTCGATGCGCGTGATCCTGACCGATCCGTCGACGCTCGATTCCACCTGGCGATCCGAGTACGCCTGCCCGGTATTCATCGCTATCGCTCGCAGGTCGGAGGGCAGCACCCCTTCAGCATGCCCGGAAGCGGACAGGCCTGTGCCGCTCGTTGACACACCTACGGGGATCGCTTCCCCAGCCCACGCGCTGCCATCGTCGAGAAGGGGCAGGTCCCACTGGCCCAGCGTCAGGACGGTCAGTTTCGCTTCCGTCCATTCCCCGCGGATCAGCATGCCGGTGGCAGCGAGTTCCATCAGCGTCGGTGGGCTACCACCCACCCATTGATCGAGCAAAGACACCAGGTGCGCCGATTGCTCGCCGTAATCCATGAAGGACCGCTGGATGTTCCCGAAGCCCAACTCCGCGCGGTCCTGGAACCAGTCCACGGTATCGTCAGACGTCTCAGCAACCCAACCGGCTCCATCGGTAACCCAGTCCCAGCCGTCGGCCAGCCAGCCGCCGGCGGTATTCTCGGGTCGGGTATCAGCGCTGCCGGGCGCCGAGCCCTCCGCAGCCGCGGCCACGGAGCCGGCTGACGCCGCGTCACTGGTCTGATCCTGGGCATCGGCATTTTCAGCTGCAACAAGAGCGGCCTGGCGCAGTGAGTCCGCAATCCGGGTCAGCGTCGGACGATGCCGGGCCGACCAACCGGAGCGGAACGAGTCAGCATCCGAACCTTGCCATGGGATCGACGAGATTCTCCCGGATACCTGCACTCCAAGGAGTTCAAGATCTCCCGCAGCATTCTCCAGGAAGCGAGCCAGCTGCCGGACCTGGGACGGATCCATGCCGATCGTCTGGCTCATGCGCTCGCCGACACTCCAGCGGCGAACTCGTAAGCGCCGGCCAGGGCGTACGTGATCTCGCGAGCCACGTGACCGGGATGCTGCGGGGTGAGTATGACGGCGCCATGGGGCGTCCGCGTGGAGTAGAGCGTACCCTCGCTGACCGACCACCGGGCCGCCCACACCTGCCGTCTGCTCCCCGCGCGCGTAGTCATGGCCGCGCTGAGAATAGCTTCTTCCGGGATGTTGGCGGCTTCGGCCGGGCTCAGTGGTATCCGGGGGGCGTCATCTGAGGTGCCTCGGACCTGAACCGCGTCCGCCCGCAACTCGGCAAGAGGCGGGAGAACCGGCGCAATCGCTCCCCAGATCTGGGCAACGTCGAAGAGCGCAACCTCAAGTGCGGGCTCGTGCGCGAGTGCGCGAAGGCCGCCGTCGTTGCCTGGACCGATGGTGCTCCTACGCAGCACCGCCACACCCTGGGCGCCCGAGATGGAGAAATCGCTGTTGCAGGCGATGCCCAGATAGGCGGCGGACAACCGCAGAAGCGTGACCGGCCGAAGCACCGCTTGCAGTGCGTCGGCCCACACCCTGGAGAGGACCTTGCCTTCCGCTACGCCCAGGCCCTGCAGCTCTTTCCAGGCATCTTCGCGTGTTTCTGCGTCGAGGTTCTTGATCGACTTTTTCGCCTGTGAACCAGCCGACTGGTGGGTGGACCCATGAGCGGTAACCTGTACCGGATCGACAGCGTCGAGGGCGAGCGCCCAGGCGGTCGGTGAGACTCTGATTGCGCGCGAGGGCGCAGGTACTGCCGAGATTTTCCCCATGCTGACAAGCTAATGCAGTGCGAGGGACGGTGCCATGGGGAGGTGTACCCATGTGGATTGTGCCCCTGGCCGGAATCGAACCGACGGCCTTCCCTTTAGGAGAGGGACGCTCTATCCTACTGAGCTACAGAGGCGGGTACTGCACAGTGCCGAACGGTGTTGTGAGCGGTACCAGCTTACAGTCTTCTCAGGTGCGTGAACGCACCCGGTGGGGGAGCAGCACAGCGAGCAGGCCGGCTGCGCAGCTTGCTGCAAAAAGCACCCACCGAGTGACTGTCAGTGTGGACGCGAGGGCGACCGAACCGGCGTCGGGCGCAGCCAGGGCCGAATCGATTGCGACGTTCTCCCACAGATCAACCACGACAAAGAGGAGAACCGGGCTCCACAGTACCCAGCGGAGCCATCGCCGTGAAACGTTGAGCTGAACCAGCAGAAGCCAGGCCAATCCGAAGAGTAGCGGGAAGAGCGTGCCGGCGGTTTTGTGAACGTAGCTCAACTGGCCCAGCGCTGCGGTGTCCATGGCGGACCTGAGCTGCTCGATGTACTGCACGTCGTAACCGCCGAGGAGCATGTCCGGCATACTGAGGCCGCCTGACAGCTGGGTCATCTGGGACAACGTGAGCAAGTGGAAGTACCAGAACAGGAACAGTGCCGCCGCCACCGCAGGGATGAGGATGAGATTGCCGTTATGGCGGGGAGGGGCGGGACGGTCAGCGATGGGGGAGCCCGGTAGCCCGGCGGCTGCCCGGCCGTGCTTGCGAGCGATCTGTGCCTTGGTTTTGCCCATGGCTCCATGCTAGACGGTTACCTTGCAGCAACAGCTCCGGAAAATCTAGTGCGTTTTTGGTCTCGTTTTGATTACGATGACCGCGAGCCCCGGCCTGTGATTGCAATCACAACCCAAAGCGGTGTTTGTTTAACGGATGGTCATAAACCAAACACTCCCCATGTCTTCCGTCGCAGATCAGGTGGGATGGCTTGCAGCCATCGAGGACGCCATTGACGCCGTTTTCGAACCTGTCGCTACGTGGTTCTCCGCAGTCGTGTTCTTCCCGATCACCATTGGAGAAGTCAGTTTCCCCGTCGTGGTCGCGTGGCTCATCGCTGCGGCCGTCATCTTTACCATCTACTTCGGTTTCATCCAGTTTCGGGGATTGAAGGTCTCCTACGAGGTGATTCGTGGGCGCTACTCCGCCAAGGACGATCCCGGGGAAGTCCCCCACTTCCAGGCTCTCACTTCGGCCTTGTCGGGCACAGTCGGGCTTGGAAACATCGCCGGTGTCGGCGCAGCAATGGCGCTGGGCGGGCCCGGTGCAACCTTCTGGATGATCCTGGCGGGTCTCTTGGGTATGTGCACCAAGTTCGCAGAGTGCACCCTGGGTGTGAAGTACCGGGAGGTGCACGAGGACGGCACCGTCTCCGGCGGCCCCTTCAAATACCTTCCGGTGGCGTTCGCGAAATTCGGCAAGTGGCCGGCGAAAATCCTCACCGGAATCTTCGCGGTTGCCATCCTTATCTTCGGCATTGCGGGCGGCAACATGTTCCAGGCGAACCAGACGTTCGCCCAGGTGCAGGAAGTCACCGGCGGTACGGACGGATTCCTCGGAAGCCCGGGCGCCGCATTGATCTTCGGCATCATCCTGGCCGCACTGGTTGGCGCCGTCATCCTCGGTGGAATCAAGTCCATCGGTGCCACCACCAGCAAGCTGGTGCCGGCCATGGGCATCATCTACGTCACTGCATGCCTGTTTGTCATCATTGTGAATCTCGACCAGGTTCCAACTGCGTTCGGTCAAATCATCGAAGGCGCCTTCGCGCCGGCAGGAATGGCGGGCGGCGTTGTAGGTGTCATGATCGTTGGCTTCCAACGCGCAGCTTTCTCGAACGAAGCGGGCCTCGGTTCGGCGCCGATCGCGCATTCCGCGGTGAAGACCCGTCGGCCCGTCAGCGAGGGCTTCGTGGCGATGTTCGAGCCCCTGGTCGATACGGTGATCATCTGCACCATGACCGCCCTGACGATCGTCATTGCCGGCGCGCCAAGTCTGCAGGCAGGCATCGATCAGGTCCAGGCAGGCGAAGGAGCCCCCGACGGCGTCATCCTGACCTCGGATGCCTTCGCTACCGTGATCGACTGGTTCCCCATCGTCCTCGCCGTTGCTGTGGCGCTGTTCGCCTTCTCTACGCTGATCACCTGGTCCTACTACGGGCTCAAGGCCTGGGAGTACCTGTTCGGACGCGGCAAGATGTCGGAGGTCCTCTACAAGGTGATCTTCCTGTTCTTCACGGTGACAGGAACGGTCCTCACCTTCGGGCAGGTCCTGACGTTCGCGGACTCCGCACTCTTCATCTGCGCGTTCGTGAACCTGCTCGGTGTCTACATGCTCCTGCCGGTGATCAAGCGGGAAATGAAGGCTTACCTCGCCGACCGCAAAAGCGGCAAGCTCCTCGAACTGGGGACGGAGCCGGAGGATCGGGAAACCGCCAGAAAGTAGTTCCGACCCGTTCGCACACTGCCCGCCGGATCCTTCGATCCGGTGGGCAGTGCCGTGTCCGGGCCCCTTATCCGCTCCTGCCCGCTGCAGGCATAACCCCGCACGACGACGGCGGACCGGTTCTGTCCGTGCCAGCGCCTAGACTTAAAGGCACCATGGACTTGCTTTTCGATCCGCACCTCAGTACACCCTCCGCAGCCCGACGCGGCTCTGCGCCCTCGTCCTCATCGGATGTGGCCGAGCACCCCCGTCGTGGCGGCTTCGTCGATGAAGTGCGCGCACAGGAACTCCTTGCCGGGTTGAACCCGCAGCAGGAGGAAGCAGTCAGGCACAGCGGCTCTCCGCTGCTGATCGTGGCCGGAGCGGGCTCTGGCAAAACCCGCGTGCTCAGCCATCGCATCGCCTACCTCATGGCTACCGGCCGGTCGCACGCCGGCCAGATCCTGGCCATCACGTTCACCAACAAGGCTGCTGCAGAGATGCGGGAGCGCATTGAGGGGTTGGTGGGTGATGTCGCAAAGCGCATGTGGATCTCCACGTTTCACTCCTCCTGCGTGCGTATCCTTCGCCGTGAGGCAACGTCCATCGGCCTGAACTCCAACTTCTCGATCTACGACTCAGCGGACACCCTCCGCCTGATCACGCTCGTGGCCAAGGGCCTCGACCTCGATCCGAAGCGGTTTGCGCCCAAGGCTATCCAGCACAAGATCTCCGCGCTGAAGAATGAGCTCATCGACGAGGAAGAGTACGCCTCGACCGCCAACTTCTCCGACCCCTTTGAGCAGGCGGTCGCGGAAGTCTACAAGGGGTATGCGCAACGGCTCCGTCAGGCCAACGCAATGGACTTCGATGACCTGATCGCACAGACCGTCTTCATGTTCCGCGCCTTCCCCGGTGTCGCGGACTACTACCGGCGCCGGTTCCGCCACGTCCTCGTGGATGAGTACCAGGACACCAACCATGCGCAGTACGCCCTGGTGCGGGAGATCGTAGGTGTCGCAGGTGAGAACGTGGAGGAACCCGCCGAGCTGACCGTCGTGGGTGACTCCGACCAGTCCATCTACGCGTTCCGCGGCGCCGACGTGCGGAACATCGTGGAGTTCGAGGAGGACTACCCGAACGCGCACACCATTCTGCTGGAGCAGAACTACCGCTCCACCCAGAACATCCTCAACGCTGCCAACGCCGTGATTTCGCGCAACCCGAACCGGCCCGAGAAACGGCTGTGGACTGCCGAGGGCAACGGCGAGAAAATCATCGGCTACGTCGGCGAAAACGAGCACGAGGAAGCGCGCTTCATCGCTGACGAGATCGACCGCCTGCAGGATGAGGAAAACCTGCGGCCCGGGGACGTCGCAGTGTTCTACCGGACCAATGCCCAGTCCCGCTCGATCGAGGAAATCCTGATGCGGGTCGGGCTGCCGTACAAGGTGGTCGGCGGAACCCGCTTCTACGAGCGCAAGGAGATCAAGGACGCGCTCGCCTACCTGCGCGTCCTGGTCAACCAGGACGACGTCGTCAACCTCCGCCGTATCCTCAACGAACCCAAGCGCGGAATCGGTGACAGGGCGGAGTACGCTATCGCGGCGCTCGCCGAACGTGACCGCGTCAGCTTCATGGACGCGCTCCGGCGGGCCGATGAGGCGCCCGGTATGGCCACCCGGTCGGTGAACGCAGTGGCGTCGTTCGTAAAGCTCATTGACGACCTGGCAGAGGTCGCGGCCGGTTCAGGTGCTTCCGCTGCCCTGGAAGCTGTCCTTGAGCAGACGGGTTACCTCGCACAGTTGCGCACCAGTAGTGATCCGCAGGACGAGTCCCGGGTGGAAAACCTCGCGGAGCTCGTCGCGGTGGTGCGCGAGTATGAGATCGACAACCCGGAGGGAACTCTGGGGGACTTCCTCGAACAGGTCTCACTCGTCGCTGACGCTGACCAGATCCCGGACGCGCCCGCCGGTGCCGGCGAGGACGTGGAAAAGGCCGTCGAGGAAGCACGCAGGCAGGGCGTCGTCACCCTGATGACGCTGCACACAGCCAAGGGCCTCGAGTTTCCGGTGGTCTTTTTGACCGGCATGGAACAGGGCATCTTCCCGCATCAGCGGTCCGCCACCGACCCGAAGGAGCTCGCGGAAGAACGGCGTTTGGCCTACGTCGGTCTCACTCGAGCACGCAAGCGGCTGTACATCACGCGTTCGGAGGTGCGGAGCCTGTGGGGGCAGAGCCAGTACAACCCGGTGAGCCAGTTCGTGGGAGAAGTTCCTGAAGAGCTCATCCACTGGAAGCGCGAGGGCGCCGCGAAACCGGCATGGACCAGTGGACAGAGCATCAGTGGTCCGCGGTTCAGCGGCTCCTACTGGGGTGCGGGAGCAGCGGGCGGCAACGAGTCCGGGCGTGGACTTCCAGGCAAGGCGGCCGGCAGGGTGCAGCCCCAGAAAGAGGTGGTTGCTGTTTCGGCGGGAGACAAGGTCAACCACTCCACGTTCGGCAACGGCACTGTCCTGGCTGTCGAGGGCGGCGGCGACAAAATGGTGGCAAAGGTCCGCTTCGACGTTGGAGAGAAGCGGCTCCTGCTCCGTTACGCTCCATTGACCAAGGTCGGGTAACGGGGAATGCAGCCAGCCACTGGGGGAGTGCTGAAGCGCGCGCGGATGCGGGCCGTCGTCGTCGGTTGTGCGCTGTTCATCATGGCGGCGCTGGCCGGCTGTGTAGAAGTGCCGGTAGCCAGCCCGGCGCCAACCCCGGAATCGGAACTCGCACCGCGGGAGGAACTGGCGGCCATGCCGGAACTGCCCGTGTCTGAGTTGCAGAACTTCGGCGAGGACGTCGTCGCATTCCTGACCGAAGACCGCACCACCTACTGCGCGATCACCACCGAGCAGGGCGGTATCATCAACTCCCCGGTGGACCCGCGGCTGTCAGGCGGAGAGCGTGATGACACGGTGCTAGAAGTGCCGGCCGTGTACTGCGAACTCACGCGTTATCCCGAACCCGCAAAAGTCACGGACAACTGTCACGGCACCAACCTGGGGTTCAAGGGCGGCACGATCCTGCTTACAGCTGAGCGGGTCTCCTACGGCGGCTGCCGGGTGGGAATGACCCTGATGGAAGCTGAACTCGGTCCCGGCGCGGACGGCGGGGACAGCCAGCTTTCGCGGCTGCCGCTCCTTGAGGACGGTACAGCCGTCGAATTGAATGGCTTCCGGTGTGGAGGCACTGACCGCGGCCTCGTATGCGCCGAATCGGAGACCGGACTGGGCTTCGTGGCCTCGGTCGATGCGTTCGAAGCGCTCCCTGCACAGTAGGCCGTGACGGTAACCGACGAGGTTACTTTTCTACAACTCATAGAACTGTGTGCTTACTCACGAAACCGGTAGTCTGGGAAAGGCGTTCCGAGCCAAGGGGCTAGAGTTCCCTGTGTAAACCTACTTCGACGTAGAAGGACACTAGATAAGTGGACCTGTTTGAATATCAGGCGCGCGATCTATTCGAGGCTCACGGCGTCCCCGTGCTTGCCGGCATCGTGGCGCACACCCCGGAAGAAGCAAAAGCAGCAGCCGAGAAGATTGGCGGCGTTGTCGTCGTCAAGGCGCAGGTCAAGGTTGGCGGCCGCGGTAAGGCCGGCGGCGTCAAAGTAGCCAAGACGCCGGACGAAGCTTTCGAGCACGCGTCCGCAATCCTCGGCATGGATATCAAGGGCCACACAGTCCACAAGGTGATGATCGCCCAGGGCGCAGACATCGCTGAGGAGTACTACTTCTCCGTGCTGCTGGACCGGGCGAACCGCAACTACCTGGCCATGTGCTCCGTAGAGGGCGGCATGGAAATCGAGCAGCTCGCAGTTGAGCGTCCCGAAGCGCTGGCACGTATCGCCGTCGATCCCGCCGTCGGTATCGATCGCGCGAAGGCCGACGAGATCATCGAAGCCGCCGGATTCGCGCCGGAGCTCCGTGAGGGCGTAGCCAACACCATCCTGAAGCTGTGGGACGTCTTCACCAAGGAAGACGCCACCCTGGTCGAGGTGAACCCGCTGGTGAAGACCGGTGCCGGTGAAATCCTCGCGCTGGACGGCAAGGTCACCCTCGATGAGAACGCTGACTTCCGCCAGAAGGGCCACGCCGAGCTCGAGGACAAGGACTCCACGGATCCACTGGAGGCCAAGGCCAAGGAAAACGACCTCAACTACGTCAAGCTTGACGGTCAGGTCGGCATCATCGGCAACGGCGCTGGGCTCGTCATGTCCACGCTCGACGTCGTTGCCTACGCAGGCGAGAAGCACGGCAACGTGAAGCCCGCGAACTTCCTCGACATCGGTGGTGGAGCCTCTGCCGAGGTCATGGCCGCAGGCCTGGACGTCATCCTCAACGACGAGCAGGTCAAGAGCGTCTTCGTGAACGTCTTCGGTGGCATCACCGCCTGTGACGCGGTGGCCAACGGCATCGTGAAGGCGCTGGAGATCCTTGGCGACAAGGAAAACAAGCCCCTCGTGGTGCGCCTGGACGGCAACAACGTCGAAGAGGGTCGCCGCATCCTCGCCGAGGCCAACCACCCGATGGTCACCCTCGCCGACACCATGGACGAAGGCGCCGACAAGGCTGCCGAGCTGGCTTACGCCGCTCGCTGACCGGTCGCGACTCCAGGACTAAGGAACACATATGTCTATCTTTTTGAACAAAGACTCCAAGGTGATCGTCCAGGGCATCACCGGCGGCGAGGGAACCAAGCACACTGCGTTGATGCTCAAGGCCGGAACCCAGGTCGTCGGCGGCGTGAACGCACGCAAGGCCGGTACCACTGTCACCCACGGTGACGTGACCCTGCCTGTTTTCGGCACGGTGAAGGAAGCCATCGCCGAAACCGGTGCTGACGTTTCCATCGTTTTCGTCCCGCCGGCGTTCACCAAAGACGCCGTCGTTGAAGCCATCGACGCCGGAATCGGCCTCGTCGTCATCATCACCGAGGGCGTGCCCGTGCAGGACTCCGCAGAGTTCTGGGCGCTGGCGAAGTCCCGCGTGGATGAGAACGGCAAGCAGATCACCCGCCTCATCGGGCCGAACTGCCCCGGCATCATCACCCCCGAGGAATCGTTGGTCGGCATCACCCCGGCCAACATCACGGGCAAGGGAGGTGTAGGCCTCGTCTCGAAGTCCGGCACGCTGACCTACCAGATGATGTACGAGCTGCGGGATCTCGGCTTCTCCACCGCCATCGGCATCGGCGGCGACCCGGTCATCGGCACCACCCACATCGACGCGCTCGAGGCGTTTGAAGCCGACCCCGAGACCAAGGCGATCGTCATGATCGGCGAGATCGGCGGCGACGCTGAGGAGCGCGCGGCCGAGTTCATCAAGGCCAACGTGACCAAGCCGGTTGTCGGCTACGTTGCAGGCTTCACCGCGCCCGAGGGCAAGACCATGGGCCACGCAGGCGCCATCGTGTCCGGTTCCGCCGGCACCGCACAGGCGAAGAAGGAGGCCCTCGAGGCCGCCGGCGTCAAGGTGGGGAAGACCCCGTCCGAGACAGCCCGCCTGCTGCGTGAAGTTTACGCAGCGCTCTAGGGTTCACCCCTAGCAAACCAGTACGACGGCGGCCGTTACCTTTTTAGCGAAAGGTAACGGCCGCCGTCGTTGTTGGGTTTGTTGCCGCTGCCGGTCATGAACCGGTGGTGCGGATTTCCGCTCCGGGACCGGGAAACACCAGGCCCTCCGAGCCGTTGGACCAGCGGACCAGGTACGGCGGTGCGCCGCCCTCGCCGCGGGTCTCCAGCACTTCACCCTCGCGTTCCGCGTCATCCACGTGAGCTCCGTGAACAAGGATGCGGTCGCCGACTGATGCTTTCATACGCCACCCTCCTCCAAGCGTGCCGACACCCTTAGTATCCGCCTCACCCGGTGGTGCTGTCTGCCCCTGGTACAAGGGAGTCCGGCCCCAGGGGCAGGGGAGATTCTTCCAAGAGTGGGATGACTGGCGCGGATGGTTTTCAACGATTTTCGCAACCGGAGCGGTGGAAACCGCTATGCATCGATCACCATATCGGTCCGCGCGGTGGAGCAACAGGGCAGGAACTTGCCTGCATCGATTTCCCGCGCCCGGATCCCGCCCTGGTGGTTCATTTCTATCTCTCCGGAGAGCTTGACGACCTTGCAGGAGCCGCACATGCCTTCCTTGCAGTTCGCACCGATCCTTACCCCCGCCCGCTGGGCCACCTCAAGGATGTGTTGGTCGGGGTCAACGCGTACATTGACGCCGGTGCGAATGAACGACAGAGTGAGGCTTCCCGCTCCGACCGTGTCGAAGCTCGAGGTGTCGGGGGACCCGGGTTCCGGCGCCACGTCGGAAGCGCCGGTTGTGGCTTCCGGGCCGGCTGCATCCGGGCCAATGGTTTCCAGCGGCAGCCCCGTGGCCTCCAGGGGTCCATCAGCGTCATAGCCGGGCTCGTAGAGTCCGAAGGCGGCGGGCTGGCTCTCATAGTAGTCCTCGGCGGAATCGGCGATCTCCTCGGCGATTTCCTCCGCAATGTCGACTGCGAACGCGAGCTCCGCCTGGTACTCAAGAATCGTCTGGCGGTCCCCGGAGAAGAATTCCATGTGAATGGAGGTGTCATCCACGCCCACCTTCTTGAGGAGTTCGGTGGCGGTGTTCAGGTAACCTTCGGGGCCGCAGGCATAAACCTGGCGACCGTTGGCGTCGGGAGCAACCTCCTCAAGCATGGCCGCCGTCAGCCTTCCGGTGAGCCCTTCCCACCCCTCGGGCATGCTGCGGTCGCCCAGGGAGTAGAAAACCTTGATCCGCGAGTCGACGGAGGCGATGTAGGCCAACTCCAGGTGGAAGGCAAAGCCTCCGGCCGCGGCTCCGTGGTAGAGCACCACAACATCGGCCTGCCCGGGCAGCGAGTGGATGGTCCGCACCATCGACATGATGGGGGTGATGCCTGCACCGGCGGCCAGCAGGAGAAACCGTGCCCGGCGGTCGGCGTCGGGCAGGTGGAATGCCCCGACCGGTCCAAGCATCTCAAGGACCATGCCGGGCTTGACGTTCTCGTGCACCCACGGTGAGACCTGTCCAGCGGGATCACGTTTGACCGTGATGTCGAACGTCCACGGCCGCGTGGGCGAGCTGGACAGGGAGTAGCTGCGGTCCACCGGATCCTGGTCCTCGCCGTTCACGGGAAAGGCAACGTTCACGTACTGTCCCGCACGGAACGCCAGCGGGGCACCATCGCAGCGGCGGAACACGAAGGTCCTCATGCCACCCACCTCGGGAACGATCTCGACACACTCCGCCATGAACTCCTGCGGATGCCAGGGGCCCAACGCGTGGGCGGCACGGGCAGGTCCCTCGGTGCTGCCCAGCACCCTGTTCCACGGCATCTCAAGACCGCGAATGCGCTGTGGCTCCTGGATTGCCGCCTGCGTGAGGATTTCAATCATGCCAAGTGCTCCTGCACCCGCTGCACGTACCAGTTGATGAACGCCTCCACCTGGTATTCGCTCTTCATGTACGGGCCGGGCTCATAGGCGGGGCTGCCGGCGCCCCTCTGGCACAGCTCCACGAACGCCTTGTCCTGGAGGTTCGTCTGCTTCCAGGTGTATGTGAGTTTCTCGAGATCGTAGTCGACGCCTTCCTCGGCGTCGTCGGCCACCAGCCAGGTGGTGCGCACCAGTGTCTGGTGTTCGTTGACGGGGAAGACGCCGAACGTAATGACGTGGTCGCCCTGGAAATGGAACCAGCTGTTGGGCTGCAGGTGCATCGAGCACCGGCCAAGGCGGAAGTCCCGCAAGTCACCGAGCAACTTTTTGGAGAGCCTGCGCCCATCAGGGGAGAACGATTCGCCTTCACCGTCGAGCGATTCCCGTGAGATGCGGATTCCCGCTACGCGCGTGTCAAGTTCCTCGACGACCTCGTAGGGGAGGCCATAGCGGCGGCAACGCTCTTCGAGCGAGGACTGCGCTTCCTTGTTGCGGTCCCACACTTCCTCGAGATGGGCCGGGATGAGGCCTTCTGTCAGGCCCCAGGTGGGGAAGAGGGAGCAGGCTAGCTCCGGGTGGCCGTCGCAGTGGTAGCACTCACGGTTGTTCTCCATGACGAGCTTCCAGTTGCCCTCTTCGATGATGTTCTGCTGATAGGCGATTTTCGTCTTCGACAGATCGTGGGGCGCGAGGTAAGGCTCGAAGATCTTGGACGTCTCGTCAAAATCTGCCGGCGGTTCGTCCGCAATGCAGACAAAGATCAATCCGGCTACCATGCGGCTGTGGGCACGCTTGAGACCGAAACAGCCCTTGTCGAACTTCGTCTCCCCGGGTGCCGAGGCGTGAATCAGATTGCCGTCGGGCGAGTAGGTCCAGGAATGGTAGCCGCACACCAGGTTGCCTGTGGTCCCCGCGGGCTCGGTCAGGACGCGGGCGCCGCGGTGGCGGCACACGTTGTGCAGGACGTTCACCCCGCCGTCGTCATTGTGCAGAACGATCAGGGAATACGGGCCGTAGTCGACGGTGACGTAGTCGCCCGGTTCCGGCAGTTCAGCGATGCTGGCGGCAAAAATCCAGTGCTGGCCAAAGATGGCCTGCATGTCGATGCTGAAAATCGTGGGATCGGTGTAGAAGGGGGCATCGAGTGAGTACCCCTGGCGCCTGAAGGCGAACAACTCGGAGATTTCCGCCAACTGCTCGGCAGGCAGTGATGAGGCAAGTTTTCCGCGTGAATTCAGGGGCACGTTCACTGGAGCAGACATGTATTTCCTCCCGGGAGGGGCGGGCAAGTGGGGGATTCGTGGAAACCATGGGCCGTTTAGCACAACCGGGGCGTTTGCAGAATCGTTATAGGTATGAGATTAGACACGATCCCCCTGCGATAAAAGCGCAGACTTTGGCAGGTAACGGTGCACAATTAGTGCATGATTGATTCGCGACTCATCACCCTTCGGGTGTTCGCCCGATGCGGCACCGTTGGCGCGACCGCAGAGCTCACTGGTTACTCTCCCTCCGCCGTCTCCGCCCAATTGAGAGAGCTCCAGCGCGCTCTTGGAATGCAGCTACTGACGAAGGACGGACGGGGTGTGCGGCTGACCGCCACTGGCCGTCATCTCGTGGCCGGCTCCGACAGTCTCGTTGCGGCATGGGAGAGCCTGCGCGCCGCGGCCCTGGAAGCCGGTGACCAGGTCCAATCCCACCTGGGTCTCGGCGGATTCTCCACGGCGGCCGCGCGGTTACTCGCACCGCTGGCCGCTACGCTGCGCTCAACACGCCCCTTATTGGAGGTGCAGGTGCTTGAGGCCAATCCGTCCCGCTGCTTCGACCTGTTGGTTGCGGAGCGAATCGACCTCGCGGTTATCGTCGCAATGCAGTCCGACACCCATGTGGAGGACGATCCGCGCTTCGAGCAGACCGCACTGCTTGACGATCCCCTGGATGTGATCGTGCCCTCTGACCATCGGTTAGCGTCGCGGGAAATGGTGACGCTCGAAGAGCTGGCGTCGGAACCCTGGATCACGGAGGCTGCCGGTTCCACCTACCATTCCCTCTTCACCGCGGCGTTCACGGCAGTTGGTGTGACGCCGCGCATCGCCCACGAGGCGGTTGAATGGGAAACGCAAATTGCCTTCGTTGGTGCCGGGCTCGGCGTGGGGCTCCTGCCGCGGCTGGCACCCCTGCACAGTGCCGAAAACGTCGTTCGATTGCGTATTACCGGAAAGGGCAGCCCCGCCCGCCGCATTGTCGCTGCAGTGCGCAAGGGCAGCATCACCTCGCCCCTGATTCAGGAGTCGCTCGGCATCCTCCAGGTCAACGCCAATCGGATCGTCACCGCCCGGCCCGAGGACGATCTCTGAGGCTTGATGCACACAAGCCCGCGTGGCTAGGACAAGCGCAGCAATCTTCTTCGTAGGTGTTTTTTCCGTACAGACATGCCTCGGCGGCACGGGCCGGAGAGCCGCGTGCCGCCGAAGTGAGCTGCTACCACGGCTCGCTATTCGCGGTCATTAACCGCCTGGCTACGGATGCGGGGCTCGACTGTCGGAATGCTCCCTGTCGGATTCGCTCCCAGGCAGTCTGGATCCGGGCACTTCTCGGCGCAGTCGTGCTTTGTCACGAGGTCGAACTGCACGCCACCGTGTTGTTCCACGCCGGTACGTATGGCCCGCTCTACTACGGATGTGGCCAGACGACGCCGCAAGGACAGGGGATCGCGACGCAGGTCCTTGGTGAGGGCGAAGCAGAGCAACATCATGACAATGACGAACGGTAGGGCTGCCACGATGGTGATTCGTTGCAGGCCACTCAAGGCTTCCGAAGGTTCATCGCCGCCGGCCAGCAACATGACCGCCGCCACTGCGCCGGTGAGGCAGCCCCAGAAGATGACCACTCCGCGGCGGGGTTGCTCGGCGCCGTTGGAGCTGAGCGATCCCATCACGATTGAGGCAGCGTCGGCGCCCGTGATGAAGAAGATAGCGACCAGGACCATGGCCAGCACAATAACGGCAGTGGTAGCCCAGTCAGGCATGCTCAGGTTCTTGACCAGGTCGAAGAGTGCTCCGTCGAAATTGACGGTCGGTGCCCCGTCGACCATGGTGACTAGGCCGGGGGCATTCGCCTCGTCGGCTTCCTGCTGGACGTGGAAGGCGGCGCCGCCGAAGGTGGCAAACCAGATGACGCTGACGACGCTGGGAACCAAGAGCACACCGGTAACAAATTGGCGAATGGTGCGGCCGCGGCTGATGCGGGCGATGAAAAGTCCTACGAACGGCGTCCAGGAGATCCACCAGGCCCAGTAAAAGATTGTCCAGCTGGTCATCCAGGTACGCAGGGACTCGTCACCGACCGCTTCAGTCCGGGAAGACATCTCGGCCAGGTCGCGGGCGTAGTCGCCGACCGCTGATGGGATGAGGTTGAGGATGAAAAGGGTCGGTCCGGCGATGAAGACGATCAGTGCGAGGACGACGGCGAGGACCATATTGATGTTCGAAAGCCACTGGATGCCGCGACTGATGCCAGAGACGGCCGAAGCCACGAAGCACAAGGTAAGGATGGTGACAATCACCACGAGCACGGGGGTGCCAATCTCGCCCAGCCAACCGTTGGATGTCATGCCGCTGCCAATCTGCAGAGCGCCCAGACCCAACGATGCAGCGGTGCCGAACAAGGTGGCGAAAATAGCCAGGATGTTGATGAATTTCCCGATTGGACCTTCGACCGTCCTGATGCCGAAGATCGACGTGAAGGCGACGGAGATGAGTTGCCTGCGACCCAAACGGTACGTGCCGTAGGCCATAGCGATGCCGACAACTGCATACATGGCCCAGGGGTGGAGCGTCCAGTGGAAGATCGAGGTGGCCATAGCGGTCTGGACGGCCTCGGGGGTCCGTCCGTCCACGGTGCCGGGCGGCGGAGAGATGTAATGGTAAAGCGGTTCGGCTACTCCATAAAACATCAGCCCGATGCCCATGCCGGCGGCAAACATCATCGCGACCCATGAGACCGTACGGAATTCGGGTTTTTCACCATCTTTGCCGAGCGGGATATTGCCGAACTTGCCCAGGGCCAACCACAGGACGAAGATTACGAAGAGCGATGCCAGGAGCATGAACAGCCATCCTGTGTACTCCATGACCCAGTTGAGGGCCCCTGTGGATGTATCGGCCAGACTGTCGCGTCCCGCAAAGCCCCAGATAACGAAGGCAATGGCAATGACGCCTGTGATCCCGAACGTGATCTTGTCGAGAATGAGCTTATGGTTCCGACGATCCGCAACGGCTCGCTCGGTCTTGGCGTGACGTAGCTCTTCGAGAATTTCCTGGTACTCGTCGTCCGTCGAAGGCGCAGTGCCTCCTTCCTCCGGGTCAAGGGCGACGGGATTACTGTCTGCTTCGTCGGAGACAGTTATGACTGTTTTGTTCGCCTCCCCACTGTCAGGTCCTTCGTTGCGCGGAGGCCCTGCTGCTACCCCGTTGTTAGCAGGCATGTCCTCGGGCGTATGGGGTTTCAGGTCACTATCAAAAGCCATGAGCGGGTCCTTTGCTCGGTGAGGCATGGGCCTGCGGTGAAAGCAGACCCTCGGGAGACGGACCGGGCGGTAGGTTGGTGGCCTCGTCCGATTCTGTGATCATCGTGCTGCCGTCGACGTCTCGTGCCGGAACACGAAACGGTTTGATATCTTATAGATATATCAGCAAATGATATGGCAGGACTGGGGCCATGTCCAGACTTTTCCTTAATGGCAGCCATGTGTCCGAGCGTTTCGTCCGGCCGCGGACAGTGGAGTCCCCGCGGCGCCTGAAGTGATCGCCACGCGCCGTCCAGATATATCAGTCATGGGCATACCATGTACGCAAAGGGCCTTGCGTCAAGGTTCACCGTAGTGCGGGAGGAGACTTCGAGGATGGCAAACGTTGGCGAATTAGCAGTGGGGGGAGAAGATTCCTACGTGCAGACGAGGCATGACAATGAATCGTTCGCCGACTACGCCTACCGGATTCTCTGCGACGAATTGATCGTGCTCGACATCAAACCGGGAGAACCTCTCAACGATGAGGTCATCTCAAGGCGCCTGGGTGTAGGGCGGACGCCGATCCGCGAGGCGATGAAACGGCTTGAGAGCGACCACCTGGTGGTCGCTTATCCGCGCCGGGGCACATTTGCAGCGGGCGTGGATATCACTGATCTCGCCGAGATATCCGAAATCCGCCAGCTGCTGGAGCCTGCAGCAGCATCGCGGGCGGCGCGGATGGCGTCGCCGCAGCTCAGGCAGGAATTGAAGGAATTCGCGCAGGAGGTGGCGCGCCGTCTGCCGGAAATGCAGTCCCAGAAGGAGTTGATGCGGCTGGATATGCGGGTGCACCGGATGATCTACAGGGCCACGGGAAGCCGCCACCTCGAGGACGTCCTCATCCGGTACGACAACCTTGCGACGAGAATCTGGAGCCTGGTGTTGGAGAAGCTTCCGCCGGTGTCCGAGCATATCGCTCAACACATCAAACTGCTCGAATGTATCGCCGAAGGGGATTCCGAATCCGCAGTCCGACTGACAACCCAGCACGTCAGCGATTTCGAGGAGCTGATCAGGGCTGTCCTGTAACGCCCGAGGAAGGAAACAGCGTCAGCTCAGCTGGGGAAGCCGGTCCTGAGAACGCCGAGGATGGCCCTGGCTTTCGTATGGATTTCTGCAAGTTCCTCCTCGGGATGGGAGTCGGCTGTGATCGCTCCACCGATTCCCACAGAAAGCCGCTGAACGCCGGCGGCGGACTTATGAAACACGGCACTGCGGATCGTGACGGATAAATCTGCTGCGCCGTTGGGTGAGAAATAGCTGACCACACCCGAATACGGGCCGCGCGGTTCGGACTCAAGTCTGTCGAGAATATCCATGCTGCTGATCTTGGGAGCACCTGTCATGGATCCCGGCGGATACGCGGCTGCCACAACAGCCGCCCTTGAGCGTCCGGGCGCGATGGTGGCCTCGACGGTGCTGACCAATTGGTGCACTGTCGCATACGTCTCCAGTTCGCAAAGCCGTGTGACGGATACTGTTCCCGGTAGGGCATGGCGGGACAGGTCGTTTCGCATCAGGTCGACAATCATGATGTTCTCGGCCCGGTCTTTGACGGAAGTCATCAGGTCATGCTTCAGATGCCTGTCGACCGTCGGTGACGGGTCACGCCGTCGTGTTCCCTTGATGGGTTCGGCACGCACCCGACCGTCTGCGGTGATGCTGAGGAACCGCTCCGGTGAGGAGCTTGCGATGGTGACCGGTCCCAGCTGTATGTAGCTTGCGAACGGGGCAGGGCTGGCCCGGCGGAGCTTCCGGTAGAACTCCCATGGATCGAGACTTCCGTGGGTGTCGCTGGATAACTGCGTCGTAAGGCAGACCTCGTAGGAGTTCCCCTGCCTGATCTCATCCTGGGATGCAGCGATCTTCTGAAGGTATGACTCGCCGGAATCAGCCGCGCTGAACTGCACGGTAGGCAAGCCGCTAGTGAGGGGCGCCGGGACGTGAGGCAGGCGTCGGATACGCCGGGCAGCATCTTCACACCACCGCTGGCCTTCCCGCCCGCTTTCCGTCAGCAGGTATATGCGTCGTGTCCGATGGTCAAAAACCACAGCACGGCTGCACCGAATCAGGGAAGCATCCGGCAGCGATGACTGCACGGTGTTGCCGCCACATTCGCGTTTGAGTTCATAACCGAGATACCCGAGCCAGCCAAGGGCGAACCCCAGCCCGGGGGGAAGCTCGGGAGTCCGGGCCGCCCTAGTGCGGCCCCATATTCTGTCCAGCCAGGCAAAGAAGGGGCCGCGCACCCGGGTGACGATGAGATTCGACTCCACAGTGGTCACGCCGTTTTCATGGTGTGCCCGCATCCCGTGCCGGCCGGAATCGTCAGCCATGATGCTGAACCGGTTTCGTCCTTCCACCGCATCCGCCGCCGCACGGTTCGAGCTGTCCAGCCAGACCCGGTGACCGGACTGCCCGTACAACTCCTGGAAGACAGCTTCCGGGTCCGGGTAGTCCAGCAGCTCCACATGCTGGAGGCCGGGTGCGGGTAGGGGCGTCCCCAGACCGCCGATCGCATCCAGGGTGGGCAGTGAGGCCATGGCTTCGGCGGTTCGCAGCGGCGCATCCGGGTGCAGAGGATCCACGACCGTGATGTCAGCATCTGCACCAACATCAACCGGTGCGGCTCTGTCAGTTCCGAGGAGTATCTGCAGCGCCGGGCGCCGGCCTTCAACGGGGGCCGGGGACTCAAAGACAATGTCCGGGCACTCACCCAACGCGTGCACCCCGGTGTGGTTCTCAAGCGTCCGCACCCTGTAGGAGTAATCCAGCGCCTTCCTCAGGGCGGTAACAAACGCCTGCCCTTCGGGCGTATCCGCCCCGTGGACGGAGACGACGACGGGTTCAACCGGATCACAGTTGTGCCCGCTGTGGATCACCCGACAGCTTCCCGGACCAGAGCGGTTGACTGCTCCCGCGCGGCTTCGATGGTGTGCAGGAGAAGCAGGGAGGTAGTGACTGAACCGACGCCACCTGGAACCGGGGTCAGAGCCGCGGCAGTATCGCGCACGCTGGCATCATCGACGTCCCCCACGAGAGAGCCGTCGGCAAGCACATTTGTGCCGACGTCGATCACTACCGCATCGTTGGAGATGTGGCTGCCGGTCAGCAGGCCGGCACGGCCTGCCGCGACAACCACGACGTCGGCCGACCTTGTGTATTTCTCCAGCGGCCCCGACCGGGAATGGCAGACCGTGACCGCAGCATCGCGGTGCAGCAACAGCAGCGACAGCGGCTTTCCAACCACCGCGGAACGCCCGACGACGACGACGTTCCGTCCCGCGACGGGGATGTCGAAGTGGTCAAGAAGCTCCACCACTGCGCGCGCTGTCGCGGGAGCGAACGAACGATGGCCCACAGCCAGACGCCCAAGGCTCAGGGGATTCGCTCCGTCGATGTCCTTCTCGGGGGCAATATGGCCAACCAGTTCCTCGGTCCGGACGCCGGCAGGCAGAGGTGTCTGGAGGATGATGCCGTGTACCGACGCTGTTGCGCTGAGGTCCCTCAATACGGAGGCGACAACGGGCCCGGTGGCATCACGACCGAGGTCCACGATCCGGCAGTTGATTCCCGCACTTTCCGCGGCCCTTTTGATGG
Organism: Arthrobacter sp. MDB1-55; assembly: GCF_059092925.1. NCBI lineage: Bacteria > Bacillati > Actinomycetota > Actinomycetes > Micrococcales > Micrococcaceae > Arthrobacter > Arthrobacter sp. MDB1-55. The sequence continues at coordinate 590,200 of NZ_JBNHID010000003.1, read as the reverse complement.
ACCGCACGTACCAGTGCGTGGAACTGTCGTCGGTGGCCACCACTACCCCCAGCGTGGGGCGCACCCCGTCAGCCTCAAGCTTCCTCGCTTGTTCCTCAGCCTCCTGCCGGATCAGCCCCGCGAGTGCTTTGCCGGTGAGAAGTGCGGCGCTCAACTGAGGATCCTTCCGCGTACGCGCTCCACGAGGGAGTCGGCCGCCAGGATGACTTTCTCCTCGAGCCCGTCAGTCTGCTCAGCCAACTGAGAACGGGTAGCGGGATCTTTGACTGCCACCACATTGATGTCTATGTTGACGCGTGCGGTGGTTGCGGCCGCGCGGGCCGCATCTGCGGCTGCGGCAATGTCGCTGATAACACTGGCATTAGCCACTTCAAACAGCTCGGATCCGAGATCCACGATGGCACCGGCAAGCCCGACGAGCTGCGCGGGGACTTCAGCGGCCGAGATGAGAGCCTCCTGGATGCGCGCCGTCCGTGCCGCTTTGAGCTCGTCCGTCCCGGAAGGAAGTCTGTATGAATCGATGACGCCCTGGAACGCTTGTTGATCCGCGTCCGATAGGCGCAGCGCCTGCGCCACCAGCTCATCAGCGGCACTGATGATTCTGTTCACGAGTTCGGCATGCTGTTCGTATTTTCCGCCGGTGGTGTATCTGGCGACCATTGCAACCAGAGCCGCCGCCTGGGCGGCATGAAGGGCCGCGGCGGCCCCGCCCCCGGGTGTGGGTTCGCGTGAGGCAAGCCGGGTGAGGTAGTCGTCGATTGTTTCTGAGCTGATCATGTGTCTTCCTGGGCTAAAGCTCGAGTCGGCTCGGCTGGATTGAAGGTGCCGGGGAACAACGGCGGCCCGGCCCCTGGTTGCAGGGGATGGGGCCGGGCCGCCTGCACTGGTGGACCGCGGTTACTAGCCGCGGAGCCTGGTCATGGTGGGGTCGTAGAGCGGATCAGCTGTGACCGTTGCCTGGATACGGCGCCCAAAGTACTCGATTTCAACCGAATCGCCGATGGAAACAGCGGCCGGAAGGTACGCGTAGGCGATTGGCCTGGCAACGGTGTAGCCGTACGCAGCACTGGTGACGTAGCCGACCGCCTGCTCCTTGTAGAAGACAGGTTCCTTGCCCAACACGATGCTGCGTCCGTCGTCGACCGTCAGGCAGCGCAGACGGCGGGCGGAATTCTCCTCTGTCCGGCCCTCGAGGGCGGCCTTTCCGACGAAGCTCTCCTTGGCCATCTTCACTGCGAAACCGACGCCTGCTTCGAAGGGATCGTGCTCCGTGGTCATGTCAGTGCCCCACGAGCGGTAGCCTTTTTCGAGACGGAGCGAGCTGAACGCTGCGCGGCCTGCTGCGATGACACCGAACGGCTGACCGGCCTTCCAGAGGGCATCCCAGAGACGCTGCCCGTTGTCAGCGGTGGTGTAGAGCTCCCAACCCAGCTCGCCGACGTAGGACAAGCGCATCGCGGTGACTGAGACGCCGCCGATGACTACCTTCTTGGCGCGGAAGTATCGAAGGCCGTCATTGCTGAAGTCATCACTGCTGACAGTGCCGATGAGGTCACGGGCGAGGGGTCCCCACAGGCCGATGCAGCAGGTGCCGCCGGTCGTATCCCGAACCTGGACCCAGTCGTCGGCGGTGCCGGATTGGGTCTGGTGACGGGCGGCGCGCTCGAAGTAGGCGGTGTCGATATTGCCGTTCGCGCCGAGCTGGAAGGTGTCTTCGCTCAGTCGCGCCACCGTGATGTCGCTTCGAATGCCGCCGGCGTGATCGAGCAGCAGGGTGTAGGTCACTGCGCCGGGCTTCTTGTTCAAATCCGCGGTGGTGAGTTCCTGGAGGAGTTTCAGGGCCCCCGGCCCGGAGACTTCGAGGCGCTTGAGCGGGGTCATGTCGTACATGGCTACCGCCGTGCGGGTCTTCCACGCCTCGGCGGCGGCGATGGGTGAGCTGAACATCCCGGACCAGGCGTCTCGAGCCGGCGGCTGCCATTCGGCCGGCATTTCCTTCAGCAGGTCCGCGTTGGACTCGAACCAGTAGGGGCGTTCCCATCCGCCGCCCTCAAGGAAGTACCCACCGAGCTGCTTGTGGCGTGCGTGGAAGGGGCTCACGCGGAGATTGCGGGGGGAAAGCTTGGGCTGGAGCGGGTGGAGGACGTCGTAGATTTCCACGAAGTTCTGCTGCGACGTTTCGCTGACGTATTCGGGGGTCAGCTGGACTTCTTCGAAGCGGTGGATGTCGCAATCGCCCAGGTCAATATCCGACTTCCCGGTGGTCAGGAGCTCGGCGACAGCGCGGGCGATACCAGCGGAATGGGTCACCCACACTGCTTCAGCCACGAAGAATCCGTCCAGCTCCTTGGATTCACCCACCAGGGAGCCACCGTCGGGGGTGAAGGAGAATATCCCGTTGAAGCCGTCTTCGATGTCGCTTTCCCGCAGTGAGGGAAGCAGTTGCTTGGTGGCCTCCCACGCAGGGAGGAAGTCCTCCAGAGTGAAATCCAGCCGTGACGGCATGTTGTGTTCGGTGATCGTGGCGGGCTCATAGTTGCCGAGCTCGTCGAGGTCCACGGGCATGGGGCGATGGGCATAGGAACCGATGCCGTAGCGGTCGCCGTGCTCGCGGTAGTAGAGGTCCTGGTCCTGGTGGCGCAGGATGGGCAGGGAAGCGCCGTTGGGCGATGCGTTTCTGCCCTGCTGCGCCGGCACGGGAGTGGTCTTCACGTACTGGTGGGCCAGTGGGAGCAGGGGGACAGACATGCCGATCATCTCTCCGATCTTGGCGCCCCAGAAACCGGCGCAGGAGACAACGATGTCGGCGGGGATGACGCCGTCGGACGTCTCGACGCCGGTGACCCGGCGGTTTGACTGTTCAATCCCGGTGACTGCGGTGTTACCGAGGTATTTGACTCCCGCGGCCTCCGTCCGCTTGATCAGCAGTTGCACGGCGCGGGCAGCGCTGGCCAGACCGTCAGTCGGGACGTGAAGCCCGCCGAGGATGCCTTCCTCATTGAGGAGGGGGTAGAGCTCCTTGCACTCTTCACGGGTGAGGATCTTGCCTTCGATGCCCCAGGACGCTGCATATCCCAGCTTGCGCTTCAGGTCAGCGAGGCGCGTTTCTGTGGTGGCAACTTCAAGGCCGCCCACCTGGTTGAAGCAGCTCACGCCGTCCTCGGTGAGGGACAAAAGCTTCTCCACCGTGTATTTGGCGAAGAGCGCCATGGTCTTTGAGGGGTTCGTCTGGAAGACAAGCCCTGGGGCATGGGACGTTGAACCCCCCGGCATGTTCAGCGGCCCCTGGTCTAGGACTGTGATGTTGTTCCACCCCCGTGAGACCAGTTCGTCGGCGAGGTTGGTGCCAACGATTCCGGCTCCGATGATGACAATGCGCGGCGTCGATGCCATGTGCTTTCTCCTGCTGATTTTCGTCTTTGGACTCTGCTGCTTCAGTTGGCGTGCTTACCGGAACACGACGGTGCTGGTCTGATCCAGCAGCACGCGGTGTTCACAGTGCCAGCGGACGGCGCGTGAGAGTGCGAGGGCTTCTGCGTCCCGGCCCACCGTCGAAAGGGTGGTGGGTCCGTAGGTGTGATCCACTCGGATAACTTCCTGCTCAATGATCGGTCCCTCATCCAGATCCGCCGTCACATAGTGCGCAGTGGCCCCTACGAGCTTCACACCGCGGTCGTAGGCCTGGTGGTAAGGCCGTGCGCCCTTGAAGCCCGGCAGGAACGAGTGGTGAATGTTGATGGCGCGGCCTTCCAGTGCCCGGCACAGGCCGTCGGAGAGCACCTGCATGTACCGGGCGAGCACCACGAGATCGACATCATGCTCGTCCACCAGTTCCAGCAGTCTCGCTTCGGCGTCTGCCTTTGTCTCCGGAGTCACCGGGAGGTAGATGAAGGGAAGGCCTGCCGCATCGGCCATGGCACGGTGCGTCTCATGGTTTGAAACCACCAGGACGATATCACCGCCGAGGCTGCCGCCGCGCCAGCGGAAGATCAGGTCGTTCAGGCAGTGCCCGAACTTGGAAACCATGACCAGGATGCGTTGCTTGGTTTCGTCGTGAAAGCTGAACTTCATCTCGAAGCGGTCAGCGATCGCGCTGAACTCCTCGTTGAGCCTTTCGGGCGTGTACTCGGGGGAACCCGAGAAGGCTGTACGCAGATGCAGTGTCTGCCGAAGTCCGTCGTCGAACTGCTGGTGTTCGTCGATGTTGAACCCGCGCTCGAAGAGGAACGTGGTGACCGCCTGGACGATGCCTGCGCGCTCGACGCACGACAGTGTGAGAACAAACTTCCTCGTCTGTTCCTGCGGGCGGGCCTCTGGCTCGGGAAGGATGCTGGTGGATGAATCGGATGCCATGAGGGTCATGTCTTCTCCTCTAGATATATTCCTAAAATACATACTGATATATTAGGGCTGGCAATCAGCGTATACTGGTTGAAGGGGCGGGGTCAATAGCTTCGCATTTTGGAGAAGAGGGGTTGGCGTTATGGTTCTTGAGGCTCTTGCGGTCGACGATGAGACGCCCAGAAAATCATTGGCAGACGTGGCATACGAGAACATCAGGGACCGGCTGTTGACCTTGAAGATCAGGCCCGGCGATCTCCTCAATGACGACCTGCTCGCCAGGGATCTTGGAGTGGGCCGGACGCCGGTGCGTGAAGCGCTGAAGCGGCTGGAGCTGGACCGCCTGGTTGTTTCCTACCCCCGGAGGGGAACTTTCGCCACTCGGGTGGAGGTTACCGACCTTGCGTACATTTCGGAGATTCGTACCCAACTCGAGCCCCTCGCCGCCTCCCGGGCGGCGCGGATAGCAACGGACCCGGCGAGGGAGCGGTTGCGGTCAGTCATGCATGCTCTTGAGACGTTCGATATCGCGTCGGCGTCTGCAGTCGAAACCCTGCAGCTGGATGCGCAGGTGCACCAGGGTATCTATGCAGCCGCTGCCAATCCCCATCTCGAAGACGTCCTGATCCGCTACGACAATCTTGCAACCCGTATCTGGTGCATGGTCCTGGACCGGCTTCCCGACCTTTCCCAGCACGTGCACGAGCATGTGGATCTGCTGCGTGCCGTCATCGACGGTGATGAAGCAAAAGCTGCTGAACTGGCGAGGGCTCACGTCATCGGTTTCGAACATGCGATTCGCGAGGCTCTCTTCGCCGCCTAAGCCGGTTGGGTGAGGGCAATCACCTGAGGTGTTGACTCTCGTTGCTGCCGGTAGCATACTTGAGCCACATAACTAATATATCAAGCGGATATTAGATACGGCTTAGGAGAAATGATGGTCGACGTTCTGACTCGCTCGCTCGCAGAGACGGATCCTCGGGTCCACGCCGCTGTGCAGCAGGAACTGCTGCGCCAGCAGGGCACCCTGGAGATGATCGCCTCCGAAAACTTTGCGCCGACTGCGGTCATGGAGGCGCAGGGATCGGTCCTGACCAACAAGTACGCAGAGGGCTACCCAGGCAAGCGTTACTACGGCGGCTGCGAACACGTTGACGTGATCGAGCAGTTGGCCATCGACCGTCTGAAATCATTGTTCGGCTCTGAATTCGCCAATGTGCAACCCCACTCAGGTGCCCAGGCCAACGCAGCGGCAATGTTCGCCCTCATTCAGCCCGGAGACACCATCCTCGGGCTGAACCTCGCGCACGGCGGGCACCTCACCCATGGCATGCGCATCAACTTCTCCGGCAAGCTCTACAAGGTTGTTCCGTACGGCGTCGGCGAAGAGGACATGCTGATCGACATGGCGGAGGTGGAACGCCTGGCCATTGAACACAAGCCGCAGCTGATTGTGGCCGGCTGGTCCGCATACTCCCGGCAGTTGGATTTCGCTGAGTTCCGTCGCATCGCCGACCTGGTCGGTGCTTACCTGATGGTGGACATGGCGCACTTCGCCGGACTGGTGGCAGCTGGCCTGCACCCCAGCCCCGTCCCGCATGCACACATTGTCACGAGCACCACGCACAAGACACTCGGCGGCCCGCGTGGGGGAGTGATCCTCACCAATGACGCCGCCATTGCCAAGAAGGTGAACTCCGCAGTCTTCCCCGGCCAGCAGGGCGGCCCCCTGGAACATGTCATCGCCGGAAAGGCTGTCGCATTCAAGCTGGCAGCGGAGCCCGAATTCAGGGAACGCCAGGAGCGCACCCTGGAAGGTGCCCGGATCATCGCCCAGCGGCTTCTCGCTGATGACGTCGCCGAGTCCGGTGCCACCGTCGTCAGCGGCGGCACCGACGTCCACCTGATCCTGGTGGACCTGCGCAACTCCGAGCTGGACGGGCAACAGGGCGAAGACCGCCTGCACCGGATCGGCATCACGGTCAACCGCAACGCCGTGCCCTTCGACCCGCGTCCGCCGATGGTGTCTTCCGGTCTTCGCATCGGAACGCCGGCACTCGCCACGCGTGGGTTCGGAGAGGCGGAATTCACCGAGGTCGCTGACATTATCGCCGCAGCACTCAAGCGCGAGTTCAACGACGAGACTGTGGCGGCACTCCGGCAGCGGGTTGAAATCCTGGCCGGCAAGTTCCCGCTCTACCCCAACCTTTCCTCCGACGCGACCGAGGTGGCATGATGGCCGATCTGCTTCCGGAGCACCCGGATTTCCTTTGGCACAACCCCGAGCCCAAGTCCTCCTATGATGCGGTCATCGTCGGCGGCGGCGGGCACGGTCTTGCCACGGCCTACTACCTGGCCAAGAACCATGGAATGACCAACATCGCCATCCTGGAAAAGGGTTGGCTGGCTGGTGGCAACATGGCCCGCAATACCACGATCATCCGATCCAATTACCTGTGGGACGAGAGCGCGGCCATCTACGAGCAGGCCCTCAAGCTGTGGGAAATCCTGCCGGAAGAGCTCGAGTACGACTTCCTCTTCAGCCAGCGAGGGGTCATGAACCTCGCCCACACCCTGGGTGATGTGCGGGAGAGCGTCCGGCGCGTGGGAGCGAACAAGCTCAACGGTGTGGACGCCGAATGGCTTGACCCCAAGCAGGTCAAGGAACTCTGCCCCATCCTGAACATCAATGACAACATCCGTTACCCCGTCATGGGCGCCACCTACCAGCCGCGGGCAGGCATCGCCAAGCACGATCATGTCGCATGGGCGTTCGCGCGCAAGTGCGACGAACTGGGCGTGGACATCATCCAGAACTGCGAAGTCACCGGCTTCGTCAAGGACGGCAACCGGGTGGTTGGCGTCAAAACCAACCGGGGCACCATTAATACAGGGAAAGTGGGCCTGTGCGCCGCGGGACACAGCTCTGTCCTGGCCGAAATGGCCGGCTTCCGTCTACCCATCCAATCCCACCCGCTCCAGGCGCTCGTCTCCGAGCTGCACGAGCCGGTTCACCCCACGGTGGTCATGTCCAATCACGTGCATGTCTACGTTTCGCAGGCGCACAAGGGCGAACTGGTGATGGGTGCCGGTGTGGACTCCTACAACGGTTACGGCCAGCGGGGCTCGTTCCATGTGATCGAGCACCAGATGGCAGCCGCGGTTGAGCTCTTCCCGATCTTTGCCCGTGCCCACGTTCTGCGGACCTGGGGTGGCATCGTGGATACCACCCTGGACGCGTCCCCCATCGTGGGCAACACCCCGGTGGAGAACATGTTCGTGAACTGCGGCTGGGGCACCGGCGGGTTCAAGGGAACACCGGCTGCGGGTCTCACCTTCGCCCACAACATCGCCACGGGCGCTCCGCACAGGCTGAACAAGCCGTTTGCGCTGGAACGCTTCGAAACCGGTGCGCTGATCGACGAACACGGCGCTGCCGCCGTCGCCCACTAGCCGCCAGCGACCGACGCTCTCCAGAAAGAAGACGCACATGCTGCTCATCTCCTGCCCCAATTGCGGCTCGCGTGACGAGACCGAGTTCCACTACGGTGGCCAGGCCCACGTTGCCTACCCGGACAACCCCCATGAGCTGACCGACCGTGAGTGGGCCGAGTTCCTGTTCTACCGGGACAACACCAAGGGCTCCTTCGCCGAGCGCTGGTTGCACAGCACGGGCTGCCGTCAGTGGTTCAACATGCTCCGTGACACGGTGACTTACGACATCCAGGCGGTGTACCCGATGGGTACGCCCCGGCCCGATGCTGCCGGGCAGCGGACTGCCGATGCCGGCACTGCCAGCACCGCCGCTGACAGCACAACCACCGGAAGCGCAGCTCCGGACATTTCCGGCACGAGCACCTCTGCCACCAGCATCTCCAGCACCACAGCCCCGGAAGGAGCAACCAAGTGACTTCCCAAAACGCACGCCTCGCAGCCGGCGGACGCATCGACCGAACCATCTCCTGGCGTTTCACCGTGGACGGTGAGGAATTCACGGGTCATCCCGGCGACACCCTGGCCTCGGCCCTGATCGCCAACGGCCGGATCGCCGTTGGCAACTCGCTCTACGAGAGCCGCGCCCGCGGCATCATGTCCGCCGGCGTCGAGGAATCCAACGCCATGGTCAAGGTGGAGCCGCGCTTCCCGGACCACGTGGCCGAGTCCATGCTCCCCGCCACCACCGTCACGTTGGTGGATGGGCTGAAGGCAGAGCTCCTCAACGGCCTGGGCAAGCTTGACCCGGAGGAGGACCATGCCGAGTACGACAAGAAGTACGTCCACACTGATGTCCTGGTTATCGGCGGCGGCCCCGCAGGCCTGGCCGCGGCCCGGGAAGCCGTGCGGACCGGTGCCCGTGTCATGCTGCTGGACGACCAGCCTGAGCTGGGAGGCTCGCTCCTGTCCGGCTCCACAGCACCGGACCTGGCCGAGACCATCGAGGGCAAGCCGGCCCTGGAGTGGGTGGCGGACGTGGAAGCCGAACTCGTTTCCGGCTCCGAGTCCACCGTCCTGAACCGCACCACGGCCTTCGGCGCCTACGACGCCAACTATGTCATCGCCGTCCAGAACCGTACCGACCACCTGTCCTCGCCCGCGCCGTCGGGAGTCTCCCGCCAGCGTATCTGGCACATCCGTGCGAGCCAGGTTGTACTGGCCCCCGGTGCCCACGAACGTCCCTTGGTGTTCGAGAACAACGACCGGCCCGGCAGCATGCTCGCCTCCGCCGTCCGCAGCTACCTGAACCGCTACGCCGTGGCCGCCGGGCAACGCGTGGTCATCAGCACCACCAATGACAGCGCCTACGCCCTTGCCGCTGACCTCCGCAGCGCCGGCGTGATGGTCGCCGTCGTCGTGGATGCCCGTCCCCAGCTCAGCGAGGTGGCAGCGGCCGCCGTCGAAGCGGGCACACGGGTGCTGACCGGAAGCGCAGTGGCGAACACCTCTGCCGACAACAGCGGCCGCCTGAACGGCGTGACCGTCCGCGCCATTAACGACGACGGCGAGCTCACCTCCGGCACTGAACAGGTCGCCTGCGATCTGCTCGCTGTTTCCGGCGGCTGGAGCCCGCTGGTGCACCTGCACTCCCAGCGGCAGGGAAAGCTGCGCTGGGACGACGAGCTGGCCGCCTTTGTGCCGAGCACCGTGGTGCCCAACCAGCAGATTGTCGGCTCCGGACGCGGTTCCTTCGGCACCGCAGACTGCCTGGCCGAGGGAATCACCGCCGGCGCGTCGGCTGCCATCGCAGCCGGGTTCGCGTCCGCCGTCGTGCCGTCACCGCTGGCGGAGCCGAAGGCGTCCGCCCCGACCCGGCAGTTGTGGCTGGTCCCCGGTGAGACGGGAACTCCGGATGACTGGCACCAACATTTCGTGGATTTCCAGCGCGACCAGTCAGTTGCTGACGTGCTGCGCTCGACCGGAGCCGGCATGCGCTCGGTGGAGCACATCAAGCGTTACACCTCCATCAGCACCGCCAATGACCAGGGCAAGACTTCCGGTGTCAACGCAATCGGCGTCATCGCGGCCGCGCTGCGTACCGCCGGTGAGGCCTCCCGTGGCATCGGCGACATCGGCACCACCACCTACCGCGCACCGTTCACTCCCGTGGCGTTCGCGGCATTGGCCGGACGCCAGCGCGGGGAGCTGTTCGACCCCGCCCGCAAGACGTCCATCCATCCCTGGCACGTCGCGAAGGGCGCTCTGTTCGAGGACGTGGGGCAGTGGAAGCGGCCCTGGTACTACCCGCAGGACGGGGAGGACATGGACGCGGCCGTGTTGCGTGAGTGTGCGGCCGTCCGTGAGTCTGTGGGCTTCATGGACGCCACGACCCTGGGCAAGATCGAGATCCGGGGCAAGGACGCCGGTGAGTTCCTGAACCGGATCTACACCAACGCGTTCAAAAAGCTCGCCCCGGGCTCGGCCCGTTACGGCGTCATGTGCCTGGCGGACGGAATGATCTTCGACGACGGCGTGACGCTGCGCCTGGACGAGGAGACCTACTTCATGACCACTACCACCGGCGGCGCCGCGAAGGTGCTGGATTGGCTGGAGGAATGGCTGCAGACCGAGTGGCCTGAGCTGGATGTGCACTGCACTTCGGTGACCGAACAGTGGAGCACGATTGCCGTCGTCGGGCCCAAATCCCGCGCGGTCCTTGCCAAGGTGGCGCCGGAGTTGGCCGCCGACGGGGGACTGGAAGCCGAAGCGTTCCCGTTCATGACCTTCCGTGAAACGACGCTCGCCTCCGGCGTGCGTGCCCGGGTCTGCCGGATTTCGTTCTCCGGTGAACTCGCCTACGAGATCAACGTGCCGGCCTGGTACGGGCTCAACACGTGGGAAGCGGTCGCAGCCGCCGGTGCTGAATTCAACATCACTCCCTACGGCACCGAAACCATGCACGTGCTCCGCGCCGAGAAGGGCTACCCCATCGTGGGCCAGGACACGGACGGAACCGTCACCCCCCAGGATGCCGGGATGGAATGGGTCGTCTCCAAGGCCAAGGACTTCATCGGTAAGCGCTCCTACTCCCGGGCCGATGCCCGGCGCGAGGACCGCAAGCACCTGGTCAGCGTTCTACCCGTGGATGGGACGCTGAGGCTGCCGGAAGGAACCCAGCTCGTGGAAAAGGGCCGCTCCACCAACCCCGCCTACGGGCCGGTCCCGATGGAGGGCTTCGTCACCTCCAGCTACCACAGCGCGGCTCTGGGCAGGTCGTTCGGCCTGGCACTGATCAGAAACGGCCGGAACCGCATCGGCGAAACCCTGGTGGCTGCCGCCGGCGACCAGCTCGTTGACGTCGTCGTCGCCGAAACCGTGCTATTTGACCCCGAAGGGACCCGCAAAGATGGCTGAAACAGCAGCACCCGCAACCTCCTACGAGAAGAATCTCTCCCTCCGTGTCAGCCCAGCCGCCCAGCTCCGGGCAGACTTCGAAACCGGGTCTGTCCGCGGCGTGGTGGAGCTGTCCGAAGTGGCCTTCCTGACCATGGTCGGCCTCCGAATCGATCGCATGAGCGACGCCGGAGAGCGCATCGTCTCCATCACCGGCGGGCTGCCCGCAACGTGTGGCGACGTCAGCGATCACGGGGACACGTCAGTGCTGTGGCTCGGGCCTCAAGACTTCCTGGTGGTGGCACCACGCGAAGCGCACGAGTCCCTCGGTGGAGACCTCATCCGGGCTCTCCGGGAAGCACTCGGTGACGGGGCCGGCCAGGTGGTGGATCTCTCCGCCAACCGCACCACCTTTGAACTGAGGGGACCGCGGGCGCGGGCTGTACTTGAGAAGGGATGCTCCCTGGACCTGCACCCGCGCGTGCTGAAGGCCGGCACCGCCCTGTCGACGGAGATCGGCAACATTCCGGTGGTGCTGTGGAAGACCGGTGACGAAAGCTACCGGCTTTTCCCCCGCGCGTCGTTCGCTGATTTCCTGGGTCGCTGGCTTCTGGACGCGATGCGGGAGTACGCCTCGCCTGAGGTTCCCTGAATGGCCCTCAGCGTCCTGGACCTGTTCTCCGTGGGCATCGGGCCGTCGTCGTCACACACGGTGGGCCCGATGCGGGCAGCGAAGCTGTTTGCCGACGGACTCAAGGGAGACGGACACCTGAGCTCCACCAGGCGGGTCCAGGCCGAGCTGTTCGGCTCCCTCGGTGCGACCGGAAGGGGTCACGGCTCGGACAAGGCCGTGGTCCTGGGCTTCAAGGGGCTGGAGCCGGAAACCGTGGATACCTCCACCGCGGATGACCAGGTGGCCGCCGCTGCCCTGGACGCAGAGCTGTGGGTGGGCGGCGACCACCGGGTGGACTTCAACTGGGACGAGGACGTGGTGCTGCACCGGCGCAAATCCCTCCCCGCACATCCCAACGGCATGACCTTCCGCGCTTTGGACCATGCCGGATTTGTGCTGAGTGAACGAAGCTTCTATTCAATCGGAGGCGGATTTGTTGTTGACGGGGACGCCGACGCCGGTGACAAGGTAGTTGCCGACGCGACTGTCCTGCCGTACCCCTTCAACACCGCGGACGAGCTCCTGGCGATTTGCAGCCGTGAAGGCATGTCCATCTCCGACGTGATGCTCGCCAACGAGTTGGTGTGGCGGACCGAAGCGGAGCTGCGGGAAAAGCTGCTGGGACTGTGGGCGGTCATGCGCGAATGCGTTGACAACGGCTGCACCGCGGACGGGATACTTCCGGGCGGGCTCAGCGTTCGACGGCGGGCGCCGTCGTTATTCCAGACCCTGACGGCGGACACCGGGGTGACCGACCCGCTGCGCGCGATGGAATGGGTGAACCTGTTCGCGCTGGCCGTGAATGAGGAGAACGCTGCCGGCGGGCGGATAGTCACCGCACCGACCAATGGCGCAGCAGGCATCGTTCCTGCAGTGTTGCACTATTACGTGAAGTTCGTTCCCGGCGCCAACGACGACGGCGTGGTCCGCTTCCTGCTTGCCGCAGCCGCCGTCGGAATTCTGTTCAAAATCAATGCCTCCATCTCAGGAGCGGAAGTCGGCTGCCAGGGTGAGGTGGGCTCGGCCTGCTCCATGGCCGCCGCCGGGCTCTGCGAAGTGCTGGGCGGGACACCTGCCCAGGTGGAAAATGCCGCTGAAGTGGGTATCGAACACAACCTCGGCCTGACCTGTGACCCGGTGGGCGGGCTGGTGCAGATCCCCTGCATCGAGCGCAACGCCATCGCCAGCGTGAAGGCCATCAACGCTGCCCGCCTTGCCCTGCACGGCGACGGCAGCCACAAGGTGTCGCTCGACAAAGCCATCAAAACTATGCGCGACACTGGAGCGGATATGAAGAGCAAGTACAAGGAAACTTCCCGCGGAGGCCTGGCGGTGAACGTCATCGAGTGCTGAGCGCCTGACAGCCTCCACGACGCCTGAGCACCATTTATTACCTGAACTTTGATCGCCAACTCGATGAGGAGTGGAACAGCATGCAGCAACTCGCGCACCGGCTCGAACGTCTGGGCACCGAGACCGCCTTCAGCGTCGCACAGGCCGCAGCCGACTGGAAGGCGAAGGGAAACCTCGTGTACCCCTTCCATCTGGGCGACATCAACATCCCGACTGCCCCGCATATCGTCGAGGCGATGAACCGGGCGATCGCAGACGGGTACACGGGCTACTGCCCGGGCCCCGGCATCCCGCCGTTGCGTGAGGCTCTCGCCGACGATATCGGGTCCCGGAGAGGTGTTAAGTTCAAGCCCGACAACGTCGTTGTGATGACGGGCGGCAAGCCGGTCATCACCAAGTTCCTGCAGGCGGTCATGAACCCTGGCCAGGAAGTGCTCTATCCCAACCCGGGCTTCCCGATCTACGAATCGCAGATCGAGTACCTGGGCGGTACGGCGGTTCCGTACCGCTATGTGCCCACGAGTCAGGGCTTCGCGATTGACCTCGACCAGGTACGGGCATCCATTACCCCGAACACGGTCGCGATCATCTACAACGACCTGCAGAACCCCATCTCGGCGGAGTCGACGGAGGCCGAGCGGGAGGCTATCGCGCAGCTCGCACAGGAGCACGACCTCTGGGTGCTCTCCGACGAGGCATACTTCGAGACACGCTATGAGGGTGTCTCGACCTCGATCGCGTCACTTCCCGGCATGGCCGAGCGCACGGTGATCCTTTATACGTTCAGCAAGAAGTTCGCCATGACCGGATCCCGCCTCGGTTGCGCCGTCGCCCCGGTCGAGATCGCCAAAGTCCTCAGCACGCTCAACACCAACGATGAGTCATGCACAACGCATTACGTGCAGTGGGCCGGCATCGAAGCGCTCCGTGGCACCCAGCAACCCGTCCAGCAAATGCTCGATATTCTCCGCGAGCGGCGGGATGCCGCCTGCGAACTCGTGAACGACATCTCCGGGATGTACGTAGCAGTGCCGCAGTCGACGTTCTACCTCTTCCCCGACGTCACCGAGGTCATGGAGCGCCTGGGGTACGCGGCAGTCGGTGATTTCGCCTCCGCAGCGCTGCATGAGACCGGCGTTTCCTTCTGTACGCGTGAACACTTCGGGCGCCGTCAGCCCGGCGAGGAGCGGCAGTACATCCGGCTTGCCTACTCGGGAATCGACGTCGCCGATATCCGCGACGGACTTGGTCGCCTGCGCAAGTGGATCGAGACGGCATGAGCCGGGTCGTCGTCACGGGGCGGGTCCCCGAAGCCGCTATTGAAAAGCTTCGCGCCGAGCATGAGGTCGATGCGTGGGAGGGCCCGGAGTCGATCGGCCGGGAGGAGCTCCTGCGCCGGGTAGCCGGGGCGGATGCCGTGGTGAGCCTGCTCACTGAGCGCATCGACGCCGAGCTGCTCGACGTCGCCGGACCGCAGCTCAAAGTGGTCGCGAACGTCGCCGTGGGTTATGACAACATCGACGTGCCTGCCTGTTCCGAACGGGGCATCGTGGCCACCAACACTCCCGGAGTTCTCACGGACGCCACAGCCGACATCGCGTTTGGGCTGATCCTCATGGCGACCCGCAGGCTCGGCGAGGGGGAACGGATCATCCGCTCGGGTCAGGCCTGGAAGTGGGGCATGTTCTTCCTGCTCGGGAGCAGTCTGCAGGGCAAAGCCCTCGGCGTCGTCGGTATGGGCGGCATCGGGCAGGCGACTGCGCGCCGGGCCAGAGCCTTCGGCATGGAAATCGTCTACCAGTCGCGCAGCGAGATCGATCCCCGGGTAGCCGCTGAGCTGGGCGCCCGGCGGGTAGAGCTCGACGAGTTGCTGGCCATTTCTGACGTCGTCTCGCTGCACTGCCCCTACGGTCCTGCCACGCATCATCTGATCGGCGCCGAACAACTGGTTTCGATGAAGGATTCGGCATACCTCATCAATACCGCGCGGGGACCGATCGTCGACGAAGAGGCACTCGCGTCCGCGCTGCGTGACGGACAGATCGCGGGCGCTGGCCTGGACGTGTTTGAGAACGAGCCCAGCGTGCATCCCGGGCTGCTCGAGCTCGAGAACGTAGCCCTCGTGCCGCACCTCGGCTCCGCCACCATTGAGACCCGCACCGCCATGGCAATGCTCGCCGCCGACAACGTGCTGGCCGTGCTCAGCGGGGAAAGACCGCCCGCAGCGATCAGTTCCTAGTGACAGGCTCACCCCGCAATTGAGGGAGCTCCCTGCGGACAGTTGCGTGTCCTCGGGCCGATGGCAAGAGTCTTACGTCCGGGACCTTGCCGCCCTTTTACCGTCCTCTCAGAGGGAGGCCGCCGTGGGGTGCGATGGCGGCCTTCCTCTGAGTGGACGGTCCTATGGCATCACCAGCAAGGCTCAGCGGAGTGAGGATGGATCACTCCGACCTCGACGCCCGGCTTTCGCGCGGAAATAGGCGCCGTGTCACTTTGTCTCCTCCTGATGCAGGAAGTCGGATTCCCAGTTGTCCTTGGCAGCCTGGTCCTCGATGACGGCCGTTGTACCGGGAACCGCGCGGTTCAGGTGCAGGAATTCGAGATGGGTTTCGTAGTGGTCCAGGACATCGGTGATGACCTGTTCCTTGCTGTAGCCGGCGAGGTCATAGCTGTGGCTGCCCTCCAGGGAGAAGACCTCCATCCGGTAGTACTTCGATTCGAGCCCGGCATTTCCGGGCGCGTAGGACGGGGTGTCGTACTGAACCGGGTAAATCTGGTACTTGAACGGGCGCTCATCGCAAAGCCTCACCAGAAGGTCGACGTGGCGGATGCCGCAGGTCTCGACGATACCCGTCGCCAGGGTCACGTCGGCGTCCTGCGCCTTCAACTCGTCGTACACCTCCTGCAACGCGGGCAGCGCCACGGTATCCACAAAGCGGTTCGCCTGCTTCGGACCCGGGTAGGTCATGGCGCGGTGGAGGCGCTGCCGCCACGTTCGTGACGACGATCCGTCCGCGCTATGGCCGGAGATGATTCCCGGCAGGCTCGAACGGTAGCTGTCCGCCAGCGAGTTCTCCACGCGCAGTGCTTTGTAGAGGCCCAGCATGATGAACAGCAGCAGGATCGAGAGCGGTAGACCCATGATGATCGTCGCATTCTGCAGCGTCGTCACTCCGCCGACGGTCAGCATGGCGAGCGTCAGGAGCCCGGTGACCAGGGCCCAGAAGACGCGCAGCCACTTGGGTCCGTCGGCGCCGGCGTCCTTCAGGTGGCTCGTGAAGTTGGCCATGACGAGAGCACCTGAGTCGGCGGAGGTGACGTAGAAGAGCAGTCCGGTGAAGGTGGCTACGCCGATGATCAGCGGCGCCGCGGGGTACTGCTCGAGGAGGCCATAGAATGCGCGCTCCGGCTGGGCCATCGCTGTTTCCCCGAAGGCGGCATTGCCGTTCATCACGATGTCGAGGGCACTGTTGCCGAAGATCGAGATGAACACCAGGATGAACGCGAAGGGGACCATGAGGGTGCCCAGCACAAACTGGCGGATGGTGCGGCCACGGGAGATGCGCGCGAGGAAGAGCCCGACGAAGGGAGCCCAGGCGATCCACCAGGCCCAGAAGAAGAGTGTCCAGCCCTGCAGCCAGTCGCTGGGCCGGTCGTAGGCAAAGGCGTCCAGTGTCATGGCCGGAAACCGGCTGAGCACGTCGCCGGTGTTCTGAATGATTCCGTCTAACAGGAAGCTGGTCTTGCCGGTCAGGAGGATGAACACCATGAGGCCGAGTGCAAGGATCACGTTCAGCTCGGCGAGCCGACGGATTCCCTTTTCGACGCCCGAGAGCACAGACGCGGTAGCCATGACAACGGCCACGACGATCAGGCCGATTTGCACGGCGACGTTCTCGGGCAGCCCAAACATGAGGCTGAGTCCGTAGTTAAGCTGCACGACGCCGATTCCCAGGGAGGTGGCGATGCCGAAGATGGTCCCGAGGAGGGCTGCGATGTCCACGCCGTCGCCGAGCGGGCCGTTGATTTTCTTGCCGAAGATCGGGTACAGGGCGCTGCGGATGCTCAGGGGCAGATTATGCCGGTAGGCGAAGTAGCCGAGGGCCAGTCCCATGAGCGCGTAAAGAGCCCAGCCAGTGATGCCGTAATGGAACAGGGTAAGGACCATGGCCTGCCGGGCGGCCTCGACGGTGCTGCCGTCACCCTGCGGGGGAGCTAGATATTGGGTCACGGGCTCGGACACCGAGAAGAACATCAGGTCGATGCCGATGCCCGCTGCGAAGAGCATCGACGCCCAGGTGAACATGCTGAACTGCGGCTTCGAATGGTCCGGGCCGAGTTTCGTCTTGCCCACCCGGGTCAGGGCGATGACCAGGACGAACACCACCACCACGGTGACGATCAGGAAGTAGTACCACCCCATGTTGGTGGATACCCAGGCGACCATGGAGCCGATCAGGGCCTCAGCGCCTGCGGCGTCGCTCATGGCCCAAATGGCGATCGCGAGGATCCCGGCGGCCGATCCGATGAAGACGGTCCAATTGACGCGGGTTCGAGCCGCGGGAGTCGTGTCGCCGTCTCCACTAGCTGTTACGGGCGAAGTGTCGGTTATCTGACTCATTTCGTCCCTCTCGTTGTGCACCGCACGTCGTGGCGATGTTTCGTGCAGGCGGAAATGGCACGGGGCAGACTCAGATCCGGGCACATTGTGGCAACCGCGGACATTCGTCGTGGGCTATCAACGTAGCCGCACTCGTCCATGCCGCATGAATCAGCACTCTTGTTGCGTTCCAATATTTGGACTCCTACGTCAGAAAAGCACGATGGTTATTACCCGTGACCGCCATTGGACGCGGGCGAAATCAACGGCAGGCAGCGATTGTGGGCCTCCGGCCGTTTCCCCCAAGTGTTTTGCCTGGTCTTGCTGTGCCTCCGCCGGATCCCCTGCGAGGAGTCCGAACGACTCCGCAAAGTGTGGCGTAGGTCATATGAGGAGAGTAGATCAGATTGAACATACGTTCAAGACTTGTGAATAGGAAGAATTCAAGATCAAGCCAGCTCCGCGCACGACCCGAGCTCATACGGAAAGGCCCGGTGGAGGGAGCAGGATGCACCCCTCCACCGGGTTCGCATAACGGGTCCGGAGCCCGCACTACGCCCGCTGACGGTCAGGCGAGAACCGCGCTGAGCCGCGCCTCCGCCGTCGTTGTTTCGCTCGCACGGCTGGCGCGGATGAGGTCGGCGCAGCGCTCTCCGACCATCATGACGGTGATGTTGGGATTGACGGTGACGTGTTCGGGCATCACAGAGGCGTCGGCGACGCGCAGGCCGGTGACGCCCTTGACCCGCAGCTCGGGGTCAAGGGGAGACATCTCGTCATCGGCTGGTCCCATTCGGACGGTCCCCACGGGGTGGTACACGGTGTTGTGAGTCTTGCGGATGTAGTCCTGCAGTTCCTCGTCGGTCTGCGCTTCGACGCCGGGCGAGAGCTCTCGGCCGGTCCAGTCCGCCATGGCGGGCTGGGCAGCGATTTCACGGGCCTTGCGGATACCGGCGACCATGACGCGCATGTCGTGGCCCTCCGGATCAGTGAAGTACCGCGGGTCCACCATCGGCTTGTCCCGGAAGTCCCGGCTGCGCAGGCGGACCGTGCCGCGGGAGCGAGCGTGCGTGACGTTCGGGGTGAGGCTGAAGCCGTTCTCCGTGGTCGGGTAGCCGTACCGCAGGGTGTTCATGTCGAACGGGACGGAGCCGTAATGCATCATCAGATCCGGGCGGTCCAGGCCCTCCTCGGTAGGTGTGAAGATGCCGATCTCCCACCACTGCGTCGAGACCTGTACCATCGGCTGCTTCGCTTCGAACTGCACAACACCTTCCGGGTGGTCCTGCAGGTGCTCGCCGACGCCGGGGGAGTCGACCAGGACCTCGATGCCGTGCCCGGCGAGGTGCGCGGCGGGCCCAATACCGGAGAGCATGAGCAGCTTCGGCGAGTCGATGGCGCCGGTCGACAGGACGACCTCGCAGCGCGCGGAGAGCCGGTGGGTCCGGCCGAACGCAGAATCCACAACATCGACGCCGGTGCAGCGCTTATTCGCATCGAAAACCAACTGTCGGGCGCGCAGGTCGGTCAGCAGGGTGAAGTTCCCGCGCTCGATGATCGGGTGGATATAGGAGACTGAGCTGGAGGAGCGAGTGCCGTCTGCACGGCGGTTGATCTGGAAGAAGTTCGCGCCGTTGATTACCGTGGTGCCGGTATTGAACTTGACTCGGGGGATGCCGGCCTGTTCACAGGCTTTCAGGAGTGCGACGCCGGTGGGGTCCGCCGGAGGCACGTTCATCAGGTGCACAGGTCCGGAGTCTCCGTGGTGCGGCGCATCGGGGCCGGCGTCGTCGTTGGTTTCCAGCCGCTGGTAGAGCGGCCAGGCGGTCTCAGCATTCCAGCCGGTGGCGCCGTACTTTGACTCCCACTCGTCCAGGTCTTCGCGCGGTGCCCAGAAGGCGATGCAGGAATTGTGGCTGGAGCAGCCGCCCATAACCTTGGCACGGGAGTGGCGCATGAAGGAGTTGCCGTTCTCCTGCGGTTCGATTGGGTAGTCCCAGTCGTAGCCGGATTCCAGAAGCTCCATCCAGCGGTCAAGCTGCAGTATTTCGGGTATCCCGCGGTCGTCTGGACCGGCCTCCACCAGTGCCACGGACACGGCGGGGTCCTCGCTCAGCCGGGCGGCTACTGCGGCTCCGGCAGACCCGCCGCCGATGACGATGTAGTCGAACTCGCGCTCGTTGAGGTTCTCGACGTTGTCGATATGCATCTAGTTCTCCTTGCCGTGCTCCGAGAACCAGCCCGTCACCTGCGGGTTGGTGTTCTGGTAGATGTGCTTCGATTCCTGGTATTCGGCCAGACCGGTAGGCCCGAGCTCGCGGCCGACGCCGGACTGGCCGAAGCCGCCCCACTCGGCCTGCGGGAGGTAGGGGTGATAATCGTTGATCCAGACGGTGCCGTGCCGCAGTCGGCCCGCCACACGCTGGGCCTTGCCGGCGTCCTGTGTCCAGACAGCCCCGGCCAGCCCGTAGATCGTGTCGTTGGCGGTTGCGACCGCCTCATCCTCGGTTCGGAAGGTCTCAACGGTCACCACCGGACCGAAAGCTTCATCGACGACGACGGACATCCCCTTCTGCACATGGTCCAGGACGGTTGGCTCGTAATAGAATCCGGCGTCGTACTGCTCTCCTTGAGGCGCCGCGCCACCGCACCGCAGTCGCGCGCCCTCCTCCAGTCCGCGCTGAACGTAGGTGTGTACCTTTTCGCGGTGAGCCGCCGAAATCAGCGGCCCTGTCTCGGCAGCTTCATCGAACGGGCCGCCGATGCGGATGTCCTGGGCACGGCGGACCAGCTCATCGACGAAGCGCTCGGCAATCGATTCCTCGACCACCAGTCGCGCGCCGGCGGAGCACACCTGCCCGGAGTGCACAAATGCCCCGTTCAGCGCGTTGTCGACGGCGGCGTCGAAGTCCGCGTCGGCGAAGATCACGTTGGGGTTCTTGCCTCCGAGCTCCAGCGCCACCTTCTTCACGGTGCCGGCGGCAGCCGCGGCTATGCGCTTGCCGGTCTCCAGCCCACCGGTGAAGGAGACCAGGTCGACGTCGGGGTGTTCCGAGAGTGGTGCGCCCGCCTCCGCGCCGACACCGGTCACGAGGTTGGCGACGCCGTCGGGCAGTCCCAGGTCCTGCAGCAGTTGCATGGTCAGGATCGCGGTGGACGGGGTCAGCTCGGACGGCTTGAGGACGAAGGTGCAGCCGGCCGCCAATGCCGGGGCGATCTTCCACGCCGCTTGAAGCAAGGGGTAGTTCCAGGGCGTGATCAGGCCGCAGACCCCCACTGGCTCGTAGACGATCCTGCTCACGACGGTGGAGTCCCCGGCGTCGACCACGCGGCCTGGCTGTTGGCCTGCGATCCTGCCGAAATATTCGAAGCAGGCGGCGATGTCGTCCATGTCGATTCGGCTTTCGATGATCCGCTTTCCGGTGTCGAGAGACTCGGCGCGGGCGAATTTCTCGCGGCGATCACGCAATTCGGCGGCAACCCTTAGTAGGAAGGCACCGCGCTCGGGTGCCGGGACCGAAGACCAGACTCCAAAGTCGAAGGCAGCGCGGGCGGCAGCGATGGCCCGCTCGGCATCCGCCCTGCCGGCCTCTGACACTGTGGCGACCAATTCACCGTCGGCGGGGTTGCGAATTTCACGCATCGCGCTGGACTCCGCAGGCTCCCACGAGCCATTGATGAATAGAGTGCATGCGGTATCCGTGGATTGTGTGGCGTAGCTCATACCAGACAGATTAGTGCACGTTGAACAAACGTTCAAGATTCACTTTGAACGTTTGTCCACCAGTGGATCCAAAGTTGTGTCGCGAGCCAGCGGGCCCTACAAATCCTTGAGCTCGCTCTGCTCACGCTCGTTCTTGCGCGAAGGGGCGAAGGCTATGTTCTCGGTGTGGGCGATGTTTCGCTGAATTGATGCCTGGTCTACGCCGAGGAGCGCAGTTAGCCACATACCGTTCTGTACGACGACGATGTCGGCTGCCCGTTCCCTGCACTCATCATGGGAAAGCTCGGGCTTGGCACTCCCTATCAGAGTCGCGAGTCCATCGAGATATCGCTCGAACGCCACCGCATTGATCTGTGCGAAGTCCTCGCTGGCCTGAGCCAAGGCCCAAAGGTGGAGACGCAGCGACAAATATCGAGTGGTCAAAAGTTCGGCGCCCGCGACGCGCCGCAGAGCTTTGCGGAGCTGATCGTCGGGAGGCAAATCAGGGTCGGGCTCGACCAGCATGAGGTCGTGCTCGTCAATACGATGCAGAGCGGCACGAATCAAGCACGCCTTGTCTTGGTAGTAGTAGTTGACAAGCCCCAGCGCTACACCGGCTTCGCGCGCCACGGCGCGCATGTTAACGCCCGAAATCCCGTGGCGCGACAGCAGGTCCATCGCCGCTTCGAGAATGCGCGCCTGTCGGTCAATCTGTTCGCCGGATCTAACGGTGCTTGTACCCACGTGGCCAGACTATGGTGAAACGCCGATGGGTGCACCTCGTCAGGCAGCAGAGGAAGGCAGTGCCTAAGTTCGCCTACGACGACAGCGTCCCGGGCACGGAGGTCATCTCCCAGTCACGGAGCCGTTATAACCCTTGCTGGTAATCATTTGGCAGGGGTCCGCTTTGCACGAACGCAACCTTGCAGTTGTGCAAAATTTAGTTGCGTGACACAATGGTTCGGTGAGTCAACTAGTTTCCCTTCGGGAGCGTAAGCGCACCGAAACCTGGGCCGCGCTTCACGACGCCGCAACCCGCCTCACGCTCCAGGAGGGGCCGGAGGCCGTGACGGTTGAGCAGATCGCTGCCGACGCCAACGTCTCTCCCCGGACGTTCTTCAATTACTTCAGCACCAAGGAAGACGCGATCCTCGGGCTGCAGGAGCCCAGTATCGATGACGGACTGCTTCAGGATTTCTCTCCCGAGAATGATCTTTTGGAGCAGGTATCGCGTTTGCTCATCGCCGTCGTACATTCCACCGAGGGCGGCGAGCCGGAAACGAGCCGGCGCGTTGAGGTGCTGACCGCCTACCCGTTCCTGCGCCAGCGTCGGTACGCGTACTTCCTGCGCGTGGAACAGTTGGTCCGGGACGTCGTCGCTGCTGCGCTTACCGATTCCGGCCGTTGGCAGGCCGCGCTCAGCCGCAATTCCGGGGAAGACGTGGCCCGCATGATCGTCCTCGTTGCCGGTGCACCCATGCGGTACGCGTTCCAGCAGGCAGCTGACTCACCCACCATTGAGAACCAGTTCTCCGCACTCGACGGCGCCACCGCGCTGCTCCGGGAAGTACTTGAGGAAATTCGATGATAACAACCGTTGCACGCAAAGAGTCGGGCCTGCTTCTGCTCTTCGTCGGCCTCATGCTGTCCATGCTTCTGGCCGCACTGAACCAGATGATCCTCAGTACGGCGCTTCCCACGATCGTCGGTGAACTCAACGGTGTCGACCAAATGCTGTGGGTCATCACCGCCTACATCCTCGCCGCCACGATCGTCATGCCGATCTACGGCAAGCTCGGCGACCTGATGGGGCGCAAAAGCCTCCTGCTCCTGGCGATCGCCATCTTCATGGCGGGCTCCGTCGTCGGCGGTCTCGCCCCGAATATGGAGTGGCTGATCGCCGGACGCGCTGTGCAGGGTCTGGGCGGCGGTGGTTTGATGATCCTCTCCCAGGCCATCATCGCCGACGTCGTTCCCGCCCGGGAGCGCGGCAAGTACATGGGTGCCATGGGCGGAGTGTTCGCGTTCGCCTCAGTCGCGGGACCACTGCTGGGCGGCTGGTTCACCGAAGGTCCGGGCTGGCGCTGGATGTTCTGGATCAACATGCCCCTGGGTGTTCTGGCGATCGTCGTGGTGCTGTTCTTCCTCCACCTGCCTGCGCGTGAACGGGTCCACCCCCATGTCGATGTCGCCGGAATGGTGCTGCTCGCTATCGCGACGACGTCGCTGGTCCTGGTAGGCACTTGGGGTGGTACCCAGTACGCGTGGCTGTCAGCACAGATACTCGGACTCTTTGCGCTCGCCGTTGTCACCGGAGCGCTCTTTGTCGCGGTCGAGCGCAGGGCCAAGGAGCCGATTCTCCCGATGAACCTGTTCCGGGAACGCAACTTCGTCCTGACCACTGCGGGGGGACTGCTCATCGGCGTGACCATGTTCGGCGCCATCGGGTACCTGCCGACGTATCTCCAGATGGTCACCGGAGCCAGCGCCACGAACGCCGGACTGCTGATGATCCCGATGATGGGCGCACTGATCCTGACCTCCACGGGTTCTGGAGTCCTCGTCAGCAAGACGGGCCGCTACAAGTGGATGCCGATCGTGGGCTCCGTCGGGGTCTCCGTAGCGCTGCTGCTGCTCTCCACCATCACCCCGACGACGCCCGTGTGGCTGATCTGCGTCTTCATCGCCATCATGGGCGCCGGGCTGGGCTTGAGCATGCAGATTCTGGTGCTGATCGTGCAGAACACCTTCCCGAACCGCGTCGTCGGAACAGCGACGGCGTCCAACAACTACTTCCGGCAGATCGGCGCCACCCTCGGGTCCGCCGTCATCGGCAGCCTTTTCACGGCACGGGTGGGGGAGCTGCTGCTCGAGCGGCTCCCCGCGGGCGGCACGGCGCTGCAGGGCGGCGCCAACTCGTTAACGCCGGAGCTGGTCAATGCACTGCCTGAAGCGTTGCAGCTGCCGATCATCCAGTCCTACAACGATGCGCTCACTCCACTGTTCCTCTACATGGCGCCCCTCGGTGTCATGGCTGCGATCCTCCTGGCGTTCGTCCATGAGAAGGCGCTGTCGACCGTCATCGAGCGGGACACCCGGGTGGAGCGGGAGGCAGGCATAGCGCCGGACCCTGCGCAGACCAACGCCGTGAGCTGAGGATCCACGCCGTTTGCCGCATCGAGTGGGCGCTCATGACCACCCTTTGAGGGAAGTGCGGTTGTGGGCGCCCACTCGATGGAGAATGAACCTATGGCCACCCCTTACCTGATCCGCCGGGAGCGATTCATCCCTGCCTCTGCCGCCGCCGTCTTCGAGGTCCTGGCCACCCCGGCCCTGCATAGTGTGATCGACGGTTCCGGAACCGTCTCGGGTGAGCAGCCCAACGGGCCTCAGCGCCTTTCCGCCGGTGCGCGCTTCGGGATGGATATGAAGATCGGTGCGCCCTACAAAATCCTGAACACCGTCGTGGAATTCGAGGAGGGCAAGCGCATCGCGTGGCGGCACTTTTCGCGCCATGTGTGGCGTTACACCCTGAAAGAGCACGACGGCGGCACGTTGGTCGCAGAGGAATGGGACGCGCGGGCAGTCTTCGGCAAGCCGATCCTGAAGCTGCTGGGTTTCACGAGGAAGCATCCGGCGGCGATGGAACGGACTCTGAAGAACTTGGAGAAGTACGCGATTGACCAGCACCGTCCTTAGTTGGTCGAGGAGAAGTAGTCAATACCGCAGTCGAGAAACGATTAGAAGATTTTTAAGATAACGATTTAGTAAACGCGTTGCTTTGCTCAGCATGCTTATGTTCTTCTGTAGAAGAACCGCCCCATGTCTCCGACTCGAGGTGAAAGTATGCAAGAAGTCGCGCCCGCGCGGGAGGCCAAGCCCCGCATCAGCCCCTCAGCCAAGCGGCCGTCCGGCAGTCTGAAGGCCGCCATGCAGGAGAGCATCGCCCTGGAGCACCTCCACATAGCCGAGGGGATAGCACGGGGCTATTCCCCCTTCTCCAACGACGCCGCGGATGTCCGCCAGGTCGCATACGTAGGACTGATGAAGGCCGCGCGCCGCTTCGACCCGGAGCTTGGCATCGAGTTCGCCGCGTACGCCGTCCCCACCATTCGAGGCGAAGTGAAGCGCTACCTGCGGGACTGCTGTTGGATGATACGGCCGCCGCGCGAGCTCCAGGACCTGAAGTCGGCGGCCGTCAAGGCGGGTTCCGAACTGGCTCAGCGACTCGGTCGGGAGCCCTCCCTCGACGAGCTCTCCGAACACCTCCAGAAGGATTCGGCAACGGTCGCGGAAGCTTTGAACTGCGGCGGAAGCCAGCGGCCCGAATCGCTCGATACAACGACGGAGGGCCCGGGTTGGGCCGAGGTCCTGACAGCCGGCGACGACCAGTACGCCCGGAGCGATGAAGTGCTCGCCCTGCGCGCCGCAGTGCGTGAGCTGTCAGAACGCGAGCGGGAACTGCTGTATCGGCGCTACTTCCACGAGGAGACCCAGGACCGCATCGCCCGACGGCTCGGCATGACCCAGATGCAGGTTTCGCGACTCCTCGCGCGGACACTCGTGAAACTCCAGAAACGCTTACTGGGCACCGAAACAATCGGCCTGGCAGCAACGGGTGCGGCAGCGCGCATCGCCTGAAGGGGTCAGCGCGAGATACCCAGTTCCGCAGCCGCGCGCAGCACATCCTCGGGCGTTACTGCGAGAATCGCTGGATCCGGTTCACTGGCGAAGGTTTCGCCACGGCGTACCGATTCGTCCGTCAGCACAAGATGCGGTCCGGGCGGCGGCCCCCATTCCGCCACGGGGGCCGGCCCGAACAGCACCACTGACGGCCGGGAGTATGCCGAGGCCAGATGGGCGGCGCCGGTATCAGCCGAGATGACCAGCGACGCCGAAGAGATCAGGGCCGCGAACTCCAGCAACCCAAGGCGTCCCGCCACGACATGGGTCTCATCGAGCCCGGCGGCCTGGGCAACTGCTTCCGCACGGGGACGCTCGCCGGTGCTGCCGGTAAGCAGCACCTGCTGGCCGGCGTCGGAAAGCGCCCGGGCGACTTCGGCGAACCGCTTCACCGGCCAGAGCCTGCTTCCGTAGGCGGCGCCCACGTGAATAACGACGGCGCCGGGCGCGGGGCTTTGAACCGGCGGCGGCAGCAGGTGGTAGTCCAACGGATCGGCGTCGATGCCGTGGGATTGGACGAGGTGCGCCCAGCGGTACCTCTCGTGGACTCCGTCTTCCCACTCCGGGCCGGACCAGCCCGGCGCATGGTGCCCAATCCGCCGGGAGGCATCCAAAGCTTCAAGCCGCCCGCGGCTCTCGGGCCCGTTGCCGTGCAGGTTCACGGCAACGTCCACCCTGCCCGGACGGAGGGCGAGCGGTACATCGAGCCCGTGGGTGGGCAGCAAGTCGTCCACGGCGCCGGTCAGCTGCACGATCGGTTCGAGCCAGGACTGCGCGGCGTACAGGATGCGGTGTTCAGGGAAGGCGCGGCGCAGGCCCCTCAGGGCTGGGACCGCGACCAGGAGATCTCCGAGCTTGAGGGCACGCAATGCCAGTACTTCAGGGCGTCCGTCCGGCTCGAGGGCTTCCACGGCAGTGTCAGGCAGCATGAAAGTATCCTGCCAGAAAGGAGCGCCTGCGCGGTGCGGCCGTCCACCTCCGGCGGGCCTGAGGAGAACTTCTCCGCGAAGAAGTGTTTAGGTTCCCACTTCTCAGGGAACAGTGCCTGTATGAGAAGCGAGCCGAAAGCTGTTCTCCTCGATCGGGACGGCACCATTGTGGTCGACGTGCCGTACAACGGCGACCCGGACCGCGTGGTCGCCATGCCCGGTGCTCTCGAAACGCTGAACATCCTGCGCGCGGACGGAGTGCCGCTGGGTGTGCTCACCAACCAGTCCGGGATCGCGCGCGGACTGATCACCGAGCATCAGGTTGCAGCAGTGAACCAGCGCGTTGACGCCGTGCTGGGTCCCTTCGACGTGTGGGAGATCTGCCCCCACGGGCCCGACGACGGCTGCACCTGCCGCAAACCGGCGCCGGGCATGATTCTGCGCGCCTGCGAGAAGCTGGGGCTGCATCCCTCCGAGGTCGCCTTCATCGGGGACATCGGAGCGGACGTCGAGGCCGCCGCCGCTGCAGGGGCGACGGGCGTACTTGTTCCCACCCCGATCACCCGCCAGGAGGAGATCGATGCCGCGCCGTTGAAGGCAGACACGCTCGCAGAAGCAGTCGCGTTGCTGCGGGGCGCCGCCTGATGGGCCGGGTGCTGGTGGCGCGCCTGGACAGCGTCGGTGACGTTCTCCTGTGCGGTCCCGCGGTCCGGGCCGTCGCCGCAAGCGATCCTGCCGGCGTCGTCATGTTGTGCGGTCCGCAAGGGGCACCGGGGGCGGAACTGCTTCCCGGGGTGTCGGAGGTCATCGTCTGGAACTCTCCGTGGATCGCGTCGCCGGCACCCGAGGTGACCGCTGGGCACCTGGATACCCTGCGGGATGCCGTGGCGGACGCCGGTATCACGGAAGCCGTTATCCTCACTTCCTTCCACCAGTCCCCGCTGCCCTTGGCGCTGGTACTGCGGCTGGCCGGCGTCGGGCGCATCACCGGTGCATCGGTGGACTACGCCGGGAGTCTCCTTGACGTACGGCTCAAACCCGGCGAGGACTTCCCGGAGGATCAGCCGGAGCCGGAGCGCGCACTGCAGATTGCCGCCGCCGGAGGTTACCTCCTGCCGGACGACGACGACGGACGGCTTCGCGTGCACGGCATCCCCGACGTGACGCACCTGGTGGGCGAAGGTCCCTACATCGTCCTGCACCCGGGCGCAGCTGTCCCCGCCCGCGCCTGGCCGGCTTTGCATCACGCCGCGCTCGCGGAACTGCTGACCGGTGCGGGCTACCGCGTGGTGGTGACCGGCGGAAACGGCGAGCCGGAACTGACAGCCACGGTCGCGGGCCCTGACGGCATCGACCTCGGCGGCCAGACCGATCTGCGCACGATGGCCGGGGTGCTGGCGGGGGCGGACGCTGTCGTCGTCGGCAATACCGGTCCAGCGCACCTCGCTGCTGCGGTGGGCACGCCCGTCGTCAGTCTGTTCTCACCGGTGGTGCCGGCCGTCCGGTGGGCACCATACCGCGTGCCGGTTGAGTTGCTCGGGGATCAGAACGCGCCCTGCAAGCTCACCCGGGCCCGTGACTGTCCGGTGGCCGGTCACCCCTGTCTCGCAGATGTCAGCCCGGAAGATGCCTACGCCGCTGTGCAGCGGCTGATCTCCGGAATCCCGTCCCTGGCCAGCAGAAGAGAAACGAGGAACGCATGAGGATACTGCTCTGGCACGTGCACGGCGGATGGACCGATGCGTTTGTCCGTGGTGCGCACGAGTACCTGCTGCCCACCACGCCCGAAGGGGGTCCGTGGGGCCTCGGCCGTGCCGGCCGGGACTGGCCGGCTTCGGTGCGCGAGGTGCCGCCGGTGCAGCTGCGCGAGGAGAATCCCGACGTCGTCGTCCTGCAGCGGCTGGAGGAACTGGAGGAGGTTGAGCGTCTGCTGGGACGCCGCCCCGGGCGCGATATTCCCGCAGTCTTCCTCGAACACAACACCCCCAAGGGCGACATCCCGACGACGCTGCATCCGCTTGGCGGCCAGAGCGAGATTCCGATCGTCCACGTCACCCACTTCAACCGGCTCTTCTGGGACAACGGCATGGCGCCCACGGCCGTGGTCGAGCACGGCATCGTGGACCCCGGTCCGCTCTACACCGGGGAGCTGCCGCATGCCGCCGTCGTCGTGAATGAGCCGGTGCGGCGGGGACGGGTCACCGGCACCGACCTGCTTCCGCTGTTCAGCCGGGAAGCTCATCTCGATGTCTTCGGCATGGGAACCGCCGAGCTGCCGAACGCGCTCGGTCTGGGCGCGGAGGAGCTGACGGTCTGCGGTGACCTGCCGACGCCGAAGCTCCACGCGGAACTCGCCCGCCGCCGGGTCTATGTCCACCCGCTGCGCTGGACGTCGCTTGGCCTTGCGCTGCTGGAATCGATGCACCTCGGAATGCCGGTGGTCGCCCTGGCGACGACCGAGGCGGCCCGCGCGGTGCCGCCGGAAGCGGGTGCCATTTCGACCAACACCGATGAACTGCGCGCCGCAGTACGCCTGCTCATCGATGACCCTGCAGAAGCACAATCACGTGGCCAGGTGGCGCGGCAGGTGGCGCTGGAGCGCTATGGCCTGCAGGCGTTCCTGGAAGCGTGGGACGAAGTCCTGGGGGATACCACTGAGCGTTCGCGCGTCCTGGCAGTTTCGGAAAGGAGACCACAATGAGGATTTCCATGGTGTCCGAGCACGCGAGTCCACTCGCTGCGCTCGGCGGGGTGGACGCCGGGGGCCAGAATGTGCACGTCGCTGCGCTGTCACTGGCGCTCGCACGGCGCGGGCACAGCATCACGGTCTACACCCGCAGGGACAGCACGGACCTTCCCGAACGGGTCCAGGCTGCGCCAGGAGTCGAAGTGGTTCACGTCGACGCCGGTCCGCCGACCACCATCCCCAAGGATGACCTCCTGCCGTTCATGGGCCAGCTCGCCGACGGCATCGCTGCTGACTGGGGTTCCTGCCCGCCGGACCTGGTGCACGGGCACTTCTGGATGTCCGGGATCGCGGCACTCGACGCCGCCCGGAGGGACGACGCCGGTTACGCCGTCCCCGTGGTGCAGACCTTCCACGCGCTGGGAACAGTGAAGCGGCGGCACCAGGGCAAGGAGGACACCAGTCCGCTGGAACGTGCCTGGCTGGAACCTTCCGTGGGCCGGCAAGCGGACCGGGTGATCGCAACCTGCTCCGACGAGGTGTTCGAGCTGAAGGCCATGGGCGTGGAGGGCACACGGGTGTCGGTGGCGCCCTGCGGAGTGGACCTGACACTGTTCGGGGCCGAGGGGCCGGCCGCTCCCCGACGGCGCGCACACCGGATCATGACCGTGGGACGCCTGGTGCCGCGTAAGGGCGTCGACCTGGTGATCCGTGCACTGCGGAGGTTGGCAGACAGCGGGATTGACGACGTCGAACTCGTGATCGCGGGCGGCAGCGGAGACGCCAAGCGCCTCGAAGAAGATCCAGAAGCCCGGCGCCTGATGAATCTTGCCACGGATTTGGGCGTCGCAGACCGCGTTGTGCTTGAGGGGCAGGTGCCCCGTGAGCGGATGCCCGAGCTGCTGCGCAGCGCCGACGCCGTGGTGTGCGCACCCTGGTATGAACCGTTCGGGATAGTCCCGCTCGAGGCGATGGCCTGCGGAGTCCCGGTCATCGCTGCCGCCGTGGGCGGGCTGATCGACACGGTCGTGGACGGCCAGACCGGGCTGCACGTACCCCCGCGCGATGTCGAGGCGCTCGCCGAAGCCATCCGCCAGGTCATCGAGAATCCCGAGGCAGCGAAGGAACTCGGCAGCGCAGGACTGGCCAGGGTGCATGCGCGCTATTCCTGGGACCGCATCGCCGCCGACACCGAGAAGGCGTACCAGCTGACGCTGAACCAGGCCAGTGGGCGGACACCGGCCCGACGCAGGACATCGCGGTTGGCGCCGGCGTCACCCCTTGCCTCCAACTCACATCTGCAGAGCACCGGAAGGAGCGCCCGATGAGCGCCGAATACCTAGCCACTGTCCGGCCCGGGCGGAGGCAACCGCTGATCGCCGTTCCGCCGCGTCCTGAGCCGGCGCCGCTCAGCGCTCCCGGATCCGGTGCTTACGACGCCGTCATGGGTCATCTTCAGCACGTACTGCCGGCGGTCGAATCCCTGATGGCCTCCGCCGCCCATCTTGCAGACTGGGGGGTCGATCTCGCCGGACGCCTCATGGCCGGCCAGCGCCTGCTCGCCGCAGGCAACGGGGGGTCAGCGGCCGAAGCTCAACACCTGACGGCGGAGTTGGTGGGCAGGTTCGACGGCGAGAGAGAGGCGTTCTCCGCCATCTCCCTGCACGCTGAGTCCTCCTCAGTGACAGCAATCGCGAATGACTACGGCTACGACAACGTCTTCGCCCGCCAGGTGCAGGGCCACGGCCGCGAGGGAGACGTACTGCTGCTCCTTAGCACGAGCGGCAAGAGCCCCAACCTCCTGCGCGCGGCTGAAGCGGCCCGGAAGATCGGAATCACAAGCTGGGCTCTCACCGGCCCTGGCCCCAACCCGTTGACGGCGGCCTGCGATGACCATGTGGCCGTGGACGCCCGGTCGGCCAATGCGCAGGAGGGGCACCTCATAGCGCTGCACGCCATCTGCCGGGCGTTCGATGCAGAAGTGGCGCGCTGCCGGACTATGGAGGCGGGATCATGAGGATCGTCGTAGTCGGGGATGTCCTCCTCGATGTGGATTTGTCCGGAGACGCCGGCCGGTTGAGCCCGGACGCTCCGGTGCCCGTGGTGGATGTGGCTGCCGTCAGGCGGCGTGCCGGCGGCGCCGGCCTGACCGCGCGGATGCTCCAGCAGGATGCGCAGGACAACAGGTCCGGTGTCAGTCTCGAGCTCGTCACGGTGCTCTCCGACGACGACGCCGCCTCCGCCCTCCGCGCGGAACTCGCCGGCATCCGGCTCGTCACTGGCCCGTCCGGTGCACCTACCCCGGTGAAGACGCGGGTGCGCGCGGGGAACCACGCCGTCGTGCGTTTCGATGAAGGCTGCGGCGCCGCACCGGTGCCGTCCGTCACCGAGGAAATGCTGCAGGCAGTGGAAGGGGCCGACGTCATACTGGTTTCCGACTACGGGCGCGGGCTTGCAGCGAACGAACAGCTGCGGGAAGTGCTGGAGCGGGTCGCGGGACGTGTCCCGGTTGTTTGGGACCCGCATCCGTCGGGGCCGGAACCGGTGCCCGGAGTTGCCGCCGTTACCCCGAACTTCAGTGAAGCACTGAAGGCATCGGGTACAACGCAGGGGAGCGCCTCCGACGTCATTCGCGCTGCTGCTGACGCTGCAGCAGCGCTGGAACGGACGTGGAAGAGCAAGGCCGTCGTCGTGACGCTGGGGGAGCGGGGCGCGCTGATCCACCATCAGGGAACAAGCGCGGAACTGCCGCATCTGGTGCCGGCGCCCGCGATTGGTGCCAATGATCCGTGTGGAGCCGGTGACAGGTTCTGCTCCGCCCTCGCGCTTGCACTCGGCGGCGGGACGACGCTCGGCGAGGCTGTCGAGACCGCGGTCCAGCGGGCGGCGGAGTTCCTCGGCCGGGGCGGTGTGTCAGCGCTCGGGGAGGACCCTGAACCGACACAGCTGCACGGACCGGCGGTCGACGCGCTCCGGGTTGCCCGTGAAACCCGCGAGGCGGGCGGCACCGTCGTGGCCACCGGCGGATGCTTCGATCTGCTGCACGCCGGCCACGCCCGAACCCTGTCCGCGGCGCGAAGGCTCGGAGAATGCCTGATCGTCTGCCTCAACTCGGATGAGTCGGTCCGCAGGCTCAAGGGCCCGCAGCGCCCGATCATGGGCGAGGACGACCGCGCGGAACTCCTCTCCGCGCTCGAGTGCGTCGATGCCGTATTCGTCTTTGGAGAGGACACACCCGAGGAGGCCCTGGCTGCCCTGCGTCCCGACATCTGGGTCAAGGGCGGCGACTACTCCGCAACCGAGCTTCCAGAGTCCGCACTCCTGCGATCGTGGGGCGGGCAGACCGTGACCGTCCCCTACATCCCAGCCCGTTCAACCACCTCCCTGGCCGCGGCGCTCGCCGAGGTCGGGTAACCAGCAAGAGACACCGAGAGGATCACATGTCTGTTTCTACTGACAACAGCACCTTCAACCCCGGCCGCGTACTGGTCACAGGCGGCGCGTCCGGACTGGGGGCAGCGGTCGTGGCCCGCGTGCTCGACGCCGGCGGCACCCCTGTGGTGCTCGACCGGGACATCAGCGGGGCGTCGGGCGTGAAAGCCCTGGAAGTCGACGTCGCGGACCGGGAGGCTGTGACACAAGCCGTACAACAGGCGGCCGAAACGCTGGGCGGGCTCGACGCCGTCGTGACTGCAGCCGGCATCGACCGCTGCGGCCGGCTCGAAGACGTAGCGGCAGCTGAGTGGGAGAAGGTTCTGGCCGTCAACCTCACCGGCACCGTTTCCACCGTGCGCGCCGCGCTGCCGTATCTGAAGACGAGCCATGGCCGGGTGATTACCATCGCCTCGACCCTGGGCATCCGGGCAGTCGCCGACGCCACCGCCTACTGCGCCTCCAAGTTCGGCGTCGTGGGCTTCAGTCATGCGCTGGCAGCCGAGATGGCCGGTGAAGTGGGCGTGACCACCATGATTCCCGGCGGCATGGAGACGAAGTTCTTCGATGACCGGGACGAGAAGTACAAGCCCCAGGACAACTCGCGGCTCAATGACCCCAGGCGAGTGGCTGACGCGATCCTTTTCGCGCTGTCACAACCACGCGGCTGTGAGATCCGGCAGATGCTTATCTGCCACGAAGAAGAGGGGTCGTGGCCGTAAGGTCCCGAACGTCGTCGTACACCGCATCGGGCTGGATCTGCTGAACGTGTGAATCATCGTGTTCGCACCGTTCAGCGGTCCAGCCCACCTGCGTTACATCCACGCCGCACGTGGCGCACTGAGTGGTCCACGCCAGGTGCACGCGGTGGAATGTCCGGCCCAGGGCACCAGCGTTGATGACATTGCCCACCCAGTAGACACCCACCGTGGGGGTGCCGACCGCCTGCGCCAGGTGGCGGGGTCCGCTGTCATTACCGACGACGACGGTCGCCACCGACAGCACTCCCGTCAGCTCGCTGAGCGACAGCCGGCCGGCAAGAGAGCGGATGCGCGCCCCCTCTGATGCTGCTTCCGCCTGCGCCATCCGGACGATTTTCGCGGCCAGCGGTGCGTCGCCGTCGTCCCCGACCAGCACCACGTCGCTGCCGTCCCGTGCCGCCCGCGCCGCGACCACAGCAAACGACGACGCCGGCCAGCGCCTGCGGGGATCCGTTGCGCCGGGATGGATCACCAGAAGAGGGCGCGTTCCCGCGCCGGTGAGGTGAAGCCCGGCCGCCGTCTCCTCCGGGGTGACGATCAACCGGGGTTCGAGCGACACCGGTGCAGCGCCGGCAAGGCCCACCACCTCAAGCGAACGCAGGAATTCATTTTGGTAGTAGATGTAGGGAAGGGTGCGTTCCAACGCCACCGCATCCGGGGTCCTCGTGCCGACAGTGTGTCTCGCCCCGAGTTTGAGGAGGAAGGGGTTGGAATTGCGCCCGCCGCCGTGGATCTGCACTGCAAGATCAAAGTGCCGGGACCGCATGTCAGCGAAGAAGTTTGCCGTCGCCGTTCCGTCCTCCGGGCCCGGGCGCACTCCGGAGGCGAACGGCAGCACTTCCACTTCCGCCACAGGCCCGGGCCGGTCGCGGAGGAGTTCGGCGTGCAACGGGAGCCCGAGCAGGGTGATGGATGCGTCGGGATACGCCGCTGCGAGTGCGCTCAGCGCCGGGTAGGCGAAGAGCAGATCGCCGAGACCGCCACCGCGGAGGATCGCAATGCGCTCGACGTCCTGGAACCTTTCCAGGACCGGGCCAATGCCCGTTCCCATCGCTGCGGCCTGCAGGTTGGCTGTGGGGCTGTTGGACATCGTCACCTCGCGCTCACTCGTAGTTATTCGGTGTCTTGGCCGTCAGTCAGGTCCTTGATCAGCGCAGTGGAGGCGCAGTCGCGGATGCCGTTGATTCCGGAGACGGCGGTGGGCTTGTCATCGTACGACTCGCTGGTCATCAGGGTGGCGCCGTCGTCGCCGGTCAACCGGAAGCGGTAGCGCTTGTCGTCGTCGAAATAGAGCTCGAATTTGCCCGCCATGTCAGGACTCCTTCGTCACGGTTGTCTGGATTTGTACTCATCGTAGATTATCAGCGTGCTTATAAAATCGCGTGCTCTAATCGTCGACAAGACGAAGATAGTAAGCATACTGTTTATTGATAAGGGTGGAACCGCCCGAAGGTGTGAGCAGAAAGGGACTGATCATGGCGAAGCACAAATTGTGGGCAATGGCAGCTGCTGCGGGCATCAGCGCCGTGCTGCTGACCGGGTGTGACGATCCAGGTGGCGGAGAGTCACCTGATGAAGTCGAACAGTTCGACGACAACAACGGCATTGACACCGATCTGGAGGACAACTCCCGAGGTGAAGACGAGCTCGAGGACGACACGAGCGGAGAAGAAGGACCAACCGACGTAGCGACCGAACCATCGGAGTGATATCTCATGGCACAGAATGAATCACCACGACACGACGACCTTCCCCTACCGGACTATGACCACCTTCCGCTGGGAACCTTGCCGACCCGCATCAACGGCCTTGATGAAACCGGAGTGGGACAGCTTTTGGCCTATGAACGGGCGCACGGCGACCGGCTCCCTGTTGTGCAGGTGCTCGAGCAGAGGCTGGAGGCGCTACGCAATGGTGCCGAACCCAGCGGATCCACCAATCCAGCGACACCGGAGAAATCCCAGAGCCAGGGCGGATCACCGGTAAGTCCGGCAACGTCAGGCCCACCCGTGAACCCGCCATCGCAGGGTGATCCCACCAACCCGGCCCAGCCCCGCTGAACAAGAAGGGAGATCCTGCCATGGCACAACAACCGGGAAATCAGACCCCCAACACACCGGGCGTCAACGAAAGTGACCTCCGGGAGATGAAGGTCGATGAATTGCGTGAGGAAGCAAAGGCCGCTGGCGTCGATGCTGTCTCTGGGTTGAAGAAAGAGGAGCTTGTCGAGGCCATCGTGGAGGCACGCAGCGGCGACGGCTCCGGCGGTGCTGACTCCGATGCCGATTCTGACGGTGACCTCGGCGCAGGGCCTGACGGTGGGAAGATACGCCGCGGGCCTGAGTCGTCGAAATCGTTGAAGTACTCCCAGGAAGTGACTTCGCCCGACGAAGAGCCCGAGCGGGAGGGGCGAAGCCTCGTCACCACCCATCACGAGGTGATCAAGGAGTGGGCAGAGGAACGCGGAGGGGTACCCGCGACTGTCGACGGCACCGAACACGGTGACCACCTTGGTGTTCTCCGGTTCGACTTCGGCGGAGATGACGACAACCTTCGCCATGTCAGCTGGGAAGAGTGGTTCAAGACGTTTGACGAGCGCCAGCTGAACTTCATCTACCAGGAGAACCGAAGCGACGGGAACCAGTCGACGTTCTTCCGGCTCGAGAATCCGGGGAGGGAGGACGCATGACCGCCGACGCCAACCAGGAACCGCTGAGCATAGACCCTGAGGCTCAGGAGGAACTGGTCGAGGAAATTGCTGAGGACGTTCGGTCCGAAATACGGCTCGGCCATGTGGAGGATGATGTCACGCACGTCCTCGAGGAGCGACTCGACGAAGCTGGAGTGCACCTGCGCCCGGAGAAGGTGGACGATCTTGCCGAAGACATTGAGAATGACGTCTCCACGTAGGTCCTGCGACCGGCTTGGCATGGGAGGGCACGGCACATGAAGCTGGAAGACCATTACGACGTCGTCGTCATCGGGGGCGGCGCAGCCGGCCTAAGTGCCGCCCTCCTTCTGGGGCGGGCACGGCGGCGCGTCGCCGTCGTCGACGCCGGGGAACCGCGCAACATTCGCGCGGGCCACATCCACGGGTACCTCACGCGTGACGGAATCCCGCCGGCGAAGTTCGTGGAGCTGGCACGCGAAGAAGTCCAGAGTTACGGCGTAGAAATTATTAGTGCCACCGCAGAGGAAGTTCATCCGGATCGTCGGGTCTGTCTGGAGGGCGGACGTACTCTCACCGCCAGGCAGGTGATTCTGGCAACGGGCTTGCGGGACGTCCTGCCCGATGTAGAGGGGGCAGAAGCACGGTGGGGCAGAGGGTTGTTCCAGTGTCCGTACTGCCATGGATGGGAGCACCAGGACCAGACGCTTGCCGTGCTGGGGACAGGCGAGTGCTCGGTCCAGCAAGCCCTCCTGCTTCGGCAGTTCTCCAGCGATGTCACGCTCTTCACACACGAGATGAGCTCTGTTGGTGTCGAAGCGCAAGCATCGCTGGGCTCCCGTGGGGTGCGCGTCGTTAACGAGCGGGTGCAGGCGCTGGTTGCCGGTCCAGAATCCCTGACCGGCGTCCGGTTGGAAAGTGGAGAGCTATATCCGTGCGATGCCCTGTTCTATGAACCGGGAGCAACGGTCGATACCTCGATCGTGAAGGCGCCGGACTGCCAGACGTTGGAGAACGGCTGTGTCAGCACGGATGAGTTCGGACGCACCAGTGTCGAGGGAGTGTGGGCGGTGGGAAATGCAGCGGATCCGGCGGCCCAGGTGATCGTTGCCGCCGGGGATGCGTACCGCTTGGCAGTGGCGGTAAACGCGGAACTGATCGATGACGACGTTGACGAGGCACGGAAGGTGCCGGCAGGGAGCGCGGGAGATTAGGAAGCCGCTCGCCGGGAGGCGGCACGTCTGCGTCAACCGACCTTCAGGTATCCGTCCGTGACCCCGTATAGGAATTAAGGATTGAGGGGCTCAAAGTCAAGCTCATGAACGTGCTGTGCGGGTCTGGCGCGTAGGTACCGAAGGGTGCGCACTCCTCGAAGCCATGTCGCTGGTATAGGCCGCGTGCGGCGGCGAAGTAGTCCTCCGTACCCGTTTCCAGCGACAGGCGCTCATAGCCCTTGGCCCCGGCTTCGGCGATGATCCGGGTGAGAAGGAGATTGGCCACACCACGTCGTCGTGCCGGCGTAGCAGTGCGCATCGACTTGATTTCCGCCTCGTGGCGGGAGAGGTGCTTCAGCGCACCGCATCCGAGCAGGAGCCCGTGTTCTCTGGCGGTGTAGAAGGCGATTCCCGCGGCGGCCAGCGCGGAGTGATCAAGGGCGTGCACGCTGTCGGCAGGCGAAGTCGCGTACATGTCGCTCAGATGTTCGGCTAGAAGCAGTTGGACGTCGGCCCGCATTGGACTGTCTGTCTGTACGGAGATCATTTGCAGGTTTCCTCACTCAGTTTCTGCACGAGATCCTAAGATGCCGGTGTTTCGATCATGTGAAGCGACCTCGAAGTGAACGGGCAGCAATTCGTTGGGCACCTGGTCGGGGCCGCATCCGCGAAGTGCATCGCAGAAGATTCGGCTTATGCGGCCTTTTGGCGGCGTGTTGTTGTCATGACCGGCGAAGTCACTTTCTGGACTCAGTCACTGAAGAGTGCCTCGAGAGGGGCAAGGGGGACGACACCCTCCGCCCCAACCAGCAATTCCGGACTGACGGTCACGAGGGCGTCGGCCTGCAGTTTTGCTACAGCCAGACATTCGGCGTCATAGGTTGATTCCCAGCGCTGCTCGCGGGTGATCCTCCAAGCCGTACGGCGGGATACTCTGTCGCCTAGCAATCGCATCTTCATTTCAGTCATTTGCTTCGCAGCCGTCCCAGCACAAGACCTTGGAGTAAGTTGCATGGAAGGGGCTGCGGGCGGTCACCCAGATTAGATCCTCGATGCGTCAGACCAGGAGAAGTTACTCTCGATAATCCTTCCGTAGCTGGCTCTCGCTGGCTTGATGGATTGCCGTACTCACAGTAGCCTCGTGGGCATTGCACGCGTCAGCTTGCACGAGGAGTTCAACGTTGAGGATCTCCCTCGCCCGTTACAGCCGCCCAAGAGATGGCACGGTGTAGGATCCCTCACCGCATCACAGCAGGATTGGCCGTCGGCAGTTGGCTATCTCGGATTGGGTTAGGGTGTCGTGCATGGGGGCTGGTTCGTAGTGGCGCAGGTTGTGTTGCCACTCTTTGTTAGGGCCGCGGTGGCGGGCGCATTGCTGGGTGCCTTTGTAGGCGCCGCAATAACTCTGTTAAGCCTCGTCACTCAACCCCACGGCTCCATATGGCGGGGCTTCACGCAAATGGTCGTCCTCGGCATGATCGGCCTCTTCGTCGGGGCGTTGGCAGGTTTAGTTACGTGTGTCGGCGCACTGATCGGATTGCGCCTGAACCCTCGTATATCGTCCCCTGGAAAGTCTCCCGGTACTCGCGCGGGGGCTCTAGGTGCAGGCATCATGACCACCATTTATGTCGGGTTCGGACTTACCCTCGTCGGAAACCTGCCATTACCCTCGTTCGTCATAGCGACCGGATTTGGTATGGTTGCCGCTTCACTCGCAGCGTTTCAGATTCGGCGGCTGACGGATCAGAGAACGCTGGCGTAGCTTGCCTTCTGCAGTTCCTGGTCGATCGGTAACTGGACCCAGCGAGCTGCCCGTGGCGCCCGCGCTGAGCCGGGCCTGGCCCGCGGCTGTCCGATTCATGGCACGGGTATGCTGGCAGGCATGGGAATGGTCCCGATGAAGCTCTGGTGTGCCACCTCGGTGGTCCCACGGCAGGCGTCTCGGTGAGGGCCCTCGTGCGGGCTGGTCTTCTTGCCGTACTGCTGCTGATGACCGGCTGCACCGACAACGGCGAAGTGACCGGTCCGACGCAACAGACTCCTTCCGCGTCCGCGCGCGCGTCAAGCACCCCTAGCCCGTCGAGCACACCCAGCCCGTCGCCGCTGGCCTTGGAGTCTGCTCCAGTTGTGTCGCCGAGCAGCCCACCAGCTACTTCTAAGTCGCTCGCCCCCGGTGAACTAATCGCGCTGAATAGGAACCTGATCGCGGCGGCCTGGGGAAACAATGTCGCCGAAGCTCGCCGGCTCATCGACGCCGGTGCTGACGTGAACTACGAGGACGAGACCCAACAAAGCGCTTTCCTCATCGCGGCGAGTGAGGGCTACATCGAGCTGCTGGATCTGACCCTGCGCAGGGGTGCGGACGTTCACGCGCGCGACAGTTACAACGGCACCGCCCTGATCCGCGCCGCGGAGCGTGGCCACGCGGAGGTGGTGCGAAGGCTGCTGGAGACGGACGTGGACGTTAATCACGTCAACAACCCGGGCTGGACCGCACTGCACGAGGCGATCATCTTTGGCGATGGTTCGCCCCGGTACGTTGAGACGGTGCAGCTGCTCGTCGACGGCGGGGCCGACGTGATGCTCTCCTCCCAAAGCGATGGTCTGACGCCATTGCAGCAGGCCACGTCCCTGGGCTTCCCGGAGATCGCTACTATCCTGCGCAAAGCGACGGAACAGTAGACGGTGACAGCGAGGCGACCCAGTTGTTCTCAAAACATCCAGGACTATCTCGACTCGGTGACTAGCAACGGCTCTATTCGAGCGGCGCACGATCTGTGTCGTCGCACCAATCAACGTCGTGTGGATACGCTTCCACGGCCGCCTTCCCCAGGAGTGGTGTTGGTTGGTAGTTGAAATGAGTACTTGAAACCGCCGGCATCGTTCATCGGTGCGGTTGTACTGATGATCTTCTTACCGGCCGCATCTGTGACCGTCACATTGACTTCAGCGTTCTCGCCATAACGGAGACCGCAATCGGAGTCCTGCGCTTCGATGATTACGGTGTCCCCGACTGCAGCACTCGAAGGACTGACGGAATAGGGCGGCGGCATGCACGGTGGCGCTCCAAAGATGGACGTACTGCAGCCAGCAAGTACAACAATTCCTCCGAGTGCACCAAGTGTGGTGGGCTAAGCTGGGCGCAAGGTTAAGCAGACGGCCGAAAATTAGCTACGCCATCATGGATGCTTGTTTTTGTTCCTCGCGTAGCTGGTGATGCTCCGGGCACGGAACAACTTTCTGATGCCGTTCTGCATGGACAGACCCGGAGCCCACTGCGATGAGCAGCGATCTCACCGATCCGCATACCAACGACAATCACCACCTTCACGACGCCGTCCTTAATTCTTCCGATGTACGTCAGTTCCTCGACGAGCTCTGTCAGCATGCGGTGCGCTCGCTGAGCTTCGGAGAGCGAATGCTCTGCGGCATCACACTGCTACGCGATCGTAAAGCCGCAACCGTTGGAAGTAGCAGCGAATACGCCCAGAACATGGATGAGATTCGATACAGCTTCAATGATGGTCCGTGCCTGAGGGCCGCCCGTGAGCAAGTCATTGTCAAAGTCCCGGACGTACGCCGGGAAGAGCGCTGGCCGCAGTATACCGAGATCATCTCGAAGCACGGCCTGCGCTCAATTCTCGCAGTCCCTTTCGATCTGGCAGGGGAAGCGAGAGCCGCGCTGAACCTGTACTCGGATGCGGTGAACAAGTTCACTGACGAAGCAATAGAAAGCGCAAGGACGTACGCGAATGAAGCCTCCCGCTCGCTACGCCTTGCCGTGCGCATCGCCCAACACAGCGAGCATGCCGGAAACTTGGAAGCGGCACTGGAATCACGCACGGCGATCGATATTGCGGTGGGAATCATCATGAGTCAGAGCCAGTGCAGCCAAACCGAGGCGTTCACTTTCCTGGTCAAAGCGTCCTCACACCGCAACATCAAACTACGAGACCTTGCCGGGCAAATCGTCGGCGGCGCCAACGCGAACTCGAAACCCGCAACACACTTCGATTACTGACGGCATTCATGGGTCAAGCCTGAAGTGCCGAGGAAAATATGAGCAATATAAGGTTCTCAGCCAGTCTGTCCGAATGACGGACGCGGTTCGTCCTGCGGTATGGGACCTCAGAAACGGGTGAACCGCCGTTAAACGAGTAGCATGGCCGGACTGGCCTTATATCAGCAAGAGATCGAGTTGGAACCCGAAGGGTTCTCCGACTGACGTTCGGGCATCTGGAACGCGAGGTGATGCCATGTCCGGCCGGATTCTTCACGTGAGCCGGCGGGTTGGCGCCGTCCTGGGGCATGTGTGTGTCTACGCCCTGATCTGGGCGGGGCTCACGCTGCTCATCGCCGCTGTCGGCATCCGCTTCTACTGGGGCAAGATCTCGGTGGGTCAGATGGTCCTGAACCTCGTCTCCGTAGAAACCAACGGCGGAGGCGGAGCCATCGTCTGGACCGGCATCCTCGGGATCGGCGTACTGCCTCTGCTCATCACCGCGGGTGTTGCCCTCTGGCAATACTTCCGACGCCGCAAGCGTCGGAAGTACGGCGTGGTCCTTCCGCAGCGACTGCAATGGATCACGCACACCGCCTTCATCGCTCTGGTGGCCGCGTTGGTGATCGCCGGCACCACTTCCTTCGCCAGCACAGTCAGCCTGTGGGACTACATCAAGGCGGCAAATTCCTCGTATGACATCGGCAACTACTATGTGGAGCCGACCATCACCAGCGATGTGCACAAGCGGAACCTGGTGTTGATCTATCTCGAGTCAGGTGAGGGAACCATCGCGGATGATCAACTCTTTGAAAAAGACGCCTTTGCTTCACTCAAGGAGGCCACCCGGGCTTCAGATGGTTGGCAATCCGTCGAGAGCCTGCGCGAGTACAAAGGTGGTGGCTGGACAATGGCCGGGCTCGTTTCCACCCAATGCGGCATCCCCTTGAAAGGCACAAGTTCCGCTATGGGAACCGGCGCGTTCAACAGTCTCGGCGGCGAAGTCGATACCTATTTGGGTGGAGTCACTTGCCTGGGCGACGTTCTGGACGCGCACGGCTACACCAACGTCTTTCTGGGCGGTGCGAATGCCTCCTTCGCAGCGAAGGATGTCTTCCTGAGCAGTCACGGCTACTCCGAGATCAGGGACCTCTCCGATTGGCGCGCAGCCGGTGAAACGGCGGAGAGCTTTCGCAGCGACTGGGGCCT
Source organism: Arthrobacter sp. MDB1-55 (assembly GCF_059092925.1). Taxonomy (NCBI): domain Bacteria; kingdom Bacillati; phylum Actinomycetota; class Actinomycetes; order Micrococcales; family Micrococcaceae; genus Arthrobacter; species Arthrobacter sp. MDB1-55. The sequence goes on along the minus strand of NZ_JBNHID010000003.1, from coordinate 547,120 downwards.
GAGCGATGAACGCCTCATGGCGAACGCCAAGGAAGAGGTCGACGTGCTGCACGCCGAGGCGGAAAAGTCCGGTGAGCCGTTCAACCTCACATTGTTGACCCTGGACACACACGCGCCGCTGCACATTTTCGACTACTGCGACGTGGACACGGAGGACGCGACCACCTCGGTGTTCTCCTGCTCCATGACCCAAGTGGCTGGATTTGTGAACCACATGAAGGAAAAGGGCTACCTTGACGACACCGCGGTCGTGATTATGGGCGACCACCTCAAGCAGTTGAGCACCGGCGACCCCTTCGAAGAACAGTTGAGCGGCAACCACAACCGCACCATCTTCAACCGAATCTGGACTCCAGGCGCGGACAGCAGCGCCACATGGCTCGCTGACGTGGATCAACTGAACATGTATCCGTCCATATTGGAGGTGGCCGGCCTGACCCTCCAGGACCAGGAGGCAGGCCTGGGTGTGTCCGGTCTCGCCTCGACTGTTCCCACTGACTCCGCGCAGGCTATGAACCCTGATTCCTATGCTGAGCTGTTGAACTCGGCTTCGCCGCGGTTCTATGAGGAGGCCTGGGACGGCGAGAGTGCCATCGAGTAGCGCTGTCCGTTGGTGCGCGCCTGCCGCAGCCTTAATCTGATCCAGATAGCTCGGCGCCGGACCCCTCACCGCGAGGCTTTAAGCGCACTGCGCCTTTATTCCCCGACCTGAAATCGATTGCCGGAAGTTCCTCGAAAGCGGGCTTGGCAAACCAATAACTCTGGAACAAGCGGATGCCGCCAGCCTGCAGGAACAGGAACTCGGCTTCGGTTTCGATGCCCTCCGCGAGAACCGTGATGCCGAGCTTGTCAGCGATACCGGCGACGCCGGTTGCGACCGCCTGGCCGCAGGGCTGCTATCAATCCCTCGAACGAGCTTCATATCAATCTTGATAAGGTCTGGTTGGAACGCAACCAAAAGCCCCAGTCCCGCCATGGCCGGCACCGAAGTCATCGATGGCCGTGTAGAAACCATGTCTTCGATACTCGTTAATGATGTTGCTGAGGTGTTCTGTGTTAGCAACCTCCTCATTCTCCGTGAACTCGAACATGATTGAGAATGTCGGAAGGTTGCATCGCCTGGCTGCAACTAGTGTCGCCCGGAGACAGGCGGCCGGTTCGTAGACTGAACTTTCCAGTGAATACGAGGCGTTGGTCAAGCAATGTTTGGACAACATCAGACAGCTAATCTCCGCCCTCTCGATGACATCGCTAAGGCTTACGGAGAGATGACGAAGGCAGCAATGAGGTCATCGCTGAAGGGTGAACAGTTACCTGAGAAATACCATCCTGAGAACTTCAAGCCCAGGTCGAAGAAGTGGAAGCTGGAACCGCCAATGCTGAAACTGCCAAGTAGTAGTTTCCAAGTCCGGCGAACCTTGAGGCATGGCTTGCCCTCATGGGATGGAATGTGCAGAGCTTGCGGGAGTGTTCAACGAATGTGGCGTCGTGCTTGCCTCCACAGTTAAGCCCACTCCGTCACCTACAACACCCACACAGGGTGAGGAAGATAGCTCATATAAGACTGGGGAGTTATCCTCGGTGCCATCCTTGGCATTGCTGGAACACTGATCTCTCAAGTCGCTTCAGGACGCAATGAGGCTAAAAGACTGGAAGTTCAACACAAGCGAGAAGATGAGAGCAGGCAACGCGAAGTACGTAAGCTCCTCTACTCCGAGCTACTGAAGTATCTAGACGAGTACGTGTTATTTATCAGCAGGTACAAGCACAGTAAGACCGTCGTCAAAGTCCTCAAGAGCGTAGGGATGGTAGGTGTCAGCAATAACGATGTTGCGAAGACAGAAGCACAATCTGAGAGAGGAGCCGCTCTAACAGGCAGTAAGACTTCGGCTATTGGTGTCATTGATCTTGTGGGCGACAAGGAAGTGTGCGAGTCCGCCAACGCCTCCTGCGAAGAGATTCTGGACATTGACCCAAACGATAAGGAAGCCACGGACAGAGCCCACCAACTCGATACCCAGGTGAAACCGCAATGAGAGCTTCACTTCAGGGAGAACCCATTCCAGCGGTCATTGACTCCCAGAGCATGAAGACACAAAAGCACGTTAAGGACACCCTGGCTCGTTGGGCTAATCCTGAGCAGGATAAGAAGCAGTAGATCGCACTTCCCTCACTAATCATGACGGCATGGCTTACTGTCAGGTATGGAAGTTCTCCAGCTTCTCGATGATGCGATGTATTCATGGGTTTCGTATGTAGCGGTGATAACGCCCGAGCCCGAACCGGAAGCTTCGACCAGCACGTTTAACTGGGTTCCACTCTTCACTGCGTTCCTTGGAGCGTTGGCTGGTATTAGCGGTGTCGTCGTCGGTCAAATAATCTCAGCACGCAATGAAGCGAGACGCCTCATGCTTCAGCATGAGAGAGAAGACAAGCTTCGGAGGCGTGAAGAACTTAGAACCTCTTTCGCTGACTTCTTACGAGAACTGAACTCCCTCAGCATCGCCCATACAATCGTCGTGACCACAAAGGATGAGCTCGACTCCGTTCCTTCGGATTCTCCAGAAGAGCCAGTGTTATCAGCTAAGTACGAGGTGGATGTTCGGAAGTATGGAGACCACATTTCTCGGACAGAATCATCCCTCGCCGTTATTGAGCTCCTCGGTGTGGAAGAGGTTTCCGACCTCGGGCAAGCATGCATCGACTGGTTAACACGGAACACCACCACAAGGGAGAGGTGGGAGGCCCTTCGAAAGGTGCTAGTGCTGTCAATGAGAGTGATGATTGATGGCACTCCAGAGGACAAGGAATACCTACGACCCAATATCAACGAGCTGATTCACGAACCGCACGAACCCAGCAACGGTGCTGAGAGCGGTGAGCAGCCCTCCACCGCCGATTCCACCCCTCAGCATTCAGGTGAAGCGGGCACGGAGAAATCTAGTGAACCCACGAAGCGGTGATTCGTTGACTATCCCGCCCGAGCCGTTCCTAATCCCTAGGATGGCGAAGTCAAGGCAGTCCTACAGCGGTTCCTATGGCTTGAATCCCCTGGCTGAACGTCCTTGCTGTCATCGCCCTTACTGATGTGGTAATGAGCTGCCGACGTACTGTACAGGGAGTTATGGAGCAGTGATCACGTGTGTGTGTTCCCCTAATCGGAGAGTCTGGCGAGGACGATCGTTCACGCCTTGGTGATGCTCAATGTCACCTTGGCGCACTTATCGGCCCACTTGATCAGGGCGGCCTTCTCGGCCTTATCGACTGTCATTCCCCACCGAGCCTTCACAACTGTCCACTGAGCGATGTAGGCGCATTGGTTCGCCGGAGGCATCCACTGCTCAGGCCCGGACGCCTGCTTGGAGGCGTTCAGGCTACTGGTCTGGGCGTTGAGTGATCCGGCGTACCCAAGGTCGTTGTAGAACGCCACCCTTCGTGCCTGGGTCCAGCTCCGGGCTCCTGAACCCCAGGCCTCGTGGACGGGCACCATGTGGTCGATCTGGACGGTGCCGGCCGACGTATGAGTCTTGTTATCGAACGTGGTCACCCATTTGCCGGTTGCAACAGTGCAAGGCTTGACGGTTGTGTATTTCGGGGCAACCTTGCTCTCCGATATAAGGACCTCGTGACGGGTGTTCTGGCAATCCTTATTCTGGTCAATCCACTGCCCGAAGTAGCGGTTCCGGTCGTACCCAACGTTATTCTCCACGGCAACGGGGAGGGCACGGACGGCGGTCCTTAGATCGGTTGTATAGGTCGTCGCGGCCTGGGCCGGAGCGGAGAGGCCGGTGAGCAGCAGCCCTGCCGTGAGCGCAGCAACGAGCGCAGATTTCATTCGCATGGTGTTCCCCCAAAATCGAAGCACCCACCGTGGGCGCTGAGCTGATCTTGGCACCCGGAATCGGCCATTCAGCTCAACTTGAGGGAAAACTCGGCAAGACTTTAGGTTCACGTGGTCGACGGAGGTCCGCGGTTGCTGCCTCAGCGCGGGCTCAAGGAACCGCCGTGCTTGGATAGGGGCATGAGTAGTGATCCGGTAGTTGCCGTCTGTGGCCCTGCTTCATGGAACCACCTGATACTCCTCGACCGCCTTCCGGAGCCTGTTCCCCACATGCAGTTCGCACGGCGTTCCTGGCAGACGGTCGGCGGAACCTCTGCGGGGAAAGCCCTGCACCTGGCGGGTCTCAGCATTGACGTACGTCTGTGCTCACCTCTTGCCGCGGACGACGACGGCGAGCTTGTCTGTGATCTGCTCACCGCGGCCGGCGTCACGGTGCAGCCGATAGCGTCCGATCGCACTGAGCGCCACGTCAACCTCATGGATGATCACGGCGGGCGGGTTTCGCTCTATGTTTCAGTCCCGTCCACGCCATCTCCGAGTGCGCTTCAATCCACTGGCGCCACGGTCGCGGCAGCTGATGTTGCTGTGATTGACCTGAGCGAACTTGGCGTTCTACTGCTGGAAAGCGGGATTGTCGGACAAACTCCGCTGTGGGTGGATCTGCATGATTACGACGGCTCGTCTGCTTTCCATGAGCCATTCGTGCGTGCCTCCGATGTGCTGTTCATGAACGATGATCGAACCGACGATCCTTGGGAGCTGATGCGCTCCTGCATCGAACGGGGTCCTCGCTTGGCGGTGTGCACACGGGGAGCGGATGGTGCGATCGCCTTGGAGGCGAATGGCGCCAGGCATGAGATCTCCGCGCTTCCGGCCGACGTCGTCGACACGAACGGTGCAGGAGATGCTTTCATGGCCGGTTTCCTCGCTGCCACCGTCGGTGGTGCAGCGGTGGCTGATGCTCTCGAGGCGGCGGCCGCGCAGGCCCGTATCGCCATTGAGACTGAGCACCTACACCCGGTGCTCTTGGAACACCGATGTCAGGGGTGATCCAGACATCGTGAGTTCGCTGGGTGGACTATCAATTAATCCCTGGTAGGCCGCCTAGCGCCTGGTCAGGTACCTGCTCAGGAGTACGCCGTGGGGGAACGTCCGGGTCTCCACGAGCTTTAGGTTCACCCAGTTGTCGAGGGCTGTGAAGAACGGGGTGCCACCGCCCACCAGGACCGGATGGGAAACAATCACGTACTCGTCGATCAGCCCCGCCCGCATCGCCGCCGCGGCGAGTGTGGCACCGCCGATGTCCATAGGGCCGCCGTCGTCGGCTTTCAGCCGGGTGATCTCGGCAACCGCGTCACCGGTGGCAAGCCGGGCGTTCCAGTCGACCGTGCTGGTTGTGGAGGAGAACACCACCTTCGGCATGTCGCGCCAGCGCTGGGCGAACTTGATCCGGGCAGGGGTGGCGTCGGGCTGCTGGTCGGCGGTCGGCCAATCGGAGCTCATCATCTCCCATAGTTTGCGCCCGTACAACGCAAGGCCCGTTGCAGCGACCCGGTCTGACCACCATTGGAACAGCTCCTCGCTCGTTGCGCTCCAGCCGAGGTCGTTCCCAGGCGCGGCAATATAGCCGTCCAGGCTCGCGTTCATGGCGAAAGTCAGGTTGCGCATGCGTCACTACCGGCTAGGGCGCGCATACTTTTCCAGCCTCTGCGGGTCGACCAACAGGCCGCTGTCCCAGGCGCCCAGGTCTGCCGCTGCCTGGTAGGTGGCCCGTAGGAACTGGAGCAGTGCGGCGTCCGGATCCTCAGCAGTTCGAACGGCCTCATACGGCAACAGGAACTGCCGGAATTCTGCGCTGTAGTACGCGCCCTCGACGTCGATCAGTACGTCGCGGTAACCCTCGGGTTCCGGATAGGCGTAGGAGTAGAAAGCGCCCTCCTCGCCGCCGCCGGGCCAAAACCCACAGCTGGAGAGTTCATGCGAATAACCCTCCTCCATGACCCAGTCGGCACAGTTTGGTGCGCCTCCGGGATGAGTCGGGGCGGTGCGCCCCGAGAAGCGCGTGCAAGCCAAATCCATGGCTCCCCAAAAGAAGTGGACAGGGCTCACCTTGCCGAGGAACTCTGAGCGGAAACGGGTGATGACACGATCGGCCTGGAGCAGCTGCCGCCAGAAGGCAGTGACCGAAGCCGCATCGTAGGACGCGTGATGATGGTCTTCCGCGAAGGGAACAGCAGGGTCCACCTCGGTTGGCACCGGCCGGATTGGTGCTTCGATCCCGAGTTCGGCCAGCGCCTCCATCGTCCGGGCGTGGAATTGGGCCACAGACTGCGGCTCAAGTGCGACGCTCCGTTCCCCACCAGCACTGCTGCGCACCTGAAGGCGGTGGTTAACGACGTCGAACTCCATGTCGAAGACCCCGTTACCGTATGGGATCGAGGACGTACCCAAACCGCGTGGTGTTACATAAAAGGGGATCTGCCACCAGTGATTAATCAGAGGCGCGTGCGCCATCCGGACCTTACCCACCACCTGGAACCACATGTGCAGGGTGGCTTGCGTGTCCTGCCAGTCGTCAACCCTTAGCTCGGGCCACATATTCGCCGTCGCGTTTACTTGCTTCGTCGCCTGCTCGTTCACTGCTACCTCCGTCGCAATCATGGCCACCTCCAACAAGGCGCCGGGTCTCCCATCCGCAATCAAGCACACCGGTCACAGCCCGTAGAGAAGGAAGGATGCTCACATCCTATGAAGATGCGGGCGATATAGGGCACAGGGCGCCCTTTTGCTGGTCAGGGAGGAGCGCCGCAGGGGTCCCCTTGATGTGACCGACACGGAGTCGAAAATTGCGCAGCAAGCCGTGTCGCAGTCGCACTATAGGAACATGAGCGCGTGGAAATCGTACCGGCGCCAGCCGCCGGTTATCGCAGCGGGGGCGGCCCTGCTGGCCTGCGTTGTGTTCTGGGTCATCGGGCTGTCCGGTGGGCTCGCCTTTCTTCAACGTTCGACGGATCCGATGATTGCGCTTCTTGGCCTCTACGGCATGCTGGGCGCGGTAGCCGTGTCGATCATCGTGGCCGGAGGCGCGGCCTCCTACATCGCCAGAACCATGCCACGGCGGATCAGAAGGTAAGCAAAGGGAGACTCACCAGGGTGATTAGTTCATTCCTCCGGTGAGGAGTCGTCGTCGTCTTCGTGCTGGTTGGCTATCTGGCCGTCATGGATCCTTTTCAGTGAGACCCCCTCAAGGTAAGACGGTACGGGCGGGTCCTTCTCTTCATCAGCTGTCATGGGCAAAGTCTAGGGGCCTGGGTCCACCAAGTCGGCGCACGCAGGCCACAAACTCACACGCCACTGACGATCACAATCTCGTTGCCTTCAGGGTCGGCGACCCGCCATCGATCCTCCGACTCGCCAAGGACGCGGCCACCGGCTGAAACGGCCTCAGCGATGCGCTGTTGCGCGAGGTCCACCGGCACAGCGAGCTCGAAGTGGATACGGTTGCGCTGCCGACGCCGGTCCGTCTCAGAAGCGTCCAGCTCCTGGAAGACCATCACCGGATTCAGTCGACGCGGATCGTAGATGTCGCTGACCCCGACCCGTGTATCGGGGGTGTATCCGAGTGCAGCGGCCCAGAACGCGCGGACCGCCCCGACATCGGCTGCGTCCAGAAAGAGCTGAGTGAAGCGCGGGAGCGCGGGATCCGCTGACGCCCCGAGTTCGCGTGCAGCCGTCTGAAGATCCGCGGCGAGATCGGTGAAGTTGAGGCCGAGCCCGTGGGCGTCGTCTTCCCATTGATCCTTACCGCTGTCGAGGATGACCAGCCCTGGCCGCAGGTCGACCAACAGTGGGAAGCCCGTGCCGTCGGCTAACGCCGAGGCTGCGGTGGCCAGGGCATGCTGCTGTGCGGGCGAGGTGACGCGGTAGCACGCCATCGCGCTGAATACCGCCTGCCAATCAGCTGTCTCCGTTTCCTCGTCGAGCTCCGCGCCCGGTACAAGGTCAACCTCGTTGCCGTCGGGGTCGCTGTGGCGGACTCCGAACGGTCCCGACGCCTCACCAAGATTCGCTTGCTGCACTGCCCTGGCCGGACGCACCACGTCGACATGGATGCGATTGCGCAGGGGCCGCAGCTCGGTCGACTGCCGGATCCGCAGGCCGGGGTCGCGCCAGAGAGGATCCGCCAATGCGCCGTCCTCAGCAGGCGCATAGTCGAGCACGCCCTGCCAGAACCGGCTCAGGGCAGAGGGGTTCGCCGATGCGAATACGACACTGACCTGCTGCAGGCCGACGGGGTTCGCGGCAAGCCCGAGCTCTCCTGCGGCTGCCGATACCGCCTCGGCGTCCCCGCTCGTTGAAAGCCGCACGCGCACACCTGTCGGGCGTAAGTCGACCGAAATGTCAGGCGACACCTCGAGAATCCGCCCTGCCAGCGCAGCGCCCTCGGTCAGCGAACGTGCATCGAACCACGCCATTGCGATTCCGTCGAGGAAACGCCAATCCGATCCGACCTCGCTCATACCCGGCACTGTACCGCCGATTACGGCCGATCTGCTCCGCAAGTACTACCGATTCCCAGTACTACCGATTCGTAGGCTCAGCGGAGGACCAACGCAAGGGCAAGCGTGGCGGCTGCGAGTAGAGGGAACAACCAGTTCGTGACGTGAATCATCGCTTGGGCGCCTGGTCCGTTGCCTTCCCCCGCTGTGGAGAGTGGATCGGTGATCCGCTCGTCGTCCCTCGAGCGGGATGACCTGATGGTGTTCAGGATCGAAAGTGCCACCATGGCAAGGGTGCTGCCGATAAGCCAGGGCAGCGGTTGAAGCGCCAGCCATGCGTCCACCCGGTCTGTCGGAGCTGCAAACGCAGAGAGCAGGCCGGCCAGTGCGCAGATCGCGCTGATCCCCACGCAGACCCAGATGCGTCGGATGACAGCTTCAAGGTAGAGCGGCAGCAATGCTATGAGCAGGACCGGCGTGGCGAGGAGTGCTAGCTGTGCAGGTGAGACAAGCAGCACTTCGGATCGAGTCCAGGAAACCACCGCCAGGTTGAAGACAAGAAAGGCCAGGAGCGCTAGTAGCGATGGCCAGAGTGCCTTCTTGATCCAGTCATTCCTCGGCGCAGACGGGAGGTCGAGCGCGGCAGCGTAATCCCGGGCTGAACCGAACGCTTCTTCGGCGTCTTGCCCAGTGTCACTGAGGAGCTCGCGGGCGCTCGCAATGGTGTCACCGATGGCACTCCCATGCACTTGGCGCATACGAAGCTCCATGACGAGCTCGTCGAACCATTTCTTGTCGCTGGTGTGCTGCATCATGCGGGGGTCTCCTTTGTGAGGCGCTGGTGGTCGAGGTAGCGGGTACTGGTCTCGGTAAAACGGAGCCAGTCGGCACTCAGGCGAGCGAGTTCCGCGCGCCCCCGCTCCGTCAGTGCGAAGTATTTGCGGCCGGGGCCGGCGTCGCCGGCACGCCATTCCGTAGTGAGTAAGCCGGCAGATTCGTACCGGGAAAGAAGGGGATACAGAGTCCCGCCTTTGATGGTGCCGAACCCATTGCGCTCAAGATCGCTGATGATGGCGTAGCCATACGAGGGCCCGGCGGCGAGCGCCCTGAGGGCAAGGAGGCCCAGGGTGGCACGCAGCCAGTCGCTTGGCCAGTCCACGCTTTCCTGGGATTGGGAATCAACGCTCGGAACGTTCATGACTAAATTGTCTGTCTAAGTAGTAAGCGTGTAAAGCTGCTGCCCCCGGAGACAGCACTCCCTTCCCCTTCCGGGCCGCCTGGGCTAGCGTCGAAGTCATCTGCTGACCCGCCGTCCGGAAGGAGTGGTAGTCATGGACATGGCCACCATCAATGCTGCGCTCGAGAACGTCATAGGCCGTGTAGAACGGGCGGAGGTGCTCGATGCACCGGCCAATGCAGTCGCCGACATTGTGGGCAAATACTTGAAGCCCGGGCTCATCAAGGACGTGCTGAGCGGGACGGGAACCGGACACCCGGCCCATCCGATCCTCATCCTCCTTCCCCTGGGCTCGTGGGCGTCCGCGTTCTTCCTCGACCTCGTTGGCTCGAAGGATGAGGGAACCGCGGTCGCTGCACGTCGGCTGATCGTCATCGGGAATCTCGCCGCGCTGCCGACCGCACTGACCGGCCTCAGCGACTGGGCTGACACCCAGGGCGCAGAACGCCGGGTCGGGCTCGTTCATGCGGGTCTCAACGTCACGGCCCTCGGCCTCTTCACCGCAAGTGCTGTTGCGCGTCAAACGCATGCCCGCCGGGTGGGCGTTCTCACCGCAGCCCTTGGGATGGGACTGGTGTCGGTGTCCGGTTGGCTAGGCGGACACCTCGCCTACGCCCGAGGCGTGGGAACCGACACCACCGCCTTTGAGGTGGCGCCATCGAACTGGACCGATGTGGCGGCCGTGGAGGACGTCACTGACAAGCCCATGCGCGTCGACGCCGGGGGAGTGGCAGTGCTACTCGTCCGCCATGCCGGTGAATTGCGTGCAATGTCGGATCGCTGCACCCACCGCGGAGGGCCCCTGCACGAAGGAACCATTGAGGATGGCTGCGTAGAGTGCCCCTGGCACGGCAGCCGTTTCCGCCTGACCGACGGACAAATCGCCCGCGGTCCCGCCACGCGGCCCCAGCGCGCCTTCGAAGTGCGCATTCTCGATGGAAGGGTGGAGGTTCGCCCAGCGCCCGATCCCGGGTCCCTCCGGACCGAGCCAGTTACCGCAGGTGGGGGAGCTTTCTAAAACGACACCAGACAACTGTGTCAAACGCCGTCGTAATGGGTACTCCTCTGGCACGAAGCAACAGCTGCGAGACAGAAGGAGCGCAATGACGAGCGAGCCCCAAACGATGACCCGTGGAAGCGCTGCCGAGCAGGGCGCAACCCTGACCATCCATGACCCCCGGGACGGCACTGAAGTGGGAACGGTTGAGTCCGCGGGCAGGGAACAGGTGGCGCTCGCCGTCCAGTTGGCTAGGGCGGTTCAACCCGAATGGGCTGCGGTGGCGCCCGCCGAGCGGGCGGGGATGCTGAGGTCGGCCGCCGGTGCCCTGCGCGACGGCGCCGATCACCTCGCAGACCTGAACAGCCGTGAGACCGGCCGCCCCCGGGATGAGGCGCTCGCCGGGATTGAGGCCGGAGCCGCAACGCTCGAGCAGTATGCCGAGCTGGGCCCGCTGCACCGCGGACACAGCCTCCGCGGTTCAGCTCTGGCTTCCGACTACACGGTGACCGTGCCGCGTGGAGTCGCTGCGCTCCTGACGCCGTGGAACGACCCGGTAGCCGTCGCCGCCGGTTTGATCGGTGCCGCGTTGGTGACCGGCAACACGGTTGTGCACAAGCCCAGTGAACGTTGTCCCCACGTCGGTCAGCGGCTGGGGGAACTGCTCTCGCCCTGCTTTCCTGCAGGAGTGCTGACCACTCTCTCCGGCGGACCCGACGTCGGGGCTATGCTCACCGCCGAGGACGGCATCGACGTCTACGCACATGTGGGATCGAGCGCCACCGGTGCCCGGATCGCCCGCGCTGCAGTGCTCACCGGGGCCCACGTGATCCGCGAGAACGGCGGGAATGACCCGCTCCTGATTGACGACGACGTCGACCCCGCCTGGGCAGCCGAACAAGCCGCTATCGGAGCGTTCAGCAACCGCGGACAGATTTGCACCGCCGTCGAGCGGATCTACGTCCACGACGCCATCGCCGATGAGTTCTGCGCCGCCCTCGCCGCTGAAGCACGCCGTCGGAACGAGCCCGGTGTCCTTGCGCCGCTCGTCGATCGCCGCATGCGGGAAGCGGTGGACAGCCAGGTACAGGCCGCTCGTGAGATGGGCGCCGAAGTGCTCGAAGGCGGGGAACTCCCGGAAGGACCGGGAGCCCACTACCCGGCAACCGTCCTGCTCAACTGCACGGAGCAGATGGACATCATGGCTGAGGAGACCTTCGGCCCCGTCGCCCCGGTAACACGCGTGGGCAGCTTCGACGAGGGGCTCAAACTCGCGGCAGCCGGGCGGTATGGGCTGGCAGCCAACGTCCTGACCGGGCGCATCGCCAACGCGCAGAAAGCAATCGCAGCGTTCACGGTAGGAACGGTCAAAGTCAATGCCGTCTTCGGCGGTGCTCCCGGCGGTTCTGCGCAGCCCCGCGGTGAAAGCGGTGAGGGCTTCGGCTACGGACCCGAACTGCTGAATGAGTTCTGCACCGTCAAGGTGGTGCACATTGAGGCACCAGGGAAGGTCTCCGGATCATGACCGCGCTGTCTGAAACGCGCGGGCTCGCCGAATGGGTGCCCGTCGAGTTGGCCCGCGTCGCCCCGCTGATCACTGTGGTCGGAGATGTGATTCTGGATGGCTGGTGGACCGGGAGCATTGACCGGTTCTGCAGGGAAGCCCCCGCGCCGGTGGTCGACGTGCAGCGCCGCGAGTACGCACCGGGCGGGGCAGCGAACACAGCCATGAACCTCGCCGCGCTCGGTGCGCGGGTGCGCCTGGTCGGCCTCGTGGGCACAGACGACGCCGGTATCCGCCTGAGTGCCCTGCTCGACGACGCCGGCGTGGACACTTCCGGCCTCGTCGCCGTTCCCGGGATCAGGACCACGACGAAGAACCGGATCATCGGCGGTGACCAGGTGATGCTGCGCCTGGACGACCAGGACGGGGAACCACCGGCGGAAGCCGTAGCAGCCCTCGCCGAAGCGGTTCCGGCCTCCGTGAGCGGGAGTGCCGCCGTCGTGGTCTGTGACTACGGCACAGGAGCGCTCGGCTCGGCCGTACGGGCGGCGCTGCGGGGAAGCATCGGAGAGGCCCTGACTGTGGTCGACGCACATGATCCGCGTCCCTGGGCGGAGCTGGCCCCTGCCATCGTGACGCCGAATGCGCTGGAAGCGGCACGCCTGCTTGATACGGGTTTCCCGCCCAAACCCGCCGAGGACCGCGCGGCGCTGGTGACCGACCGCCGCGCCGAACTGTTCGCAGCGACGGGAGCGAGCGCCGTCGTCGTCACCCTGGACCGGGACGGTACCGTGCTTCTCACCGCGGAAGGGCAGGCTCACCGGACGTGGGCCCGCCCGGCGTCGGAGAAGCAGGCGTCCGGGGCGGGGGACACCTTTGTTGCGTGCCTGACCGCAGCGCGGGCGGCGGGAATGCCCATGACAGCGTCACTGGACCTGGCACAGGCGGCAGCTGATGTGGTCGTCAATCGACCGGGTACATCGGTGTGCTCGACGGCTGATCTTGCGCACTACTTGGGCGGGCTGTCCTCGGCGGTCCTTCCGCTCGACGAGCTGCTCGAGCGCGTCGCGGGTGAACGTGAGCAGGGTCGCCGGATCGTGCTTACGAACGGGTGCTTCGACGTGCTGCACCGCGGCCACACCCGCTACCTCACCCAGGCGAAACAGTTGGGAGACGTGCTGGTCGTGGCCCTGAACGGTGATGACTCAGTGCGGCGTCTGAAAGGACCGGACCGGCCGATCAACGGCGTAGCTGACCGCGCAGGCGTCATTGCGGCGCTGAGCTGCGTCGACTACGTCGCCGTCTTCGATACTGACACCCCGGTGCCCCTGATTGAGGCGCTGCGCCCGGACATCTACGCGAAGGGCGGTGACTACTCGTCGCAGATGCTTGAGGAAGCACCGGTCGTGGAGCGCTGCGGCGGAGTTGTGCGCATTCTTGACTACGTCCCCGAGCAGTCGACGACGGCGATGGTCGAGAAGATCCGGACGCCTCCATGGGCCCCTCCCGCTGCTTCGACTCCTATGCCGTGAACCGACGCGGGCCGGGGGAGTGGCCGCCATGGGCCCTCTACCGCCGGCGTCGTGCCGTGTGCGCCTGCGCTCATCGCTGCCCTCTGAACACCATGTGAGGCTTTCTGCTGTACCGTGAGAGGGGAGGGGGTCCGAGTTGCCCCCAGTTCTGCTTCCACAAAGACCGTCTGACCGCATGGCGAAACCCGCAAAGGCGCCCCGTGATGTTCCGACCACATGATTCAGCGAATCTTCAGCCAACAGGATCCGCTGCATGCGCACTCCACTGACAACGGTGAACTGCCCACCCGATCCAGCTCAGGACGCCGCCCGGCGACTGATTCTCCTGAATCATCCCGTCACTTTTGATGCCTTCCGTCCGGGACGGTGCTGTGCACCGCTCCAGATGAGCAGACAAGGAATAAGATATGAATTTCGACAGCACTATGAACCCCACCGCGCAGTTCCCGGAGGACTTGCGCAAACTGGATGACTCCACGCTGCATGTACTCAACAGCAAGGTGCTCCGCGAGCTGAACGTCGAATATCTGAACGGTGGTCCCGAACCGGAAACCGAGTTCAGGCGGGAAGAGCTCACCGAAGAGCTGAATCGTCGGGATGGCACCGGACGCATTCCCGCATCCTCCTACATCTCCACCGTGACTCACATCGTGTGACTGCCGGTCATTGCCGTCGGCACCGGCCGACTCTATGTCCGTTCACACTGAAAGCACAATGAATTACCCACAGATTCCGCAACAGCGTCCGAATATCGATGATGGTCCTCACGACGGCCTGTCGTGTCGGGTGTACCGATCCCCGCAATCCATCGAGCCAGGGACGGAAACACCAGTTTTTGTCATGGTTCACGGGATCGGGATGTCCCACCGCTACTTCGACAGGCTGCAGCTGGCGCTGATTGAGCACGGCGACACACTCGTCCTCGATCTGCCGGGCTTCGGGGGGACACCCAAGCCTGATCGTCAACTCAGCGTTGAGGATTACGCAGTCCTCATCGCACGCACGCTCGATGAGGAAGGTGTGCAGGAGTGCGTTCTCATCGGTCACTCGATGGGTGCTCAATTCGTGACCGAGCTTGCCATCATCCGCCCCAACCTGGTGTCTCACGTGGTGTTGATCGGTCCTGTCACTGATGTCGCGCACCGTTCCCCGGTCAAACACGCCCTCATGCTTGCTGCGGACACGTTCATCGAAAGACCCATCACGAACATCATGGTTGCCACGGCGTACGCCCAGTGCGGGCTCTCCTGGTACTCGAAGGAACTGCCCGTCATGCTGAGTTACCGACTCGATGAGCGGCTGCCTCTGGCTGCATGCCCGGTTCTGGTTATCCGTGGAACGCGCGACATCATTGCTCGGCACGAGTGGTGCGAGTTGCTCAGCAGCCGGGCGCAGCACGGGAGCCTGGCTGAGGTACCGAATCAACCGCATGCCGCGCACCGGGGAGGTGCCGCTTCGATCACGACAGCAGTTCTTGAGTTCATGCGCGGCTCTCGGGCCCCCCTCGCGGATCACCTCCACCCCAGCGACGCTTAAGCCGGCAGCCTCAGTGCGTCCCGGCGCCATGACCGAGGAATAATAAGCCTGCTTTGCTTTTGATCCCGTGTGCGGGTAGTGTCGAGACTGCAGAGGTTACCCGCGGAGCAAACCGCGGCCGATCTGAACCTCCCCGCCGGAGCGCATCTCTAGCGCCGGCTCTCGGCATCAAGCCAACCCCATCACAGGAGACACATGTCTACGAATACTTCCACTAACGCTGCAACCACCGAAGACCACTCTGTCAGGCGCAGCACCGAAACCAAGCTCTCCACGAAGACCACAGAGTTCTTCGTCTACATCGCCGCTGTCCTGGCTGTCATCATCACGGCTGCTGTCGTCGGCGACGGCACCGAGGGTTCCGATGCGGGCGATCTGTTCGACGCCAATCAGGCCATGCAGTACATCACCTACCTGACCATTGGTTACATGATCGCCCGCGGTTTGGCGAAGTCCGGAAGTCGTGAGCACTACAACGCTTCAAACTAGAACTACGCGTACCGTACACATGGTGCAGGAGCAATGCTCCTGCGCCATGTGGTTTTAAGGCGGCCGGACAATCAGTGCTCCGGAGCTACAAGGCTCGGGAGCCAAGGATCGGCCTGCTCATCGTGGCGAAGTAAGCTAGCTTCAATCACCTTTGAGGTAGCAGCGTGACACTGCACCTGATCCGGGGAGCGGGCATGATCGCTCGCGCGCCGCTCCTTACCCGCGACTCCTCCACGAGAACCCTGAGCAGCCAGTAGACACGAGTAGCGATCCTGAAAGGTCCAGCCCATGAATTCACCGCGGCGGTTTGACGCGATAACCATCATCTACAACCCCAACAGCACCGGCGACGCCCCGGCGCTGGCTGAGGCCCTCAAGGACGAACTCCTCGGACTCCTGCCGGACTCTCCTGATGTGCGCCTGCAACCGACGCAACGAGCAGGACATGCGGTGGAGCTTGCCCGCGAAGCTGCCTCGGACGGTCATGCGCTCGTTGTATCGGTGAGCGGAGACGGCGGGTACAACGAGGTGGTCAACGGCGTCATGTCCGCCGATAATGCGGATGCGGTCTGCGCTGTGCTCGCTGCCGGTAATGCAAACGATCACAGTCGGGTGACCGCCAGGCAACCGCTCGCTGAGGCAATCGCCGAAGGAGCCGTCCGACGCATCGATCTGTTGCGCATCACAGCGGGATCCGACGCCGAGTCCGTGTACGCGCACTCCTACATCGGCTTCGGCCTGACTCCTATCATGGCCATTGATCTCGAGAAGGGCAGCAAGGGAGCAATCAAGGAGATGTTCTCTGTGGTGAGAACCTTCCGCAAGTTCAAGCCCTTCGAGATCCGGCAGAACGACGGCGTGCGACGTAAGTTCGACAGCCTGGTTTTCGCGAACATCTCGCAGATGGCGAAGTACGCAACCCTCAGTGAGGCCGATGACCACCCGGCAGACGGAAAATTCGAGGTCATCACCTTCCCTCACATGGCCAAGTGGCGCATCCTCCTCAGGGCTGTTCGCGCGACGACGAAGGGACTGGGAGATCAGCCCAGCACAGACCGATACGAGTTCTCAACGCTCAAGCCGATCCCGTACCAGATCGATGGGGAAGTGAAGTCGGCGGCTGCAGGAACGTCAGTCACGATCGAGAGTGTTCCCCGCGCCTTGCCTATCATTGGCTGAGCATAATCAGGCTCCAGGACCGCGGGGACGGTTTACATGCTCCCGTCGGGCGTGCTCGAATTGTTGACGAGCAGTGGACGAGGTTAAGCAGCTAGCCCGCTCCGCTGTTTGCTGCGGACCGGGCTAGTGCTTTGGGCGATCCCAACGACGTCTTGCCGACTAGGGACAGCCCTTTGATATGCAGGAGAGCGCTAGGTTCGGTTCCACAGTGCGGGGGATTGGATGGCAGTGTCCCAACACGTTGTCCTATCCCCTGCACACCCCTCAACTGCGTGCTTCCTCCCCTGCTTCGGAGACAGTCGCTCTTTGGATTGCTGCCCGCAGGCGATCGAGCCCATCGGAGGGATCGCAGAACCGACGGCGCACGCTAGGCAACCGAGACGCCGAACGCCAGCCCGAGCGCGTAGGTCGCCGCGGCGGCCCCCAGCCCGATGGCCAACTGACGCAGGGCCCGCTTGAGCGGAGAGGCCCCCGACAGCAACCCGACGACGGCGCCCGTCGCCAACAGCGCCAGCCCAACGAGGACACACGCTGTCACCACCGCGGCAAGTCCGGTCAGCCCGAAGATGTACGGCAGGACGGGGATGATCGCGCCGGAAGCGAAGAAGCAGAAGCTGGACGCCGATGCTCCCACGGCACTCCCGACGCTCTCATGATCGTCCTGCGGTTCCTGGCGCTCCGGCTGCAGGGACAGGCTCGGGTCGCAGTCACAGCTGAACTGGCCCATCCGCTCTGCCGCACGGTGCTCCGCGGCCTCCGGTGACATCCCGCGGGCACGGTAAACCAGCACGAGTTCGTTCGCGTCGATGTCGAGTTCCTTGGCCACCGTCAGGGTGACCTGCGTGGGGCGCGACGCCGTGAGCAGTTCACGCTGCGAACGCACCGACACGTACTCGCCGGCACCCATCGACAGTGCGCCGGCGAGGAGACCAGCGAGCCCGCTGAACAGCACGAAGGCACTGGAAACGCCCGTGGCGCCGATACCCATCACGAGCGCGAGGTTACTCACCAGACCGTCGTTCGCCCCGAAGACGGCCGCACGGAAGTTGCCGGAAAGCCGGTTGCGCCCGCGCGTCGCGAGGCCGCGGACCACCTCCTCATGGATCTGCTCGTCGGCGGCCATCGCACTCGTTGCGGAGGGATCTGCCGCATAGGGGGAGCGGCCCTCCGCACGTTGGGCGAGGGCGAGGACGAAGACCGACCCGAAACGCCGGGCGAGGAAGCCGAGGATCTGGTTCCGCAGCGACGGGCGGAGGGGCTTGCCGACGTCGTCCCCCAGGAGCGTGAGCCAGTGCTGCTCGTGCCGGCCTTCCGCCTGGGCGAGGGCCAGAAGGATTTCCTTCTCCTCACCACCGCGCTTACGCGCCAGGTAGCGGTAGGTTGCGGCTTCTGCCCGTTCGTCGGCCAGATACTGCCGCCATCGCTTCACATCGGCGGGTGTTCGCGTTACCTGGGGGGTCAAAGCCGGCTCCTGATCTCAGACGGCCGGGCTGATGGGAAGCTCCGACCATTAACTCATGCATGGCCGAAGGTCTCGTTCGCCGCTGTTGCGGTGGACTGCCGGGCATCATCAATGATTGCCAGTATGTCGACAGGCCGCGGAGCCGAACGCCCCGGAACTACTCCCCTTCGCAGACATCAATCCTACCTGCTCCCGATGCGGGCGCGGTCACTGGCTAGGATGAAGCGGTGCATACAACTCGCGAAAACGACGATGACGCCGGCCGGCGCGGTCTCGCCGGCCGACTCCTTCGCGGCGGCAGCGAACCAGACCCCAGGTTCACCCTGGCCAATGAGCGCACGTTCCTCGCCTGGATCCGCACATCGCTTGCCCTCATGGCCGGCGGCATCGCCGTCGAGGCCTTCACCGCCGACATCTTCAATCCCGAGCTGCGGACCACGTTGGCGGTCCTGCTCCTGCTGCTGGCGATGATCATTTCCTCGGTGGCCTGCTTCCGGTGGCTCAACGTCGAGCGCGCAATGCGCCACGGAACACCCTTGCCGCTTCCGTTCCTGGCGCCGCTCCTGGCCCTGGGCGGCGCGGCAGTGGCCGCCGTCGTCGTCGTGTTTGTCCTCATGCGGGGCAGCTGAGATGACCGTCCTGGGCCGGGATCCCGGTCTGCAACCGGAGCGGACCTCCCTCGCGTGGGGCAGAACCATGATGGCGCTGGTCGGCGCCAGCCTCCTCTTCCTGCGATGGGTTCCCGTCCACGGCTGGTATGCGGGAACCCTCGTGCTCTCGGCGTTGATGGCCGCGCTCGGGATTTACGTGAGCCAACGGCACCGGTACGCCAGGAGCGTCGCCGGGGTCTCCCGGGGCCGGGTGCATGCCGACGTAGTCGCGGTCCTATGCACGTCCGCTGTGGTGCTCGCGATGGGCGGCCTGGGCATCTACACCGTGCTGTTCATCCCGCTGTAAAGCGCTGCACGTAGGGTAGAAGCAAAACTGCCGCTTTCGGCATGCCCTCCCACCCAAGGAAGAAGCGCCCGTGGAATACAGACGCGACACCACTGCAGCATCGAACCGGTCAAACCCCTGGAAAGACGGACTCGGTCGGACGAGCATCCGCGGTGCACAGTTCCTGCTGCTGCTCACGGTGCTGGTGGTGTCCATCTACGGGCTCATCCAAATCCGCCTGGTGGTCATTCCGCTGCTTCTGGCCCTGATCCTCGCGGCAGCAATCAGTCCTCTGGTCAACATGCTCCGGCGCAAAGGCTGGCCGAGTGCAGCGGCGACCGCATTTTCCTTCTTCCTCCTGCTGGCGGTCCTCGGCGGGGTGGTCACCGCGATCGTGTTTGCCGTGCGCAGCCAACTCGACGAACTCGTAGCAAGCGCCTCGGAGGGCTTCGACCAGATCTATGACTTCATCCGGACAGGGCCGCTGCCCATCGATGAATCACAGATCGAGGATGCCCGCCAGGCGTTGATCGATTTCGCCACCAGCGCGACGGTCGGTTCCACCGCCCTTTCGGGGATCACGGCGGCGGGCGAGTTCCTCGCCGGTGCGGTGCTGCTGTTGGTCATCCTCTTCTTCTTCCTGAAGGACGGGGACAGGATCTGGGCGTTCCTGCTGCGGCCTTTCCGCGGGGAGCGGCTTCACAAAGCGCAGCGGGTAGGCTTCCGAAGTCTTGAGGTTCTGGGCGGGTACGTCCGGGGAACGGCCATCATCGCGCTGGTCGATTCAGTCTTCATCGGTATCGCGCTGCTCATTCTGGGCGTTCCGCTGGCGCTGCCGCTCGCCGTCATCGTGTTCGTCGGTTCCTTCGTGCCGCTGGTGGGCGCCACGGCGGCCGGTGCTCTGGCCGCGCTCGTGGCACTGGTGGCCAACGGACCGTTCGTGGCGCTGATGGTGATCCTCGCCGTCGTCGTGGTGAACCAGCTGGAGGGAAACTTCCTGCAGCCGGTGGTCATGGGGCGTTCGCTCAGCATCCATCCCCTCGTAATCCTGCTGGCACTCACGGCGGGCACCATCCTTGCCGGCATCGTGGGCGCAATCCTCTCCGTGCCCGTCGCCGCTGTCGCCTGGGCCGCAATCAAGGTGTGGACCGGAGAGGACGAACCGGATGCGGAACCGGAGGAGCTCTCGGCTCCCGCCGACTCCGCACCCGCAGCCTCCAGCGAAGAGCCAGCCGCCCCTACGGAGTAGTCTCAGCGCACCGGGGTTGTGGGTCCCTCGAGAGGGACTTCCTCCTGGATCTCGCCTGAGACGCGCTTGTTCCATGCCGCCATGACCGCGGGTTCGGTTGGCTTCGTGGCGAGCGACACCGCCACGTAACACATAGCGGAGGCGAGCAGGCCGAAGTAGATCGGTTCGTTCGCGTACAGTCCGTCGCCGATGGCGAGGCCCGCGTAGACGGCGAGCGTGCCGAGCGTGACAACGGACCCGGCGATCATCGACACCGCAGCGCCGGGACCGGTTCCGCGCTTCCACACCAGGCCGCCGAGGATGGCGACCAGCAGACCGCCGACCAGGATGTCGTAGGCGATGGTCAGCGCAACGACGACGTCGTTGAGGAGGATTGCGATCAGCACTGCCAGCACTCCAAGCGTGAGCACCCACAGGCGGTTACCGGCGACGTCGTGCTCCGGGTTGGACTCCTTGCGTCCCTCGGCCGCAACCGCTGCTCCGCCGCGCAAGCCGTGACGCCGCCAGCTGCGGACGAAAGGCACGACGTCGGAACTCGCCACGGTGGCCGCCGCAATGAGGGCGCCGGACGCAGTGGACATCATGGCTGCGACTGCGGCCGCCAGGACAAGACCGCCGACCCCGATCGGAAGAACGTCAATGGCCACCTGGGCATAGACGTCGTCTGTGTTCTCGAGGACCGGAAGCAGCACACTGGCGGCCATACCGATCATCGCTCCCGCGACGCCGTACAGGATGCAGTAGATGCCTGCCGTTGTACCGCCCCACCGGGCAACACCCGGCGTCCTGGAGGTGAAGACGCGCTGCCAGATGTCCTGCCCAATGAGGAGCCCGAGTGTGTAGACCACGAAGTAGGTGATGATGGACTGCGCACCGATGCCGGTGATGTTGAAGAACTCTTCTCCCGCCCGTTCGCGGATGCCCTCGAAACCGCCCGCAGCGGAGAGCGAGAAGGGGAGCATGAGGGCGAAAACGCCGATGGTCTTGATGATGAACTGCGCCATATCAGCCAGGGTGATGGACCACATCCCGCCGACGGTCGCGTAGATCAGAACGATGATTCCGCCAAGTGCGATGGCAAGCCAGCGCTCGAGGCCGAACAGCACGACGAAGATGGTGGCGTAAGCGCCGGTGGACGTAGCGCAGAGCACGACCGTGTAAGCGAGCATGACGAAACCGGCGATCTTCGTGGCTTCGTGGCCGTACCGCAAGGTCAGCATCTGCGAGACCGTGTAGATCTTCAGCTTCTGGATAGTCGGAGCGAAGAGAAGGCTGAGCACCAGTACGCCGGTGCCGATGGCGACGACAAGCCACATGCCGGAGATACCGAACTGGTAGCCCAGTCCCACTCCGCCGACGGTGGAGGCTCCGCCAAGGACCACCGCCGCCATCGTGCCGGTGTAGAGCACTGGTCCCAGGCGACGCCCGGCGACGAGGTAGTCGCTGGTGTTCTTGGTGCGGGACTTGCCCCACCAGCCGAACGCGAGCATCGAGATCAAGTACAGCACCACGATGGCAACATTGAGGAATTCCATGGTTCTCCTGCAGTGAGCTATTTCACCTATAGGCAACAGATGTTTTCCCGTAGGCTAGTTGTGACCCATCTAACAGGTCAAGTGTGACGCCGCTTGAAGCATCTGTATGCTCGTGAATCAGCGGTGGGAAGGAACCATATGAAGGCTTTGCCAGTAGAACCCAGCAATGCGCCGGTGGCGATCGGTTCCCGGATCCGGTCCGCGCGGCAGGCGCAGAGGATGACGATCGAGCAGGTCGCCGACTCCACGGGTTTGACCAAGGGTTTCCTGAGCAGGGTGGAACGGGATCTGACCTCGCCGTCCGTCGCCTCCCTGGTTACCCTGTGCCAGGTGCTGTCCATCTCGATCGGTGACCTCTTTACGGTTCCGGAAACGCACCTCACGCGACTTCAGGAGGCGCCCAAAATCAGCCTGGGCGGCGAGGGGATCAATGAGCGTCTCGTGACAGCGCGCTCCGAGCGGCGCCTGCAGATGATCAGGGCCGTCATCGAACCGTTAGGCAAGGGCGAGTCGGACCTCTATTCGGTGGACTGCGAAGTGGAGACCCTGCACATCATCGCCGGTCGCTTTGAGCTGATTTTCTCCAACGCCCGCTATGACCTTGAAGCCGGTGACACCATCACCTTCCCCGGCCGGGAGCCGCACACCTGGGTCAATCCCTCCGATGAAGAAGCGGTTGTCCTATGGACGCTGGTTCCGGCAGCTTCAAGAAGCTGACGACGGCGCCCCGATCGGCTGGGCCAATCGTTACCGAGATACCAAGTCGGCTTATGGAATACTGATCGAACGACGCCGGTCCGGACTTGACCGGTGTCTGTTGTGGTCAAATTTGCAGCCAGCCGGCCCGCGCCGGTTGTTTGCCTCGATGCCTCGACGATCCGCCCGCGCCAGTGCTGGCGCGCTAGCTTGTGAAGGGACTGGAGCAATGAAGACTTCTAGGACAGCAGCAGGATTCGCGGTGGTTTCGGCCATCGCGTTAGCGGCCACCGCCTGTGGCGGCGGTGGCGGCGGGGAAGCGGACTCGGGCGAGGCTGCGGACTACGGGGCCGAACTTTCGGGAACCATGACCACGGGCGGATTTACCCTCGGCGACGAAGTGGCAACCTCGCGTGCAGACTTCGCCACCGCAGCCCTTGAAGAGGACGGCGTGACCGTCGAGATCAACGAGAGCAACTTTGACCCGCAGCGGTTCGCGGCGCAGGCCGCGAGTGGAACCCTTCCCGACCTCGTGGTCATGGACCGCCAGTATGTGGCCACCTATGCTGCGAAGGGCCTGATTGAACCGGTCGATGAGTGCTTCACCACCCACGACGTCAGCGCCGAGGAACACTACTATCCGGCCGTGCTGCAGGACGTGACGTACAACGATCAGGTGTACGGCATCCCGCAGTTCTGGCAGCCGTGGGCAATCATCGCCAACACCCGGGTCATGGGGGAGGCAGGCGTGACGCCCGAGGATCTCGATACCTCCAACCCCGATGCCGTCCTCAGCGCCGCCGAGGAAATGTACGAGTCGGAGGGCGACGCACCTTCCCGCCTCGGCTTCGACCCGCAGATGCCGTCACAGGCTCCGGTCTGGTTCGCGGCCTTCGGCGGGGGCATCATGGATGAGACCGGCAAGCCGACCCTGGATGATCCGGCGAACGTCGAGGCCCTGACGTGGCTGAAGGAAATCTATGACGCTCAGGGCGGCTACGAAACGGCGTACAGCTTCAGCCAGACGTGGGACTTCTTCGGCGAAAACAACCAGTTCGTGGCGGATCAGGTAGGTGCCGGGCTGTACGCGCAGTGGTACCCCAACGTGCTCTCGGACTTCGCTGACCAGCTCGAGGTTTCGGGCGTGCCGCTCCGCAATCAGGACGGCGATCCCATCGCCGTGGCCGGCGGACAGTCCTACGTGATCCCGACCGGAGCCAAGAACAAGGCAGCCGCCTGCAAGTGGGCTGTCCAGAACACTTCGGATGATGCCTGGATGGCAGCGGCTGAGGCTCGTGTCTCCGGTATGGAAGAAGGCGGCATGTTCACCGGCATCTTCACCGGTTCACCTACTGCCGACCAGAAGATCCGCGACGAATACCTTGAGGCAACGGGCAACGAGGGCTTCGACCAGTTGATCGAGTCCTACTACCAGGCTCTCGAAAACGGCGTCCCGCTCGGCTCTTCGCCGGCAGGTCTGGAGATCCAGACCGAACTGCAGAACGCCATGGCGCCCGCGATGTCCGGTGACAAGACCATCGAGGAAGCGCTCGGGGATGCCCAGGCCGCTGCGATGCTGGTGTACGAGCAGGCGACTGCCGGCGCCCAGTAACGTGCGCCGTCGTCAGTAGATCATCACGCAAAGAGGGTGGGAGCCGGCTCCCACCCTCTTTGCATGCCAACCCAACGCTTGGGTCAGCCCTTGCGGCCCTGGCCCGCCAGGCCCTCGATGAAGTAGCGCTGGCCGAAGGCAAACAGGATCAGCATGGGTAAGGTCACCAGCAGCGCGGCCGTCATCACGTACTGGTAATCTGCCTGGCCGCCGGAGGTGGGGCTGAACAGCGACATCGCGTAGGAGATGCCCAGCGGTACCGTGAATTCCTCCGGGCCGCCGAAGTTCAGGTAGATCAACGGAGCCTGCAGGTTGTTCCAGCTGGCCTGGAACTCGAAGATGAAGACGATGATGAAGGACGGGATGGACAGCGGCATCGCGATGCGCCAGAACAGTCCGAAGTAGCTGCAACCGTCGATGCGCGCTGCTTCGAAGATGTCGCGGGGGAGTCCGAGGAAGAACTGGCGCTGCAGGAAGATGTAGAACGCAGACCCGAAGAGGTTGGCTCCCCAGAGTGGGACGGTTGTCCCGAGGAAGCCGAGTTCCTTCCAGATCAGGTACGTCGGGATCATGGTGACAGCTCCCGGCAACATCATGGTTCCCAGCACCAGCCCGAAGAGCAGGTTGCGGAAAGGGAAGCGGAAGTAGGCAAAGCCGAACGCCACCAGGGAACTCGAGACCGTGACCAGGCCAGCGGCCAGGAGCGCAATGATCAGGCTGTTCGAGATCCAGGCGAGCAGCGGCAGCTGGTCCCACACCTCGACGTAGTTCGAAAAGACCCAGGTCTCGGGAATGAGGCGATTGTCGAAGACGTCCTGGCGCGGTTTGAACGTTGCCGCCAGCAGCCACACGAACGGATAAAGGAACAGCGCGGAAAATCCCAGCAGGAGGAACCACAGAATGGCGCGCCCAATGATGCTGCGTGGCTTGTACCAGGGGAAACGCTGGTTGGGTGCGGCGGCTGACTTCGCCCGCGGATCCGATTCAACGGCTGCCTGCGGCTGTGAGTTGATTACTGAAGCCATGGCCTACCTGCCCCCTTCGTAGTAGACGAACTTGTTCCCGAAACGCACCTGGAAGATCGTGATCAGGAGGATTATGACGAAGAGCAGCCAGGCGATTGCAGCGGCGAAGCCCATGTTGAACTGCTGGAACGCCTGCTGGAAAAGGTAGACGCCGACAAACAGTGCGGCGTCCGGTGACCCGCTCTGCGTGTCGCGATAGAACAGCAGGAACGCCTGGTCGAAGACCTGAAGCGCGGCGATCGTCAGGACGATGGTGCAGAAGAAGAGCGCATTGGAAATCATCGGCAGCGTCACCGAGAAGAACTGGCGGATCGCCCCCGCACCGTCCAGCGCGGCCGCTTCATACAGATCCTGGGGAACATTTTTCAGCGCGGCGAGGAGGATCAGCATGGTGCCGCTGACGCTCCAGAGACCGATGATGATGATCGAGGGTTTCATCCAGTTGGGATCGATCAGCCATTGCGGCCCGTCAATGCCGAAGATACCGAGGAAGCCGTTGATAGCGCCGGAGTTGCCGTTCAGGAGCAGAAGGAAGATGGACGCGGCGGCAACCGACGGCGTCATCTTCGGCAGGTAGTAGATGATGCGGAAGATTCCCGCTCCGCGATCGGGAATCCGGTGCAGCAGGTATGCCAACAGCAGCGCGAAGCAGATCTCGAGCGGCACGGACAAGATTGCGTAGTACAACGTGTTGCCCAGCGATGTCATGACCTTCGGGTCCTTGAACAGCAATTCGTAGTTGCTGAACCCGACCGGTGAGGCGGTGTCCGTGGAGAGGTCGTAGTTGGTGAAGGAGATGACCAGGCTGTAGATCATGGCGCCGAGAGTGAAAACCAGGAACCCGATCACCCAGGGAAGGATGAACAGATAGCCCGCCCTCGCCTCGCTGTTGAACGGTTCCTTGATCCAGCGGGGACGCCTGATTCGTCTTTCCCGTTGGGAGTCAATCGCTGTGGCCATGCTGCACCTCCTTGCTGTCGGCAGGGTCGCTTCTGACAAGAGTAAGCCATAAGCCTGCTTTGTTTAGGGCAGAAATCTTCCCATCGGAGAAGCGATTTGCTATACGCGGTGAGGACGGTCGCGGTAGCGTAAATGCCACCCCTTCAAGGTCAGGAGCAGTGCATGGACTGGACGCTGGAAGTTGTCGTTGTGCCGGTTTCAGACATGGCCCGGTCGATTGAGTTCTACCGGGACAAACTCGGTTTCAACCAGGATCACGAGACCGACGTCGGAGGCATGCACTTCACTCAGCTCACACCTCCGGGCTCAGGGTGTTCCATTGTTTTCGGGAATGGCCCGGGTATGCGCTCAATGGAGCCGGGCACGCTGAAGGGTTTGCAGCTCGTTGTCTCGGATATCAACGCGGCGCGCGAGGAACTGATGAGCCGCGGCGTCGACGTCGGTGACATTACCGTCTTCGACGAGCGCGACGGCGGCACCTTCTTCGGCTTCGACGATCCCGACGGTAATTCCTGGGCTGTGCAGCAAATCAAGGCCCGCGCCGATAAGCCGTTGATTCCGCGTTCCTAGCGCCGCTGCCTAGCTTCCCTGCTTCAGCTTGCGCCAGCCGCCCGCCCGGTTGTTGGCGATGATCTGCCTGAACATCGCCAGCAGTGCCGGCGCATTGACCGTGTCGCCTTCGTAGAACGCAACAGTTCGCGCGGTTTTGTTCTGCTGTCCCGCTGTGATGATGCCTTCCGGGTCGGGGACGATTGCGCCGTCGTACAGGAACACGTTCAGGTGGTCCTTCGTGGTGAGGAAGGCGCAGATATTGCCCTTCAGTACGAAGTAGGGCTGAACGGTACGCTTGATCGTTTCCTCGACTTCGGGATCGGCGGAGTGGATGAGGTCCCGTACCTCACGGCAAATCTCCTGCTGCCAGTTGGGGAGTCCGTCAATGTAGGCATCGACGCGCGGATCCGGTGAGTAGTGCATGATTCTCCTGCTGTGATTCTTCTGCTGTGATTCGGTTGCGGTGCGCGCCGGTTTGCCCACTTTCGACTGCTTCGTAGCGATCATTGTGGTGTGGGTTGGCCGCCATGTCGAGGGCAGTGCGCAGGGTCGCGCGAAGAAGGTGGGCAATCCGTTTCGCAGCGGACCTGCGACATTGACTGAGACCCGCTTCACAATTAGCCTTACTGGAAACAGTTGATGCCTATTAGGCAACTCACCGCGCCGCACGGCGGAGAACAGAGGGAGTCACATCCATGGAAGAGCTGCGCGTTACAGCCGGTGGCCGTCTCGGGCCGATCGATTCAGCCCGCATACCCCGCTATGCCGGAGCGGCTACCTTCGCGCGGCTTCCGCGGATCGACCAGGTGGAGAAGGCAGACATCGCCGTCGTCGGCGTGCCGTTCGATTCCGGGGTTTCCTACCGGCCGGGCGCGCGGTTCGGCGCAAACCACGTCCGCGAGGCGTCCCGCCTGCTGCGGCCCTACAACCCGGCCATGGACATCTCGCCCTTCGAGCGCGTACAGGTCGCCGACGCCGGCGACATGGCGGTCAACCCCTTCAACATCCACGAGGCCATTGAGACGGTTCAGCAGAACGCGCTGGATCTCACGCACGACGGCGCCCGGCTGGTGACACTCGGCGGTGACCACACCATCGCACTCCCGCTGCTCCGCGCGGCGTCCGAGCGCGCCGGAGAGCCGGTTGCGCTGCTGCACTTCGATGCCCACCTTGACACCTGGGACACCTATTTCGGCGCCGAGTACACGCACGGCACCCCCTTCCGCCGTGCTGTCGAGGAAGGGATCCTGGACACCGAAGCCATCTCACACGTCGGAACGCGCGGGCCGCTGTACGGCGTGAAGGACCTCGAGGACGACCGGCGCTTCGGCTTCGGCATCGTCACCTCCTCCGACGTCTTCCGGCAGGGAGTCGATGAGATTGTCGCCAAGCTCCGCGACCGCATCGGCAACCGCCCGCTCTACGTCTCCATCGATATCGATGTGCTCGATCCTGCCCACGCGCCGGGGACCGGTACGCCGGAAGCCGGCGGCATCACCAGCCGTGAACTGCTCGAGATCCTGCGCGGTCTGCGCGGGATGAACCTGGTCGGTGCCGACGTCGTCGAGGTTGCTCCCGCCTACGACCATGCGGAGCTCACCGGCGTGGCGGCGTCGCATGTGGCCTACGATCTGGTGAGTCTGATGGCCGACAACATCTCCACCCGAAAGGACGGCTAATGCAGTCCGTTGAAAGCGACGCCACAGTTCCCCCGCAGCCGGTCACCGGCCAGCGCAACGGCGGTGACCTTGTTGTCGAGACGCTGAGTGCGCTCGGCGCGACCACGGTCTTCGGCATTCCGGGCCAGCACGCGCTCGGCCTGTTCGATGCCCTGTCACGATCTGACCTCCAATTCGTCTCATCACGCGTCGAAAACAATTCAGCGTTCGCGGCCGATGGGTTTTCCCGCGCTACCGGCGAAGTGGGCGTGCTGTTCCTTTCCACGGGTCCCGGCGCGCTGACGTCGCTGGCAGGGCTGCAGGAGGCATACGCCACCGGTGTGCCGATGGTCGTCATTGCGAGCCAGATTCCGCTGGAGGGTCTCGGCGCCCGCCGCAAAGGCATGCTGCACCAGCTCGATGACCAGAAGGCGTCCGCCGCGAACGTCACCAAGAGCCAGCGGCTGATCCAGCATGCTTCCGGCATACCGTCCGCCATCCAGGACGCGTGGACCGAGGCCGTCTCCTCCCCGCAGGGACCAGTATGGGTTGAGGTGCCGCAGAATGTGCTGCTGGATCCCGTCGTCGTGCCCAGAGTGGAGGACGCCCTGGCGGAGCCGTTCGACAACCCGCCCCGCGTGGAACTTGTCCGCGAGGCAGTGAAGTGGTTGTCGGAAGCGAAGCGCCCGGCGATCGTGGCAGGCGGTGGCACGCGACGAGGCAAGGCCGAAAAGTGGCTGCTGTCGCTGGCGGAAAAGCTCGACGCCCCGGTGCTCTGCTCGCCCGGCGGTAACGGCGCGTTTCCCTGGAACCATGAACTTTCGCTGCAGTCCTGGGCTGAGGACCGCTACATCACGGAGGTGCTCGAGGACGCCGATGTCCTGCTGGTGATCGGATCCTCGCTCGGCGAAGTGACGTCCAACTACTTCACGCTCGAGCCGCGCGGACGCATCATCCAGATCGACGCCGAGCCGCGGGTCCTGGAGTCGAACAGGCCGGCTTTGGGCATCCGGGCCGATGCAGGCCAGGCGCTTGCCGCACTGGACGACGTTCTTGAACCTGTCGAACGCCGGACCGGCGACTACGACCCCCGCCGGCTCGTTGCCGAAACGCTCGCCAAGGTTCAGGCGCGCCTCGATTCACAGGACCTGGCCAAGGAACGTACGTTCATGGCCGACATCCGCGCCGCCGCGCCGGATGACATGCAGACCTTCTGGGACATGACTATTTCTGCGTACTGGGCCTGGAGCTGCTGGGATTCCCGTGACGGTGAGTTCCACTCCGCGCAGGGCGCCGGCGGCCTCGGATTCGGTTTTCCCAGTGCCATCGGCGGTTCGGTGGGGCTCGCCTCGAAAGGACTGCCGGCGCGGGTACTCGCTGTCTCCGGCGACGGGTCGGCCATGTACTCGATTGCCGAGCTCGCCACCGCCCGCCAGCACGACCTGCCGGTCACGTGGCTGATTGTCGACGACGGCGGGTACGGAATCCTCCGCGAGTACATGGAGGGCGCTTTCGGAAAGGCCACCGCAACCGAGCTCACCCGACCTGATTTTGTGAAGCTGGCCGAGTCCTTCGGCGTTCCCGCGGTCCGAGTCGCACCGGAGAACGTGCGGGAGGTGCTGGAGGCGAGCTTCGCGGCGGAGGGGCCCAACGTCGTCGTGGTGGAGACGCTGCTGAGGTTGTTCGCTCCGACTCACCTGTAGGTTGGGAAACACCCCTTCCAACATGCAAAGGACCCGCCGTGTTCGACCTGCGCGATCTTGACAAGCCGATCGTCGGAGCGCCCATGGCGGGCGGGCCGACGACGCCGGAGCTCGCCGCCGCGGTGACCAACGCCGGTGGCCTGGGGTTCCTCGCCGCCGGCTACCGCGCGCCGGAGGACGTCGAGGCGCAGCTGCGCAGCGTCGCTGGCCTGACCGGAGGGCCCGTGGGTGTGAACCTCTTCGTGCCGGATTCGTTTCAGCCTGAGCCGGGGCTGCTCGATGCCTACGTGGAGTCGCTGCGTCCGGAGGCTGCTGCGCTGGGCGTCGAGGTAGGCAACCCCCGGAACGACGACGACGGCTGGGACGCCAAACTCGCAATCGTTCTGGAGGCCAGACCGGCGGCGGTGTCCTTCACTTTCGGATGTCCGGAGGCCTCAGTCCTCGCGCGGATGGCCGGTGCCGGGATCCTCTCCATAGTCACGGTGACGACGGCGGCCGAGGCGCAATGTGCGGTAGCAGCGGGGGCCCGGGCGCTCGCGGTGCAGGGGCCGAACGCCGGCGGTCACCGCGGAACATTCAGCCAGCAGGAACTGCCTACCGATCAACTCCTTGAGCAGACGCTGGCCAGCATCCGGTCGGTAACCGGGCTCCCGCTTGCGGCGGGTGGGGGAGTGGCCGGTCCCGACGACGTCGGACGGTTGCGTGCGCAGGGGGCCGACGCCGTGCAGGTGGGCACGGCGCTCCTCCTCGCCGACGAGGCGGGGACGAATCCAGTGCACCGGGCAGCGCTCAGTAACGGACAGTTCACGGGAACCTCCCTCACCCGGGCCTACACCGGACGCTATGCGCGCGGACTCACGAACCGATTCATCCGTGAACATCTAGACGCTCCCGCGGGCTACCCCCACCTGCACCACGCGACGGCTCCGTTGCGGAAGGCTGCCGTCGCCCAGGGCAACCCTGACGTGGCGCACCTGTGGGCGGGAACAGGGTTCGCCTCGGCTGCGGCCGCACCGGCGGCAAGCATCATCGGGTCGCTGGCTTAGAGCGCCCGGCGCAGGAAGCGCCGGCGTAAACCGCCTGCAGTCAGACGGCGGTGGACTCCCGGGCCATCACCTGGAACTGCGTGAGGATTTCGCGCGGCGCGGGTCCGGCCGGGTTCTTGATGCGTTCCAGGAGCACCCGAATGGCCGTCTCTGCGATCTCCTGGCGCCCAGGATTGACGCTGCTCAACGTGGGGATGGAGTAGCGGGTCTCGTCCAGGTCATCGAAGCCGATCACGGCAACATCAGTCGGCACGCGGCGCCCGGCCTCCTGAAGCACACGCATGGCGCCTTGCGCCAGGGTGTCGTTGAAGCCGAACACGGCATCGAACTCCACCCCGCGGTCGAGGAGATCGTGCATGGCTTCGGCACCGTTGGCGCGGTGCCAGGTACCGACGTAGGCGACGAGGTCGTCGTCGTACGCTATGCCGCGGGCTTCCAGCGCTTCGCGGTAGCCCCTTAGGCGGAGACCTGCGGACCCGATGACTTCACCCTCATGGGCACCGACGACGGCGATGCGCCGCCGCCCGGTGTCCAGCAGGTGTTCGGTGGCGGCACGTGCGCCCTCGACGTTCTGCATGGTCACGTGGTCGCAGTTCCCCGAGAAGATCCGCTCACCGAGCAGCACGATGGGCACCTCGGCGGTGACGAGCGCCGCGTCCTCTTCACCGAGGCCGAGCGGGCTGAAAATCAGCCCATCCGACATGCGCAGACGGGGGCTCTTCAGCACCTCGAGCTCGCGGTCGCGTTCGCCGCTGGTTTGTTCCACGAGCACCACCAGGCCGCGGGCCTCAGCCGCACCGATGACGGCGTCGGCCAGTTCCGCGAAGTAGGGGAGGCGCAGCTGGGGGACGGCGAGGGTGATCGCCCCGGTATGGCCGGAGCGCAGGCTGCGGGCGGTGAGGTTCGGACGGTATCCCAGCTGCGCAATCGCCTTGTTGACGCGCTCCCGCGTGGCCGGCCGGACGTTGGGGTGGTCGTTGATGACGTTGGACACCGTCTTGAACGACACCCCGGCCACCTGGGCCACGTCATGCAGGGTTGCCGCCATGGGAAGTGTCCTTTTGTAGTGTTGGTGCCGGTGGGGTCCGCACATGCGTGCCCCACCGGCAATATATCGTGTTGTAGCGTTTCGGGTCTCTGACCCGCGAATCAGGTCATCGCTTGCCTGCGCCCGGTGCCCGAACCTCCAGTGCGACGGGTTCGGTGGGCGTGACACCGTGCGCGTTCGAGAAGACCGCCCGCACCAGGAGCCCATCCTGATCGGCGCTCAGGTGCTTCAGCGTCAGTTGTGAGCGGCGAAGACCCTCGCCCGCATTGATCGTGCGGGGCTGCTCGGTCAAGCGCTGCCACGTGGCACCGTTGTCTGCCGAGGTTTCCCACTGCGCCACCGGGGCCGGGGTGCCGGATGCCTCCGCGCGGAAGGTCGCCTTACTTCCGACGACGCCGGACGCCGGCTTGGGCGCCTGCGTCACCGCGGGCAGGTCAACGGTCTGGTCAAACTCGGGCCAGCCGTCCACCCAGTTGATCTTCTGAAGTCCGAGGGTGGGGAAGTAGGGAATGTCCTTGTTGACGCCGTCGTAGTAGTGGAAGGCAAGGTAGTCACCGAAGACCGACTGTCCGCCCGGTCCGGTCACGGCACCGTGAGCGTCCAGCACTACCGTGCCGCCGCCACCGAACATGTCCCGGCCGTCCTTGTCGAGGTACGGTCCCGTGACGGACGTGGACCGTCCCACCGCGATCTTGTAGGTGGAGTCGCCGCCGCGGCAGCAGGAGTCGAAGGAAACGAAGAGGTAGTAGTAGTCACCGTTCTTGGTGATGTACGGGGCCTCGATCGGGTTGCCCCACATGAACCTGTCGGCGATGTTTACGGTTTGGGACTGCCAGTTCTCGACCGGCTTTCCGCTGGGCCACTCGATGGGGATCAGGAAGATCCCGTACCAGAAGGATCCGATGGCCATGTAGGGTTTGCCGTCCTCACCCTCCACGATGCCGGCGTCAATTGCGTTGAACGTCTTGTTGGGGTTGTTGGGGTCGAGGCCGGCTGCCGGTGAGGAGACCACGAGGCCCTGGTCGACCCACTCGTAGTCAGGGTCCTCGGGATCAAGCGTGGTGTTGGTGGCCAGAGCGGTGAGTGAGTTGCTGGTCCCGAACTGGGAAGCCGAGTAGTACAGGTAGTACGTACCGTCGTTCTCGTAGATCTCAGGTGCCCAGAGGTTGTCCGGCAGGGTGCCGCCGGCGAAGTGATCGTCGATCCAGCTCGGGATCTGGTCCCACACTGCACCCGTGTACTCCCACGTGGTGCCTTCGTCGTGCGAGGACCAGATCTGGATGGTTCCGCCGTTCTCGCGATTGATCCGGCCGGTCGAGTACACGTACCAGGTGCCGTCATCGTCGATGATCAGGGCAGGGTCGTGAATGGGGGAGGTTTCACCGACGACGGACTTGCCGCCGGGAAGGTCCTGGGTGAACGGGGTTCCCTGGCCGGTCCAGGTTTCGGACGCCTTCAGTACGTTGCCCGTTTGGGTGGTGTCGGTCTGCACAGCCGGTGCGGGTGCGATGCCGGTGAGGATGAGGCCTGCGCTCATGCCGAGGGCGGCTGTTGCTGTGGTGATGCGCTTGCGGAGCTGGCTTTGCGGTGATCGTGACGTCATTATCACGGTCCTTTCGGTCAGGAGTGCGCTGGTGTTTACAACGTTGAAAATATCGCATGCGAATAGTGGGCGGTCAAGGTTTAGTAAGTTGTTCCCTGACGATTGGCGGGTGGAGCCGGTCGGGTCCGAGGAGTGCAGCCGGGAATTTCCGCAACACTGTTGACGCCCGAATGTGATCTATGCCATTCTCTTTTTCAACGTTGTAATCAACGTTGTAAATCCGGCTCAGCAACCAGAACGAACTGGTGTGCCACATCAACCTCTAACCGGAAGGACCACGTGATGATGAAGTCACGTACCATCACCAAGACCATCGCGGCAGCAGCAGCTGCAAGCTTCCTGCTCAGCGGGTGCGCTGCGGCCGCCGGCGGCGGCGGCGATGATGGCGAAAAGACCCTCACCTTCATGTACCGCGGTGGGCCCGATGACAAGAAGGCGTACGAACAGGCAGTCGCGCAGTTCGAGAAGGACAACGGCGTCGACGTCAAAATGGTCCAGACAACTGCTGACCAGTACACCACCAAACTCAAAGCAGCCATTTCCGGGCGCCAGATCCCGGACGTCTTCTACATCAGCCCGGGCGAAGTCCAGGCTTACGTGCAGAACGGCATCATCAAGGACATCACAGAGCACGTCGAGGGCTCCGGGAACATCGATCTGGACAACATCTGGGATTACGGCGTGGACAGCTACCGCTTCGACGGTGAGCTCAGTGGCCAGGGTGCGATTTACGCGCTGCCCAAGGACGTCGGCCCGTTCTCCTTCGGCTACAACAAGACCATGTTCGAGGAAGCCGGCATTCCGCTTCCCGACCCTGAAAAGCCCTACACCATGGACGAGTTCGTCGAGGTAGCCAAGCAGCTCACGAAGGACACCAACGGTGACGGCAAGCTGGACCAGTGGGGCACCGGCCTCAATGCCACATGGAACCTTCCGGCATTCGTCTGGTCAAACGGCGGTGACTGGCTGAACGAGGACCGAACCAAGGTCACCATCGACACTCCTGAGTTCACGGAGGCTCTGCAGTGGTTCGCGGACCTGCAGAACGAGCACAAGGTCACCCCGTCCGCTGGTGAGGCACAGACCCTCGACACCTACCAGCGGTGGATGAAGGGCGAGATCGGCTTCTTCCCCGTAGGCCCTTGGGACCTTTCCACCTACGAAAAGCTTCCCTTTGAGTACGACCTGATCCCCTACCCGGTCGGTGCGACCGGTGAGCCTGCCACCTATACCGGGACCCTCGGCATCGCGGTGTCCAACGCGTCCAAGCACCCGGAGGAAGCAGCGAAACTAGCCACCTACCTCTCCGCCAACGAGGAAGCCCAGCAGACTCTCACCGACGCCGGGGTGCAGATCCCGAACCTGGAAGACATGGCTGAGGAATGGGCCAGCGACGAGTCCACCAAGCCGGCCAACAAGGGCGAGTTCCTTCAGGTGGTCCGTGAGTACGGACGGCCCCTGCCGTCCGAGCTCACCTACAACGCTGAGTGGTATGACGAGTTCTTCACCAACATCCAGCCCGTGCTGGACGGCAAGAAAACTGCCGCCGAGTATGCGAAGGAAGCGCAGCCGAAGATGCAGCAGTTCCTCGACGCGGCAAACCAGCAGGCAGGAATCGGTGGCTAGTCTCCGGACAGGCCGGACGAACCGCTGAACAGACCAGGTGCCGTGGCCGCGCGAAGGCCGGCCACGGCACCGCTCCAGCCGGCACCTGCCGGGCAAAGCCACCCGTTTTTGAATCAACGAGGATTTCAGATGTCCACCACCACGCGCCGATCCCGGCTCCACCGGCAGGAACACAGGACTGCGCTGGCGTTCGTTGCCCTGCCGGTCATCGGATTCCTGCTGTTCACCCTCTATCCGATGATTTTCTCCGTCTACGCGTCGTTCACCAGCTGGAACGGGCTCACCCCGCCCGTCTTCAACGGGCTGGACAACTATCTCACCATGGTCAAGGACCCGTACTTCCTGAAGGCCATGTACAACACGTTCTTCCTGATGCTGGGCATTCCGGTCGGCCTCGTGATTTCCCTGGCCCTGGCCCTGGCCATGAACCGGAAGATGCGCGGTTCTACTTTCTTCCGGACCGTGTACTACGTGCCGGTGATCTCTTCCATCGCCGCCGTCGCTATTTTGTGGCAATGGGCATTCAACGGTGACTTCGGCCTGATCAATCAGGTCCTCGCCGTTGTGGGAATCGACGGTCCCAACTGGCTCCAGGACACAGCAACGGTGAAGCCTGCACTGATCATCATGGCCATCTGGAAGGGCCTCGGGTTCTCCATGCTGCTGTACTTGGCCGCGCTGCAGTCGGTACCGCGTCACCTTTACGAAGCGGCCGCCCTGGACGGGGCCGGTGCCTGGCAGCAGTTCCGCAATATCACTGTCCCGATGGTGCGCCCGGTCACCTTCTTCCTGGTGGTCACGAGCGTTATCGGCGGTTCCCAGGTCTTCGTTGAAATCAACATCATGACACCGACAGGCGGCCCAGAGTTCTCCTCCGCAACCATCGTCTGGTACATCTGGCAAAAGGCCTTCGACAACCTGCAGATGGGCTATGCGTCTGCCATGTCCATCGTGCTCGGTCTCATGGTGTTCCTAATCACCTTCATCCAGTTCCGGCTCAACCGCCGCAACCAGTTCTCGATTGACTGAGGCAGGTCACCATGTCCTCCCAACGCGTCCTCCCATCCCCGCCGCCCCTGCAGCCCGAGCAGGGCATTCCGGACCATAAGTCCAGGCGTGCAAACGGCGGCTCTCCTACAGTTCGCACGAAGCTGACCGAATCCGAGCGGAAGCGTCGCCTCGGCAATATCATCGTGACGATCGTTCTCTCCCTGGGCGCAGTCGTGATGGTCGCTCCGCTGCTGTGGACGTTCTCTACGTCGCTCAAAACCCGCGACGGTGTGTTCGCCCTGCCACCGCAGTGGATCCCCGACCCGTTCGTCTGGGAAAACTACCTGCGCATCTGGTCCGCCGGACCGTTGCTCAGCGGTATTCAGAACAGCCTGATCGTGGCCTGCACCGTCACCATCGTCGGAACGCTCTTTTCCGCCCTGGCGGCTTTCGCCTTCGCGAAGATGCGGATGCCTTTCAAGAACGTCCTTTTCCTGAGCCTGCTCGCGGCGCTCATGGTTCCGTTCCCCACCCTGATGATTCCGCAGTTCACCATGTTCGCCTCGATCGGCTGGGTGGACACACTGCTGCCGCTGATTGTGCCCTTCATCTTCGGCAACATCATCATGATCTTCTTCCTGCGCCAGTACCTTTCCTCGGTGCCGGACTCGATCATCGAGGCCGCCAGGATCGACGGCGCGTCCTACCTCCAGATCTTCTTCAAGCTGATCTTCCCGATCATCAAGCCGGCTATCGCTGCACAGTTCATTCTCTGGTTCATGGCTGTCTGGAACGACTACCTGGCCCCGATCATCTACCTGAACTCGCCCCAGGTGCAGACCCTGCAGCTGGTCATTGCGAACTTCAACGCGCAGTACGCCATCCAGACTGACTACCCGCTCATCATGGCGGCCTCCTTCGTGGCGCTGCTTCCGGTGCTGATCGTGTTCATCGTGTTCCAGCGCCAAATCATCGAATCCATCGCACTCACCGGATCCAAGGGCTGACCGATGTCACTTAGGGGAAACCTGCAGCCTGCATCCACCGACCGGCCTGAGAGCTGGGGTGCGAGCCATGCGCACGATCCAACAGTGGTGAGGGACGACGACGGCACCTACTACATGTTCTCGACGGACGCGGTTGCCAACTCAACCGAGATCCCATCGGGAGTTCATGTGCGGTCCTCAACCGACCTGATCGAATGGACCTACCGCGGCACTGCCCTGAACGGTGTGCCCGAGGCTGCGGCCGAGTGGACCGGCGCGAAGGGTCTCTGGGCTCCGGACGTCGTCCGCTGGCCGGCCGCGGCAGGGGAGCCGGTCTGGCACATGTACTACTCGGCGTCCACGTTCGGATCCCGCACCTCGGCCATCGGGTTGGCGGTCGCGGCGAGCCCGGCCGGGCCATGGCAGGACCGCGGACTCGTGGTCCGGACGCTCACCGGCCGCGACCCGCAAAACGCGATCGACGCCGCGGTCACGTTCGACCGCAACGGCGATCCCTGGCTGACCTACGGCTCCTTCTTCGGCGGTATCCACACACTGCGCCTGGACGCGGAAACCGGGACGGCGCTTGTGGAGGGCGACCTCGGCACGTGCATCGCCCGGCGGCACACGGACGTCGACCGCGCCATCGAGGGAGCCTTCGTCCAGTACCGGCAGGAGGATGACCGCTATGTCCTCTTCGTCTCCTATGACTCCCTGTTCAACACCTACAACGTGCGGGTTGCGGTGGCCGACGAGATCACCGGCCCGTACCGTGATGCGAACGGTACGGACATGACCGATGTTGAGGCCGTTCCGCACGCCGTGGGCACCAAAATTCTGGGCAGCTACCAGTTCGACGGTGACACCGCCTGGCTCGCGCCGGGCCACAACTCGGTGCTCGTGGTCCCCGATGGGGAACACAAAGGCCAGTTCATGGTGCACCATGTCCGCTTGGCGGAGGACCCAACGCAGCACCGGGTCCAGCTCCGGCGGATCTTCACGACGGCGAACGGCTGGCCCGTTGTATCTCCTCAGCCCTATGCCGGGCAGGACGGCGAAACCCTGCCCGAGGAGGCACCGATCAGCGGCGACTGGCGGGTAATTCGTTTCACTCCGGATTCCACCGACGTGGTGAGAGCCCAGCCCATGACAGTGCATCCCATGACAGTGCATCCCATGACAGTGCATCCCATGACAATGCACGACGACGGCGAGGCCCGCTCCGGTGGGGAGGCCCGGCAGGTGCGCCTCACCATCACGAACGAAGGAGCCGACACTGAGGTGGACGCCGTGGTATTCGGTTCCTGGGACGCCTCCCGCAACCGTCCGGCGCTGTCCTTCAGCGGTGTTGACCGGCACGGGGTTGTCTACTCAGGAACCCAGGGAGCGTGAGCATGGACGGGAGTCTGAAGACGGGCGCAATCGCCGAAACGGGAAGTGACACGCCGGGCTGGGCCGGCCGACTGATGGAGTGGCTCCGGTTCGTCATGCAGCTGGTGCTCCTGAACCTGCTGTTCCTGGCCGGAACGCTGGCCGGATTCATTGTCTTCGGCGTCTTCCCGAGCGCCGTCGCCACCACGGTGCTGCTCGCCCGACTCCGCGCCGGAGATCCCGGGGACCGGCTCATCAGCGACTTCGTCACCGCCTACCGCGGGTCCTTCGTGCACGCGAACAAGGTCGGAAGCCTGTTCGCCGTAGCCGGCCTGCTCGCGATCCTCAACGTGGCAGCCCTTCCCACGGCGGCAGCGGGCCCGCAGCTCGCGCTGAGTGCGCTCGCCGTCGTCGTCTCCGGGGTGCTGGCCGTGTCGGCGGGCGCCGCCGTCGTTATTTGTTCCCGGCACCGGGATACGGTACTGCGGACCTGGCGCTATGCGCTGGTGCTTCCGCTGGCCTCACCGGGGATGACGATCGCCTGGGTGGTATCGATGACCGCCGTCGCTATCCTCCTCGGCGGCATCAATGCGCTCCTTCCGCTGGTGGGCGCCTCCCTTCCACTGCTGGTGTCGGGAATCCTCGTCGGTCACCGGCTCGACCGCCTCACGCAGGCCGGCGCGACGGATGACGAGGCAAGAGACCGGACGCCCTCCGGGAGGCCGCAGCACCTCACCGCGTGACACCGACTAAACCGCCCCTAATAACTTCGAACGTTCAGAACCACCCATAGATAAGGAATCACCGTGACCACCACCACCTCGCCCGACTCGACGGCGGCCACGACACGCGCCGAAGGCAGCGACCTCCCCGTGGAAGCACCGACCACCATCCGCATCGACCGTTCCGCCGTCGTTGCACCGATCAGCCGCCGGATCTTCGGCTCCTTCGTCGAGCACCTGGGCCGCTGCGTCTATGACGGCATCTACGAGCCCGGCCACCCGACCGCAAACGAGGACGGCTTCCGCATGGACGTCGTCGAGCTTGTCCGCGAACTCGGCTCCACCACCATCCGGTACCCCGGCGGTAACTTCGTCTCCGGCTACCGCTGGGAAGACGGCGTCGGTCCCCGCGACCAGCGCCCCGTGCGCCGCGACCTCGCCTGGCACTCGATCGAAACCAACCAGGTGGGCCTTGAAGAGTTTGCCCGCTGGTGCAAGCTGACCGACTCCGAGTTGATGATGGCCGTCAACCTCGGCACCCGCGGCATTGAAGCGGCACTCGACCTGCTCGAGTACGCCAACCACCCCTCCGGCACGGCCCTGAGTGACCAGCGCATCGCCAACGGCGCCAAGGACCCGTACAACATCCGGATGTGGTGCCTCGGCAACGAGATGGACGGACCCTGGCAGATCGGTCACATGTCGGCCGAGGACTACGGCAAGCTCGCGGCCCGGACCGCATCCGCCATGAAGACGGCGGACAAGGACCTCGAGTTGGTGGTGTGCGGCTCCTCAGGCTCATCCATGCCGACCTTCGGCGAGTGGGAGCGCGTCGTCCTCGAGCAGAGCTACGACTACGTGGACTACATCTCGTGCCATGCCTACTACCAGGAGCGCAACGGCGACCTCGGCTCCTACCTCGCCTCCTCGCTCGACATGCAGTACTTCATCGAGACCGTGGTGGCCACCGCGGACCACGTGAAGCACAAGTTGAAGAAGCAGAAGACCATCAAGCTCTCCTTCGACGAGTGGAACATCTGGTACCTCGAAGAGCACCAGGCATCAGACGAGGTCAATGACGAATGGCGCGTTGCGCCCCGGCAGCTGGAGGACACCTACTCAGTCGCTGACGCGGTGGTCTTCGGCAACCTGCTGATCACGCTGCTCAAGAACCAC
Organism: Arthrobacter sp. MDB1-55; assembly: GCF_059092925.1. Taxonomy (NCBI): domain Bacteria; kingdom Bacillati; phylum Actinomycetota; class Actinomycetes; order Micrococcales; family Micrococcaceae; genus Arthrobacter; species Arthrobacter sp. MDB1-55. Next base: position 506,350 of record NZ_JBNHID010000003.1, on the reverse strand, counting down.
GACCGCGTCGCCTCGGCCTCACTCGCGCAGCTGGTCAACGTCATCGCACCGATCATGACCGAGCCGGGCGGAGACACCTGGCGCCAGACCACGTTCTTCCCCTTCTCCGTGACCTCACGGCTTGCAAAGGGCGAGGTCCTGCGCCCGCAGATCATTTCCGGCACCTACGCCACGAAGGTCTACGGCGACGCGCCCCTGGTCGACGCCGTGGCCACGGTTGACGCCGGCAACGCGGCCCTCTTCCTCGTCAACCGCAGCCAGACTGACTCGATCGACGTGTCGATCGACGTGAAGGATCTTGGGGCGAACGTCATCACGGAAGCGGTCACGCTGCATGACGAGGACGTCTACGCCAAGAACACCCTTGAGAACCAGACCCGCGTGGGCCTGAAGGATCTGCAGGGCGCCGTGCTCGACGACGGTGTTCTCACCGTCACCCTGCCTCCCGTTTCCTGGTCCGCGATCGCGCTCGGCTAGTGAAACTCCCTGCAGCGGCGTGGTCCGCCGTCCTGATCACCCTGGTGCTCGGGACGGCGGGCTGCGGCGCTCAACCCGCGGGGGAGAAGGAACTCAGCGGCGACTACTTCACCCATGATCCGGCGCTTGTGGCGGGGTCGGGTGCAGATGGCCGGGAGGGCGACTGGTTCGTCTACTCCACCGGGGACGGACAGGTCGCGGACGGCAACATCCAGGTTCGCCGCTCCGAGGACGGCGAGCAGTGGGACTACGCGGGCGAGGTGTGGCAGGAGAAGCCGGCATGGCTCGCCGAGGTGGTTCCCGGCGTCGTCAATCTGTGGGCTCCCGAGCTCTACGAGCATGACGGCACGTGGTACCTGTACTACTCGGCGTCAACGTTCGGGAGTAATGACTCCGTGATCGGGCTGGCGACGAACACCACCCTCGACCCGGAGGACCCGAGCTACGAGTGGGTCGATCGTGGGGAGGTGCTGTCCTCGGAGCAGAAGAACTTCAACGCCATTGATCCTGGGATCGTCGAGGACGAGCACGGCACGCCGTGGATGAGCTTCGGCTCTTTCTGGGGAGGCCTGCAGTTGGTTCAACTTGAATGGCCATCGGGTCTCCGCGCTGATCCCGACGCAAACCCGGTCACCATTGCCGACAGGCAAGTGCCGCCCAATGCCATCGAGGCGCCCTACCTGCTCGCACGCGACGGCTACTACTACCTCTTCGTGTCGAAGGACTTCTGCTGCAAGGGCCTCGAGAGTACCTACAACATGGCTGTGGGCAGGTCCGCCACCATCGAAGGGCCCTACGTGGACCGCGACGGCGTATCCATGCTCGACGACGGCGGCACTCCCTTGCTGGCGGGCAAGGGCCCTCGCGTGGGGCCGGGCGGGCAGTCCGTCTCCGGAGACGTGCTGGCCTTCCACTACTACGATGAAGCACTCGACGGCGCGTTCCGGCTCGGGCTGGTCCCTCTCACCTGGGACGACGGATGGCCGACAGCGCGCTGGGACTAGGAGCCGTTCATGGGATCCACAACCGCTACCGTTACACCGGCCTCACCGCGGTCCGCCGACCGGCTGAGGTACCACCCGCTGGGACTCGACGCTGTCCGTTTCGCACCGGACGGCATGCTCGGTGCATGGCAGCAGGCGAACCGCAGCGGCAGCCTCCGGCACTGCATCGAACAGTTGGAGGCCTCGGGCGCGCTGCCGAACATGCGGGCGGCAGCGGAAGGTCGTGCCGGAACCTTCAAGGGTTTCCACTTCGCCGACTCAGACATCTATAAGGTGCTGGAGGCCCTCGGGTGGGAAGCCGGCCGCAGCGACGTTTCGGAATTCCTCCCGTTCGTGGACGAGACCGTAGCACTGCTTGCCCGGGCGCAGCAGGAGAACGGCTACCTCAACTCCTTTTACGCTGAGACACCGGACCGGCAGTTCAGTGACCTCCGCTGGGGGCATGAGCTGTACTGCCTCGGGCACCTGTTACAGGCGGGCATAGCCTGGGCGCGGACGTCGGGACGCACCGACCTGCTGGAGATCGGTGTCCGGTTCGCCGAGCTCGTGGAGGATTCGTTTCCACCGAGTGGGCGTCCGCCTGTCTGTGGGCACCCGGAAATCGAGACGGCACTCATCGAGCTCTACCGCCATACCGGAGACACCCGCTGGCTCGAACTGGCCCGCCGCATGGTGGACGCGCGCGGGCACCGAAGCGTCGGCGAGGACCGCTTCGGCTACCAGTACTTCCAGGATCATCTGCCGGTGCGCGATGTTCCGGGGGCCACCGGACACGTGGTGCGCCAGCTCTACCTGGCTGCCGGCGCGGCCGACCTGTACACGGAGGGCGGTGACGACGACCTTCTCGCTGCCCTGGAGCGTATCTGGTCCGACGTGCACTTCCGCAAGATGTACATCACCGGCGGCCTCGGCTCCCGGCACCGGGACGAAGCCTTCGGAGACCCCTTCGAGCTGCCGCCTGACCGTGCGTACTCGGAAACGTGTGCCGCAATCTCAAGCGTGCAGTTCACCTGGCGGATGCTCCTCGTGACCGGTGAAGTGAAGTACGCCGACGAGCTGGAGCGCGCCCTCTACAACGCCGTTGCCGGTTCCACGTCGCCGGCCGGAACCGAGTACTTCTACTCCAATCCGCTGCAGGTCCGGACCGAGCGCGACGGCGAGCACGAGCAGGCACCGGCCCGCCGCGCACCCTGGTACGACTGCGCCTGCTGCCCGCCGAATCTCGCCCGACTCCTGTCGTCGCTGCACGCCTACGCAGCAACCACGGACGACGACGGCGGCCTCCACCTCCACCTCTACGAGCCCGCCGGCATCCGACTTCCGGACGCGTCCGTTGTGGTCACCACGGGATATCCGTTCGATGGCCGGATTTGTCTGGAGGTTACCGGTCACCTCCCGGTACTGTCCCTGCGGCTGCCCGGTTGGGCGAGGAGTTACAGGCTGCTGGTTGACGGCGCGGAACAGCAGGAGGAGCCGGTTGACGGTTATCTCCGTATCACCGACGTCGGGCAGGGGAGCGTCGAACTGATTCTCGATATGCCCGCCGAATTTCGTGCTCCACACCCGCATATCGACGCCGTCCGCGGATGCCTGGCGGTGACGAGGGGGCCGCTGGTGTATGCGCTGGAGCAGGCCGACCTGCCCGCCGGCGTCGTGCTGGAGGACGTGCTGCTGGATTCCTCGGGCGAGCCGGAAGCAGGTCCTGGCAAGGCACTGGTGCCCGGCGACATCAGCGTGCCGAAGGTACGGGTGGCAGCGGTGGTGCGGACGCCGGCGTCGTCGGCGATCTATCCCGTGGCAGGAGCGGAGACATCCGGTGCATCGCAGCGGATCTCCGTTGATCTTGTCCCGTACTTCCGGTGGGGCAACCGCGGACCGGGAGGGATGCGGGTGTGGATCCCGGCGGCCCAGTAAGGGGTGGTGCGGGCTGCACAGGGATGGCAGGCTGGACTGATGGCATACAGCAAGGGAACCAAGGTCAGTTGGAATACATCGCAGGGTAAAACCTCCGGCAAGGTTGTTGAGAAAAGGGAGAAGGAGTTCACCTTCGACGGCCAGAAGTTCAACGCATCGAAGGACGAGCCCTACTACATCGTCGAGAGCGAGAAGTCGGGCAAACAGGCCGCCCATAAGGAAAGCGCGCTCGACAAGCACTAGCGGGAATGTTTCCCGGTCCACCATGGTTCAACTAGATGCAAAAGCATGAAGGCAGTGAAACTGGAGGACCGGCCATGGAAACGCGCCGAGTAGTAGTAGTGTCCGGCGGCATGGGAATGCCGTCATCAAGCCGTATGCTGGCAGACCAGCTCGGCAGGGCAGCGCAACGCGAGTTCGAGCGCGCCGACGTCCTCACCGAGATCACCACCATCGAACTGCGTGAGCTCGCCGTCGACATTGCCAACAACATGGTCACCGGCTTCGCTCCGCCAGCGCTCGCCGCCGCCCTCAAGTCAGTTTCGGATGCCGATGCGCTCATTGTCGTCACCCCGGTCTTCTCCGGCTCCTACAGCGGGCTTCTGAAGTCCTTCTTCGACGTCCTCGACAACACTGCACTGGACGGAATGCCCGTGCTCATCGCCGCCACCGGCGGAAGCGTGCGGCATTCCCTCATGCTCGACCACGCCATGCGGCCCCTCTTCACCTATCTCCGGGCGCGCGTGGTCTCGACCGGCGTGTATGCCGGACCTGAGGATTGGGGCGCCGGTTCCAACGGCGCACCCGCCCTGGACCAGCGCATCAGCCGCGCCGCCAGCGAACTCGCGGGCATGGTCGAAGGCACGACGACGGCGCGCCGCCCCCAAGGCATCCAGCCTTCCGCCCCGTTTGAGGAACTCCTCGCGCAGGTGCAGGGCCGCTAAGCGTCCACTGCCCTTCCCGGTAGTCACGCTTCACTACGCGGACCCGGCATCCGGATCTGCCCAGCGGATCGCCCGTTTCAGTGGGATAGTCCGGACATTCCCACTCAACGTTCCGGTTCGGTGGGATCTCCCGTCGGGGCGGGTCCCGTCACCTCAGTGCATCGTGAAGGTGCGGGCGACGGCGTCGTGCACGGTCGGTAGCCCCGCGACCCTGCCCATGATGCGATTGCGCGCCGTCAACAGCGCTGACGGCAGGGGACGTCCCAGCATCATGTTGATGTGCGCCTGCCGTGACGCGGCCAGCGCAGCGCGGCGCCGTTCCTCGTTGAACCGGCGCAGGCCCAGCCCGACGTCGGTCCCCGCCAGCGAGTCGACCACCAGCGGAACCAGCTGGGCGGCATCGAGCCACCCCAAATTCATGCCCTGGCCGCCGATGGGGGACACCTCATGCGCGGCGTCGCCGACCAGGGCGATGCGTCCCTCAACGAACCGATCCGCGATTCTCCGGCGCACGGCGAAGGAACTGAGCATGGTGTTGTTCCGGGTGTCGACGGCGACGCCCGTCCGCTCAGCCACCAGACCCGCGACGGTCCCCGCGGTCGGGTTTTCCACCAGCGACGGCATCCGCACCACCCAGCGCCGCACCCCGCCGGGGAGCGGAAAGGATTCCACAATCCCGTCGGACTCCAGGTAGAGGGCGGCTGTGCTCCCGTCGCCGGTGGTGTCGGGGAAGTCGCCCATGACATATGCGTCGGGGTAGGGCCGTACCTTCGCCCGGATTCCCGCCGCGCTGCGCACGGTGCTCCGGGCTCCGTCTGCGCCGATGAGCAGCGCCGAGCGGTAGGTGCGGTGGTCGGTGACCGTCACCACCCCGGTCCCGACGTCGTGAACGGCCTCGACCGTTTCTCCCCGCCGGAGCGCGTTGGGGGCCAATTCCGTCAACCGTTCGGACAGGATGCGCTCGGTTTGCTCCTGGGGGATCGCCAGCACATATCGGTGCGGTCCGGGCAGGCAGGCGAAGGACAATTCGGCCACCGTGCGCCCGCGGCTGCGTGCTATGCCGCCCGGAATCTGCACGCCCGCCGCGATGAGGGCCTCCGCAACCCCCGCTTGTTCCAGGGCTGCTAGCGCCGGCGGATGAATGCCGATGGCGCGGGAGTGCGAGCTGCGCACGCTGCGGCGCTCGAGTACCTCCACCTCTATGCCGGACTGCGCCAGCAGGATCGCGGTATACAACCCCACCGGTCCTCCGCCGACAATCAGGACATCAGGCACGGTAAACCAGCAGGTTCCGGAACGGGACCTGGCCCTCCACCCGCCAGCCTTCGGGTACGACGGCGCGTAGTTCCTTTGCGAGGTAGCACCGCCGGATCGAAGTCAGCCCGTCCTCACGAATGAACGAGCCGCGCAGGGGAAGGGTGGCCACGGAAAACAGGGCAAACCCGATCCGGGTCCGCTCGATGTCACTGTGCAGGGCGAGGCGCTTGCTGAGTAGCTCCGAGTCGCGCAGCAATCCTCCCAGTTCCTGCGGCGAGAGGTGGTGGAGGACATGGTTGGACGTGACGACGTCGAACCGTTCTCCCTCCGCAACGAGCTCGGAACTGAAGGCCCGGCGGAAGGTGAGTGCCGGCGTCGTCGGCTGGCTACTGGCGAAGGCGTAGGCGCGTTCATCGGGGTCGATCGCCGTGATGCGCAGTTCGAAACCGTCACGGGCGGCCCAACGGGCGAGCGCGCGCGGGACGTCACCGCCGCCGGAGCCGATGTCCAGGAGCGTGTTCACCCGGGATGTCGACAGCACCGGACGGATGTACCGAGCCCAGGTCCGATGCCAGCCCGCGACCGCGCGGTTGACGAGCGGGAACTGGGCGTAGGTGTGGTCGAGCTTCGCCGGGTCGCAGTCGGGCTTGTCCATCTCTTCGACTGCGGTGAGGTCGCGGTGGGCGAGGAAGGCCATTCAGACCGCTGTCTTGGTGAGGAGCGCCGTCTCGACCGTGAGGCCGGGGCCGAAAGCCATGGAACAGATGCGTTCATCGTTCTCGGCTGCGGGCTGGTCCAGGATGTGCTTGAGGACGAACATCACGGTGGCGCTGCTCATGTTTCCGTAGTTTCGCAGGGTCTCACGGGCAGGAACCAACTGCTCATCGCTAAGCTTCAGCTTGGCCTGCACCTTGTCCAGAATGCTGCGCCCACCCGGGTGGATCCCCCAGTGCTCGATGTCCCGGTACTCCAGGCCGATCAGGGACTCATCCCGTTCGATCAGGGGAGTGAGGGCACCGACAATGTGCTCGTCGATGATGTGGGGAACGTAGGTACCGAGGACCATCTCGAAGCCTTCATCACCGATGTTCCACGCCATCGACTCCTCACCAACCGGGGTGAGCGTCGTTTCGAAGAAGTCGAGGCTGAGCATACTTCCGGCGGGGCGGGGGAGGTCAGTGCGGGCGCTGATGACGGCGGCTGCGGCGCCATCGGCGAAGAGGGACGTTCCCACGATGGTGTCGGGGTTGTTGGAGGAACGAACGTGCAGCGAGCACAGTTCGGCACTGACCACGAGGACCGCCGCCTTGGGGTCCGCCTCGCAGAAGGACTTGGCGGCACGCAGCGCCGGGAATGCCGCGTAACACCCCATGAACCCGAGGTGGTAGCGCTGTGCCGATGGGTCGAGGCCCAGTGCGCGGACGATCTTGTAGTCAGGTCCCGGGTTGAAGAACCCGGTGCAGGAGACGGTGATGACGTGGGTAATGTCGCCCGGCTCGACGCCTTCGGCAGCGTCCAGGGCTTTTTGTGCGGCTTCGACGAACAGCTTCGTACCCGCCTCGGCGTAGACCTCGTTGCGGGCTTTGGTCCCCGGACTGAGGATCGTCATGGTCGCCGAATCGAAGAACACTGGAGACTCGCTGTGCCGCTCCAGCGTGAGCTCCTCCACAGCGGTATAGCGCGTGTCGATGCCCGAGGAATCAAATGCGGCGGTCACCAGTCGCTGGCCCAATCGGTTGAGTCCGGGCTGCGCGGCGAAAACATCCCTCACCTGGGACTGCACCATGACGGTAGTCGGTACGGCGGTTTCGAGGGACCTTATGAGGACTGTCATAGTTCATTGTTAGGTGAGCGGATAAGCGAACACAATACGAAGCAGGCTGACGATATGCTGACAGTCTGCTGCCCGATGCTCCCCCCGGGTCGGGGTAGCGTGAAGGTATGGCACTGCACCAGAGCGCACGACGACGCCCTCCCATCCACACACGCACGCTGCGTACCGGCGCTGTCTGGGCTATCTCGGTCGGAATGCTGGCCGGCTGCAGTTCCTCCCCAACCGGCGGCGGGACGGTATCCGCTGAGCCTTCCGAATCGTCCGCGGCTGCGGCTCCGTCGTCCACCGCGTCAACGACTCCGTCAACCTCACCCAGCCCTTCGCCGAGTCCTTCACCCACCGCTGAGCCCACACCCGAGCAGCAGGAGCTGCCCCGCGGCGGTGTCGAGCTGTTCCCGGACTACCGGCTCGTGGGATTCAGCGGCCACCCCTTCTCACCGGGGCTGGGCCGGCTGGGAATCGGCGCGATCGACGAGCGGGCCGCCGAGATCGAGGCCCTCGGCACGGAACTGGCGGGCGGCAGGAAGGTCTTGCCGGTGCTGGAACTGATTGCCGTCGTCGTGCAGGCAGACCCGGGCGCCGACGGTGCCTACCGAACGCGGACTTCCGACGAGATCATCGGCGAGTACCTTGAGGCCGCGCGCAGGCATGACGGGCTGCTGCTGCTGAATGTGCAGCCCGGGCGGGCAAGCATGGCCGACGAGGTCCGTGCGCTCGAGAAGTGGTTGGCGGAACCCGACGTCGGCGTTGCCATCGATCCCGAGTGGGACATCACCGCGGAGCAGCTTCCCGGCCAGGCCTACGGTCACACCTCGGGGGAGGAGATCAACGAGATCGCAGCGTACGTCGACACCCTGGTGAAAGAGAAGAACCTCCCGCAAAAGCCGCTGGTGTTCCATCAGGTGGCTCCCGGCGTCGTCTCGAATGTAGGTGCCATCCAGGAATACGAGGGCGTCGAGGTCATCCGGAGTGTTGACGGTATCGGTTCGGCCAGCATGAAGATCGAAACCTACAATCTCCTGATGGAGGACCTGCCGCCGACCGTGCACGCCGGCTTCAAGCTCTTTTTCGAGGAAGACGTAGTGCTCGGGCCCCTCATGACGCCGCCCGAGGTACTCGCGCTGACGCCGCAGCCGGAGTACGTCCTGTACGAGTAAAACCGCTTTAGAGAACCCGATCTCCTAAGCTTGGGTTATGTTGCGCTACACGTTGCGGCAGCTTCAACACTTCGTCGCCGTCGCCGACAGCGGCTCGATCAGCAGGGCAGCCGAACTGAACCACGTCTCGCAGGCCGGTATGTCGCTGGCCGTGACCGAGCTGGAGAAAGCGCTGGGCACGCGATTGCTCGTGCGGCACAAGGCCAAGGGAGTCACGCTCACGAGCGCGGGCCGCCGGTTTCTGATTGATGCGCGCGCCCTGCTGAGTCACGCCGAGGAACTGGAAGCCTCCGTCACCGAATCGGCCGGCACGCTGGCCGGACCCCTCGCCGTCGGCTGCTACACCAACCTCTCTGCGTTCTGGGTGCCGCTGATCACCGCAGGATTCGCTGCACCCAATCCCAAGCTCAGGCTGACCATCGTCGAGGGATCCCCCGCCGAGCTGCAGGATCAACTGGGGGAGGGCCGTCTGGATGCAGTGCTTACCCATACCCTGCACGTTCGCCCAGGGCTGCGCACTCGCGTGATCAAGGAAGGCAGGCCGTACATTCTGCTCGCTGCCGATCACCCGCTCGCGGGCCGGCAGGCGATCTCACTGCCGGAGCTGGCCGACGAGGACATGGTGCTGCTGGACATCCCGTCGGTCCGTGACAACCAGCTGCCCAACCTGCGCAATTCGGGGCTGGAACCTAAGATTGCCTGGAGGTCGACGAGCTTCGAAGCGGTTAGGGGCATGGTGGCCCGCGGTCTCGGATACACGGTACTTGTCCAACGACCGGCCCAGGACGTGAGCTACGACGGGCTGCCACTGGTCTGCGTGCCGATCGACGGCAGTATCCGCCACAGCGACATCTGTTTCGCCTTCCCTGACTCGCCCCAGGTCAGTAGACGGCTGGATGCGCTGATGGACTACTGCGCGGACAACGCCTAGCGAAGTACCCGGCGCACGAAGTACGACGACGGCGCTCAGGGAGTGCCGTCGTCGTACTTCGCGCGAGGGGGACTACTTCATTTCGCCGGAGAGATCGGCGTCCTTGCCTTCCTTCGTCATGAGGATGCACACGGCTGCAACAACGAAGGAGAGAACCCAGACCAGGCCCACCAGCCACAGCTCACCGCCGGCGACGAGAACCAGTCCCGAGGCGATCATCGGGGTGAAGCCTGCGCCCAGCGTCGAAGCGCTCTGGTAGGTGAGGGACGCTCCGGTGTAGCGCATGCGGGTCGGGAAGAGCTCCGCGACGAAGGCTCCGAACGGTCCGAAGATGGTGCCCTGGATGATGCCGTTGGCAAGGAACAGTCCGATCGCGAACCCCCACAGGGTATCGGTCTGCAGCAGCCACAGGATGGGATAGGCCAGCACGGCGCCCGCCACCATTCCCACGAGCATGACCGGCCGCCTGCCGAACCGGTCGCTGGCCTTCGCCGCGAACCAGATGGCAATGATGGTGAGTGTTGCTCCGATCGCCTTGATGTTCAGCACATGGGTGGTGTCTACGCCGGCATCGATGATGTAGGAGACTGCCCAGACGGTCATGAGACCCTGCACAGTGTAGGAGCTCATTCCCGCGAGCGTACCCAGGACCAGGTTGCGGGGGTAGGTGCGGAAGACCTCCACGAACGGAAGTTTCTTCTTCTCCGCTTTCTTTTCCAGTTCGAGGAACAGCGGCGTCTCTGCGACCTTCAGGCGGATGGTCAGGCCAACCCCGATCAGGACAACGCTCAGCAGGAACGGGACCCGCCAGCCCCAGGACATGAACGCGTCCTCGGGCAACAGGGAGAACGCGGAAATGGTCAGCGTGGCGAGCACTGCGCCGGCCGGGCCGCCCATATTTGCGAAGCTCGCCGCAAAGCCTCGGCGTTTGGCCGGCGAATGCTCCAGGGCAACCAGCATGGCGCCACCCCATTCACCGCCGACAGCTATGCCCTGCAGGATTCGCAGGGCCACCAGCAGGATGGGGGCGGCCATACCGATCTGCGCCGTCGTGGGGAGCAGCCCGATCATGGTGGTCCCGACACCCATCAGGGTCATCGAGATGATGAGGACGGTCTTTCGGCCCACCCGGTCCCCGAAGTGACCGAAGATGAGCCCACCCAGCGGCCGTGCCACATACCCGACAGCCAAGGTGCCGAAGGAGGCGAACAAGCCGACGGCGGGGTCAAGGTTGGAGAAGAACACCTGGTTGAAGACAATCGACGCCGCCATCGCGTACAGGATGAAGTCGTAAAACTCTATAGCGCTGCCGATGAAGCTGGACGCCAGGATCCGGCGCATGTGTTTCGTATTGAGGCTGTCTTCGTTGACAGCCTGCGTTTGTGTCATGGTGCTGGTCATCGTACTGCTCCCGCTTCTTCGAGGGTATGGGCTGTTGGGGAGTTGCCAAAGGGAATGGAGTCAAGGTCGTCGGGGATGAGGAAGGTTCCGTTGAACTGTGCGCCGGCGCGTTCCCAGACGGACCGGGGTGTTGTGCCGGGCACCAGGTGATGCAGCGCGAGCGTCCGTGCGCCGGCCCGGTTGGCGAGGTCGACGGCGTCTTCCGGGCTCGTGTGCGACTTGCGGTGGTGGTCGATGGATGCCTGGCCCACTTCGCTGCCGCTGCTCGCGTAAGTACGGTGAACCCAGTCGAAATCGATTGCCTCGTGCAGAAGCAGGTCGGTGCCGCGGGCAAGCCGGACGAGGTTTTCACAGGGAGCTGTGTCGCCGGAAACGGTCACGGAGCCGGCGGCGGTGTCGAACCGGAAAGCAAAGGCTGGGGCCACCGGGGGATGCTGCACAAGAGTGGCAGTCACGGTGACCAGCTCATCTTCATACACGGTGAACGGCAACATGCCGGCGGGAGTCGGATTCGAGTTGGGGTGGTACGCGGGGTCCGGAATCGAGATGTCCTCCGGGATGAAGTAGTCGAACGGAGACGGGCGCAGGGCGTCGAGGATCCGGTCATTGAGGTCCGTGGCGTGGGCCCGCATCAGGTTCGTGAACATCTCGGTGATTCCCGGCGTCGGGCTCAGAGGGAAGACCGGGGTAGGGGGCACCGCTGCCCGCGGCGATACCGGGGGCAAGGCTCCCCGGTCGCCTGGGCCGACAAGCCGCACGGGACGCTGTCCGTCCTGGAAGGTGAAGAGGCCAAAGATGGCAAGCGAGCCGAGATCGATGGTGTGGTCCGAGTGCATGTGCGTGACGAAGACTCCGCGCAGAGAATTGATGGGTAGCCCGGCCAGCATGAGCTGCCTGCCGACACCGTGGCCGGCGTCCACCAGGTACGTGGAACCGCCGACGACCACGGCGGTCGCAATGCCCGCGCGTTGGCCGGCGTTTTCTCCTGTCCACCAGCGTGGACCGCCGGCCGTTCCGAGGGTGACTACCCGCGGTGCCAGGTCTTCGTGAGGGGAAAGGGCCATGATGCGTAACTCCTTTGAGGGTCTTTCCATCAATGATCCGGGTCACACTTCCGCTGGTAAAACGGTTTTAAGCGGGTTGTAAAACTGGTTCTGCTTAGGTTTAGGACCCATCCGGGCGGGCTGTGTCGCCGAACACAGGTAAACGCATCTACAGGAAATGGTTGGAACATGGCGGTTCGATCGGCAGCACTCGCAGCAGGAGCACTCCTCGCTGCGCTCCTGACCAGCGGCTGCATGCCTGTCGAGGAGAACCCGCTTGACGTCAACTCGCCGCGCTCGCAGGACTCAGTGAGCGCCGTGCAGCAGCCTGTCGCGGCGGAGGTCGGCGATGACCCACTGAACCTTGCGGAGAACGGCGCGACCCTCTGCTACACCCAGCCCGACATCGGCTTTCAGGAGTTCACCGTCCTTGTGCACAACGAGGCGCTGCAAACCTTCACCCTCGACGACGTCTCCCTGCAGGACCCTGAGAACCTCGCCCTTGTCAGCGCAGAGGTGTCTACGGCCAACAGGGACGGTCACCATAACGCCCACGACGACGACGGCGGCGGAGGTCACGGTACACACAGCGCCGAGCCGGCGCCCGCCACCGTAGCGCCCGCACCTGCCGGTCCCGTTGAACCGGTGCCGGCCGAGGGTTACAACATCACCACGCATGAGTACGTGAACCTTGTGGTTGCCGTCTCGATCGCTGACGGTGCTGATGCGGGCTCGGCACAGGGCATAACGGTCGATTACTCGACCGGCGGACAGACATTCACGGGCACCCATCCGCTGATCGTGGAGCTGGACCGTGAGGGCTGCGTCTAGTCCTAGAGACAGCATTCAACCGCTCGGTCAGGAGTACGACGCCCGCGCCCTGCAGCTCCCGCAGGCCCTCCGGCCGTCCGGAGGCCGCCAGGAGAAGTGAAAGGGCCGGCCCCCGCACGCTCTCGCCCGAACCGATTGTGAATCCCTCATCCGTTGCAGAGATTTCAAGCCCCGCCAAGCGTTTCCTGCCTCCGTCAAGTCGATCTCCGGCGACATAGTGCAGGGCATCCTCCAGCTTTGGCAGTCCCGGTCTGGTGATGCCCAAGGGTTGCCGGATGTCTTCTCCGTGCACGACTATCTCGATGAGGCGGGTGATGAAAGGACCCGGAGGCGTGTTCGTGCTGGTGATTGTTGCCCGGAAACGGGCGAGGGTTTCTACGGGTGTGGTAGCTCGCTCGGTAGCCACTTCGCGCGCGTTTGCCCTGTCGAAACTGAAGCCGGACCGGATCAACGAGATCCAGAAGCTGCGCCGCGTGGTCTTCGCAGACCCTGTCAGGTGAGCAACGACGTCGTGAATGTCCCAGCCCTCGCACAGGGAAGCGGTAGCCCACTGTTGTTCGGACAGTAGAGCCAAATCCTCAGCGAGCATGCGGCGTTCACGGTGGACTGTGTCCCAGCTGCTTGTCATCCCTCATCCTTCACCCTGTGTGTGCTGCTTCCGTCGCTTGTCCCGCCTTCATAGAGCAGACGCAGCTGACTCCGGGAAATCATCGGTGGTTTGCTACGCCCATCTCAACGGCTGCAGCCGCATTCCCTCGTTGTCGGCGGTCGATGCCACAATGGCAGGCGTGAGTGCACCAATGAGTACCCCTACAACCATCTTCGAACAACTCGCTGCCGAGCTCGGCGTTCAGCAGTGGCAGGTCAAGGCCGCCGTCGAACTGCTCGACGGCGGATCGACAGTCCCGTTCATCGCTCGCTACCGCAAGGAAGTCACCGGGACGCTCGACGACGCTCAGCTGCGCGAGCTGGAGGAACGGTTGCGCTACCTGCGTGAGTTGGAGGACCGACGCGCGGCCGTGCTCGAATCGATCGAAGCCCAGGGCAAGCTCACCGATGAACTACGCGCCGCCGTCGTCAGCGCCACCACCAAAGCTCGGCTGGAGGACATCTATCTGCCGTTCAAGACCAAGCGGCGCACCAAAGCGCAGATCGCACGCGAAGCGGGGCTGGAACCGCTCGCCGACGCGCTGCTGGCTGATCCCTCCCTCGACCCGGTAGCCGAGGCAGGCCGCTACCTGAATGAGGCCGTGCCCACCGCCGACGACGCCCTCGCGGGAGCCCGCGCACTGCTCGTCGAACGTGCCGGGCAGGACGCAGATCTGTTGGCCGACCTGCGGGAGCGCCTCTGGAAGCAGGGACGGCTGACCTCACGGGTTGTTCCGGGCAAGGAGGCCGAGGGCCAGAAGTTCGCCGACTACTTCGACTTCACGCAGGCGCCGTCCGCGATGCCGTCGCACCGCGTGTTGGCGCTCCTGCGCGGTGAGAAGGAGGGTGTTCTGCAGCTCACGCTTACCGAGGCGGACACCACGGATGCAGAGGCGGCACTGCGTGCCCGTCGTCGTTTCGAGAACTCCGTGGCGGCCTTCCTCGGTGTCGCCGACCAGGGTCGGCCGGCTGACGCCTGGCTGATGGCCACTGTTCAACAGGCGTGGCGCCGCCTTCTCGCGAAATTGTCGATCGACCTGCGCGTCAGGCTCTTCGTCGAGGCCGAGACCGAGGCAGTACGCGTTTTTGCCGCCAACCTCCGGGACGTGCTGCTCGCGGCGCCCGCGGGCAGCCGCACCACGATCGGGCTCGATCCAGGCTTGCGGACCGGCGTCAAGGTGGCCGTCGTCGACGGAACCGGCAAGGTTCTGGAGACCGCAACGATCTACCCGCATGCACCGGCGAAAAAGTGGGACGACGCACTTGCCACGTTGTCGCGCATGGTGACCGGGCACGACGTCGAACTCATCGCAATCGGCAACGGCACCGCCTCGCGGGAGACGGACAAGCTCGCGTCGGAACTGATCTCGCTCCTGCCGGGGCGAACCCTGCACAAGCTCGTGGTGTCCGAAGCCGGGGCATCCGTGTACTCGGCGTCAGCGCTGGCTTCAGCGGAGCTGCCGGGCCTCGACGTGTCCCTGCGCGGGGCTGTGTCCATTGCCCGGCGGTTGCAGGATCCCCTGGCCGAACTGGTGAAGATCGACCCGAAGTCCATCGGTGTCGGCCAGTACCAACACGACGTCAGCCCTGCAAAGCTGGAGCGCTCACTCGATGCCGTCATCGAGGACTGCGTGAATGCGGTCGGCGTGGACGTCAATACAGCGTCACCGTCGTTGCTCACCCGGGTGGCCGGCGTCGGAACCCTGCTCAGCGAGAATATTGTTGCCCACCGGGACGCCAATGGACCTTTCGCCCGCCGGGCCGACCTTCTGAAGGTGCCGAGGCTCGGCGCGAAGGCTTTCGAGCAGTGCGCCGGCTTCCTTCGCATCCCTAACGGCGATGAGCCGCTGGATGCCTCCAGCGTGCACCCGGAAGCGTATCCCGTGGCACGGCGGATGGTGCACGACGCCGGCGGCTCACTCCGGTCGCTGAACCTCGCCCAGTACGTCGATGACACCGTTGGCCTGCCCACCCTGCAGGACATTCTTTCTGAACTGGAGAAGCCGGGCAGGGATCCGCGGCCGGCGTTCGTCACGGCGTCCTTCGCTGACGTCGAGAAGATCTCGGACTTGCGTCCGGGCATGATCATCGACGGCGTGGTGACCAACGTGGCAGCCTTCGGCGCCTTTGTCGACGTCGGAGTGCACCAGGACGGGTTGGTACACGTATCGGCCATGGCCGACCGCTTCGTCAGCGATCCCCACGAGGTCGTGAAGTCCGGCCAGGTCGTGAAGGTGAAAGTGTTGGAAGCGGATCCTGACCGGAAGCGGATCTCGCTCAGCCTGAAACTGAACGACGACGCCACGCCTCGTGGACCCAAGCCCGCGCGGGAGGCACGAACCCGGGGAGGGGAGGACCGCCGTCGTCGTTCGTCCGGCGGTCAAGGCGGAAGCCCCACGCCGGGAGGAAGTTCCAAGCCGGGTGCCCAGAGGCCGGGTGCCCAAAAGCAGGGTGCCCAGAAGCAGGGCGGAAAGGCTGCTCCGGCTCCTGCGAACAGCGCAATGGCGGAGGCACTGCGTGCTGCAGGACTGGTCCCGCCGCGCTAGACCGGTCACAAGTCCCCCAAGGGGACCCACAGACGCAAAAGAACCCCGCAACAACGTGTTGCGGGGTTCTTGAGCGTTAGCTGTTGCCTTAGGCAGGCAGCTGCAGAACGTCGCCGGTGAAGATGAGGTCGGCGTGGATGAGGGTGTCAGCGTTGGCCTGGTACAGGGCCTGCCAGCCGCCCTCGATGCCGAGTTTCTCAGCAATGGTGCTGAGGGTGTCGCCGGACTGGATGGTGTAGGTGTCGCCCGAGAGCGCAACAGCAGGAGCAGCGGGAGCCGCAGGGGCCTCCACAACGGGCGCCTCAACGACGGGCGCCTCAACGACGGGTGCCTCAACAACGGGTGCCTGGACCTGAACCGGAGCCTGCACCTCAACCTGCTGGGACTGGACCTGCACCGGGGCCGGTGCGGGAGCAGCCGGGATCGGAGTAGGGTTGGCGCCGGCGGTCAGGCCGAGCTTGGCCGAGCATGCGGGCCATGCGCCCCAACCCTGGCCGGCAAGAACGCGCTCAGCAACGGCGATCTGCTCTGCACGGCTGGCATCCTGCGGGGCTCCCTGTCCACCGAAGCCGGCCCAGGTCTGCGGGGTGAACTGCAGGCCGCCGGAGAAGCCGTTACCGGTGTTGATGCCCCAGTTTCCGCCGCTTTCGCACTGTGCGAGGGCGTCCCAGGTGCCGGCCGGAGCAGCGTTGGCTGCACCAGCGGAGGCACCGAGACCGACACCAACAAGGGCTGCCGCTGCAAGGCCGCGACGCGCGTTAAGGCTGAGTTTCTGATTCTTCATGGGATTCGATGCTCCAAAAGGCCACCTGCACTCGTTCCGTCCCCGGACATCTTTGCGCCGTTGCTCACCCTTGACTGATCAGTGGTCTTGTCTGTGGTGTCTGCCGGACGAGCAACGTGCGGTGGAGGGGCAGCACCAGGGCATTATGTGGCAGCGGTAGAAACACCGTCTGCTTTGTGATTTCCCGAAAGGGGGTTCCCTCCCACCGTAGAGGGTTTTCGAATCGTTGCCAAATCGAGATGTTTCGGTGCTTGACGAAGGGCGCCCGTGCGCTTCTTGTTTTCGAGTGGCTGAAGCCCTGTCGACCACTGTAGAACATAGGGATGGACGCGCACCAGACGATCACCTGTGAGATCCCTATGAGATGGGGAGACATGGACGCCTATGGGCACATCAACAACGTCGAGGTGGTGCGGTTGCTTGAGGAGGCGCGCATTCATGCGTTCGGGCCGCCCGGAGGAACAGGAGCGCCGGGGGAAACCCCGCCCGTTGACCTGTTCTCCTCGGTGGCCACCGGGGTGCAGGCGCTTGTTGTGGAGCACCGCATCCGATACACGGCGACGCTCGACTACCGGAACGTGCCGCTGAAGGTTCAGGTGTGGATCGCCGGTATCAAAGCCGCCAGCCTGGACATCGCCTACCGCCTTCTTGACCCCGTTACGGACCGGGTGTGCGTGAAAGCCCACACCACGCTGGCCTTTGTTGACGGCGATTCAGGATCGCTGCTGCGGCTCTCTCCTGAGCAGAAGCAGCGGCTGGCCCCGTTCGAGGGCAAGGGCCTCTTCGGATAGACCCATGAGTCGGCAGGACACACCCTCTTGGGGGATGAGGGGCGTGTCCTGCCAACTCGACGGGGCGGCAACCTCAGGCGGCGATGTAGCCGTTCGGGTTCAGCACGTACTTGGTGGCAGCACCCTTGTCGAACTCCTCATAGCCCTGCGGCGCCTGATCCAGCGGAATCGGCTTGGCGTTCACAGCCTTTGCGATATGCGCCTTTTCATGCAGGATCGCCATCATCAGCTGACGGTTGTACCGCATGACCGGGCACTGTCCGGTGGTGAAGGACAGGGACTTGGCCCATCCGGTACCCAGGGAGATCGAGAGCGATCCGACCTTCGCCGCCTCGTCGATGCCGCCCGGGTCGCCGGTGACGTACAGTCCCGGAATGCCCAATGCGCCACCAGCAGCGGTGATGCCCATCAACGAGTTGAGTACCGTCGCGGGTGCCTCGTGCGAGGCGTCCTTGCCGTGACCGCGTGCCTCGAATCCGACCGCGTCTACGCCGCAGTCCACTTCCGGTACTCCGAGAATCTGCTCGATCTGGTCCTTGGGGTCACCTTTGGAGACGTCCACCGTCTCGCAGCCAAAGGTGCGTGCCTGCGCCAACCGCTCCTCATTGAGATCACCTACGATGACGACGGCAGCACCCAGCAGATGCGCGGACAGCGCCGCGGCCAGCCCAACCGGCCCAGCACCGGCAATGTAGACGGTTGAGCCGGTGGTGACTCCGGCCGTGTACACGCCGTGGTAGCCGGTCGGGAAGATGTCGGAGAGCATGGTCAGGTCCAAGATCTTCTCCAGCGCCTGATCCCGATCCGGGAACTTCAGCAGATTCCAGTCGGCATAGGGGACGAGCACGTACTCGGCCTGGCCACCCACCCAGCCGCCCATGTCCACATAGCCATAGGCGCTGCCGGGCCGGTCGGGGTTGACGTTGAGGCAGATGCCGGTCTTGCGCTCCTTGCAGTTCCGGCAGCGGCCGCACGAGATGTTGAACGGAACCGAGCAGATGTCGCCCTTCTTGATGAACTCGACATCGCTTCCGACCTCGACCACCTCGCCGGTGATTTCGTGTCCGAGGACAAGGTCCGACGGCGCTGTGGTGCGTCCGCGGACCATGTGCTGGTCCGACCCGCAGATGTTGGTGGCCACAGTCTTGAGGATGACTCCGTGATTGACTTTCCGGCCGACATTGGCTGGATTGACTCCCGGTCCGTCTTGCAGCTCGAACGTCGGGTAGTCGGTATCGATGACTTCAACCTTGCCGGGGCCCTTATAGGCCACAGCCCTGTTTCCTGACATGGTGCTCCCTCTCAGATTGGTGGACGTTCGTCGTCGAACGTCCCTTCACAAGGCCGTGACCGACCCGAGCGTCAGCAGTGTGGCCTCGCGGTCAGTCTAGGGCGGGCAGGCCGGCGATGATACCGGGTTGATAAATATTCCACTCGTACAAAATCATGCCCCACCGGTCTCCCGGCGGGGCATGATCCATGGAGCTAGATTGCTAGATTGCTAGATGGCCCGGCTTCCGCGGTGCCGCATCGAATAGGCTGCACCCAGACCGACGGCGATGATGCCGAGGATTAGATTCAGCCAGTTCGTTGAGGCATTCGTGGACAGGACGTTGGCTGCAGAATCGCCGACAATCAGTCCGTACAGCCACATGATGAGCAGGACGACGCCGCTCCCGATCAGGAAGTTGCGAGCCGATAGCACTCCGCGGCTCATCCAGACTCCGGCACCTCCCATGGCCAGGTACACCAGATTGAGCAGGACGGACACCTGGA
Source organism: Arthrobacter sp. MDB1-55 (assembly GCF_059092925.1). Taxonomy (NCBI): domain Bacteria; kingdom Bacillati; phylum Actinomycetota; class Actinomycetes; order Micrococcales; family Micrococcaceae; genus Arthrobacter; species Arthrobacter sp. MDB1-55. Next base: position 487,012 of record NZ_JBNHID010000003.1, on the reverse strand, counting down.
ACGCGCCCAGGAGCATCGCCTCGGAACCGGATGCGAAAGCCATGGAATCGTATTGTGCGGTGATTCCCGGGATGAGCCCGAGGATCCCCATCAGCAGGAAAACTACTCCCATCCCCATCGAGGCGCTGCGAACGTGGTCGCGCGTCACATGGAAATCATGTGCGTGGTGTGATGCGGTAGTCATCTCCCCTCCTAGTGTGTGAATATGACTCTTCGCTGTGCCGCGAGACGTCAGGAGAGGCGCACCGCATGCACCGCCGTTGGAGGAGCGCAAACCGCGCTCAACCAGCACTCTCATTTTACTGCTCGAATACCCACCTGATAAGGGAAAACGATGGCTGACAGGGTGATGATCACGGGTGCGACGGCCGGACTCGGGGCCGAGTTCGCGGAGCAGTTCGCGGCGCGGGGTGCGGGGGTGGTCCTGGTGGCGAGGAATTCCTCCCGGCTGGAGGAGAAAGCAGCAGCGCTGCGCTCACGCTTCGGTGTCCCGGTTGAGGTGCTGGTGGCTGACCTGCACGACGACGACGGCCTGCGCCGCGTTCTCGACAGACTGCGGGACGATGCGGAGCCAGTTTCCACCCTGGTGAACAATGCCGGCTATGGGCTGGCCAAATCCTTCGAGGAAAACCGGCTTGAGGACGAATTGAATCATGCCGCCATCCACCTCACCGTTCCGCTGGCTCTCAGCCACGCCGCCCTTCAGGGCATGCTGGCACGCGGATCCGGACGGATTATCAACGTGGCGAGCGTCGCCGGGTTCACGCCGAGGGGCACCTACAGTGCGCTGAAGGCAGCCATGATCAACTTCAGCAGGTGGGCGAACTTCGCGTACCGCAAGCGGGGCATTACGGTAATGGCACTGTGTCCAGGATTTGTTCATACGGAGTTTCACGACCGGATGGGGATGGACAAGGCGTCCGTACCGTCGTGGATGTGGCTGCAGGCGAAGGACGTTGTCCGGGAAGCGCTGAAGGACCTTGCGGCAGGGAAGGCGGTGTCCATCCCCAGCAAGCGCTACAAGGTGCTGGCGTTCGTGGCGACGAATGCGCCGTCGTCGTTGGTGGCGGCCCTTGCCTCCCGCGGCAGGTGACCTGACGTGTGGGTAGGGACTGTCGAGTTCGATCTCCTGTTGGGGGACGTGCACTCCCTGAAAGGGAAGCGCTCACTGGTCCGGCCGCTGGTGGCGGAGGTGCGGCGGCGCTTCGATGTGTCGGTCGCAGAGGTGGATTCGCAGGACCTGCATCGCCGCGCGACGGTGGGAGTGGGGCTGGTTTCCGGCGACCGCAGGCACGTGGTCGACGTGCTCGATGCCGTAGAGCGGTTTGTCGCAGGCAGGCCGGAGCTTGAACTGTTGAGTGCCCGTCGCCGAATTGTGACCGGTGATGACTAACCAGATCGCAAGCGGGCTTACTACCATGGGAATGTTGAGGCGTACTTACAGGGAGGTAAGAGCGTGTCTGGATTCTTCAAGCTGGTTGACGCCCATGATCATGGGTACCGGCTCAAGCTGATGGCCGAGGACGGCACCCTTGTCGCGGTCTCTGCTTATTTTCCGACGAAGCAGGCGGCTATCGAGGGCATCGACGTTATTCGCGAAATCGCCGGGACCGGTCCCGTGATGGACCATACGCGCAAGGATGAGTCGCGCAAGCAGCAGGCCCGCAAGGAGCATCCTGTCCATCCCGTTGCAAAAGGCCGGCTGTCTGCCTGACTTCACGCGAGGCATCGAATCCTACATCATGTAGGATTTTGCCCGGCTCGGGTAGACTCGGAGGTATGAAGGCCCAAAGTAGCGTCTCGTCCCACTCACCGTTGTCCCGCAGGGCACTCCGTGACGGGGTCTATGACATCTTGCTCGAGATGCTGTTGGCCGGTGAATTCGAACCCGGTGCTCCACTCGGCATCGACTCCCTTTCCCGCCGTCTCGAGGTTTCTCCCACCCCTATCCGGGAAGCTCTCGTTCAGCTCGAACACACGGGGTTGGTCAGTCGCGCCGCACTCAAGGGCTATCGCGTAGCGCCCCCACTCAGTGTCCAGCAGATGAGGGAGCTGTTCGATGCCCGACTCGTCGTCGAGGTGGCGGCGGCGACACGGGCGGCGTCTGCCCATCATGAACTGGTGGCTGAGCTCCGTGAGGCGCATGATCAGCACCAGAGCGCGGCGGAGGGGTTTCGCAACGCTGACGGCCAATCCCGGCTGGGGGAGTACCGCCGCTATTTTGAGGCGGACTGGAATTTTCACGAGACCATCCTGCGCCACTGCGGTAACCGCTTCCTTCAGCAGATGGCCCAGATGGCAAGTACCCACACGCACAGGTTGAGGCAGTCCGCCCGTCACGGGTCGGATGACATGAGCCTGGCTATTGCCGAGCACGCGGAGATCCTCCAGGCCTTCGAACGCGGGGATGGATCGGCTGCTTCCGAAGCGATGGACCGGCACATTCGGGGCGCCCAGAAGCGGGCGCTCGCCGAGGAGAACTAGGCACACTCGCCGCCGCCGCGTCATCAATTTCACCTTCCATTGCATGTAGCTGTTCCATATGTCACACTCTTCGTAGATCCAATAGGATTTTTTATCTACGATTCGATCGGGCCCACGCGAAAACGACTCGTAAGCCGTCCGAGGCGCACATTTATCAAAGGAGATAACGGATGTTCAACAGGAAGCTCCAGCTCACAGGCCTTCTCGCCACGGGAGCCCTTGCCCTGTCGGCCTGCGGTTCAGCAAGCCAGGCGGGCGAAGCAGCCGATGGCAGCTTCGAACCCACGGGCGATGTGACCATGACAGTGCCGTTCGGTGCAGGCGGCGGAAGCGACCTCTCCGGTCGCGCCATCGCCAGTGGCCTTGAAGAAATCACCGGCGTCAACATCAACACCGTTAACCGCGAAGGCGGATCCGGCGCTGTGGGCTACTCGCAGTTCCTGGCTGAACAGGGTAACGGTAACCACCTGCTGGCCACAGAAACCGCGATGCTCGCGCTGCCCATCACGCAGGACGTCGAATTCACGTACGAGAGCTTCACACCCATCATGAAGCTCGGCGACGACTACACCGTCGTCACTGTGGCCCCGGACTCACCGTTCGAAAGCTGCTCCGATGTTGTGGAAGCAGCAAAAGACGGCCGCGTGATCGCCGCCGTCTCCGGAGCTACCAGCCTCGACGAAATCGTCTTCACGCTCATCGAGCAGGAGACCGGCGTCGAGTTCGACCGCGTCCCCTTTGAATCAGGCAGTGAAGTGGTGACCGGCCTCCTGGGCGGTCAGGTCGACGTCATCTCCGTCAACCCGGGCGAGGTCCTGGGACAGCTCGAGGCCGGCAGCCTGAAGCCCCTCTGCGCTGTTGCCGAGGAACGCTACGAGTATGAGGCACTCGCCGACATCCCGACCGCTGCAGAGCAGGGCATCGATGTTGCCTTCGCGCAGTTCCGCGGCCTTATTGCACCCGGAGGGATTTCCGAGGAGGCCAAGCAGTACTGGATCGATGCGGCCAAGGAATTCGAGAAGTCCGAGGCCTACACGACCTACATCGAGGAGAACCTCATGCAGGCCAATGCCTCCTACGGCGACGACTTCGTCACCTACCTCGAAGGCAACAACGCCGACCTGACGGCAGTGCTGGGCGAGTAATGACTTCCACCATCACCGGCGCCAACCTCCGCAAGGCGGTGGCGAGCCTGATCATTGCGTTCATCGGCATCGCCGCCGTCATCGGTGGCTTCGGCTACGGCTTCATCGAGGACGGGCGGATCGCCGCGGGCTTCCTGCCCGTCCTCGTTGGAGGTGCCATGGCCCTCTTCGCACTGCTCGACGTCGTTGGCTCCCTTCGGAACTCGGAGAAGGAATCGACGCTGCTCGAGACCGTCCACATCGAAGCCGCCGAAACTCTTGAACCGGTTGCGGAACCGGAGAGCGATCTCGATATCTACGGGCGCTCCGGCAAGCAGCGCGACCGCATGCTGCTCATGGTTATCGGGATCATCCTGGCCACCGTGCTGCTGGTACCGGTTCTCGGATTCGTCATCGCCTTCGCCCTCATGCTCGTTGTCATCGCCGTAGTCGTCGAACGGCGCCGGCTCCTGCCATCCATCCTTGTGAGCGCCATAGCCCTGGCTGCTGCGTACGGAATCTTCGTCTTGTTCCTGCGCGTGCCGCTGCCTACCGGCATCCTCGGAATCTAGGAGGAACGCTATGTGGGAAAACCTCATGCTGGGCTTTTCAACAGCCCTCACAGTCGAAAACCTCCTCTGGTGCTTCGTCGGCGTTCTCGTCGGCACCGTGATCGGGCTCATGCCCGGGCTCGGATCCACCACGGGTGTTGCCATCCTCATTCCGCTTACCCTCGGAATGGAGCCGGTAACGGCGCTGATCATGCTGGCCGGCATCTACTACGGTGCGCAGTATGGCGGAACCATCACGTCTGTCCTGATCTCCACACCGGGTGAAGCCGCGAGCGTTGTCACAACGCTGGACGGCTATCAGATGGCGAGGAACGGACGAGCCGGCGCAGCCCTCGCTATCGCCGCAATCGGTTCCTTCATTGCAGCGATCATCTCGCTGGCGCTGCTGATGGCCCTCGCTCCGCCATTCGCACAGTTCGCGCTCAACTTCGGTCCGGTCGAGAACCTGGCCATCATGATCCTCGGTTTGATCACCGTGGTGAGCTTCGCCGGTGGATCCATGCGCAAGGGCCTCATGATGGCCGCCGCTGGATTGCTGATCTCCACCGTCGGTGTGGCTTCGGGCTTCAGCGACGCACGCTTCACGTTCGGGAACGTCAACCTGCTGGGCGGAATCCCCTTCGTTGAAGTGATGATCGGTCTCTTCGCACTGGGCGAAGTACTGCACCAGATCCGTGTCGGAGCCGCAGCGCCTATCAAGGCGCGGTTCAAGGACATGGTCATCAGCCGCAAAGAACTGACAAAGTCAGGACCCTCGATCATCCGCGGCAGCTTCATCGGCTTCCTGCTCGGCTGCCTGCCGGGTGCCGGATCGACCCTCGCCTCCTTCATGTCCTACGGCATCGAGAAGCGTCTCTCCAAAAACAAGGAGAACTTCGGCAAGGGAGCCATCGAAGGCGTCGCTTCCCCGGAAAGCGCCAACAATGCGGCAGCCAACGCCAACTTCGTGCCCACGCTCGCCCTGGGCATCCCCGGCGGCGGTACCACCGCCGTCCTGCTTGGTGCGTTCACGATCTACGGACTCCAGCCCGGCCCGCTGCTCTTCGAACAGCAGCCCACGCTCGTGTGGGGCCTGTTGGTCTCGTTCTTCATCGGCAACGTCATGCTGCTGGTCCTGAACCTGCCGTTGGCTCCGGTGTTCGCACAGATGCTGCGGATCCCCTACGCCTACCTGTACCCGATCATCGTTCTGACCAGCCTCATTGGCGCCTACTCGGTGAGCAACAACATGTTCAGCGTGTGGCTCGTGGTGATCTTCGGCATTATCGGCTTCTTCATGAAGGAACTGGACCTTCCCATCGCTCCACTGGTGCTGGGCCTTGTGCTCGGCCCGCTGTTCGAGAAGTCACTCGTCCAGACCTCGGCCCTCGGCCAGGGTAACTTCGGCATCCTCCTCCAGAGCCCGATCGCCGTCTCCATCCTCATCTTCGCGCTGCTGCTCGCGGTCGGCCCCACCATCATCGGCGGCATCCGGCGCTCCCAGCGCAACAAGAGCAAAGGGCTCACCCATGTATGAAAATAACGGGTACACGCGATCGGACTGGCCGATCGCCGCTGCCCTGCTGCAGTTTCCCGGAACCCTCCCTGACGGAACCTCCGTCCAGGACGCGTCGGCAGACGTCTGGCTGGACACCCTTCGGCAGGTGCGCGAGGTCGGATTCGACTGCGTGGACCTCACCGACAGCTGGCTCAAGCCGGGAAACCTCAGCGCCCGTCGTCTGACCGAGTTCCGCGACACGCTCACCGAAGCGGACCTCAGTGCCCCTGCGCTGTCCATCGTTCGCACGAGCGTCATCGATCCGCAGTCCGGCGAAGCAAACCTTGAGTATGTGCACAGGAGCATCGAGTCCGCCGTCGCACTGGGAACCGGAACCCTGTCACTGGGACTGCACCAGCCCCTGACGCAGGAGCAGCGTGAGCGCCTCTGGTTCTGGACCGCGAAGGGCGCCGCCGACCCACTGGAAGACCGTGAGGTCTGGAACCTCGCCGTCGAACGTTTCCGGGAGATCGGCCGGCACGCTGCCGAATACGGGATGGTTGTCTCGCTCGAGCTGTACGAGGACACGTTCCTCGGAACCGCGGACAGCGCCGTTCAACTCATCGAGGACATCGGGCTGGACAACGTTGGTCTCAACCCGGACATCGGGAACCTCGTCAGGCTGCACCGTCCCATCGAGGACTGGCAGGAGATGCTCCGCAAGACCCTCCCGTACACCAACTACTGGCAGGTCAAGAACTATTTCCGGGACGAGAATCCGGAGACCGGCCTCGTCACTTCGGCCCCGGCGCCGCTCGAATACGGATTCATCAACTACCGCACCGCAATCCGCGAGGCGCTGGCCCTCGGCTTCAACGGCGTCTTCTGCTGTGAGCACTACGGCGGCGACGGACTCGGCGTGAGCGCCACCAACCGGCGCTACCTGCAGAGCCTGCTCCCGGAGGTTCGCACACCAGCCACCGCCTCGGACCGATCCAAGCGCACTATCCAGGAGGTCGCATCATGACCGCGTTACGTTCGGACGCAGCAACCTTCGCCGAGGACATGCTCACCGGCTTCGTTGCGGCGAACCGCCAGTACGTCCGGCGTGTTGACGGCGGAGTTGTCCGCGCCACGGCCATGAAGGATGGACAGGTATCGCTCGTCGTGGGCGGCGGATCCGGCCACTATCCCGCATTCGCCGGCTTGGTAGGTCCCGGCCTGGCCAGCGGCTCAGTGTGCGGAAACATCTTTGCCTCTCCCTCGGCGTCGCAGATCCGCCGGGTATCCCGCGCCACTCACCGCGGCGGCGGCGTCCTCCTGAGTTACGGCAACTATGCAGGCGACGTGCTGCACTTCGGCCTCGCCCAGGAGCAGCTTCGGTCCGAGGGGATCGATGTGCGCACCGTCGTCGTGACCGATGACATCGCGAGCGCACCGCAGGATGAGATGACGAAGCGGCGCGGTATTGCCGGTGATCTCACGGTCTTCAAGGTCGCCGGAGCGGCCGCTGAGGCAGGACTCACCCTGGATGAGGTCGAGGAACTTGCACAGCGGACCAACGCCCGAACCCGTTCGTTGGGCATTGCATTCGCGGGCTGCACGTTGCCCGGCGCGGACGAGCCGCTGTTCACCGTGGCTGAAGGAACCATGTCCATTGGGCTGGGCATCCACGGCGAACCCGGCATTTCCGAGGCGGAACTGCCGACGGCGGATGAACTCGCCGAGCTGCTGGTCACCCGCCTGCTGGCGGACAAGCCGCACGACGCCGGCACCCGCCTGAGCATCATCCTGAACGGTCTGGGGACGGTCAAGTACGAGGAGCTGTTCGTTCTCTTCGGGAAGGTTTCCAGTTTGCTGGAGCGCGAAGGGCTCACCATCGTCGAACCGGAGTGTGGAGAGCTCGTCACGAGCCTGGACATGTCCGGCCTCTCGCTGACCTTCTTCTGGCTCGACGACGAACTGGAACGCTGGTGGGCCGCTCCGGCCAATACGCCCGCCTACCGCAAGGGTGCCATCAGCGCGGAACTGGACACCAACGACGTCGCGAATCTCGACGAGGAGGAGCTCTTCGCCGACGAGGGGCAGTGGCAGCACGAGGCGGCGCCGGCTGCCGCGCGCGTGCTCGGGCTGGTCAGCACCATGCTCACCGAAGCCGAGCACGACCTCGGGCGGTTGGACGCCATCGCCGGTGACGGAGACCATGGCATCGGCATGGCACGCGGGGCTGAGGGAGCGGCGGCTGCCGCAGCGGTCTCGCAGGATGCCGGGCACGGCATGGGCAGGCTGCTCCGCGAAGCCGGTGCCGCCTGGGCCGAGAAAGCAGGCGGCACGTCCGGAGCCCTCTGGGGTGCGGCCATCACGGCAGTCGGACGGGTGCTGCAGGACGAGGAATCCCTCACTCCGCAGGCAGTCGCTGCCGCGGTTGATGCCGCGCTCGAGGCGATGGTTTCGCTCGGAAAGGCTCAACTGGGCGACAAGACCATGCTCGACGCGCTCATTCCCTTCGCCGAAACACTGCGGAACGCGGTCGACGCCGGCACCGACCTTGGCGAGGCCTGGGATACCGCGGCTTCCCGCGCCGAAGCAGCGGCAGCGGAGACAGCCAATCTCCGCCCCCGAATGGGCAGGGCACGGCCTCTTGCTGAAAAGAGCCTCGGGCACCCAGATGCGGGGGCGGTGTCCCTCGCGATGGTGGTGGCCACGGTCGGGGCAGCACATAAGGATTCTGCAAGGAAGGAAGACGTACTCTCATGAGCGAGAAACTACGGATCGTCGTCGGATGCGACAGCGCCGGACTCGAATACAAGGACGCCCTCAAGGCGGATCTCCAGGCGGACGAGCGCGTCGGTGAGGTGATCGACGTCGGTATCACCGGCAGTGAAAATACCGATTACCCGCACATTGCCGTCGACGCCGCACGCAAGATCCAGTCGGGCGACGCTGACCGCGCCCTGTTGATCTGCGGCACCGGACTGGGCGTCGCTATTGCCGCCAACAAGGTCAAGGGCGTACGTGCCGGCACTGCACACGACAGCTTCTCCGTCGAGCGCCTGGTGCTGAGTAACAACGCGCAGATCCTCACCATGGGCCAGCGGGTCATCGGCCTTGAGCTTGCCCGCAGGCTCGCCCGTGAATGGGTTGGCTATACATTTGATCCCCAGTCCGCGTCAGCCGGCAAGGTCGACGCCATCTGCTCCTACGAGAAAGACTGATCCCCATGACTGCAGAAGTTCAGAACCGCCCCCGTATTGCCCTCACCCTCGGTGATCCGGCCGGCGTCGGCCCGGAACTGGCCGTCAAGCTGCTCGCAAAGCCCGAGACCACGCAGGTCGCTGAGGTCTATGTGCTGGCTGATCGTGCCGAGGTTGAAGCCGCAGCCGCAGCAGCCGGCGTCACCGTACCCCTTGCTGATGAGCCCGCTCCCGGGTTCGCCGTGCTGCTCGATGACAACTCGGCTCCCGCCGAGCCCATCACGGTCCGCGAGGTGTCCCAGGCGGCAGGGGAGCGCACCATGCATCAGCTGCGCCGCGCCGTCGCACTCGCCAACGAGGGCAAGGTGGAGGCCATCCTCTTCACGCCGCTGAACAAGACCAGCCTCAAGCTGGGCGGCATGAATGAAGAGGACGAACTGCGCTGGTTCGCCAAGGAGCTCAACTACACCGGCACCACCAGCGAACTCAATGTCCTTCCCGGGCTGTGGACCGCCCGGGTTACCTCGCATATCCCGATCAGCGAGGTAGCCGAGCGCATCACCCCGGAGAACGTCACTGCCGCCATCCGCCTGTTGCACGGCGTTCTGTCCGACTCCGGCCTCGAATCCCCACGGGTGGCAGTCTGCGCGCTGAATCCGCACGCCGGTGAGAACGGCAACTTCGGCCGGGAAGAGATTGACCAGATCGCTCCGGGTATCGCCGACGCGGTAGCGGAGGGAATCAACGCCCAGGGCCCGTTCCCGTCCGACACCGTGTTCCTTGCGGCCAAGCGGGGCGACTTCGACGGCGTCGTCACCATGTACCACGACCAGGGCCAGATCGCGATGAAGCTCATTGGCTTCGACCGCGGCGTCACCATCCAGGGCGGCCTGCCGATTGTGATTGCGACGCCGGCGCACGGCACCGCATTCGACATCGTGGGGAAGAACATCGCAAACCTCGGAGCGACTGAGCACGCGTTCGAGCTGGCAGCGGCGATCGGTTCGCGTTTACGGGCGTCGAAGACCCTTGTCTGAACCCTTGTCTGAGGATCTGTCGGCGCGGTCGGGACGGCCGGTCACTATCGGCATCAGTACCAAGATGTACCTCGGCTACGCCGCGTCCTGTGCCTGGGTTGGAGAGGTGGTGCGCATTGCCCAGATGAGCCCCGCGGTACAGGCCGGGCGGGTGGAACTGTTCGTGGCGCCGTCGTTCCCCGTGCTTGAAACTGCGCTCCGGCTGACGCGGGGTACTCCCGTGAAGGTCGGAGCGCAGAACGCCAGCGACCAGGACTCCGGCGCCCTGACCGGTGAGGTCAGCCCGGCTTTCCTCGCAGAGATGGGTGTGGAGCTCGTCGAGTTCGGACACGCAGAACGACGCCGGTACTTTGGTGAGGATGACGGCGTGACCGCCGCGAAGGTGGCAGCGGCGCAGCGGAACGGCATCACGCCGCTGTTATGCGTCGGCGAGCTTGAGCGTACGTCCGTCGAGGATGCCGCGCAGTTCTGCCTTGAGCAGGTTGCAACGGCGGGCGTCAGCGCCACCGGTCCGGTTCCGGTCCTCGCCTACGAACCGGTGTGGGCCATCGGTGCAGCCGAGCCGGCCGGTGCCGAACACGTGCGGGGAGTGGTGGCCCGGATTAAGGCGGAGCTGCCCGAAGGGATCACCGTCATCTACGGCGGAAGCGCCGGTCCGGGTCTGCTGCCGCGCCTCCAGCCCGAGGTGGACGGCCTCTTCCTGGGCCGCTTCGCCCATGATCCGCGAAACCTCGAGCTCATCCTCGCTGAGGCGGGACAGTAAGCCCACTTCCATTGACGGCCGAATATTAGTACAGTTGTTATGCTCCGGTTTCCCCCAAACCGGTGCGCAAGTGCCGGCACCCGCACGCATCCCCCATTCGTGCGGCTGCCGGCACCATACTTCAAGGGTCCGGACACTTTGAGGGTCCGGACATCCAAGAGTCCGTGGCGTTTAAGCGTGCGTGTTTGCGTTGCTACCGTGAAGGCATGACTGCCCACCCCACGCGTCTCCTCCTCGATGTAGACACCGGGATCGACGACGCCGTCGCCCTCCTTTACCTGCTGGGCGTGCCGGACGTGCGGATTGAGGGGATTACCTGCACGGCGGGTAATGTCTCCGCGCAGCAGGTTGCCGCGAACACCCTCGCTTTGCTGGAGCTGGCAGGGGTTCACAATGTAGAGGTCGCGATCGCACGGGAAGTCCCGCTGGAGATTCCGCTGGTCACCACCGAGGAAACCCATGGCGATCAAGGGCTTGGTTATGCAGTGTTGCCTCCTGCTCGACGGTCAGTTCCCAGCCGCTCGGGCGTCGATCTCTGGGTGGAGGCGGCGCGGGCTTATCCCGGCGAGCTCACCGGGTTGGTCACTGGCCCTCTCACCAACCTGGCCCTCGCGATCCGGCAGGAACCTGAACTTCCTCGCCTGTTGAAGGGTCTCGTAATCATGGGAGGTTCTTTCAACTACCAGGGAAACACCACGCCCGTCGCGGAGTGGAACACCCACGTCGATCCTCATGCGGCCCGAGAGGTCTATGCGGCGTACGGAGGCGTGCCGGTGGAGAAGCTGCCCATCGTCTGCGCGCTTGAAACCACAGAGCGCATCGAGTGCCGCCCTGAACACCTCGACAGATTGGCGGCCGCCGCGGGAGTTCCTGCCGAGCTGCTGTCCACCAACGACGACGACGGGTTGAGGAGCGCGTCGCCGAACCCGGTGATCGCGTTTCTTTCCGATGCGCTCCGCTTCTACATGGAGTTTCACCGGCTCTACAACCAGGGCTACATCGCCCACCTGCATGATCTCTTCGCCGCAATGGTCGCAACCGGAGAAGCCCGCTTCACCGCACGGGAGGCCCATGTCGACGTCGAAACCGAGTCGGCGTTGACGTTCGCCCAGACCGTGGGCGACTTCGCGGGCTTCCGTAAACTACCGCCGAACGCCCGTGTGGTCACCGGAAATCACCCGGCCGAGGTCTTTGACCTCATGATCTCGCGGATCGCCGCTGTTGCCCGGAGGGCGAGCGCCGCCTGATCCCGGTACACTGGTGAGCTGCCGGCGGATACGCAGGCCTGCGCCGAGGTGACATGAGGTGCGCTCCTTGAGTCAATGCTCCCTCGTGCGTAAGGACCGCCATGATTTCTTCCCTGACGCTTTCCTCCCACTCCGCGGCGCCGTCGTCGCGCTGGATGCTCCTGACGATCGGTGCCGTCCTCATCGCGGCCACCTACCTCTACCTGGTTCTGGTCCAGCCCGCTGAAGTTGTCGGGGGAGCGGGCTCGCCTGCCGGGCTGATCACTCTCCTCGGCTTCCTTGGCGGCGGTGCGCTGCTGGTGGCCGGGATCCTGCCCGGGTTGAGCACGCAGGCCGTTGTGCTGATGCCGCTCGGAATCGCCCTCAATATCTCGTTCGGGCAGCTCGCAGGCAGTCTCGGACTACCGATCTACCTCGACGCCCTCGGCACTGTTCTGGTCGCGGTACTCGCCGGCCCCGCTGCGGGCGCGGCAACAGGTGTCCTGAGCAACGCGATCTGGGGTCTGTTCAATCCCTTCGCACTGCCGTTCGCCGCGGGTTCCGCCGCAATCGGCGTGCTGGCAGGCCTGGCCGCCCGCTGGGGCATGTTTCGCCGCATCTACCTGGTGCCGGTCGCAGGGTTGCTGACCGGCGTCGTCGGCGGATTGCTTGCTGCTCCTGTTGCCGCGTTCATGTTCGGTGCAGCCGGGACCATGGGTACCAACGCCATTGTGGCGGCGTTCCGCGCGATGGGGGACACGCTGCTGGTCGCGGCGACCAAACAGGGGTTGACCTCCGACACGATCGACAAACTCATCATCTTCTCGGTGGTGGCGCTGATTGTGTACGCGTTGCCCCGCCGGACCCGGGATGCTTTCGGCTTTGTGCGCCGCCACCGGGTGCTGCTCGGCCGGCCTACGCCCATCGCCTCACCCGACCTGGCCGGCGTTCCGAACGAGAGCCCTGCTGGAAGGAATTAGCAGGTGCGGTGTCGCCGCCGAATCTGGAACCCCCTCACCGAACTGACCATCGCGGGACTGCTGGTTGTTCTGGTTCTGGTGGTCGATGACTGGCGTTTTTCACTCGCAGTGCTTCTCCTGGTGGTTGTGCCCGTTGCGGCGACGTCCGGGCGGGCAGGGCGGATCATCGTCGCGTTCGGAGTGGTGGTGGGGCCGATGCTGCTCTTTCTTTTGCTCCTCCACGGGCTTGTGTATCCCGAGGGGGAGACAGCGCTGCTGTCTCTTGGCCCTGCTGAGGTCACCATGGAGGGTCTGCAGTACGCCCTGTCGATGGGTCTTCGTGTGGCCGCCTTCGCTGGGCTGCTCCTCACGGCAGCGTTATCGCTGGATGTCTCCGAGTTGCTGAGCACCCTGACCCATCGCGGGTGGAACCGGAAGCTCGTGTTCGTGCTCGGCGCCGCCCTCGGACTTGCTCCGCTGGTGTCGGAGCGCGCATCCCACATCACCAGGGCTCAACAAGCGCGCGGGCTTGTGGTAACGCGCAACCCGGTTTCCAAGTTTCAGGCCCTGGTGATGGTGGGGCGGCCGCTCATTGCCGGACTGTTGATGGATGCCGCCGACCGGTCGCGCGCCCTGGAAGCGCGCGGCTTCGCTGGGACCGGGCGACGCACCAGTTACCGCGCGGATACCGACACTGCCGCCCAACGCACCGTGCGCTGGGTGCTGCTGGCCGCCGTCGTCATCTTCACCCTGTGGTGGTACGTGGGGAGGCCTGCGTGATTTCCGTTGAGGTGCGCACTTTCACGTACGACGACGGCGCTGGGCTCGCTGACATTTCTCTCACCCTTGCAGCGGGGGAGAGGGTGCTGGTTGTGGGTGCGTCCGGTTCCGGGAAGAGCACGCTCGCGCGGCTGGTCGCGGGGCAGTTCGATGCCGGCCAGGGGCAACGCTTCGTCGGCTCCCTGACGCTGGCCGGGGAACGTTTGGTGTTTGAGGGTTCGGACGCGGACCCCCGGGTAGATCCTGCGGCGTGGGCTTCCCACGTCGGGTTCGTGGGGCAGCGGGCACACGCCCAGCTGTCCATGGTCTGCTCGACGGTGGCCGAGGAAATTGCCTTCGGGCTTGCAAACCGGGGTGTGCCGGCGGAGCAGATGCACCTGCTCGTGGCCTTGACGGCGGAGCGCCTCGGATTGACGGGCCTGCTCGATCGGGATCCACGGCGGCTGTCGGGAGGCGAGCTGCAGCGGGTGTGTATTGCGGCCGCCGTCGTAGGCGAACCGGGGCTTCTGGTGCTTGACGAGCCGTTCAAGGGGCTCGACGCAGCTGGCCGGCAGAGCCTTGAGCGGTTGCTGGAGGAGTTGACGCAGAGCGGAACAACCGTCCTGCAGTTCGAGCCGACGTGCCCGCGTGAGATAGCTTCCGGGGTCCGGGTCATGGTGCTGGCGGGCGGGACTGTCCTGGCTGAAGGTTCTGACACTGAGGGGGAGCACGCGAATAACGTCGAAGCCTTGGCGTCACGTCTGAAGCCCGTGGGCGAGCTTTCCGGAATCGGCGGGACGCCGGCCGTCCAGCTCCGCGACCTCTCTTTCAGCTATGGCGGGGAAACGGTTCTCTCGAGAGAGAACCTCGCGGTTCGCCGTGGCGAGGCGGTAGCAGTGCTTGGCCCCAACGGATCGGGGAAGTCCACGCTGCTCCAGCACCTGAATGGGTTATTGAGGCCCTCCGCCGGCACAGTCCGCGTGCAGGGAGAAGACATACGCGGTCGGACAACCGGAGCCCTCGCCGCCAGCGTCGGTTACCTTTTCCAGGACACCGACCAACAGCTGTTCGAGCGCACGGTGCTGCGGGAGGTGTCCTACGGTGCGCGTGCAGCCGGCAAGCCAGCGAAGGAGTGCAGACAGGCCGCGATGAAAGCACTCGACGACGTCGGACTAGGGAACCAATCGGACGCGCATCCGCACGATCTGTGTTTCCGGGACCGGCGGCTTCTTGCGTTGGCGTCGCTGATCGTTGCGGCACCGGACATCTGGGTGCTCGATGAACCGACGGTGGGGTTGGACATGCGCGGGCTCGAGGTCCTGGCCCGGCTCATTCGACGTCACACCGGCAACGGAGGCACCCTCCTGATGGCAACCCATGACGAGGCCTTCGCTCGCGCAGTCTGTCATCGCATGATCACGCGTGGTTCAGGTTCGGATTACACAAGGAGCCAATTCACTGCACGTTCGAGAAGTTGCCGGCGTTCGGGCGACTTGTAAGATGCGGCGTCGTGACCGAGGGCGTCATAGAAACTCCTTGCCGTGCCCGAATCCACCTTCCGTTCCAGAGACCACATCAGCGGATGGAGGTGGCTTTCGTGTTTGTGGCGGGCATGAACCACGACGTCCGGTGAGGTTCGCAGCCAGGAGTAACGTTCGTCGTCGACGGTGAAATTGGGGACACCCACGGGGAAGGACCCCTCGAGGAGAATGTGTGCCGATCCGTACGCCGGATGCATGGAAACGCCCCGAACCCACCGGCCTCCAAGGGCCTGTTCCCAGGAATCGCAGTCCACGAAGCTGGTCGAGCTGGAATGCAGAGCGAGCAACGGCCGTCCGCCGGAAACCCATGCCTCCAGGCCCGCCTGTGCCGCGTCGGTTCCAGGCGATGCAGCACCGTCCCGGGGGAGGCCCACATTGACCACCAGCAGGTCAGGCCAGGCTGCCTCGTCCTGAAGCGACTCGAGCGCTGCGTCCACATCTGCCGCCAGTTCAACGGAGATCTCTAAAGAACGCAGAAAATCGGCGACTGCGTCGGAGGTCTCGGTGAACGGGTGCCAGGGGTCGGAATACCGGCCGGTGCCGCTGAGTAACAATGCGGTTGTCATGGGATCGCTTCCGTCGAGAGCAGGTGTGTGCGTCGGGAAATGACAAACAGCCTATCGGGAAGCGGCGAGGGGTGTGGCCAGTCTCACGTCAGGATCGGGATGCTCTGCCAAGTACTTGTAGTTGCAACTGAAGAAGCACACAGCACTCCCGGCAGAACGGGAATGAAGCGAGAGGTACGCCGATATGACCATTGCATACGAAGAAGCAGTTATCGATCCGGCCGCGGTCGACGCCATTTTCACCAAGGCCCGCACGGCCAACTCTTTCACGGGAGAAGTAACCGAGGAGCAGGCCCAGGCCATCTACGAGCTCACCAAATTCGGTCCTACCGCCTTCAACTCACAGCCGTTACGCGTAACCTATGTTCGCTCGGCTGATGCTCGAGCCAAGCTCGTCGACGCGCTGATGCCGGGCAACCGTGCCAAGACTGCCGGTGCACCCCTGGTGGCTATCCTCAGTTATGACACGGATTGGGCCGGGCACTGGGACAGCTTCCTCCCCGGCTACAACGCTCCGAAGGCCATGTACGATGCCAATCCCGAATTGGCAGCCGCCACCGGCAATAACAATGCGCACCTTCAGGCCGGTTACTTCATCCTCGCCGTTCGTTCACTTGGATTTGCTGCCGGACCCATGACCGGCGCAGACTTTGGCGCAATCGACGAGGCCTTCTTCCCGGCCGGAGACCAGAAGAGCTTCCTTGTGGTGAATATCGGTCAGCCGGGGGACGAAGCATGGGGTGACGCGAAGCCGAAGTTCTCCTATGACGAGGTCGTTCGTACAGTCTGATTCAGGCGATTACTGGTCAGGGGATCGAGCTCGCGGGGTTCCGTGCACGCTATCCCGCGAGCAACTCCTTGATGTCATCCGCGGTGAGTGCTGAGCTGAAGACGGCGTCGTCGTCCATCACTGAGCTGAACAGCTTGGCCTTCTGCTCCTTCAGCTTCATCACCTTCTCCTCTATTGTGTCGGTGGAGACCATCCGGTAGACCATCACGTTCTTCGTCTGGCCGATGCGGTGCGTCCGGTCAACCGCCTGCGATTCGCTGGCCGGATTCCACCACGGATCAAGCAGGAAGCAGTAGTCAGCCTCGGTCAGGTTGAGTCCGAATCCACCGGCCTTGAGGCTGATCAGGAACACAGGCGCAGAACCGTTCTTGAAGGAATCAATGACCTCGCCCCGCTTCCGGGTGGAACCGTCGAGGTATGCGAACTCGACGCCCTGCTGCTCCAGCCGTGCGGCCGCGAGCTTGAGGTAGGACGTGAACTGGCTGAACACCAGGGCGCGGTGGCCCTCTGCGAGAACGTCCTCCAACTGCTCGAACAGGACGTCCAGCTTCGCCGACGGAACGCCCTCATACTCGGGCTCAACCAGTGACGCATCGAGGCTGAGCATCCTCAACAGCGTGAGCGAGCGGAACACGATCATCCGGTTCCGGTCGAGGTCCTCGATCAGGCCGAGCAGCTTCTGACGCTCCCGCTGCAGATGTGTCTGGTAAATCTTTCGGTGCCGTGGATGCAGTTCCACCGCCAGGACCTGCTCCTGCTTGGCCGGGAGGTCCGACGCCACGGCTTCCTTGGTCCGCCGCATCATCAGGGGACGAATGCGGCGTCGCAGCCGCTGCAGGCGTTCGGTGCTGCCCTGTTTCTCGATGGGCGTCCGGTACTCCTCAGTGAACGCACGAGACGACGGGAACAACCCCGGAGCGGTGATATTGAACATCGCCCACAGCTCCATCAGGTTGTTCTCCATTGGAGTGCCAGTGATTGCGAGCTTGAACGGTGCATCCAGGTCTTTGGCACATCGATGGACCTTCGCCGTGTGATTCTTCACGAACTGCGCCTCATCCAGGATGAGACCTGCCCATTCCTCCTTGCCGTAGGCATCATTGTCCAGTCGAAACAGTGCGTAGGAGGTAATGACGACGTCGGCGCCCTCCACCTGCTCGGCGATCGGCGTGCCGCTCTTTGCCTGCGTGTCCGCGATACCGCGGACGGCGAGGCCGGGGGCGAAGCGCTGCGCCTCCGCGATCCAGTTGGGCACGACGGAAGTCGGTGCAACCACCAGGAAGGGGCGCTGCTCGCCGTGCTCCTTGGCGTGGGTCAGTAAGGCCAGAGTCTGCAGGGTCTTGCCGAGACCCATGTCATCGGCAAGTACACCGCCGAGGCCATGGTTCCAGAGGAAAGCCAACCAGTTGAAGCCGTCCACCTGGTACGGCCGCAGGGTTGCGTGGAGCCCGTCGGGAAGCGGGGTCTGCTGCACCTCAGTCAGTTCCAGCAGGCCGTTAACAGCCGCGCGCCATGCCTGTGCCTGCTCGGTCTCCTCCGCGAGATCCTCGAACTCAGCCCACAACCCGGCCTGGTAGCGGCTGATCCGCAGGCCCGTTTCCCACTCGTTGAGCATCCGCGCTTCGTCGATGAGCTCCCGGAGCTGATCGAAGATGGGCTGGTTCAGGGAAAGGTAGCTGTTGTCCACCAGCTTGATCCGGTTGGAACCCTTGGCTAGTGCTGTGAAGATGTGATCGAACGGGATTTTCCGGCCCTGCACGGTGACCAGTACGCCGAGATCGAACCAGTCCCGGTCTTCGGTATCCACGGTGGTGATAAGGAGCTGCGGCGTTTCGGTCAGTTCCTCGAACGTCGGCTTGTTCCCTACAACGTCCACGCGGACGGCATCAAGGCGCTCGAGGCGAGGAAGGACAGTTTCCGTGAAATCCACCATCTCCATGCCGGTGTAGACGCGGTCCTTCACCATGCGCCCACCAAGGGCTTCCCGTGCCGCCTGCAGTGCGGTGGTTTCTGCACCGGCATCGCGGTAGCCGTCGTCCTCTTTTCCGGCTTTCAGCGGCTTACGGGTCTCTGTGCTACCCGTCTGGTACGCCCAGTCCCAGCGGAGATCGAGCTCATCCTCGCCGAAGGTGGCGGTGAGCACGAGCACCGGCGGGATGATCTCCGGGAAGGTGACCGAGCCATCGCTGCTCACTACGTCGATCGACTGGATGAGCCGCGGATAGAAGCCGGCGAGAAACTCCTGCTTCTCTGCCTCCGGAATGCGGACGGGTCGGGTGCGTTCGAGGAGCTCCCGGTTATGGTCGGTGAGTTTCCGCGTGGTCGGCGCCAAGGTGATGACGCCGTCCTCGGACGCGGTGTAGACGCCGTGGTTGGCGATGACGTGCGCCGAATCCGGCGGGTGATTCTCACCGTCGATGTTGATGGCAGGGCACAACTGGATGGCGTTGTCGACGGTGGTGGCGTCCAGCAGCAGCACCGCCTGGGAGGCAAGCTGCACAGTGACGCTCTTCTTCGTCCCAACGAAGGCGATGCCCAACCGCTGTGCTTCCTGCAGCAGCTGCCACAACAGCGGGTTGCTGAAATCATCAAGGTAGAGCCACGAGTCGTTGTTGCCGAAGTACGTGACTCCGGTACCACGATGCAGCGCCGGGAACTGGGCGAACCAGCGGTGCTGATCAGGATCGAGTTTCAGCCCGTACGTCTGGTAGCTGATGTTGCCCCACGCCAGATTGTTCTTGACCCAGTTCCCCTTCGCATTCTGAATCACGGGACGCACGCCTAGCTTGTAACCGCGGTAGCCACGCCGGTGGTTCCCGGTGGGGCCGGTGGTGGGGCGGAGTTCGAACTGCAGACCCATGGCGGCGGGCGGGACCGCGGCCAACGCGACGTCGTCGTCTTCGCGGGCGGAGAGCAGGCCCGAGAGGGACTCCTGCCAGCCTGCGGGACGGGATGACGACGGCGGTGCCGTCAGCTCTTGATTGGCGCGCAGATTTTCCATGTTGGATCGAAGCGCGACGGCTGCAACATGTTTGCAGTCCAGTCCCACCGGGCAGGAGCACACACTGTCGCGCAGGTGGTACCGGCCGTCGCCCTTCAGCGCCAGATACAGCTGCGTGCGATAAGGCGCGGGAGAACCTCCCATCACCCGAGCCTGAAGGATTTTGGAATCGGGTTCGAAAGTCAGCCCCTGAACGAGCGAGTCCTTGGCATACCCTTGGCCGCGCTGGAATGCGGCTCCTCCCACCATGCGAATGATGTCGGTGACATCGATCATGGGGAAAGGGGTTGCGGGCATGAATTCATGCTCTCACGCGCTACTGACAGACTGGATTCATGCGACTGATGACCGTCGGACATGGGACAGCGAACCGGGACGAATTCAGCGCGTTACTCAAGGGCGCAGGGGTGAAGACACTGGCGGATGTCCGACGTTTCCCCGGTAGCCGCCGGAACCTCGATACGAGCAAGGAAGCGTTGGAGGCGTGGTTGCCGTCAGGCGGGATCGACTACAGGTGGTTCGAGGACCTGGGCGGACGGCGTCGCCAGGCTGCGGGCGAACCGGAGACGGATTCATGGTGGCGCGTAGCGCAGTTTCGCGCCTACGCTGCCTACACCCGCACGTCTGAGTTCGAGGCAGCGCTGACGGAGTTGCGGGCGGTTGCAGCTGAGAATCCCACTGCGATGATGTGCAGCGAAAGCGTGTGGTGGCGCTGTCACCGGCGTATCGTCGCGGATGTACTGGTCCTGTTGCATGGATTCGAGGTCCACCATCTGATGCACGACGGCCGCTTGACACGGCACGAACCGTCCGATGGCGCCCGAATCCTCGGCTCCCGCGTGTTCTGGGATGTGCAGAACTAGGCGCCGACCCCTGTTCCGAGCTTTTTGAGCAGCGTCGCCAGCGTGTGGAGCTCGTTCGCGGTGAGACCGGCAAGCAGTTCGTGCTCGGTTGCCAGATGTGCGGGGAGGGTGGCGTCGACCGTCTCCCGACCCTTGGCGGTCAGTGTCACTTCCGTTCCGCGTCCGTCCACGCTGCTTTTTGCACGGCTGATCAGCCCTCGTTCCTCCAACCGGTTCAGGCGCTGCGCGACGGCGCTCGAGGTGATCATTGCGCTTGCCGCGAGCTCTTTCGGGCTCAGCCTGAAAGGGGCACCGTTCCGCCGGAGCGTGGCAAGGACGTCGAAGGACCCCGCATCGAGCCCGTGTCTCGCGAAGTTCTCCTCAAGCCGGCGGTCCACCTGCTGGGTGACCCGCGATAGCCGCCCCACGACGTGCATGGGCGATACGTCGAGATCCGGCCTTTCGGTCCGCCACTGTTGCACGATCTCATCGACGTGGTCATTCATGTGACCACTCTAGACAGATCACTAAGCACTTAGCTATATTAGCTAAGTGCTTAGCAAAATGAGCTGGACCCTTCTGATCACCGCAATGGCGCCCGCAGTGTGGGGGAGCACCTATCTGGTCACGGTTGCTCTCCTTCCCTCCGGCCTGCCCCTGACCGCAGCAGTCCTGAGGGCAGTGCCCGCTGGGCTCCTGCTCCTGCTCGTGGTGCGGCGCCTGCCGCGCGGATCCTGGTGGTGGAAATCGCTGGTACTCGGAGGGCTCAATATCGGGGTGTTTTTCGCCCTGCTCTTCGTCGCTGCCTACCGGTTGCCCGGCGGCGTGGCCGCCACGGTGGGGGCGGTGCAGCCGCTCATCGTGGCAGGTCTTGCAACGTGGATTCTCAGAGACCGGTTGTCGCTGGCCGTTATCCTCTCCGGCATTGCAGGCGCAGCCGGTGTCGCCCTCCTGGTACTCCAATCACAGGCACGGCTCGACCCCGTCGGCGTGCTCGCAGCACTCGGTGGCGCAGTGTCCATGGCTGCAGGGGTTGTGCTCGCCAAGAAATGGGGACAGGCGGAGAGACCGCTCACCATGACGGCATGGCAGCTGCTCGGGGGCGGTATCGTCCTGATTCCGGTGATGCTGGCGGTGGAAGGTCCACCGCCGGTGCTGTCCGCCGCGAACCTCATTGGCTACGCCTATCTCGCGGTTATGGGTACGGCCGTTGCCTACGCCCTGTGGTTCCGCGGCATCCAGCGACTGCCCGTTACGGCGCCGTCCTTTCTGGGGCTGCTGAGCCCAGTGGTTGCCACGCTTTTGGGTGGATTGGTAATGGGGGAGCGGCTTTCACCATTGCAGGGCCTGGGCGGGCTGCTGGTCATCGGATCAATCCTGGTGGTCGCGGTGGGCTCGCGACGCCCAAGCAGTGCCCGGGATGCCTCGGCGGCCGGCGTCGATCAATCGGCAGGGGCCCGGGTGTTGCCGGCACTGCGATAGATTTGAAGGACCGCCCCCGATTGACCAGGAGATACCCATGAGCCCTCGTTCCCTCTTCCGCAGTGTTGCTGTCGCGGAGGCGATCACCTGGGCCCTTCTCCTCGCAGGCATGTTCCTGAAGTACGTGTCAGAGACAACCGATGTGTTGGTTTCCATCGGCGGAGCGCTGCACGGTTTCGTCTTCCTGGCGTACCTGGTGAGCACCGCGTTCGTGTGGGTCAACCAGCGGTGGAGCGCAGGCACGGGAATCCTGGGGCTGGTTGCCGGCGTGGTCCCGTTCGCGACAGTGCTTTTTGACTGGCAGCTGGAACGCCGCGGAAAGCTCGACGGCGGTTGGCGCCTTGCGGCCGGAAAGGAGCAGCCGACCGGCCCCGTGGAGAACGTACAGGCGTGGGTGCTGCGGAATCCGCTGGCTGCGGTTCTGGTTGCCGTTGTTGGCGTCAGTGTGGTCTTCACGGCGCTGCTCATCGTTGGCCCGCCCGTGCAGGTTGGCTGACGGGATCGAAGTCAACGGAATGGCGGTTTGCCCGCAGATAGCAAGCGTGCTTACCATTCTTGTGTGCTTCAATCTTCAATCACTCCCCACCCTGCAGTCCGGTACGACGGTTCATTCGGCATCGCCGACGAGCTGAGGGAATCGTCCCGCCGGATCCGCGAGCTTGAGCGGGTTCGTGTTGAGCTGGCTCGTACCCTGCTTGACGTACAGCAGGCCTGCGAGACGATCAGGGATCCAAACCACGCGCAGCGTCTTATCTCTGCTGCTGTCCGGGACCTGGAGGAGCTGGACGCGAGGTTGTTTGAGGCTCGCACCTTCGACGCCACCGCGGGTGGCCGCCAGGGCCTGCTCGCGGGCTGACTACGACTGGTCGCTTGAGATCATTCGCAGGTTCGGACGCTCCTCGGAGGAGTGCGGAAATCCGCCCAGTTCCCTGATGTGCGCGATGAGTTCCTCACGGAGAATGGAGTCCGATCGTCCCGTCGCCTGTGCCTGTTCCTCCTCCATGTCCTCAGCCCGCTGCAGTATGGCCTCGCCTTCAGCGGTGAGGTTTACGTAGAAGACCCGGCGGTCGTCGTCGCTTCTGGTCCGGAGGATCAGTCCTCGGTTTTCCAGCCGCTCAAGGAGCTTGCCGATGGTCTGCGCCTGTACTCGGAGTTCACGCGCCAGCTCCACCTGGGTGATGGATCTGGTTCTGCCGAGCACGCGAAGTGTCAGTAGCCCAGCGTGCGTTGTCCCGAGTCTGCGCAACTGTTCATTTTCGCGATTGGCGCTGAGTCGGGCGGCCGTGTTGAGGAGCCGGTTCGTAGGCCACTGCGCGATATCCATGGTGTTTGTCTCTTTCGGTTGCTGAGCAACGAATCCTTGTGTGAGCGGGTAAAACGGAAAACCGGGCTTCCACACTCGGTGTGAGTTGGTCTGGAGTGGCGGCGGGACCTAATGATGCGGGCTGTCGTCTTGTTCGACAGCCCATGTCATGCGCTGGAGGAACCGCGTGACATGCAATGCCTCCTCGGGGTTGAGTGATTCGGCGACTTCAAGCATCCGCTTGTGCATGTCTCCCAGGGTTTGACGAACCTCGCTGTCCGCACTGTCGGTCGGCACAATTTCGACGGACCGGCGGTCTGTGGGGTGCGGCCGACGGAGGAGATGCCCGCTCGCAACGAGGCGGTCAATCAAGCCGGTGGTGGACGCCGTCGAAATGTTGAGCATGCGTGACAGATCCTTCGGGCTGATGCAGTGCCCGGCTTTATGTGCCCGCATTGCGTACCGGATGGCCAGAAGATCGGTCTCGTTCATTTTCATGGAGTCACGTGTCCGACGGCGCATCTCGGCTTCCGCAGCCCGGTATACGCGCAGTGCGTTCAGCACGTCCACGCTTCCGGGTTTTTCCTGATCGACGTACCAATAGCCTGCGCCGTCCGGACTTGTTGCGGTTTCCATAGTCTCTTAGTTTATCGCTCGCCTACATGCTAGGCCACCTAGACAAACTCAAGGCCGTCTGAGCTTTTCGGCAGCATCTCAAGATGAGGCGAATATTTCCGGTTTCTCATCGTGGACAGCTCAAGCTAAGGTCATATATAACTAGTTGAACTAGCTACTATCTTGCCTACCGATATGGAGCAGCCGATGTCTACAGTCGCCCGCAAATCGCCCGTGACCCTATCCTCGGTTCCGCCGGCCGCGCCGTCGGCGCTGGTCGATGACCTGTGGAGTATCGGAGGAATGAATGGTCCGCTGCTCGACGACGGAGCGACCGATACAGAGCGACTGGTAGCTGCTGCCGGAGCCGTTGAAAGCCTCGAGTGGGAGTTGGATCGCGCCCGGTCCGTGCTCGCGGATGCTGTCGAACGTGCGGCGTCGGACGGTTGCTCCGTCGAGGTGATCGCTGAGTCGGCAGGGATGACAAAAGAAGACGTCGCCACGCTGCTATGGGCGGCTAGATCTGAGCGCAGCTGGAAGTGAGCACGCTCAAGAGCTCTTCTCCCTTCGATAAACAAGTACTGGCCGGACGCTGGCAACTCAGGCAGCGGATCGGTTCGGGCGCAACCGGCACGTTGTGGTCGGCAACTGATCTCGAGACCTTCTCCAACGTAGCAGTCAAACTTGCGCGGAATCCCGGGCACTCCTTCACCTCAGAAGCCGACTTCCAGGGATCCGTGGATTCCCCGTATATCGCGCGGGTGCTGGATTCCGGAGTGGCACACCAGGGAAAGCCCGACCAGGTTGCCTACCTTGTGCAGGAGCTGATTCCCGGGCTGAACCTCCGTGACATTCTCAGCCGCACAACCCCCCACAACGTCGACGTGACCGCCTGGGCGTACGGAATGTTTCGTGCGCTGCAAACGCTGCATTCCGCCGGAATCGTGCACCGGGACATCAAGCCGTCAAACATCATGATTGCGCTCACCGCCGGCGGATCGCCGTCTCCTCAGCCGAAGCTTGTGGACTTCGGGACAGCGGCGCGCGGCAGACAGTGCGACGACGATGCTTCCTCGCAGGGCACCGTCCTCTACATGAGCCCGGAGCAGGCGCGCGGCAGCGGTGTCGGCAGTGCGAGCGATATGTATTCCCTCGGCCTAGTCCTGCTCGAATGCCTTAGTGGCTCGCGGGCATTCAGCCTCCCGACAATCGAGTCCCTGGTGGCCAGGACCCTACGCAATCCCGTCATTCCCGATCACGTTCCGGCTTCCTGGAAGGACCTGATCAGGGCCCTGACGGCGATGGACCCTGCGCTCCGTCCCACACCGGCTGAAGCACTGGAGATGTTGACCGCTCCCGGTCAGTATGTACCCGTAAGGCGCAACGGAAACGCGCTGGCCCTGGCGGTCTAACCTTCGGTTCGCCGCCCGCCGGTCAGAACGCGTAGCGGATGCGGCAGTACGGCGTGATCCGCTCGATCAGCGCGGTCAGCTCCCGTACATAACGGCCTTTCGTGCCGGAACGGTACCGGACGTTGGTGAAACCGTTTGACGACACCTTCGCTTCCTGGAGATCCGGCCGCCACAGCACTTTCTCAGCCTGCGGGTGCCAACCCAGGTTGACCTCGTGCAGCCGTTCGTTGTGGGTCAGGAAGATGACCTCGGCGGCGAGCTGGGCTTTCGCCGCCGGGGTCAGCGTTGCGTCGAGCTGGTGCAGCAGTTGCTCCCAGTCTTCGAGCCAGGTGTCAGTGACGATGACGGGGGAGAAGTTCACGTGCACCTCGTACCCGGCAGCGACAAAATCGTTGATCGCTGCCATACGCTCGGCCACCGGAGACGTACGGACGTCGATCGACTTCGCAAGGTCCGCAGGCATGAGGGAGAACCGCACCCGGGTGTGCCCGCCGTGATCCCACCCAAGCATTGCGGGATTCACGTACTTGGTCGCAAAGGACAGCTTGGCCGTGGGGAGGTCCCGGAAGAGCGTCACCAGGTCCTCGACGTTGTCGCTGATCAAGGCGTCGACGGAGCAGTCGCTGTTCTCGCCGATGTCGTACACCCAGAGCTCCGGGTCACACTGGTTCGGTTCCAGCTTCATTCCCTGCCGGGTGGCGTGCCGCTCGAGCGTCCCGGCGATCTGATCGATGTTGGCGAACACCGTCACAGGATTGCTGTATCCCTTGTGCCTGGGCACATAACAGTAGGCGCACGCCATGGCGCAACCGTTGGCGGTTGAGGGTGCGATGAAGTCGGCGGACCTGCCGTTCGGCTTGACGGTCAGGGCCTTCTTCACCCCGAGAACCAGTGCCTCGGTCTTGATCCGCGACCAGCGGGGTACGTTGGTTTCGTCGCCGTGGACTTCCGGGATGTTCCAGTGGTTATCAACCAGCACGACGTCGGCGTCCGGCCACCGCTCCACGATCTGCTTGCCGCGGGGCAGCTCCAGGGCTGCAGGCTGGGCATAGATGCGGTTGATCTGCAGCAGCCGGTTGAATTCCATGTACCAATTCTTCCAAAACGCGGAAGATGCCGTGGGCAGTTATGCCCACGGCATCTTCGCTTGAGGCGCAACCGGTTCTACAGGATGGGCCGGCCGCCGGTGACGGCAATTCGCGCGCCTGACATGTAGCTGCCGTCGTCGGACGCCAGCAGGACGTAGGCGGGGGCTAGCTCCGCCGGCTGGCCGGCGCGGCCCAGGGGAGTGTCGTCGCCGAATTGCTCCACTTTCTCCGGCGGCATGGTCGCTGGGATGAGCGGAGTCCAGATGGGTCCGGGCGCCACACTGTTGACACGGATTCCCTTGTCGCCGAGCATCTGGGCAAGACTCGCGGAGAAGTTCGCGATTGCTGCCTTCGTTGCGGCATAGGGGGCCAGCTGCGGGCTCGGCATGTCCGAGTTGACCGACGAGCTGCCGATGATTGAGGACCCCGGCGCCATGTGCGGCAGTGCTGCTTTGACCAGGTGGAACATGGCTGACACGTTCACCTTGAAGGTGTACTCCCACTCTTCGTCGCTGATCTCATCGAGGCTCTCATGGCTCATCTGGTATGCGGCATTGCTGACGAGAACGTCTACCTTGCCGAACTCCTGGACAGCCAGAGCGATGATGTCCCGGCAATGCTGCGGATCTGACAGGTCTCCGCGAACAGTGACGGCCCTGCGGCCTGCGTCTTCGATGTATCGGGCGGTTTCTTCGGCGTCGTCGTCTTCGCTGAGGTAGGAAATAAGGACGTCGGCGCCCTCCCGTGCGAAGGCGATGGCGACGGCGCGGCCAATGCCGCTGTCACCGCCAGTGATGACTGCTGCCCTGCCCGTCAGTTTGCCGCTGCCCTTGTAGCTTTCCTCACCGCAGTCGGGCGTCGGGTCCATCTCCGACTGAACACCGGGTACGTCTTGCTGCTGTGCTGGCTGGCCCATGATTTCCTCTACTCCTACCGTTGCTTTTCCTGTCCTGTGTTAACCGAAGAGGCCCGTCGTTCTGGGGGAAACGACGGGCCCAACTCCTGGATGCTTAGCGGTTGAAGAGTCCGCTGAGCACGTTCTTGGGACGCTGCTGCTCGCCCTGCTGAGCGCCAAGCACAATCACTGCGCCGCTGAGGGCCGGCAGAATCCACTGGAGGGTCTTCAGCTGCTTCTGCGCCTTCGCCAGTTCCTCCGGTGCACCCGGCTTGGGCTCAGTTGCGCCAACGGCACCGTGCTGGCTCAACTCGCCGACCTTCTTGCCGAGCATGCCGGAGTACAGGGAAGCGGTCATGCCGATAACCGTGATGGCAGACTTGATCACGGTGTTCGCTACTGCACCGGGCTGCCCGGCCAGGCGGCCCTTGTTTGCAGCGATGAGTCCAATGCCGCCGACCGCGTGGGCGCCGAACGCTGCGATCTGCACCGGAGTCCAGCGTGCCCAGCCAACGGTGGAAAGCCGAGTGCGTTCCGTGGGGTCCTTCGCTTCGGCTGCTGCCCCGTTCAGGCCGACGGCGCCCATGAGCGACCCGCCGAACCAAGCCGCAGCACTGAGATCGTGAAGGGATCGTACAAGCGTGTTTCCTGCCATGATGCTCTCCTTAGACTTGGGTGTTGCCGTGATCATCGAAAAAAGCAATTCTGTAACGGCTCCTCTTAATTTCTATCAGCATGCTTAGCATTTTGCGAGTGGTCGGTGGAAAAATCTGCTGGGCAGTACGATCGGTGGGTGCTACCGTTCCTGCTTTTGGGCACCCGCGCCGAGGACGAGGCGGCTGAGGGCGAATACCGCAGCTTCCTCCGTTTCACCGGCCTGGCGCCGTCGGACCTCTATCGGCTCAGGGTGGAACAGGAGCCGTTGCCCGAGCTGCGGCTGGAGGACTACTCCGGGATTCTCGTGGGCGGAAGCCCGTTCAACTCCTCCGACCCGGAGGACACGAAGTCGCCCGTCCAACATCGCGTTGAGAGGGAGCTCCGTGAGCTGCTCGACCGCGTGGTTGACGCGGATTTCCCCTTCTTCGGTGCCTGTTACGGCGTCGGGACCCTTGGCCGCCATCAGGGCGCGGTGATCGACCGCACCTTCGCAGAACCCATTGGGCCGGTGGAGATCACAGTCACTGACGACGGCGCAGCGGACCCGTTGCTGGCCGGCCTCCCGCCGCGCTTCGATGCGTTCGTTGGACACAAGGAGGCGTGTACGACGCTCCCTGGGCATGCGGTCCTGCTGGCGTCGTCGGCGTCGTGCCCCGTGCAGATGTTCCGGGTTAGGCAGAATCTGTACGCCACGCAGTTTCACCCCGAACTGGACGTGGAAGGCCTCGTGCAGCGTATCCGCATCTACCGCCATGCCGGGTATTTCCCGCCGGATCAGGCCGACACCGTTATCGTACGTGCGAGGTCGTCGCAGGTGAGTTTGCCGCCGCTGATCCTCAACAATTTCGTCCGGCGTTACGCCCGCCACTAACCCTTTGAGTCGGCAGGTGTCGCTTTCACTCGGAGTTCACCCGGCGTTGACCGGACGGTTTCCAGCGCCATGAAGCATCGGGTGGGGGATTTACTCACTCATCCGAAAGGGACCTGAACCTTATGGCTTCTCGCCTGACCAGAACCATCGCCACCGCAGTTGCGGGACTGGCGCTCGTCACCGCACCCACCGCCGTCGCGCACGCTGTGCCCGCCCAGCAGGACAGCGACGCTCCGATCCTCATCGGGCACCGCGGAGCCGCCGGCACGGCGCCTGAGAACACCGTCGCGGCGTTCAAGGACGGGCGTGCGTCCGGTGCCGACTTCTTCGAAATTGACGTGCAGCTCAGCGCCGACGGCGTTCCGTTCCTCTTCCACGACAACACCCCTGCGCGCACCACGAACGTCGAAGAGGTGTTCCCCGGCCGTGAGAACGACCCGATCACCTCGTTCACATGGGCTGAACTGCAGCAGCTCGACGCCGGCTCCTACTTCGGTGAGAAGTATGTGGGGGAGCGCATCCCTCACCTGGATGCGGCGGCTGAGGTGGCGACCGTGAAGACCGGCGTCTATATCGAGATCAAGTCACCGGTGAACTCGCCCGGCATCGAACAGGTCGTTGCCGATGAGCTCCGCACCGATCGGAAGTGGGCCCAGCTGGTCGCGGCGGACAAGATCCAGGTCATCGGATTCGACGAGGCATCCAACCGGCGCTTCGCGGAGATTGCTCCGGAGATCGAGCTGCAGCAGCTCACCAGCGTGGTGCCTGCCCGGTCGGTTGTGGAGTCCTGGGCAACCTTCGCGGACTCGGTTGGCACCAACTATCGGACGCTGACGGAGCAGAATGTCGCGGACGTGAAGGGCGCCGGCCTGATCCTCGGCGTGTACACGGTGAACTCGCCGGAGGCTGTGCAGTACTCACTGGACCTGGGCGTGGACGCCGTCACCACCGACTTTCCTATCCAGAACGAACGCTTCCTCAAGGGACAGGCGGTCTTCCCGGGAGCAGGCGTCGAGATTGCCGATTCCATCAACAACCCCGCCGGAGACGACGTCCAGCCCGAGAACGGCGAGTACGTGTTGCTGCGCAATACCTCAACGGCAAGCGTCGACGTGAGCGGCGCCATCATCCGGGATGCGGCGAACAACATCCTCTCCGTCGGCGACGGCTACGTACTGGCACCGGGTGCCGAGCTTCGTGTCTACACGGGGCCGGGTACCAACTCGCCCGAGGCCTACTACAACGGGGGTACCGCTTCGGTCCTGAACAACGGCGGAGACTCGGTTGCCCTCTGGATCGGCCCGCGCCTGCAGGACGTTCTCGCGAACTAACGCGTTCTTCTACTGGCGCCCGCCTATCGGAATAGTTCGCGCACAGCGCCTGGTCCCCGGGACTCCCGGAGATCAGGCGCTGTGTGCTTCCTCAATGAGTGAGCAGGGCTGTCCTGCGGAAGAGCCTCCTGAGATGGTTGCACCATGATCAACCGACCTCGAACCATCATCTTCGACGTGAACGAGACCTTATCCGACCTGAGCTTGCTCGCTGACGCGTTCGAGGCAGAAGGATTACCGGCGCTGAGTGCGCGCGTCTGGTTCGGCGGAATACTGCGTGACGGTTTCGCCCTTACCGTCACAGGTGAAAATCCCGGTTTCGCTGACCTCGCCAAGGACAGCCTTCAACGTATGTGTGGCGATGCACTGGGCGCCGGGGACCACACTGCCGCAGTGGAAAACATCATGGGCGCGCTCACGTCGCTGTCCGTTCACGACGACGTCGTCCCCGGCGTAGAAGCCCTCGCAGAGCTTGCCGAGTTGGTCACCCTGAGCAATGGTGCGAGGTCGGTGGCGGATCGGCTTTTTCAGCAAGCTGGAATTCGCGGTCACTTCGCCCGCCTTCTGACCGTCGCGGATGCCGCCCGGTGGAAGCCGGCACTCGAGGCTTACGAGTATGCAGCTGCTGAACTCGGCCGGCAGCCGCAGGAGTTGCTGTTGGTGGCGGTACATCCTTGGGACATTCACGGCGCACATCGTGCTGGGTTGCGGACGGCGTGGATCAATCGGTCCGGTGCTGACTACCCTGGGTACTTCGACAAACCCGATATCGAGGCGAGGACTCTTGCCGAGCTCGCGAAGCGGCTGAGCGAGATGTAGGTGCGTCCGGGCGGACCCGGATTGTCGCCGAATGAATAGCATGGTTCAGGAACCCTCGAACGAAAGGCACCCGCATGATTTTCATCGTCGTCAAATTCAACGTGAAGCCTGACTGGAGCGACCGTTGGATAGACCTCACGCGCGAGTTCACCGAGGCCACCCGCGCGGAGCCGGGCAACCTCTGGTTCGACTGGTCACGCAGCGTCGACAACCCGAACGAGTTTGTTCTGGTGGAGGCGTTCGAGGATGACGCCGCCGGTGACCACGTGAACAGTGAACACTTCAAGCAGGCAATACAGGACATGCCGCAAGCTCTCGTTGAAACTCCGCAGATCATCAGCGAGAAGATTTCAGCCAATGGCTGGAACCGCATGGGAGAGATGACCGTCGACTGATCCCTCGCCCGCGGAGCAATGCCGGTAGGGTCGAACCAGTGCAGCACCATCTCGACCAAGGAGCCTCATGGCGCAGAGCAAGCACGACACGCAGGGAGAGCCAGCTTCGCATCACGCGGTGCTCATCATCGGGGGCGGAAACGCGGGCATTTCCCTTGCGGCGCGGCTGAAGCGCTACAAGGTCAAGGGGATCGCCGTCGTCGACCCTACCGAACAGCACCAGTACCAGCCCTTTTTTTCCCATATCGCAGGGGGCACGGGGAAGGCGGAGCTGGCTGTCCGCTCGCAGGAGTCCGTGATGCCGAAGGGAATTACCTGGCACCGTGATGCTGCGACGTCCATCGACCCCGCGGGGAAGACGGTCGTCCTCGCTTCCGGGCGTACTCTCACCTACGAACACCTCGTGGTCTGCCCTGGTATTCAGAAGAACTGGGACGGGATCCCGGGGCTGCAGGCAGCCTACGATTCGCCCTACGGTGCGACCAACTACAGCCTCGATCTCGCTGTGAAGGCCTGGCGGCTGCTGAGCGGGATGCGCTCCGGCACAGCTGTCTTCACCATGCCGGACGGTCCCGTCACCTGCGGCGGTGCCGCGCAGAAACCGATGTACCTGGCGTGCGACTACTGGCGCTCGCAGGGCGTTCTCGACAACATCCGCGTCATCCTCGCCGTTCCCACAAAGACCGTATACGGCGTCGAGGTGGTCGATGAGGAACTGAACCGCAAGATCGCCGAATATGGCATCGAACTGCGCTGCACAACCGAACTCGTCTCGGTGGACGCAGAGAACCGTGTTGCCACACTCCGTGACACGGCCGGAGGCTCGGAGGAGCAGATTGAGTACGACATTCTGCATGCCTGCCCGCCGCAGTCCGCTCCGGACTGGATTCGCTCCACCGGTCTGGCCGACGACGACGGTTTTGTCGCCGTCGACAAGAAGACCCTCCGACATATAACCCGCCCGGAGGTGTGGTCGCTCGGTGACGCCGCCGGGACGCCGAACTCGAAGTCGGGCGCGGCGCTGCGCCAGCAGACCAAGGTCCTGGCGAAGAACCTGAAATCTGTGCTCAAGGGCAGCGAGCCAAACCAGAAGTACAACGGTTACGGCGCCTGTCCTTTCACCGTCACCCGCTCTACAGTGGTGCTTGCCGAATTCGATGACACCCTGGCGCCCAAGCCATCTGTTCCCGGCTGGAAAGGCCTCGCCAAAGAGAAGCGCCTGACCTGGCTCGTGGAACGGTACGGGTTCATGCGGCTGTACTGGTACGCCATTTTGAAGGGCCGCGCGTAGGATATCCAGCGCAACCAGCTGCATAACCCTGGCTCCACCACCGCACTCAGGAGAGGACCCGCATGTCTCACCAGATCACCGTCACCCGCACCTTCGCTGCACCGAGGGAACGCGTCTTCGCGGCGTGGACCGACCCCGCAGACTTTGCTGTCTGGTTCGGCAGCTCGCAGGTGAATGTGCCGCTCGACTCCCTGGTGCTCGACGTCCGGCCCGGCGGCAGCTGGCGTGCAGTGATGGAGCTTCCCGACGGCAACACAATCAACTGGGAAGGCGAGTACACCGAGGTGACTCCGCCCGAGCGGCTCGCCCTGACCATGACGGACCGGCCCGGTACCGACCCCGGAGCTCCGGTCCATGTCACCTTCGCCGATGTGGACGGCCGAACCCAGATGACGCTCGTGCAGGAAGCCCCCGAGTTCTCCGAGGAACAGCGCGAGCAGACGGCAGCGGGCTACCAGGCATTCTTCGACGACCTGGAAGCGCTCGTCGTCTCCTGACGGAAGCTCCTCAGCTGCGGCGGCGGCCCCGGTAGATGGCATCAGCCACGGCAAGTGTTGCGCCATCGGGACCGCTGGTTTCCCGCGGGCGTGACTCGATCACCGCGTGCTCCCAACCCTCGCCGAGCATGTCCGCGATGTCCTTCCCTGTGAAGTAAAGATCGGGGAGGTTCGGACGGGCTGCCTCGCTCTGCATGTCCGACGGGTCATGCCCCACAATCAGCAGGGTGCCTCCGGGTGCGACGGCTTCTGCCAGGTTCCGGAACAGCGGCTCGCGCTGCATTGTCGGCAGGTGCATGTATTGGGCGGTGACCAGGCCGAACGCCTGTGCCGGCGGTTGCCACTGCGTGAAGTCGTGGTGTTCCCAGCGGACCGGCCGGGTGCCGGGTTTGCGCTGCTGCTGCTGCTCGTGCTCCGCAGCGCGGGCCAGCGCAACGGTGGAGATGTCGACGCCGGTCACGTCCCAACCGCGTTCGGCAAGCCATAGCGCGTCCGCACCCTCCCCGCAGCCGACGTCGAGCGCGGTACCGGGAGTCAGGCCCCCGGTCTCCGCCACGAGCTGGGGATTGGGCCGACCGCTCCAGATGCGGGTCTTCTCGCCGTACCTGGCGTTCCAGAACGCTTCGTCGAACGCGCGTGGTTCGTGCTCGTGGTGATGGTGGTGTGCATGCATCAGGAAACCTCCGCTCCTATCCTGCTCTCTCCGCGGGCGGGCATGGAAGAGAGAGAATCGGGAGAGGGCCGGTCCGATGAAGCACGATAGTCAGCGAGGTCCTGCTGCAGTTCCTCGGCCATGAGGTGATTGTTGATGGCAACCGCACTCATCGATCCCGAAGCAGCGGCCGGCAAGACCTGCAGCATCAGGTTTGCCACATTCCCCGCTGCCCACACACCGTCGACCTCGGTGGCACCCATCTCGTCCACGGCGAGGTGTTCGCCGACGCCCATGGGGTGCTGAACCGGGGTCAGCCCGAGGCTGGAGAAGATGCCGGTGTTGGCCACGAACCGCGGCCCGACGGCAAGAGCCTCTAAAGACACCACGTGCCCGTCGGCGAGTTTGACGCCGCTCAGCCGCCCGCCGTCGTTCTCGTTCAGGACGCGCGCTACTGCACCGTCCACCACCGTCACGCCGCGGGCAGCCAACTGCTCCCACTCTTCCTCGGTGGGCTCTACGGTGTCATTGAGGAAGAGGGTGATGTTGCTGCTCCACTGGCGGAACAGCAAGGCCTGGTGGCCCGACATGGGGCTGGTGCCGAGAATACCGATGTGTTGGTCGCGGACCTCCCAGCCGTGGCAGAAGGGGCAATGCAGCACTTCCTGACCCCATCGTTCCCGGAGTCCGGGAATCTCC
This sequence comes from Arthrobacter sp. MDB1-55, assembly GCF_059092925.1. Taxonomy (NCBI): domain Bacteria; kingdom Bacillati; phylum Actinomycetota; class Actinomycetes; order Micrococcales; family Micrococcaceae; genus Arthrobacter; species Arthrobacter sp. MDB1-55. The sequence goes on along the minus strand of NZ_JBNHID010000003.1, from coordinate 452,670 downwards.
GGCAGCACGTCGGTCAACCCGGTGGTCAGGAGAAGCCTGCGCGAAAGCAGCACTGTACCGTCATCCAGGGTGGTGCGGAATCGGTGCAAGGCATCGCCGGTGGGAACGACGTCGACAGCCGTTCCGGGGACGATGATGCCGCCGTAGCTCTCCACATCGGCCCGGCCGGCCGCCACGAGATCGAGTGGATTCATGCCTTCCCGCGTGAGGAAACCGTGTACGCCTGCGGCGGGGGAGTTGCGTGGCTGGCCTGCGTCGACGATTGCGACGCTGCGGCGTGTGCGCCCCAGCATGAGCGCAGCGCTGAGGCCTGCTGCTCCGCCGCCGATGACGACGACGTCAAATGAGTTCAGTTCAGATGTCATGTCTTCAGTCTGGAACCGTTCGCAATAGGTAGCAAGAAACCTTGCTGAAATGGCAAACTGGAGCAATGAGTGACGAAATTGGCGAGGCTCTGGCGGCGGTTGGTCCACGTCTTCGGGCGCTCCGGGTGAAACGGGATGTGACGCTGCAGTCGTTGTCGGAATCGACTGGAATCTCTGTGAGCACGTTGTCACGGCTGGAGTCTGGGCAACGGAAGCCAAATTTGGAGTTGTTGCTTCCGTTGGCGCAGGCACATCAGGTCCCGCTCGATGAATTGGTTGGAGCGCCGACTACCGGTGATCCGCGTGTACATCTCCGTCCCATCGAGTCGGGGCGCATGACAGTGGTGCCGTTGACCCGCCGACCGGGCGGCATCCAGGCCTACAAGCATGTGATGCACGCGGATATGCCGATGGAAGAGCCGGATCCCCAGGTCCATGAGGGATATGAGTGGCTGTACGTGTTGAACGGAAACCTGCGTATGGTGCTCGGCGAACTTGACCTTGTGCTCCCGGCCGGTGAAGCAGCGGAGTTCGATACCCGTGTGCCGCACTGGTTCGGGAAGGCCGACAGGCATCCCGTGGAGTTTCTCAGCCTTTTCGGACGGCAGGGGGAGCGGTTGCACCTTCGGGCGAAGAGCACCTAGCGCCCTGCATGCGTGCAGAAGCCCTCTCAAGATTGGGCTGTGCGGAGGTTCCGTGGGCGAGTTGTTCATGAACGGCGTCCTCCACCTGCCAGTATCTGTTCCGTCTCAAGGTTCTCTTGGGATCGAGGTATGCCGGCGGTCTGAACCAGGGAATTCCGTAGATCGATTCGACAGCCCAATTCCCCTCATGGATCACGTGGTGATGCCGCGAGCAGAGTAAGACGCCGTCGCTGATATTGGTGGACCCACCCGCCGCCCAGGGGATGATGTGGTGGGCTTCGCACCAGGTTGCGGGGGTTGTGCAGTCGGGGAATGAGCAACCCTTGTCGCGTGCAACCAGCGCTCGGCGCATATGCGGTGGAAAGAGGCGTTGGGCGCGCCCTATGTCGAGGACTTGACCCTTTCCGCCGAGTACTAGGGGCAGGATATCGGCGTCGCATGCCAGCTTCCGGATGCTTCGAGCGCCGATCTGTTGGGCGAAAACGGAATGACCGTCATGCCCCAGATCGCTGAGGAGATCGCGGTAGTTGATGGTCACCATCACCCGCGGGCGGTGGCCGCCGGTTGCTGGGAGGCCATCGCCGGAGAGTGCAATTTGGCATGCCGAGACCAGGCCGTCGAGCAATTCCTGCGCTCGCGTAGGGTACTCGAGCACCGAATCGTCGCCGGTGTTCAGCGATTCCCGCTTGGCCGATCCCGTGGAACCATCCGGACGGGACCCGCCCTGCGGCTGGGTTCCGGACGGCGTTGTGCCACTGACTCGGGGGTTGGTGGCGGTGTTCATCACGCTGACAAGATGCTCGAACTGCTCATCCGTGGCACCGATCTCCATGAAGTGGAGGCCATGACGCCGTCCTTTGAGGAACACGCCTTGCCTGGCTCGACGTGTTTTCTCGGTCGGTTCCTGGCCGTCCTGATCGATCACGCTCTCCCAGCGTCGCGCCAGTACCCTCAGAATGTCCTCGTCCGACTCGATGGCCTGGCGCGTCAGGTGCGTCTCCATGGCGTCCAGCTGACCCGGAGTTGCCACTGTCCTTACCCGGTGAACTGCATCCCGGATCACTGTTGCCGCCCGGCTGCTGATTGCTCCAACACTGCTTGCTGTGGCCAGGGTCGCCATCGGAGCTTCAGCCGGTGCCCCTGGTCCGGGGATGGCGGGCACCACGTCCTGTCCCAGCCGCAAACGTCGATTCGCTTCCGCACGGCTGATACCGACTCTCACCCGCAGATACTCAGACGTGCTCTTGTACGTTTCTCGAGCGTCCATCGCTTCGAGCTGATGGTCCTCGGCGGCGCGGGCTGCCAGCGTCTGGAGATGGTCGACGATCCTGGACACTCGCTCGACCGCTACGAGAGTGGACGCAACTTCCGCCTGGCTCAGCGTCAGATAGTTCGATTGAAAGTGCTGCGCAAGGGACAGTAGATCGGAATGCACTGCAGGCAGGAGGGAGGAGTCTTCCTCCTGACGTTCAGATAGTGCGACGGCCATACGTAAATTTTATCGAAGCTGTGTACTATTCGCGACGGAATACCGCCAATGTGGAGGAGTAGTGATAGTGGGTCTATCCACAGCCTGTGAGCACAGTCCTTCTCGACCAGCCGTCGCAGCCGCCGTCGTCATCCCGAGCCGCCGTTATTCGTACCCGAAGCAGTTTTGGCCGAGCCGAGTGCTCCGCCTAACGGAGGGCGCGCTCCAGTACGAAGTCGGTCTCGACGCCGCTGCCCAGCTGAAAGGTCTTGGCGCCCACGCGCGTGAACCCGTGCTTCTCGTAGAAGCGCACCGCCCGGGCGTTGCGGTCATTGGTGCCGAGCCAGATGCCCTGGGCGTCGGTTCCCTTCGATGCGATCTCCAGCGACGCTTCCATCAGGCGCGCCGCGGACCCTTGCCCATGCTGGGAGGGATGCACGTAGAACTTGCTCAGCTCGATCGTCGGAAAGATCGAGAGCGAGGACCGAACCTGCTCGTCCTTCGGGAGGTCCTTGACCAGCATGCTCCAGGCGAGGAGGTGCCCGTCTTCACGAAGACACAGCAGGATCTTGTCGGGATCCGCAATGTGCTGCGTGAATCGCTCCTCGGACAACTCTGTAGCAATGAAGTGCGCAATGTCCTCAGGTCGGGAGGTCGGTGGGCAGGCCAGTGGGAAGGTGATGGCGGCCAGCGTAGCTAGCGGGCCGGCGTCGTTCGCGGTGGCATGGTCAATAACAACGGTCACGAAGTCAGGGTAACGCTGATCGGCGTTCGTGCCGACAACGCTGATGAAAGCGATGAACCCGGTGTACCCGTATCCGCGACGACGCGACCGCCCGCGAGGGTGACTACACGCTCTGCCCGATCGATGTCCTCGGGATGGTGGCTTGACTCAATCACCGTCACGCCCCGCTGCAGTTCTTCGTCGATGGCTGCCCGAATCAGTTCGTGTGCCGCGCGGTCGAGTCCGGCTGTGGGCTCATCGAGCATGAGCACGTCCGATTCCTGGGCCAGCCCCTGAGCGATCAGTGCCCGCTGACGCTGACCCCCGGACAGTTCGGGGAGTTGCCTCCCTGCCAGATCCGCGATTCCCATCCGCTCCATCGCTGAAAGGGCAATCTGGCGATCGCGCGGACGCAGCGGTAGAAGTGCCCGCCGATGCGGCCATCGCCCCATCTCGACCGCCTGGCGAACGGTGCAGGGGAGGACTTCCGAGGTGCGGGTGTGCTGGATGACGAACGCGGGACGGAGGCTCGTGGTCAAGAGCACCGAACCGGACTGTGGCCTCAGTACGCCTGCGGCCAGGGCCAGCATGGTGGATTTTCCAGACCCGTTGGTACCCGTGATGACTGTGTGCACGCCGCGTTCGAATGTGAGCGACACTCCGCTGAGAGCCGGTCTGTCCGGATAGGCGTAACTGATGTCGCTCAAAATCACTGTTGCCACGGGCTTCTTCCTCGATTTGCGAATCATTCTCATTATCAATATAGGATGAATCACGATGGAATGGTTATTCGAGCCCCTGAGCGCGTCCTTCGTGCAGCGTGCAGTTATTGGCGGCGTGCTGGTTGCGGTCTTCTGTGCGGTGGTGGGTACCTGGGTAGTGGTGCGCGGCATGGCATTCCTCGGGGACGCAATGGCGCACGGATTGCTTCCGGGCATCGCGATCGCCTCTCTTCTGGGCGGCAACCTGATCGTCGGAGCAGCGGTCAGCGCAGCGGCGACAGCCGCTGGGGTCTCCGTCATCACACGGAATCGACGCGTCTCGCAGGACACGGCGATCGGGCTGCTGTTTGTCGTGATGCTGTCGCTGGGAGTGATCCTGGTGTCGTCAGCGGGATCTTTTGCCGTGGACCTGACGGGAACCCTGTTCGGTGACGTCCTCGCTGTCGGGACTGACGACATCCTGGTGCTCTCGATCGTCGGACTCGTAGTCCTGGCAGTGGCAGCCATCAATCACCGTGCCTTCACCGCCGTCGCGTTCAACCCGCAGAAGGCAGCGAGCTTGGGCTTGCATCCACGCCGTACCCACTTCATCCTGCTCTGCCTGATCACCCTCGCGGTGGCCGCATCCTTCCAGGTGGTCGGAACGCTGCTGGTGTTCGGCCTGCTCATCGCTCCACCGGCCGCAGCGCTGGTATGGGCCAAATCCATACGCGCCGTCATGGTGCTCGGCGCCGCAATCGGATCAGCCAGCGTCATCGCGGGCCTGTGGATCTCCTGGTACGCCTCCACCGCGGCCGGAGCCACCATCGCGCTCGTGGCAGCGCTGTCCTACTTCATTTCGGCACTTGCCTCCCCGCTCATTCCGCGAACGACGCCGGCACCCTCCCCTTCACGAGAAACGGAACTCCTCTCCAGTGCACCGCTCCACCCCTAAAGTCCCATTCCTACTGTTGGGCCTTCCGCTGCTGCTCACAGCCTGTGGCACCCACAACACGCCCGACGCCGGCACGGCGCCCACCGCTGAAGCCACCCCTCACGGCTACATCGAGGGAGCACAGGAAAACGCTGAACCGCAGACTGGACTGCTCACCTTTGACCGCGAAACCGGCGAGGCCCAGTTGCTCTCGCTGCTCACGGAGGAGAAGGCCGATGCCGGCACTTTTGGCCCGGTCGATGCGGTTCACCTCGACGTGCGCTACGCCTTCATCTCCAACGGTGACACGGTGGAGGTGTTCGACACAGGCGCCTGGACGGTGCCACATGGTGATCACAAGCACTACTACAGCACCGAGCCAAAGCCGGTAGGCACCATTGAGATCCCGGATCCGGGATCAGTCGCGGGGGATGGCTCAATGGTCGCTGTGTTCTCCGATTCGGAGGGTTACGCCTCGCTCTACAGCGTTGAGGACCTGGACGCGGGTGAGATCACCGAAACGGGACGCATTACCACCAGCCCTCACGACGGCGGCGTCGTCGTCCCGTTCAAGGACTCCTTCCTGGCAAGCACCGCCGAAACAGGGTCGGAGGAGCCCGACGGCGTCGAGGTCCGCGACTCTCAGGACCAGACAGTCCTCGCAAAGGAAAGCTGCCCGGGTCTTAGCTCACATGCACAGACGCGCGTCGGCGTCGTCTTCTCCTGCACCGATGGTGCCCTGCTGTTCACCGAGAACGACGGCGCGTTCACCGCTGAGCACATCCCATACCCTTCCGGTGCGGCGGACCCGGTTGTGACCCTCGAACACCGTCCGGGCTCCACTGAACTCGCCGGCCCGGCCGGTGATGACGGAGTCTGGCACCTCGACGTCTCGGATCGTGCCTGGACCCTTCTCGAAACCCCGGTCGCTGCAGTCACCGCTGCGGCCGTGGGCGACAGTCAGCGGGTGCTGGCGATTGGCACCGACGGTTCGCTGCTTTCCCTGGACCCCGCCTCGGGGGAGATCCTCACCTCAGTCGAGCTGCTCGACGCCGATACGGACCAGATACCGCAACTCCGCATCGACACCTCCCGCGCTTACGTCAGCGACCCGGCGTCGTCGACCGTGTACGAGATCGCCTACGCCGATAACCTTCGCGTAGCCCGAACCTTCGACGTCCCGGCCGTCGACTTCCTCCTGGAGACCGGGCTGTGAAGCGCGCGCTGAAGGTCGCCGCAGCGGCCCTTGCCCTCGCGGCCGGGTTGAGCGGATGCTCGGCCGCGGCGGCGGACACTCCAACCGTCGTCGTCACCACCAACATCCTCGGCGACATCACCAGCAACGTCATCGGGGATCAGGCCGATGTCGTCGTACTGATGGAATCGAACGCCGATCCGCACTCCTTTGGGATCTCGGCGCAGCAGGCGGCACAGATCGAGAACGCGGAACTCATCATTCACAATGGCGCGGGGCTTGAGGAGGGCGTCCTCAACCACGTCGAGACGGCAGCCGCCCAGGGTGTGCCCACCATCGCCGCCATGGACGCCATCGAGCCGATCTCCTTCACTTACGACGACGACGGCAGCACCGAGGGCGCGGACGACCCTCACTTCTGGACAGACCCAGGCCGGGTGGCGCAGGCGACGGAGGCGATCGCCGAGGGGATCGTCGAGCACGTAGACGACGTCAACGAGGAGGCGGTCCTGGATCAGACGGCCGCCTACGTGGCGGAATTGAAGGAGCTCGAGACGGCGATGGAAGACAGCTTCGCAGCGATCCCCGAGGACCGGCGGAAGCTCATTACCAACCACCACGTCTTCGGGTACCTGGCCCAGCGGTTCGGCTTCGACGTGATCGGTGCGGTTATCCCGAGCGGCACAACGCTCGCCTCACCCAGCTCATCGGACCTCGATGACCTGACGGGGAAGATCCGGGGAGCCGGCGTCGTCGCAATCTTCGCCGACTCCTCACAACCCGAACGCCTCGCCGAGGTCCTCGCCGCGGAAGCCGGGACCGACATCGCCGTGGTTCCGCTCTTCACCGAGTCCCTCGGCACGGAAGGCTCCGGGGCCGAGACCTACTTCGACATGATGCGCGCCAACACCGAACGCATCACCAGCGCACTTTCATGAACTGCACACCATCCAACCGAAGGGAAATACTCATGCATCACCGCTCCAAACCCGCACGCCTGGTGACGGCGCTCGCCGTCTCCGGCCTCGTACTCACCGGCTGCGGCACCAATGCCGGAGAGCGCACCGCAGGTGAAACCGAGAGCACGCCCAGCGCCGACTCCGCAGCAACTGCTGCCGAAGCCACCCCGCGCGTAGTCACCACCTACGACGGCGGCGTGCAGGTCCTCGACGGCGAAACCTTCGAGGTGCTCGGCGACTTCCCGATGGAAGGCTTCAACCGGATCAACCCGGCCGGTGACGGACGCCACGTCATCATTTCGACGGCGGCCGGGTTCGAAGTCCTTGATACGGGCGTCTGGAGCGAGGGTGACACCTCCTACGCGGAGGAACCGGCGATGACCGACATCGTGTTCCCCACCTCAAAGCCCGGCCACGTAGTCCGTCACGACGGCAAGACCATCCTCTTCAGCGACGGCACCGGCGAAATCACCGTCTTCGAAAGCGCAGACCTCGCCGAGGGCCAGCCCGAGGTGGAAACCCACGCCTCGGAGGAGGCACACCATGGTGTCGCCGTCGAACTGTCCACCGGTGAGATGGTGCAGACCCTCGGCAACGACGAGGAGCGCCCCGGCATCGTCGTCTTCGACGAGAACGGCGAGGAAATCGCCCGTAACGAGGACTGCCCGGGTGTTCACGGTGAGGCCACCGCGGCGGGTGAGGCAGTGGTCATCGGGTGCGAGACCGGCGTCCTGATTTACAGCGATGGCGAGATCACCCAGCTGGACAGCCCCACGGAGTACGGACGCATCGGCAACCAGGCCGGTTCCGAGGAATCGGTCATCACTCTCGGCGACTACAAGCAGGATCCCGACGCCGAACTTGAGCGCCCCGAGCAGATCTCGCTGATCAACACCGAAACCAAGAAACTCACGCAGGTCGACCTCGGCACCAGCTACAGCTTCCGCTCCCTCGCCCGTGGTCCGCACGGGGAAGCACTCGTGCTGGGGACGGACGGATCGCTGCACGTGATCGACCCGGAGAGCGCGGAGATCACCAACAGCTTCCCGGTCATCGAGGCCTGGGAGGAACCGCTGGAGTGGCAGCAGCCGCGCCCGACGATCTTCGTCCAGGACCACACGGCCTACATCACCGAGCCGTCAACCAACACCATCCATGCCGTTGACGTTGAATCCGGGGAAATCACCGGAACCGGTGAGCTGGAGCAGACTCCGAACGAGTTGACCGCCGTCGCCGGATGATCTGAGAAGCAGGGCAGCAGGACCCCGTCGCGGAACAAACGGTCAGCGGCGGGGTCCTGCTGTGCATACCGGTCCAAAGCTGGCTTAGGATCGCTGTACCGACTTGTTCCCTACCGCGGAAGGCAGCCATGCACGTGTTTCCGCGCAGCTCGCCCAGCACGAACATGCGCAGCGCGAAACAGCGCAACGTGCCTTCCTGGCGGTTCCTTGCCCAGCTTGCCGTGGCCTCCCTCCTGGTCACGCTGATTCCGCTTGCCGCGGTGGCAGTGCTCGACGACGGCATGCCGGACGACTGGGTGGGCTGGACCCTGCCGCTCGCCCGCGCGCTGGTGCACCTCACGAGCCTGGTCACCATCGCGCTCCTCTGCGTTGGAGTGCTCCTGCCGGGGGGCGCACGCGGCGACGAACTCTCGCCGGAAGCCGAGAGGCTGGGCAGGCGAGGGAGCACAGCTGCGCTTGCCGCCGTCGTCGCCTGTGGCGTGCTGCTGCTGTTGACCTACTTCGATGTGCTGGGCGCCGGTCCTTTGCAGGCTGGATTCTCCGACTTCGGTCTTTTCCTGGATCAGCTGGCCTCGGGGCGGGCGCTTATCGCGCAGATCGCATTCCTTCTCGCCAGCGCCGTCATCGGAACGATGGCGCGGACGCTTACCGCGCTGCGCATGGCGCTCTTCCTCGCGGTAGCGGGCACGACGACGCTGGCCCTCGGCGGGCACGCCGCCTCCGAATCGGGGCACGGCCTGGCGATGTTCAGTATGACCGGGCACATCGCCGCGGCGTCGTTGTGGGTCGGCGGCCTGGCAGGTCTCGCCTGGTTGGCGTTCATTCGAAGCAACCTTCTGCACCTGACCGTGCGCCGGTTCAGCCGGATCGCCCTGATCTGCGCGACGGTGGTAGCACTGAGCGGCGTGATGAGCGCACTGGTGCGCGTACCCGATCTGGCGACCCTGGCGTCGTCGTCCTATGGGCTGGTTCTGCTTCTGAAGGTGCTTGTGCTGGGTTTGCTGATCACATTCGGGGCCATGCACCGGCGTCGGCTGCTCGACGGAAACACGTTCAGTCGAGCTGACTTTGGAAAACTTGTCACCGGTGAACTGGTAATCATGGGCGTCGCGTACGGTTTGGCAGTTGCCCTGGTGGCGCTGCAGCCGCCTGTGCCTGCATAGCACTGCCCCACCGAGACTGCGTTTCCGAACGGACTGCCACCTCAGGGCGCGACGGCGCGGCCGAGGATGTGCGCCACCGGCGGCGCCAGGGGCTGGACGGAGAAACCAAACCGCTCGTTGTCCCGGATCTTGAAGCCGGCGGCGGTGATCGACTGCAGAGTGTCCCTGTTCGGGTGGCAGCCGCCGGCAGCCCGTTGCCAGAGCGGCGTCAGCAAGTCCTCGACAGCAGCCAGCAATTTCCGGTCAGACCGGACGTGCTCGTAGAAGGCTAAAACTCCTCCGGGACGCAGCACCCTGCGCGCCTCCGCAAGGGCTGCCCCCTGATCCGCGACGCTGCATAGGACGAGGCTGGTAACCACCGCATCGGCGCTGTAATCGGCAGCGGGGATGTGCTCCGCGGTTCCGGCGACCACCCGGACAGGAACCGGTGCGGAAGAGGTTCGACGCCGGGCGAGTTCCCTGAGGTGATCGTCGGGCTCCACAGCCAGAACCTCGGTGACCGTCGCCGGATAGTGCTCGAAGTTGGACCCCTCACCGGCACCGATCTCGATCACGTAGCCGCTCAAGCCGGTCAGCAGGGCACGACGGTGCTCCGTCCCTCCTCTGCTGTTCATACCCTCGACTGCCCCGGCATAGGCGCGGGCGAAACGGGGGTGCTGCAGCTCAGCAGGTCCTCGTTCGGTCTCCGGATCGGGAACGGTCACGGACCAACTGTGGAGCCGCAGGACCGCGCCGTCAAGGGGAAATCAGTCGGTTTCGGGGCCACTGCAGAAGTAGCACCCGTCTTCGCAGGCGTGCCGGAGAGGCTTCCGAACGGGGGCGCCGAATGTGCGCGCCTTAGAAATTATCAATGAAGGCTCCTGCCCCGGGGAGGGCGTATTTCGGTTGCCGCGAACCGGACCTGGTGGCGACGAGTGTCCAGGTGACGCGGTCCCCGTCATAGGCGGGAAGGACGTTCCCCCGCCCGATGTAGCGCTGGTCTGCTTTGCTGTCGGCAGGTGCCCACCAGCCGTCGAGGGGGCAGTGTTCCCCGGTCCGGGCCTGGCGGGTTGTGTGGGTGTTTTTTCCCTGCTCGGGATGGTGTGGGTTGTGCTTCTTCATCGCTGATTCTGACCTCGTTGTCGGTTTCGGGCGGGTTGAAATTATGGGTTCAACTCTACGCCGTTGGGTCTGTTCACCCGCTGTGCGAATGAACAGACCCGGCCCGTGTTGCTTTGTACTAGATGAGATTTCCAGTGAGGTTGTTCGGGGTGCCGAACCGGTGCGCTGTGATGGACACAGCCTGCTCACGCATGAAGGGGAGCAGTTCGACGCGGCCGGCGGCGACGACGTCGTTCGCGTAGAGGGCGACGTCCGGCTTGCCGTCGGCGGCCTCGGCTGTCTCGGCGACCGAAGCGCCGATCAGGCGGATGCGAACCCCCGACTCCGGGCCCGTCTTCCCTGCGTAACCCTTGACGCGAGCGGCCCAGGCTTCAGCGTTTTCGGCCACCACAACAATGCCTGACTGCCGAAGGGCGTGTGCGGCAGCCTCGGGAAGCGCCTCTGCCGTGCTGACGGTCAGCGCATTGAGTTCGGGCCGTCCGTTCCAGGCGGTCACACCCGCTGAGGCTACGCGGAGCAGTTCGGCCACGCCGTGCCCGGACGTCGCTGCTTCATAGCGAATGGTGACCGGAAGCGGCCGGTAGCGGAAGACATTCCGTTCAGCGTGGAGTCCGGAGACGTCGCGGGCTGCGCCGAACTCGGTCTGCCAGGCGACGGCGTCGGAAGCCAGTGCCGATTCGAGCCATGCCCGATCAGCCGGAGTGATGTCGCCGGTGCTGACGGCGTCGGCGGCTGCGGTGAGGAACTTCCGGGCCGGAGAGGACAGCGGGGCTTCGGTGACCGCCCGGACCGGGGTGTCCTTCCACTCACCGAGGCCCACCAGGTAGTTCGGGCCACCGGCCTTGGTGCCGGTGCCGACCGCGGACTTCTTCCATCCGCCGAAGGGCTGACGGCGCACGATCGCTCCGGTGATGCCACGGTTGATGTAGAGGTTGCCGGCCTGGACGTTGTCGAGCCAGTACTTCAGTTCCTTCGGGTCCAGCGAGTGCAGGCCGGAGGTGAGGCCGTAGTCGATCTCGTTGACCATGCTGACGGCTTCTTCGAGCGTTTCAGCGGTCATGATGCCGAGGATTGGGCCGAAGTATTCGGTCTTGTGGTACTCGCTGCCGCGCTGGACGCCGGTGCGCACCCCCGGGCTCCAGAGTTTGCCCGAGTCATCAAGCTGCTTGGGTTCGAGGACCCAGGACTCGCCGTCACCGAGTGTGGTGAGCCCACCGAGCAGTTTGCCGTTGGCAGGTTCGATGATCGGCCCCATCTGGGTGCGCGGGTCTACGGGGTAGCCGACGTTCAGGGACTGCGCGGCGTCCTTCAGCTGCTGGTTGAAGCGGCGCGAGGTGGCAACCGATCCCACGAGGATGACCAGTGACGCTGCCGAGCACTTTTGCCCGGCGTGGCCGAAAGCAGACTGCACGACATCGCGGGCGGCGAGGTCCAGATCGGCGCTCGGGGTGACGATGATGGCGTTCTTGCCGCTGGTCTCGGCCAGGAGGGGCAGATCCTTGCGGAAGGAGCGGAACAGTTCGGCGGTCTCGTAGCCGCCGGTGAGGACGAGCCGGTCGACGGCGGGATGGGACACCAGCGCGGTGCCCAGCTCACGCTCGGACAGCTGGACGTACTGCAGTACGTCGCGGTCGATTCCCGCTTCGTCGAAGGCCTCCCAGAGTGCCTCGACCATGACGGCACCGGAACGGCGGGCCTGGCGGGCCGGCTTGATGATGACCGCGGATCCGGCGGCGAGCGCTGCGAGGACGGAACCGGCCGGGATGGCGACGGGGAAGTTCCAGGGCGGCGTGACCACGGTCAGCTTCGACGGGATGAACTTGGCCCCGTCCACGCTGTCCAGTTCCTTGGCCAGTTCGGCGTAGTAGTGGGCGAAGTCGATGGCCTCGGAGACCTCAGGATCACCCTGGTCGAGGGTCTTGCCGCACTCGGATGCCATGACTTCCAGCAGTTGCGCACGGCGTGCCTCAAGACGGACGCCCGCGCGGTGGAGGACCGCGGCGCGCTCGGCACCGGTCAGGGATCCCCAGGCGGTACCACGGGTGAGTGCTTTCTCGACGACGGCCTCGAGCTGATCGCTGGTGCTGAGCTCGTGGAGATCCGCTGTTGCCTCGCCAAGGGTGGAGGAAGGAACGCGGTCGAGGATTGCGCGGCCCCAAGCCCGGTTCGCGGGCAGATCGGGGTCGGTATCGGGGGTGTTGGTGAAGCCGGCAGTGGGTCCGCCGTAACCGGGTGCGCCTGTCTCGAGGTCCGCCTGAGCGGTTATCTCGGCAAGGGCGGCGTCGGCGTCAAAGCGGCTGCGGTCCTGGATCCGGTTCGGGCCGGGAACCGTGTCGGTGAGCGCGGCCAGCGAGGCGAGAAAGCGCTGCTTCTCGCGCTCGAAAAGCGCTTCGTTCTTGTCCAGTTCGAACACTGCTGACATGAAGTTCTCCTGGCTGGCACCCTCTTCAAGGCGGCGGATCAGGTAGGCGATAGCGACGTCGAACTCGGCAGGGTGGACTACCGGAGTGTAGAGGAGGAGGGAACCGACGTCGCGCTTCACCGCTTCGGCCTGGCCGGTGGCCATGCCGAGAAGCATCTCGAACTCGATGCCCGAGGTGATGCCGCGTGCCTTGCCCAGGAGGTGGGCGAGGGCGACGTCGAACAGGTTGTGGCCGGCAACACCGATGCGGACGTTACCGATGCGCTCCGGGGTCAGCGAGTAGTTGATGACCGCCTTATAGGAGGTGTCGGAGTCCTGCTTGGTGCCCCAGGACGCCAGCGGCCAGCCGTGCAGGTCGGCGTCGACCTGTTCCATCGGCAGGTTGGCGCCCTTCACGACGCGGACCTTGATCGGTGCGCCGCCGTTTGCGGTCCGGGCTGCTGCCCATTCCTGGAGGCCCATCATGGCGCCGAGTGCATCCGGCAGATAGGTCTGGAGGACGATGCCGGCTTCCAGGTTGTGGAACTCAGGCTTCTCGAGCAGACGGGTGAAGACAGCGACGGTCAGGTCGAGGTCCTTGTATTCCTCCATGTCCAGGTTGATGAACTTGCGGGGTGAGGATGACGCGGCGAGGCGGAACAGCGGTGAGAGCGTCTCCACGATGTGGGTGACGGCTTCGTCGAAAGCCCAGTGGTTGTGCGGGGCTACTGTGGAGGAAACCTTGATGGAGACGTAATCCACGTCCTCGCGGGCGAGGAGCTTGTGGGTGCCCTCGAGGCGGCGGAATGCCTCATTCTCGCCGAGGATCGCCTCGCCGAGGAGGTTCACGTTGAGGCGGATACCTTGGCGCCGGATCTTGGAGATCGACCGGCCGAGCTTGGCATCGGTCGCATCCACGATGAGGTGGCCCACCATCTCGCGCAATACCTTGCGTGCAACAGGAATGACGACGCCGGGGATCACCGGCGCCAGGTGCCCGCCGACGGCGACGGCCGACTTCATGTACCAGGGCAGGAAGGACGGGACCTTGGGAACCAGCGTCTTCAGGTTCCGGGCAGCAACGGACTTGTCCTCGGGACGGATGACGCCGTCGACGAAGCCCACCGTGAACTCGAGACCGTGCGGGTCCTTCAGCACCCCGGCCAGCTGAGCGGCGGCGGCGTCAACCGGGAATTTGGCTCCCTCAGCCAGCCAATGGCGAACCAACGCCACCACTTCCTCAGCGAGGTCACTGGGGCGGACAAGCTCGGTGCTGATGCCTGTTACAGCGGTCATACGGTACTCCTCGGGGGGTGGTGTTTCGGCGCAGGGCCGGGCTGAGGGCATTGAGGTTCAGGGGTTGACCTCGCCGCTCAGGCTCGGTCCTTGGTGAAGCGCGTTCGGGAGCTGTCGTGCTGCGAAAGATCCCGGGAGCAGTCCCCGGTCCGTCTGCCGACTTTGGCCGATTCTTCAGGGGCTTGACTTTCAGTATGGGGCTGAGGGAAGTTAAGGAAAAGTTACCTTTTCCGACGGGTAATCTTCATCAAAAGTGAACGGTCGTTGACGTGCTGGATATCCATAGGTTGCGGCTACTGCGGGAGCTCAGCATCCGCGGAACCATCGCTGAAGTAGCAGCGGCTCTGCGGTATAGCCCGTCGTCAGTGTCCCAGCAGCTATCGCTGCTCGAGCGCGAGGCGAAAGTAGCGCTGTTCCGCAAGAGCGGGCGGCGTCTGCAGCTCACCGCGCACGCCATGGTGCTGGTGGAGTATGCCGAGGAGTTGCTCGATGGTCTCGAGCGAGCGGAAGCAGCTCTGGCCGTCACGAGGCCCATCGTGTCCGGGACGGTCCGCCTGGCCGTCTTTCAGACCGCGGCGCTTGCCCTGATCCCCAACATGCTGCGCACCCTCCGCGAAAGGCATCCATTGGTTCAGGTGAAGATGGTGCAGCACGAACCGGAGACGGCTCTGCGAGAGACGTGGGCGCGCAATTTCGACCTGGTGGTTGCCGAACAGTATCCGGGACACGCCGCTCCGCACTACGAGACGCTGGACCGCGACCCATTGACCCGTGACGAAATTCAGCTTGCCGTCCCCACCGAGCTTGCCGGGGCACCGGAAGACTTTCACCGGGTCGGTTCCCTGCATGACGCCGGAGGGCTTCCGTGGGTGATGGAACCCCATGGCGCTGCCTCACGGCACTGGGCCGAGCAGCAATGCCGCCTCGCCGGGTTTGAACCGGACGTACGTTTTGAGAGCGCGGACCTGCAGACGCATGTGCGGCTGGTCGAGTCCGGCAATGCCGTGGCGTTGCTCCCGCAACTGGTCTGGGCGCAGCGGGAACAGCGCTCCCGCCTGGTGGAGCTGCCTGGCCGACCGCGGCGCACGATCTTCACCGCGGCCCGTCGGTCGAGTGCGGGTGATCCGGCTATTGCAGCTATCCGCGAAGCTCTGACCGCCGAAGCGGCAGCGCTGGGCCTGGACGCGCCGGGGAAGTCCGGTACTTAGGGGTACCGGCCTAGAGCTCAGGAACGCAGTGGCCGGCTCCCAGCTTCGCAAGACCGGCGCGGTCGCCGTCGGCGAGTTGGAGCTGACCGGTGTTCTCGCCGTACATCAGCTGCGTCGGGTCGTCGACATGGTCGAGTCCGAGCACATGCGCAAGCTCGTGGATCACGATCGCTTTCACCTGCTCCCGCCCACCCGGGTACTGAAGCATCAGCGTCATGTCCGGTGCGTCGAGCATCGTCTGACCGGCGACGTAGACAATCGGTTTCCCCGGCCGCTGCGCGATCTCGCTGCCTCCCAGGCCAGCGACGTCACCGGCAAGTTCGGGCACTTCTGCGGGACTCGTCCACGTGATGAGCACAGGCGCCCAGCGCTCGCCGTACAGTTCGGGCTGATAGGGGTCGCGGTGGCCGGGGCTGGGCGCTTCATCGGTCGGACCATCGAAAACGAATGTCAGGCCCGTCGCTGCAGCAACTTCGGCGACCGCTTCCTGGACGATTCCGTCTGTACCCGCAGGTGCGAAGTCAGGGCGGACCACATAGTGGATTGGACGGCACGGGTCATAGGCGACGAATTCCTGCCCCAGGTCTTCGTAGGGAAACATCGCGTACTGTGTGGACCCGGTCGATGGCGGGGGCGTACCCAGTGGGGCATCGGCTGCCTCCACTCCGCGAGGGGGGACATTCGACCACGGCAGGTGGGGAGTCAGGTCTGGAAGGACCGCGCGTTCGAGGAACGAGGGCGAAAGATAAAGCGCAGCAACACAAGCGACCAGCGCAGCGGTGCGCAGACGGAGCTTGAAAGCGGATGACCGCGGACGACGACGGCGCGTTACCCGGTCGCGGTTCCGTCGTCGTCCGTTGGTTTCAGCCGCGTAGGAGCGGAGCTGTTGGTTGAGCGCTTCTTCGAGCGCCCACTCGGGGACGCGTCCCGAAGGTGATTGGCGCAGTCCTTCCTGCGCTGATTCCGACGACGACGGCGGACGCCCCCCGTCTGCCTGTCCCCTCGATGGCGTCGCACCGTCTCTATGGAACCACTCGCGGTCCAGTACCCCCATGATGGTGTGCTTCTTTCCGTCTGACTCTATCCCTAGAAACAGCTTCCTGGACGAGCACCGCCAGATGCCCGCAATTGCGGCAATCCTGCCCGAAAGCTGAGTGCCGGGCTCAGCCTTCGTCGTTGTCTTCTCACCGGTGGTGGAATGACAAGCCGGTCTTCGGTGTTGGGCCGAACAAGACATCCACAACGAGAAGGAGCGGTCATGTCACGAGTTGCCATTATTGGAGGCCACGGAAAGGTGGCGCTGCACCTGTCCCGGATTCTTTCCGGTGCCGGTCATGAGGTGAGTTCGATCATCCGCAACCCGGATCATGCCGGCGACGTGGAAGAAACGGGCGGCAAGCCCGTCGTCGCGGATGTAACGCAGCTGTCGGTCGGCGAGCTGGCCGACGTCGTGCGTGGGCATGACGCAGTGGTGTGGTCGGCTGGGGCTGCCGGAAGCAGCCCGGAGGATACCTATGCGATCGATCGGGATGCGGCGATTCGTTCCATGGATGCGGCGAAGGAAGCCGGCGTTGACCGGTACGTGATGGTCTCTTACATCGGTGCGCGGAAGGATCACGGCGTGCCCGAGGATACCGGGTTCTTCCACTATGCAGAGGCGAAGGCAGCTGCGGACGAGTACCTGCGCGGAACGGATCTGGCGTGGACGATTCTCGGTCCGGGCGCGCTCACGACCGATCCGGGCAAGGGGTCGATCGAGGTTTCGAGCGAGCCGCAGCAGGATTCGGTTGCGCGTGAGGACGTGGCTCAGGTCGCTGCGGCCGTGCTGAGCAACCCCGGGACGGTGGGGAAGTTCATCCAGTTCAACACTGGCGAGACGCCGATTGCGGAGGCGCTCGAGGTGGTTTAGCGCCGTCGTCGTCGTTGCTCGTCCGCTGCCCTCGCATTCTTTGCTGCGGGGGCAGCGGTGTTTCACGTGCCCGAGAGGACCGTCACCTTCTCCGAAAGGGCAAGGACCCCATTGACACGCCGGGGGATTGCTGTGAAATCGTCGCGCAGTTCCTCGGGCAGCGCTGCTGCGGGAGCGTTCTGCCAGGCCACTGGACGAAGGAAACGCCGCACAGCGGTTACGCCCACCGATGTGTGCTGTGAGTTGGTGGATGGCCACGAACCGCCATGATGTTGAGCCCAGGTAACGCGAACGCCCGTCGGGTAGCCGTTGAAGACAATCCGCCCCGCGTTGTCCTGCAGGGTGGGAAGCAGCCGGGACAGCACATCGTCCTCGTCTTCTTCAAAGTGCAGGGTAGCTGTCAGCGACTTCGGGATGTGCGTGAACGCCTCAGCGACTTCATCGAGTGAGGTATAGCGGACTATAACGATGAGCGGGCCGAAGCACTCCTCGGCAAGGTCGGCACTCAAGATTGACGCTCGGGTCTCCAACAGAGCCGGAGCGACGCTGAAAGCATCGGAAGGTTCTTCCGCGGGTTCTTCAGGCCTGCTCCTGGCGGCATCCTGCATGCCTGCGAGCGGGGTTGCCCCCGCGCGCACAAGCCCTTCTGAGATCTCGGCAAAAGAAGTCCGAATTCGGTCATTCAGAAGAACCTGTGAAGGGGCTTGCTGGGTGAGTTGCGTCAGGGAATCTACGAGCAGTTGTCCTTGGGGACCCTCCGGAACAAACGCAATGCCAGGTTTGGTGCAGAGCTGGCCGGCAGACCCGGTGAAGGAGGCGAACAAGTTGGATGCGATGTCTGCACCCCGAGTTTTCGCTGCACCTTTGCTCACAATCAGCGGATTGACGCTCGAAAGCTCCCCGAAGAACGGAATCGGGTCCGGCCTGGTGTTGATCGCGCGCTGCAGGGACTCCGCCGCGAAGAGCGAGCCGGTAAAGCTGGCCGCCTTGATTGCCGGATGCTTGACCAGAGCCAGCCCTGCTTCCTGACCGAAGACGGCACCAAAAGTCCCCTCGGGTGCATTGACTGCACGGGCAGCCTGCTGCAGCACGTCCAGCGAAAGCTGCGACGTCAAAAGATGAGAACCGTGGGCCTTGATTACGACGGACGAGCCAGCGGCGATGGCCGATGCGGTGTCACCGCCCAGGACCGAGAAAGCGAAAGGAAAATTGCTCGATCCAAAGACGGCAACCGGCCCGATGGATACCAACATGCGCCGGACATCCGACGCGTCGCCTAGAGGCGTCCGACCGGCGGAGTCGATCATCGCTTCGAGATAGCTGCCTTCCCGGACAGCTTCCGCGAAAAGCCTGAACTGAAAGACTGAGCGACTCACCTCGCTATTGAGGCGGGCGGTCCCGAGCCCTGTTTCAGAATCAGCAGTAGTGATGAGGCCCTCGCGCGCTTCCTCGACGTATGTGGCGATTGCTTCCAGTAGTTCCGCCCGGAAGGCGCGTCCTCGCCGCATGAGCTCGCGCCAAGCTATCTCGGCCTGCTCAGCGGCAGCCTCCACATCGGTCCGAGTCGATGGCTGGCGGTTGACTGTAGCGCTAACACCCGTGCGGGGATTGGTGGTCTTCAACATTCAATAGTCCTTGTCAGAGGAGGGAGGACGGCGACGTCGCGGCGTGGCTCAGGCGCTTTCACGAGCAACAACGGAAAATCCGAGATCAACTTTCCTTGTGAGCGAAGACTTGTTCATCATGCGTCCGAGAAGCAGTTGACCTGCGGTGGTCCCGATCTCACGGTTGGGCACAGCGACCGTAGTGAGCGTGGGCACCAGGTGCCGAGCGATCTCGAAATCACCGAAACCGGTGATGGCGATGTCATCGGGAACCCTGATGCCACGGCGCGCACATTCGAGGATGGCACCGGCTGCAAAGACGTCGCTGGCGAACATCAGGACATCTGTCTCGGGGTGTACTCGGAGCGTCACGTCCAGGAGTTGCCGGCCCGATTCGAAGTCAACCTTCGAACCCCCCGAATCCACCACTCGTATCGGTTCGTCCGGATATAACCTTCGCACCGCGTCTTCAAAACTGGCTTTACGGGCAACGGCACGAAAGTCGCCGCTCTGGAATGAACCAGCGAAAGTAGGATGCCTGTAACCTCGCTGAGCAGTGAAGTCGACGATGGCCTGTAGGGCATCGCCGTTCGAGAATCCGACGAGGCTGTCAATGGGATTCTCGGTCAAGTCCCAGGCTTCGACGATGGGAACCTGTGATTCCCGAAGCAGATGAGCAGTCACGGGTGAATGGTCGGTGCCCACAATGAAAATGCCGTCTGGTCGGCGTCCTAGGAACGCCCTCACAAGTTCTTCCTCGTGGGACGGACGGTAGTCGGTGGAACCGATGAACAGCTGGTATCCCGCTGGGGCGAGGACTTCGTCGAGCCCGTGCAGCGCATCCGCGAACACCGACGCCGAGATGGCCGGGATGATCGCTGCGACCGTCATGCTGCGGTTCGACGCGAGATTGCTCGCTGCAAGGTTCGGCACATAACCAGTGGCCTCGATGGACTGCCGCACCCGTTCGAGGGTGAACTTCGAGACCAGCTCCGGAGAACGGATGGAACGGGAGACAGTCTGGGGCGATACGCCCGCATGAAGGGCAACATCCGACAGCGTCACCGTGTTGGTTGAGCGCCGCGTCTGCCGGTGGTTGCCGGCTTCGCTTGCCGACCCCTCAGCGTCGGCCCGATCTGCATCAGATTGAGCGTCTATCGCTGCCGACGTTCCTGTGTTGGTCACAGCAGGTTCCGGCTGGCGAGATTGCGCATCAGAGAGCCGATTCCGAACTCCCACGGCTCGCACCTCTCGCTCTCCTCGACGTAATTGACAAGCGTACCGAGTTCGCGGGAAGAGATCCTAACCACATCGCCCCGTTTATGGGTGAACCCGTGGTCCTTGGTATCCCGGTCGACAATGGGCGCGAACATTGTTCCCAGCATCAGCACCGCGCCGTCCGGGTACTGGTGTTGTGGGCCGATGAGCTGCCCCACGAGGTCCAGCGGGTCGCGGCTTATCTGCGCCATTTCCGACGTTCCATCAAGGTGGAAGCCGTCAGGACCATCAATCTCGAGGTTCACCTGCATCTGCCGGACGGAGTCCAGGTCGAATGAGTCATCGAAGAGCCGGATGAAGGGTCCCAGGGCACAGGATGCGTTGTTGTCCTTGGCCTTGGGCAGCAGGAGCGCGCTTCTGCCTTCCACGTCCCGGAGGTTCACATCGTTGGCCAGGGTGCTGCCCACGACGCGTCCCCGTGAATCGATAATGATTGCGACCTCGGGCTCGGGGTTGTTCCACAACGATGTGGAGAGGATTCCCACCTGGGCCGCCGTGCCCATGGCAGAGAGCGTTGGTCCTTTGGTGAAGATTTCGGCATCAGGGCCGATTCCCACTTCGAGGTACTGGCTCCAGAGCCCTTCCGCTACGAGATAGCTCTTGAGCCCCGCGGCCTCTGCAGAACCCGGACGCATCTCGTGGAGATCGGTGCCTATTTCCGCCAGAATCTTCTCGCGCATCCTGGCTGCGGCTTCGATGTCTCCACGAACGCGCTCCTCGATGACCCGCTCGATCATGGAGACTGCGAAGGTGACGCCTGCTGCCCGGAGCGTCTGCAGGTCAACCGGCGCGAGGAAACGCGGTCCCGAACCGGAACGGGCAACGGTGTTCTCGTAGATCTCATCAAGGCCACCGAGTCGTGCCCCCGCGGCAGCACGTGCAGCGGCAACTGGATCAGGGTGCTCGGAAAGCTCGCTGACAGTTGGGAAGGAAGCTGACAGATCGAAGACGCCGTCCTCAAGGAGGATGACAGGAGAGGGGCCCGCTACCGCCGGATCCCAGACCCGACCGACAAGTGTTCCCGCGTACCCGTCCTCGGGCAGCGTCCGGCTGGCTGCACCAAGGAATGATGTACCCGGCCGCTTCAGCGCATTGTTACTGCCGGTTGTTTTCTTAATGCTCATCATGTCTCCGTGTATCTGCTCTGGCATGGTGTTAGGTGCGGGGTGTCTGGGACTGGTTCACCGGCGTCGGAAATTTCCCTGCCGTTTCTCGGCGAAGGCAGCGCGGCCCTCGTTCGCATCCTCGGTCGCGAAAGTGATCGTTTGCAGATCCCGCTCATACGCGATTGCCTGGTCCTGCGGCAGGTTGTACGCGGCGCGCAGGTTCGCCTTGGCTGTTTCTACAGCGATCGGCGGACGTGATGCGATGATCGCGGCGATTTCGGCCGCTCGGGGGAGCAGGGCATCAGGGTCGACCACCTCGGAGACGAGGCCCCAGGCCAGCGCCTGCTGGGCGTCGATCGGTTCGCCCGTCATCAGCATGAGCGCGGCGTTACTCGATCCCACCGAATGTGCCAGGAACGTACTCATCCCGCCTCCTCCGATCCATCCGAGTTTGACCTCGGGGGCAGCGAAGGACGCCGCTGTTGAAGCAATCCGTATGTCGCAGGACATGGCTGTCTCCAGGCCTCCGCCAAACGCGTATCCATTGACCGCCGCAATGACAGGCTTGCGCAGGAGGCGAAGCGCATCACAGTAGTCCGCGCGATTCCGGAAATCCCAGGGCGTGGCGTACTTGTCCAACTGCCGGATGTCAGACCCGGCGCAGAAGGATCGTCCTCCGGCTCCGGTCAGGATGATAACGCGCACTTCATCGCTCTCATTGGCCCATTCGGCCACCGCGACCAGCGAGTCCGACATATCCTGCGTGACTGAATTGAGCTTCTGTGGGCGGTTCAGCGTGATGGTGGCGACGTAGTCCGAGCGATCGACAATGATCTCCTCGGTTTCCAGCTCGATGGGGGACAGCATGGTCAGACCCTTTCTGTGGTTACGGGCAGCGCGTTGACGAACCCGGCGCGCAGGCTGGCGAGGCCGCTTTCCGCACGCTCATGCCCGGCGACCACCGCCCGAATGATTGCTGAAGCGCTCGACTGGAAGGAGATGTAGCCCGGGAACCGGGGCCGTACCCAGGAGTCTTCGATCGTGGCGAGAGTGGAGCGGTAGAAACCCTCAGATGCACGATTGACCTCATCGTCCACCCAAGCACCCCGGCTGGACGGCTGGCCGTCATGCTGGGGAATGAAACTGCGCTGAGTGCTGGCGCTCATCAGCCACTCGACATGTCTGATGAGTGCAGGGGTAACTTGGGTGCGCGCACTGATGGCGAGTCCGGTGCCTCCGATGGTCGATCCGTGGCGACCGCCAGCGACGGCGCTGGGGGCATCCGAGAAGCGCAGGGACGGAGACGAGTAATTGACGTAGCCGTACACGAGCGGACAGAACGCAATGTCGTCGGTGTCGGTCATGCGTTGGAGCAGGCTGATCGGGTTCTGGGTGAGTGAACCCTCTGGAGCGCGCGAGCTAATTGACCGCATGAGTTCCAGGACGGGGATGGCCGTGTCATCCGCTACCAGTTCAGTCATCGAGTCGCCCGCGTCAGCCCCGTAGGCGTCCCTCAGTGGTGCACCGTAGGCGGCGCAGATGGAGGCAAAGGTCAGAAACGCATGCGGTCCGGCAAGCGAGAGGGCTGTCGGAACCTTGGTCGAGATGTCCTCGACGTCGTTCCAGGTAACCGGAGCGTCCGGTACGCGGTCAGGTTTGCGCACTGCAACCTGGGTTGCAGCATCGAGCGGAAGCGCCCACTGGTGCCCGTTCAGGTAGTACGAGTCAAAGGTGGGTCCGACGGCCTGGCGGGACCACTGCTCGAGACGTTCCAGTCCGAACACCGTGTCCAGGGGAGTCAGGGATTGATGCTCGACTGCCTCACCCAAGTGCGGATGGTCAAGGACGATGAGGTCGTACCTCCTGGCCAGATCATCGACAGGGTGCGACTCGAAGCCTTCAAGGGAATGCGCTGACCACTCGAGGCGGAACCCGGTGTCGCGGCGCTGCTCTTCCCGCGCGGCGGCCAGGAGTGCATTTTTGCCGCGGGGGTGGTCCCACGTGATGCCTCGATAGGTGTTCACGCCGACCCTCGGCCCACGGTTGAAACGGGGGACTGGCCCGCGCTGACAGGTCCGTCCTCGGCTACAACACCGGCATCGATCAGTTCGGCCGCGCGGGTCTCTGCCATGCCCAGTTCAGTGAGGATCTCCAGCGTGTGTTCGCCGGCGACCGGAGCGCCCCGGTGAATCCGCGGAGGCGTCGCGGACAGCCGGTAGGGAAATCCTGGAGTTTTGACCAGACCCTCGGTGGGGTGCTCGTACTCGATGAAGGTGCCGTTGTGCTCGATCTGTTCATCATCAATCAGATCCTGGTAGTCGTAGACGGGGCCGGCCCAAATGCCCACGGCGCTGAGAAGCTCGAGCCACTCGGCGCTGGTGCGGGTAATGAGGCGCGCGGCCGTCTTTTCGAAGATTTCGTCGCGGCTGGTCCAACTGTCGGTCTCGGAGTCCATCCCCAGGAAAGAAGGCTCACCGATGACATCTCCCAGAAGGTGAAGGTCCGGCATGGCAAGCGCTATGAAACCGTCCGACGTCGAGAAGGTGCCGTAGGGTGCCCGGATGTAGACGTGAGCGTGGGGCTGTGCACCACGTGTCTGCGGAACCTTCCCCACCGTGAAGACCGACAGTTCCTGCATCTGCAAGGTGGTGATCGCATCGAGCATGTTGACCGAAACCAGTTGGCCTTCACCTGTGCGCTCACGGTGGAAGAGGGCGGCCAGTACCCCCTCGAAGGCAGTTGACGCCGTCACGGCGTCGACGAGGTACTGACCCGCCGCTGCTGGAGGTTCGCCGTGGCGGCCCGCGGAGAGCATTGCACCGCTCATCGCCTGGAGCAGCAGGTCCTGCCCGGGCCGGTTCCGGTAGGGGCCGTCCTCGCCGTAGCCGGAGATCGACACGTAGATGATGCCCGGATTGATTGCCTTGATCGTTTCGTAGTCCACACCCAGTCGGGCTGCAACGCCGGGCCGGTAGTTCTGGAGAAACACGTCGGACGTCTTGACGAGGTCGTAGATGATGTCCTTGCCCTCAAGCGATTTCAGATCCACCGCAATGGAACGCTTGTTCCGATTAAGCGACAGGAATGAAACGTTGATTCGGTTTCCTGTTGCTCCACCGGCCGCGGCATGGCGCTGCCATTCTCCGGTGGTTGGCTCGACTTTGATCACGTCAGCGCCGAGATCGCCCAGTCGCTGTGCGGCGAAGGGTCCTGCCATGGCGATTGAGCAGTCGAGCACACGGATACCCGAAAGCACTTCCGGCGCATCGTCGTCTATTGGGTTACTCATTGTGCTTCCTCTATTTCGGGGGGGGGGGCCAAGCATCCGTCGGTCAATCGGAGATCGACGGTGTGTCCCTGAGTGTGAAGTTATATTCAGTGCCGGCGGTGGACTACTCGGGTTGGTCGCCAACCGCTCGGATGGTGCTGCGCACTGAATCCACAGCGTTCTCACCCTCGAGGACGCGGATGGTGGTGCGGTAGTCACGGGATTCTCCGTGCTCGAGCCAGATCATCGAGCCGTCATCGCGGGCCGCTGCGTCGCCACTCACGTGATGCGTGGAGGGCTCCAAACCGATGGCGTATTGACCGCTGCGCAGGTTCTGCCACTCGAAGAAGTGCGGCATCCCTGCTGCTTCCCACGACACCTCGACGCCAAAACCGCTGTCAGCCGCGAGCAGTGCAACACGATGACGGCCCGTGTCATCGGCAATGAGTTCGTGCTCGAATACCTGCTCAACGAAGCCTTTCTGGGGCTGGGGGAGTTTCCGGTAGGAGACCGCCTGGGACGAAACGGAATCGGAGGCCCACAGAGTCGAGTCGATAGCGGCCACAAATTCGGTGCCCTCGTCGACCAACGGCCAGCCGAAGTTCAGGTGGTAGAGGAACATGTGCGGTGTTCGCTCGAATCCGAGATTGTCCACGACATCGTGCAGCCGGATCTCGCGGCCGTCGAAGTCCACTTCGATACTGCGGGTCAGGCGCAGGTGTTCGCCGAAGGAGGTGGCTTGAACTACCTCGCCTACTACCCGAAGGACGGAGGCCCCGTCGTCCGAGATGACCTCACGCGCTTCCAGCAGGCGGGCCGGTATTGCTGTCAGGCGGCCGTGCAGGCCGTGTGAGACCTTCTGTTTGGGCGGGTAGGCGTAGCCCGTGGCATCGACTTCACCGCCGAACAGTGTGTGGTCCAACCCGCCGCTCACGAGCAGCCCGTCGAGTGCGCGGAGCCAGGAGAGACCGCCCTCGTCATTGTGTTCATGCAGGCCGGGGTGCCGGAAGCCGTTTCCTGAGCGCCAACCCAGCGGCACGCCGCGATACCGTGCCGAGCCCAGGTCGAAAGCGCGGTCAACGAGTACTTCGATCTCGAGGCCCGCGGCGGTGCGAAGGTCGATCGCCCGTACTCCTCGCTCCACGCCGTTGTCCAGCACGACCTGGCGAATTCCAGCCACTGCTGACAGATCCCCGGTGCGCTCTGCGAGCTCTACCCTCGATACTTCTCTGCCAAAAATGTTCATGCGGGCATCCTCATTCCATGATCCATCCGCCGTCGACGTTGATTGTCTGCCCGGTGACGAACGATGCGTCCGGTCCGAGCAGGAAGGAGATGACCGCGGCGAGTTCTGCGTCCCGGCCACGGCGTTTCAGCGACTGGTGCGCCAGGACGTGCGCGGAATACTCGCCGGCGTCGCCCTGGATTTCCTCTGCCTTCGTGGGGAAGGCCCCAGGCGAGACCGCGTTCACCCGGACACCAAATTCGCCCAGCTCGCGGGCAAGCGCTCGGGTCAGCGAAACGGCCGCGCCTTTGGTCGATACGTAGCTTGCGAGGTTGGACCAGCCGCCATGCCAAGTGATCGACCCGACGTTGACAATCGCACCGGATCGCCGTTCGACCATCCCGCGCGCCGCGACCTGGGCGGCGTAGAAGTACGCTCGCTGGTTGACTGTCACAACATCGTCGTATTCGGACAGCGGAATGTCGAGAAACGGCGTGCTGGGATAAATCGCAGCGTTGTTCACAAGTGCTTCGACCGGGCCGAACGTCTCGTTCGTGGTGGTGAGGGCGGTTTCGATGGCATCGGAATCCCGCAGGTCGACCTCGAGTATGCGAACCGGCACCGACGCTGCTTCGAGCTGAAGGGCTGTTTCTTCAAGCTCGACGCTCTTGCGTCCCAATACGCCGACAGCAAAGCCGTCCGCTCCGAGACGAAGGGCTGTGGCGCGGCCCAACGCGCCTCCCGCCCCCGTAACCACCGCAACCCGTTCGTGCAGCACGCCGTCTCCCGCCATCCTCAGATTCCGTACTTCTTGAGGGTTTCGACGATGAACTGCTTGGCGCGCGGAACGTCGGACTCATCAAGGTGCTCGATGATGAGCGGAACGTTGGGGTTGCGCTCGGCGAGCCGCTGTAGGTAGAGGTCGTAGTTGAGCGACCCCAGGCCCGCAGCGGGCAGTTCGATCTCGCCCACACCGCGGAAGGTGTGGGAGGCAAGGGCGTTCTCGTCACCGATGTCCGCGTGCTTCTCGCTCTTGTCCTCACCGGCCCGCTTGACGTCTTTCGCGTGGGCGATTCTTACCCGGTCGCCCAGGGTGTCGAACACCTCGTTCAGGACCGCATCCATGCTGTCGATATTGGTGCCGTCGAAGTAGTTCGTCGGGTCCATCAAAAGTTCCAGGCCGGGAGTCCGAATATCGTTGAATACGCGGACAGTCTCACGGACTGAACCGATCACGTTGTTGACGTAGGTCTCCAGCAGGAACGTGGCTCCGTGATCGTAGGCGGTCTGGGCAAGATCCGCGAGGACGTCCCGTACCTGCTCGTATCCGTCCTCCGACCGGTTGTGGGGGTGGTGGTCCCACTCACTGTCAGGATTGAACGTGCCCGATTCGCTGATGACGTATGGGGTGCCGAATGAACGGGCGTTGCGGAGAATCTCCTTCAGGTACTCGACGTTCGCTTTCCGGTGCTCCGGATCTGGATGAACGATATTCGTGTAACCGGAGATGGCACAGATGGGCAGGTCGTTATCGCGGAAAGTGTCACTGACGCGCTTCGCCTTTTCCTTCGTGATCTGGCCGGCTGAGAGGTCCAGGTCCTTGAAGTGCAGGTCCAGCTGCACTGTATTGAAGCCGAGATCGCGGATGGTCTTCGCGGTCGTCTCGAGCTCGTAGGGGAAGTACCCCGTGAAGATACCTACTTGAATCATGGCGCCATTGCTCCTTTGAGTGT
The DNA here is from genome assembly GCF_059092925.1 of Arthrobacter sp. MDB1-55. Lineage (NCBI taxonomy): Bacteria > Bacillati > Actinomycetota > Actinomycetes > Micrococcales > Micrococcaceae > Arthrobacter > Arthrobacter sp. MDB1-55. The sequence goes on along the minus strand of NZ_JBNHID010000003.1, from coordinate 425,147 downwards.
GGGAATTGAAATAGAAACGGAAGTGCTCTGGTGGGTTTGCTGTGTGATCAGAGGTTGAACTCGTTGAGGAAGACCGGCCGATGTTCGGCGATGGACCGGTAGCCGGCCTCGATCAGGGCCATGGTCTTGACGTTGTCCGCGACGGAGAGCTCGGGGTCGGTGCCGGTTTCGACGGCGTACTGCACCTGTTCCATTACGCCGATGAAGGCGTGCGGGAACCAGTGGGTTTCCCATTCGGGGGTGACCCATTCACCACCGGTGGTCAACGCGGACGCGTAGGTAAGGGTTGACGGTTCGCCCGTGGGCCAACCGATCGTTCCCTGTGCAACCCCACGTGTGCCCTCGACCCGCCACTTGATGTAGATATCGGAGTCGAAACCCTCCTCACGGGGTCCGCTCCACACATCCTCCATGGATACGGCCAGGAGATTGTTGGGGAATCGAAGGGTGGACACCACGATGCCGTCTTCGTGCTCGAAGCTGGTCCGCGGATCCTCACGCGCAACCGTCATTATTTCGGTGGGTTCACCGAAGAGGAACCGTAGCGCATCCAGGTGATGGACGCTCATGTTGGCGAGCGTGAGGCGGTCGTAGTTCTCAAGGAACCCCTGCCAATGCGGAATCGCGCGCATTTCAATGGTGGCAAGGACGGGCTCACCGAGCTCTCCCCGCTCAAGAAGCTGGTGGAGGACTCGAATGGACTGGTCGTACCGCATGTTCTGGTTGACCGAAAGGATCTTTCCGGCCGCCGCTGCCTCGTCACGCAGCGCTACTGCCTCATCGAGGTCCAGCGCCAAGGGCTTCTGCGCGAGTACTGCCTTGATATGTGGCGCTGCGAGCGCCCGCCGGATGAGAGCCGGCTGCTGATCCGGCGGGTAGGCGATGTCGAGGATTTCGACCGCGGCATCGTCGATGAGGTCCTCGGGCGTCGAATGAACGGTCGGGATGCCGTAACGAGCAGCGACCTCCCGCGCCTTTGCCTCGGTACGTGAGGCGATGGCTACTACCGGGAACGCTGCCTGGCGGTACGCCTCCAGGTGAACGTCCGACATGATCATGCCGGCTCCGATGCAGCCGACGTTGGAACCGCGGCTGCGGATTTCGACGTTCGGAGACAGCTGGGACTGCTCTGCCGCCATGGTTGTGCTGCTCACTAGTACTCCATTCGCGTCGTTGCGACGACCTGTTTCAGGACTGGGTGGATCGGTGAAGCTCGTTTTCACACCATATCAAGAATTAGTGATAGCGCTACTGGTAGCGCTAACAATTTTAAGCTAGTGTCGCTGAGTACATCCCGTCAACGCCCGTTCCGTCCTGAGGCTAAGCAGCATTCGATGCAGGTTGACGCAGATGGAAACCCAGACTTCAAAGGAGAAATCATGGCTAGAACACAGCTCGGCACCTCCCTCAGTAAGGCAGCGGGCCTCACCGCAGCCGCCTCGGCCATCATCCTCGTTGCAGGCTGCACCAGCGCACCGGCGAACTCGAGTGGTGCTCCTGACACCGGCGGAGATGAAAAGTTCGTCATTGGATTCGAACAGCCCCTCGGTGGGCAGGCCTGGCGCGAGATGGGTCTTGCATCACTGCAGGCCCTCGCCAACTCACCCGAATACAAGGACAAGGTCGAACTCAAGATCGTTCGGACCAACGACAACGATGCTGCGCAGCAGAACGCTGCAATGCAGAACCTTATCGCCGACGGAGTTGATCTGATTCTCTTCGATCCTGCATCGTCGAGCGGTGCGGATGCGGCCATCACGCAGGCATCAGCACAGGGCATTCCAGTAATCGCCAACGGTGGCCCCTACGAAAGCGACGACGTCTACGTTGTGTCCACCGACTGGGCGACCGCCGGAACCATCGGCGCTGAATGGCTGCTGGAAAACCTCGGCGACAACAAGAAGATTGCAGTGCTTGAGGGACTCGCGGGAGTACCGCTGAATGAAGGGTCGATGCCCGGAGTCGTCGAGACCCTTGAGAAGGGCGGTGCAACCATCGCCGCACAGGACACCAACGGCTGGAACGAGGCGACGGCGCAGGAGTCGATGTCGAAGATCCTGCGGTCCAATCCGGATATCGGCGGGGTCTACTCCTTCCTGACCGGTGGGCAGGGCGTGCCTGAAGCCTTCGCGTCAGCCGGCATGCCATTTGTTCCGGTTGTGGGAGGCTCGGGCTATAACGGCGAAGCTTGTGCCCTGGTGGAGCACGACGGCGAGGGCCTGACCGGGAACATGGTCTTTGGCCAACCATCCATCTACGCGAAGGGTCTTGAGCAGGCGGTGAAGCTCCTTGAAGGCGAGGAGATCGAGAAGCAGCAATTCTTCCCGCCGCTGGAGATCACCAACGAGAACGCCGCGGACTACTGCCTGGATGACAAGCCGAGCAACTTCCAGCTTGGTTACGACTTCCCGGGCCTGGAACTCAAGCTCGAGGACGTCATGCAGTACTACTCCGGATCCTAGGAGATCGCAGTGACTGACGCACAACTTGGCACTGCCGGCCCTGCGCAGATCCCCTTCCAGCCGGAGGGAGAGCGCCCAGCACGGCCGGAGGCCCTCCTCGTGGCTACAAACCTCGTCAAGAGCTACGGCCCTGTTCATGCTGTGCAGGGCGTGAGCTTTCAGTGCAACAAGGGCGAGGTACTCGCCCTTGTCGGTGAAAATGGGGCAGGGAAGAGTACCGTGGCGAAGATGCTTGCCGGTGCCGTCGCGCCAACGTCCGGCAGCATTGCTGTCAATGGTGAGCCGCTGATCTCCGGCAGCGTCAAAAAGTCGCGTCAGTCCGGCGTGCGGTGTGCCTTTCAGGAACTTGCCCTGGTGGCGGACTGGACTGTAGCGGAGAACCTCAGCCTGCCCGACGGTGCGCCGCATCACCGGTTCTCCCAGAAGAAGTCGGTGGCAGCTGCTGCAGAACTTCTTGGAACGCTGGACCTGCCACATATCGATCCCCGGGCGACGGTGGGTTCTTTGTCGCTAGCTGACCGGCAGTTGGTGGAGATAGCACGTGCGCTGGCCGGCGGGCCGGAACTGCTCATCCTCGACGAGGCCTCGTCTGCGCTCACTCCACCGGGGGTTGCTTGGCTTTTTCAGCGCATCCGCGAGCTTACGGCCGAGGGCGGTAGCGTCATCTACGTCTCGCACCGGTTGGGCGAGATCGCCGAGATCGCCGATCGCGGAGCGGTGCTTCGTGACGGGAAGGTCGCGGGGGAGTTTGTCCGTGGCGGATGGACGGATGACGAGCTGGTTTCGCTTATGGCAGGGCGGGAAGCCGCACGATTCTTCCCGGATCCGCCACCTCGAATCACCGACGACGTCGCCCTCTCCGTCTCTAACCTCAAATCGGATGGGGTACACGGCATTGGCCTTTCCATCGGGGCCGGGGAGATCCTGGGAGTCGGCGGACTGCAGGGCCACGGTCAGGCTGAATTGCTTCGGGCCCTGTTCGGGGCGGCTCCGGCCACCGCTGATTCCTGGACAATTGCTGGCCGCACAATCTCGGGCACTACGCCCGTGCGCTCGGTCCGATATGGGGTTGGCTACGTGCCCGAGGATCGAAAGAAGGAGGGCCTGGCGCTCGAGATGAGCGTGGGGGAAAACCTCCTCGTTCCCTGGTTCAAGGCCTATCAGCTTGGCGGGCGGCCACTCCTCTCCCGCGAGCGAGGGTGGATAAGCGGCATCCTCGACGCACTGTCGGTGCGGACACGCGGGCCCAAAGAGGCCGCTGGTTCCCTCTCGGGCGGGAACCAGCAGAAACTGGTCTTCGGCCGCTGGATGGACCGCTCGCGCACGGTCATCCTCCTGCACGATCCGACCCGCGGCATAGACGTACGTGCAAAGCAGGAATTGTATGCGGCCATCGTCGATCTGGCGAAGCAGGGCGTGGGTGTCCTGTGGTTTTCAACTGAAGTGGAGGAACTCGTGCACGTATGCCATCGGGTCGTTGTGCTTTACCGGGGCGCGGTTATCGACGAGCTGGAGGGCGAACGACTCACGGGCGATGCCGTGGTTGGCGCCGCCATGGGACTGAGGGCAGCCGCATGAGCGTCCTTGCATCCTCTTCGGCTTCCGCGCCGGCCCCGACGCGCCTGCGTTCCGGGGGTGGCATGGTCCGGTTGCGTCGAGAAGGAGCGATCGCGCCGGTATCGGCCTTCATCGTGTTTCTTCTCGTCTACGTAATCATCAACCCCGAGCTGCTCACCCGGTTCCAATTGCAAACCGCAGCGAATCTCGTTGTGCCTCTGGCTCTGGTAGCCCTGGGGCAGCTCATCGTAGTACTGGTCGGCGGGATCGACATCTCCATCGGCGCAATCATGAGCCTGTGCAACGTTGTGTTCGCAACTCAGCTCGAGGCGGTCCCACCACCTGTCGCAATCCTCCTGTCGCTCGGCGTCGGGCTCGGCTGCGGCCTTTTCAACGGACTTCTGGTTGCCTACGGAGGGCTGCCCGCCATAGCCGTGACTCTGGCGAGTGCGTTCATCTTCGGGTCCCTGGCAAGTGAGGTGCTGGACCGGCCGGGCGGCGGACTGACCAAGGAAATCTACCTGGCAACAAGCGGGGAACTCGTCCCGTTCCTTCCCGTCTCCCTGGTCTACCTCGCGATCGTTGCAGTCCTTCTGTGGCTGCTGCTGCAACGAACTGCACTGGGCAGGCATATCTACGGGGTCGGCTCCAACATGGAGAGCGTGAGGGCGGCCGGCCTCAACGCGCGGCTCACCAAACTGATCGCTTTCGGGCTAGCCGGAATGGTGACATCCGTCGGTGCAATGATGCTGGCTGCTTCCACAGTTACCGGTGACCCCCGAAGCGGAGATGCCTACCTCCTCAGCTCGATCGCCGCAGTTGCATTGGCGGGTGCAGCGTTCACCGGGGGAAGGGGCAGCATCATCGGTACAGTGCTTGCTGCATGCACCCTCGGGCTGATCGGTAACCTGCTCTTCTTCGCCGGAATCAATTCCTACTGGCAATACGTCATCAGTGCGCTCATCATCTTCACGGTTGTCGGGCTGCCTGTCATCTGGAGCAAGATCGCTTTCGCTGTGAAGGGAGCACGAGCATGACCGTGAGCGCCGCGCCACCCAACAACCCATCGGTCGAGACGCCGCAGGGAAAGCTTCGGGGACGGGCATCAATCAAGCAGGCTGCCTCTCTCGTTCCCCGCAGCGTATGGCCGCTCCTCGCCTTCCTGGTGCTATTCGCTGTCGGCGGTGTCATCAGGCCGAATCTCATCACTGTCGAATCACTCATCGGAACGGCTACGTTCGCGATCATCCTTGCGATCGCATCATTCGGTCAGACAATCGCTGTCATTCAGGCCGGCATCGACCTGTCGGTGCCCAATACCATCGGGTTCTCCGCGCTGTCCTTCCTGGGGCTGGTGGGACCGTTGGGCCCTGCTGGTGCCTTCGTGGGGGCACTCGCGACAGGCGCCGTCATTGGATTCTTCAACGGGATCGTCGTGTCGAAGCTTGGACTGACTCCGATCGTCACCACCATTGCGATGAACGGATTGCTCTTCGGAGTCATACTGCTGGTATTCAACTTCTCGGAACTGACGGCAATCCCCGAATTCATCGTTGCGATCACCTCGGCAAAGGTTTCATTTCTGGGGCTCGAAATGGCGGCGGTGCTTCCGTTGGGGGTCGCGCTGATGGTTGTGCTGCAACTGCTGCTCAGCTTCACAGGGTGGGGTCGGTCGCTCTTCGTCGTCGGCTCCGCGGCAGAAGCTGCGCGGCTTGGAGGACTTCCGGTGGACCGCATCCGGGTTGGTGGCTATGTACTCAGTGGAGTCCTCGCTGCTTTCGCAGGCATCGTGATCGTCGGTTATTACCAGCAGGCGTCGGCAACCATGGGCGCCGGGTATCTGTTGTCGTCAGTCGCGGCGGTGGTGGTTGGCGGCGCCTCGATCTTCGGCGGACGCGGATCAGTGGTCGGTACAGTGGGCGGCGCACTGGTACTGGCCCAGGTGTCCACGCTGGTCACCGTGCTGAACCTAGGCGCGAACATTCAGCAGCTCATCTACGGGGTCATCATCCTCGTAGTCATCTCGCTGTACGGGCGCCAGGGGAGGGGTTAGCGCAGTGTTGGTTCCTGTTCAGCTGTTGATCCTGCGCTGAGCGTCGTGAGGGCGAGAACCGCGGCGAGAGCGAGAACACCAGCGGCGACGGTGAGTGAGGCGCTGTACCCGACAACTAGAGCCTCACCTGTGCCCATGGAATCGAGGTGCGCCGTCGCAGTGACCGTGGCGGAGACGCCGGCAAGTACCGCCAGACCAAGGGCGACGCCAATCTGCTGAGCAGAATTGAGCAGCGCGGACGCGATTCCGGCCTTGTCGGGATCGACCCGGTAGACAGCAGCCTGGGTCAGGGCGATGACGCCGAGCCCGAACCCCAGGGCGAGGATGAACATCGCGGGAGCCAGGTGCAGCCAGTAGTTGGCTTTAACGGTTATCACGGAGAACCAGAGTGCCGCTGAGGCACTGAACAGGGCACCAACACCCGCAATGATCCGGGGCGCGAACCGAAGCAGAAGCTTCGGAGCCGCACCGGCACCGAGCACCAGACCCCCGGCGAATGGCAGCCATGCCGCGCCGGTCTGAAGGGGTCCGAAGCCCAGGACGTTCTGGAAGTAGAGAGTGACGACGAAGAACGTTCCCATGGGGCCGATTGCCAACAAAAGCATGCTCGCATACGCCCCCGAGCGGTTCCGGTCGCGGAACAGGCTCAATGGCACCAACGGACTCCTGCTCCGAGACTGGTTGAAGATGAACACCGCAATCAGCACGGCAGCTGCGCCGATGAGCAGGAAGGCTGTGGGGTCCCCCAATCCCTCCTCACCTAATCGGGTGATGGCGTAAACGAGGGCAACCATCCCGCCAGTGCCGAGCAGTGCTCCAGTGGCGCCGAGCCGGCCGCCATGGCTATCAGCGCTGACGAGAGTCCGGCTGCCGAGCAGGACGAGGAGACCGATCGGAACATTAATGAAGAACACCCATCGCCAGCCAAGGGTTCCCGTGAGTAACCCGCCAAGAAGCAGGCCGATGACAATGCCGAGTCCCGACATGGCTCCGTAGAGGGCCAACGCAGTATCGCGGGTCTTCCGGTCAGGGAAAGTAGTTGTGATCAGCGCCAGCGCGTTGGGCGCCGCCAAAGCCGCGCCAATACCCTGAACCGCGCGGGCGGCAATTAGCATCATGGCGTCCTGTCCGAGTCCACCGGCGAAGGATGCAGCGACGAAGACGCCGATACCCACCTGCAGCGTGCGGCGGCGCCCCCACACATCACCCATGCGCCCTCCGAGCAGGAGTAGCGCGCCGAACGCGAGGATGTAGGCGTTGACGACCCAGGGGAGATTGACGGAGTCGATCCCAAGTTCGTCCTGAATGCTCGGCAACGCGATGTTCACGATCGAGTCATCAAGCACCAACATCAGCTGGGCAGTAGCGATCACCAGCAGTGGGATCAGTGCGGTGCGCTGGCTTGTCATTACGGTCACGGGGAATCCTTTACGAAGCGGTAGAAATACCCCCTAGGGGTATCCCACTCCGAAACCTTACCCCCCGGGGGTATGGCAATTCAACGAGGCGGCAAGTGAAACGAAGCACACGGGCTTCCCGGCCTCACTATGAGCACAGACCGATGAACGCTCCAAGTTCCTCGAGGTGCTCCGGGCGCGACGGCACATGTTGTGTCAGCCCGGGGGAGCGCACAAGGATTGCACGCCACTGACCGCGCGAGATTGCGACGTTGATTCTGTTGCGGTTGAGCAGGAAGTGAATTCCGCGCGGCGCTTCGGATGCAGCGGAGCAAGCCATCGACACGATGACCACAGGAGCCTCCTGGCCCTGGAACTTGTCCACCGTCCCGACTCGTGTGCCCTGCAAGCCGGCATCTTTGAGTTTCCGCCGAATCATCTGAACCTGCGCGTTGTACGCGGCGACCACCAACACGTCAGCGTCGGTGAGAGGCCGAGGCTCGTGGACGGCATCGTCCCAGCGCAACCCAATGTGCTTCTGGACTTGCCGAACCACCTCCTCGGCCTCCTCGGAGGAAGCACTCGCGTTCCCTCGATGCTCAATCAGGACGCATTCGACACCGGCCGCGACTCCGTCCAGCACCCGCTTGGTCGCGATAACGGCGCTTTCAAGTTTGTCGTCGTACGAAAGTCGGGAGACCGCCCGGCACAGGTCAGGGTGCATTCGCCAACTGTCGGCAAGGAAGTAGCCGAGTTCGGGGTCCAACGTCGCGCTTCCCTGCGAGAGCCAGCCGAGCGCTGATTCGTCGACCGGTTCCGGATGGTTTGCCTGGGTCACCTGAGGCAACTGCTGCGGGTCTCCCAGAAGCAGCAGCCGCTTGGTTGCCCGCGACACCGCCAACGTATTCGCGAGTGAGAACTGGCCGGCCTCGTCGATCACCAGCAAGTCGAGTGAACCCGGAGGCACCTTGCTCCCGGTCATCGTCCACGCTGTGCCGCCGACAAGTGCCCCGCCCGATCCATCAAGGAGTGTGGCGACGTCATCGTCAGTCTTGTAGGTCCACGGCGCATCGGGGTTGCTGGTCTTTTTCGCGACCCGATCTGCCGGTACACCTGCTGTGAGGGCGGCCTCGAGCATGTGCTCGACGACGGCGTGAGACTGAGCCACAACGCCGACCTTCCAACCCCGTGACACGAGCGCACAGATCACATGGGACCCGACGTAGGTCTTTCCGGTGCCGGGTGGACCCTGGACGGCGAGGTAGGAGCGGTCAAGCGCTTCGACGGCCGCAGTGATAGCGGCGACGTACTCGTGGTCAACCACCTCGGGAAGGCTCGCTACGCCCGTCAGCGTGGGATGCGCCTTTCGGAGAATCTCCAGGCCTGGCGTCCGGGGCAACTCGGGAAGATCGGCACCCACCTCTCTCGCCAGTTCGACCAGCGCCCCTCGAATCGACTTGGTGGAGATCGGCTGGTCCGGGGTCAAGGCCATCGGCGTCTGCGCGTACTGCTCGCCGCCACGCTTGAGCTTCTCCCGGATGACCAGGTGCTCGCCGTCCCGGTCAGCATAGGAATCGACGATTTCGGTGCCGAACCAGCCTCCGCGTCCGTCGACCTTGCCGTCGAACGGCTCCAGACCCTCGGGAAGCGGCTCACCGTACATGCGGAACCATTTGCTTCCCGGTTTGAACTCCGAGCCTTCCGACGAGATGCCGCACAGGTCCACCACACGCACCGGGTTGCTGCGGGAATTGGGCTTCTCCCAGTCCTGCACAACCGTGGCGTGCCGAACGATGAACACGTCCCGTGTGTCCGACCAGTCGTCGACGGGGGAGCCCAGCCGATCAAAGTGCTCCCACCAGAACTGCTTGTCCTCCCGGCGGTGATAACCGACTGCGGCGGCCACCATGGCGATCGCCTGTTCATCCTTCGTCAGGACACGGCTCGTGGGCAGTGAAGCCACGTAATCGAGCAGTACCTGCTCCTCGGGCGACGGTGGGTCCGACGTGTCGACCTTCGGCTCCTGAGGCTGCGCCAACGCAATGCCGCGCTCACCGGCCAGGCCCAGCAGCCAATTCCGCAGCTCAAGGGTGGACAGGCAGTCGTACCGGTTATAGTCGCTGATTCCTGTGAGGATGTCTGCAGCGCGCTCGCTATCCCCGGAATCGCGCGCCTCGCAGTACTGTGCGTAGGCCACCACAGAGGCACCGGCGTCGGTCACGTCCCCTGAGCGCAGGTTACTGCCCATGTAGAGCGGCTCGAGTTTTTTGATGCTGTAGGAGCGGTCCGAGATGCGCAGGCTGGTGCGCACGGTCTCGTAGAGGTCGACCAGCACTCCATCCCGCAGTAGCGTATCTACCGCTTCCTCGCCGATGAGGTGTATCAATGACAGGTTACGCAGCGCCGTCTTCTCGTACGCGGCGTAGTGGTAGATGTGCATGTTGGGATAACGACGACGGCGCTCGGCCACGTAATCGAGGAAGCTCGCGAAGGCCTGACGTTCCTGGGCGCGGTCATGCGCCCAGAAAGGCACGAAGGGAGGCTCGGCGCCGGAAGCCGGAGGATTCTCCACCACTCCAAAGAGGTACTCGAGGCCCCAGCGGCCGCTCTGCGGGTCCTGCCACAGCGGGTCGCCCTCGAAATCGAAGAAGATGTCCCCCTCATCAGGCTCCGGGAGGTTGCCGAGGGTGTTCTCGGCCAGCACCCGGTAGCTCAGCGTCTGCCGCTCGCCGTACTTGTCCGGGTAATCGACACTGCCGTCGGTGTCCGCCACACCGAGCTGCATACGGGCCTGGTCACGCAGCGCGAGCAGGCTCTCGTTGTCCTCGGCGACGTCCATCGCCGCAAGATCGTCGATGGTGTAGATGCCGTCCTTATGGAGTTTCGCACGCCGAGCGGTGCTCATCCGCCCAACCAGCAGGAGATCCCGGGTTGCCGCCACCATCAGCTGGCAATACTCACAGCGCCCGCAGGTCGTGTGGGTTTCGTCGCCCCACAACACCGGCTCCGGCTTGCTGCGGTGGTTCTCGACGAGGTCGAGGAAGCGATCCCGGCGCTCGCGGTACACCGGCAACAGGTCAGCCAGCCGGTGATTACTGTGTTGATTGTTGCCGAGCACCAGGGTTACCAGGGGTGCGGGCTCAATTCCCGCCTTCAGCAGCTGATCTCCATACGCAGCGAGTTGCAGCAGCGCACCAACTTTCGCGTGCCGGGCGAGCTTGGTGTCCCAGACCGCATACGCGCCATCAACCTTGACAAGGAAATCCGAACGACCGTGAAACTGGCCGTCGAAGAAGGCTGCCTGAAAGACGACGTCGGCGCCGCTTCTCAACGCTTCGATGGATTCCGCGTGCTTCGCGAGCAGGAGCGGACGCTCCATGCCGGCGGCGGGAACGACGTCGTAGACGCCCGTTTTCCGCTCAGGATCCCACTCGCCGTATTCCGCAACGAACCCGTCAAGGATTCTCCGCTCATGGACGTCGCCGAGTTGGGCGGTGCGCTCGAGCATCTCATCGGCGTCGAACGCCGGCTTCTCCGCGCGGCCCAGCTTCTCATCAAGCACGCGCAGCGTGCGGTATTCGCAGACCGACGCGTTGACTAGATCAGTGGCTGAGAAGACGAGATCGGGTTGAGTATTCGCAACTGGCGGATCGAGCAGGAACATGAGGTCTCCGTGACTGTGGTTTCATTCCATCGAATCACGTGCCACTGACAATCGGGGAAGCAGATTCGTGCAGCGGTTCAGGAGTTGCTGCAGCGACTACCCGATGGACTTCGGTGCTGCATCGTGCCCCTTGCCGTCGCCCTCGCCGTCGTCGTCATTTCCGTTCCGGTAGTCCGCCAGGACCAGGATGGGCAGGTGATCCGACGCCCCGCGCGGGAGGGTCTCGACCTTCTGGATATCAAGACCGCGCGAGGTCGCGAAGTCGAAGTGCCCGCGGAAGAACATGCCGCGGGTGTAGGTCCGCTTGTCGCTGAGCGACAGGTCATAGCCGGACTCGTTCATGCGGGCGGTGAGGTTCCGGGTGAAGAACGGATAGTTGAAGTCGCCGACCATCAACGTAGCGATGCTCTTGCCCATGCCCAGCAATTCGATGTGTGCTGCGTTGATCTGGTGCCGGCGCAACGAATTCGACGCGGTCAGGGGAGCGGCATGGAACGATCCTGCGACCAGGGTGTGGTCGGTTTCCAGGTCAAGCAGCTTCACCCCGATGAGGCGCTCGTGTGCGGGGGTGAGCACCCGGTCGTGCAACGACTTCTTCAGGGAGAATGCATCCGCCCGGACCATGTCGAAACGACTTCGCCGGTAATAGAGCGCCAGCCCCAGGCGGTTTTCCTTGGTGGCGGTTGCCAACTGGAGGCCGCCAACGACGTCGGGCAGGTCCGATGCGTCGCACTCCTGCAGGCATAGCAGATCCACCTCGTAGTCCTGAGCCAGGGCTTCGAGTTCTCCACGCGCTTTATGCTCTCGGAGGTTGTAGCTGATTGCGCGTATCAGGACGCACTCCTTCGGTGGGGGACGGCAGAAGCAGGTTCAGTCTAAACACTCTCAGGCGCCATCGAAGATGATGACCTGCCGAATCGCTTTGCCGTCGGCCAGCTGGTCCATCGCCTCGTTGATATCCTCCAGAGCAATGTGCGAGGAGATCAGTGCTTCCACAGGGAGCTTTCCCTCCCGCCAGAGCTGCGCGTACCGCGGGATGTCCCGTTCCGGCACCGCGGAACCGAGGTAGCTGCCCACGATCGTTCGCGCTTCGGCGGTGATACCGAGGGGCGCAATCGACGCCCGCGCGTCCGGGGAGGGAAGGCCCACCGTGACGGTGATACCGCCGACGTCGGTGAGCTGCACCGCGGTCTCGAACGCCCGCGCGTTGCCGGCAGCTTCAATAACGACGGCGGCCTTCAGCCCGTTCTCGAGGGCCTCCTGCGGCGTGTAAACGGCGTTGGCCCCCAGTTCCCGCGCGGACTCCAGCTTCTCCGGGACCGCATCGACGCCGATGACGTCACCCTTGCCGAGTGAAAGCGCGGTGATGAGCGCGGCCATTCCGACGCCGCCCAGCCCCACGACCACCACCGTGTCCCCGTCCTGCGGCTGGCCGGTATTGATGACGGCGCCGCCTCCGGTGAGCACGGCGCAGCCGAGGACGGCGGCGATCTCGGGCGGGACGTCATCGTCTATTTTGACCACCGACTTCCGGTTGACCACGGCGTGGGTTGCGAAGCCGGATACCCCCAGATGATGTTTGACTGCCTCGCCGTCGCGGTGGAGCCGCTGGCCGTCGTCGAGCAGAACGCCGGCGTTGTTCGATGCGGAACCAACGCTGCAGGGGAGCTTCCCGTCGGTCCGGCAGTTCCTGCATTCACCGCAGCGGGGCAGGAAAGCCATGACCACGCGGTCGCCGACGGTGAGGTCGGTGACACCGTCGCCGAGTTGCTCGACCCTGCCGGCTGCTTCGTGCCCCAACAGCATGGGGACAGGTCGGACGCGGTTGCCGTCCACTACGGACAGATCCGAATGGCACAGCCCGGCCGCCTCGATGCGGACCAGGATCTCGCCGGGGCCGGGCGGATTCAGCTCCACCTCGCACACGCTGATGGGGCGCGAATCGGCGAAAGGACGGGAACGGCCGATCTCCTCAAGGACTGCTCCGGTGATCTTCATTGACTACCTTCGGTTGGAGGGTTCAGGTGGTGGCGGCCAGACGCCGTCGTAATTCTGCTGCCGCCGGCTGGCGGGTCATTTCGGCAGGGAGCGGGCCACGCCCCCATAGCCATAGCAGAACGTCCGAGGGGTCACCGCTGACAGTGGCGTCGGGCTCGTCCCCGGCTTCGCGCGCGACCTCGATGTCGTGCGGCAACAAGCCGACGAACCAACGAGTTCCGCCGCCCTCGATCACCACGCTTCCGGTCACGTTTTCCGGGTTGGGTTCGGACCCTGCGGCCGACCGCCCGCGCTGGAACATAACGGTGAGAACCTCGTCGATGCCGTCGACGGCGAGTTCGAATTCGATCGGACGGCCGTCGTCGACGGCGGTTTCGATGTCGTAGCGGTGGACCGCCGTCTCATGAGTGAGACGGCGGATCCAGAACCCCACCGTCTGGTCGTCGGGCATCCACGACTCGGCAGGGTCGGATGGCTGATGGGAGTCGAACTCCTCGACCAGCCGGCCGTACCCGAGCTCGAGTTGCGCCGCCGGATCCAGCGCCAGCACCGGCTCCGGTATCCAGCGGCCGGTGGGCTTCACACCGGTGCGGATAACCTCGGCCTTCTGCAGGTACAGCAGGGCGGTATGGCGTACCAGCTCCTGGACGTCCCAGCCGGGGCAGGACGGCACCGGCGCTGACAACGAGCCACCGTCCTGCGCAGACCTGGTCAGTTCCAGCATCCGGGCGAAATCCTTGGCCAGGTACCCGCGGTACTGCTCTAGGCCGAGCGCGTAGGGATAGTCGGGGCTCACCGGTTTGATCCTTTCGGCAGCTCCGGAACCTCACCGGCGATGATCGCGTTCAGGAGGTCGCGGACGTTCTCGAACACGTAGGCAGCGCCGGCGTCGCGCAGTTCGGCTTCGCTGGTTCCGCCCGTGGTGACGGCGATGGTCGGCAGGCCCAGCTTGTTCGCTGCCTGCACGTCCCAGACGGCGTCACCGACGAAGACCGCATCCTCGGGTTTGAGGTCACCGACGCGCAGCGCCGCCTCAAGGATGTCGGGGGAGGGCTTGCTGACTCCGGTATCCGTTGCGGTGGTTGCACCGCTCAGCGCATCATCGGCATCGATCACCTTTTGGAGGACCTCCAGCTCCTCATCGGACGCTGACGTCGCGAGAACGACGGCGAGACCCGCGTCCGCGCAGTGCTTCAGCAGGTCACGGGCGCCGTCGAAAGCTCGAAGGGACGGCCACTGGGCGGAGAAGAGCGCCGCGTGGGTGTCCTCAAGGGCTTCGTCCTGATCGGTGTTCCGGTCAGCACCGATGAGGTGCTCGATGAGCGTCACTCCGCCCATCCCGATGGTGCGGTGGATGGTTGCCATCGGCACGTCGTGGCCAAAGCGCCGGAACGCCTGCCACCACGCGATTGCGTGCAGGTAGTTGGAGTCAACGAGAGTGCCGTCGACGTCGAAAAGGACGCCGCGTACGCCGCCGTCGTGCTGTTGTGTCATAGTGTCCGCCTCGGTGAGTCTTGGTGGAATAGTATGTGCTGCATCACGGGCGCACCGGCGGTAACTCACCAACAGGATCCCGGACTATCCACCTTGTCTCAGAAGGAATACCCATGTCGAGTTACTCGAGCCAATCCCGCGCCCCGTACCCCAGCGAGCAGCCCTTCGCCGCACCCGGCACCCGCCGGCCCGCGGGAATGAGTTACGCCGGTTCGGACTACGAGGGCAAGCGCGCTGCCCAGCTCTCCCTGGCTTACGGAGTGCTGGGGATGTTCCTGTTCTGGTTCGTCTTCGGACCCCTGGCGATCAGCAACGCCAATAAGGCTGAGCGCATGGGCGAGCCCGCAGCCGGCGGACGTCTGCTGGGCTGGGTCGCCATCATCCTGGGCGTGCTGAGCATCCTCCTCATTATCGGGTGGGTCATGTTCTTCGCGGCCACCTTCTCGACTGCGTTCCAAAGCGGAATGAGCGTCTAAACGCTGATCACGACACCGATCACGACATCGATCACGACGACGGAAGCCGTCCCGCGGACGGCTCCCCTTGCGCGGCGTCACCACCACCCGGCGTCGGGCCCGGGACCGCTCAAAGTTGCTTTCGAACCTCGGTATCCTGATGGTCTATCTGGTCTTACGAAGCCCATACCAATCAAAGAAGAGGACGATGAGCAATGACCGCTGACGTGAAGCAAAAGGCTTCTTCCGCCGGACCCCAGTCGTATCGGGTCCTGAATCCGGCCACCGGTGAGGTCGAGGAGGAATTCCCCAGCGCCACGGATGAGCAGATCCAGGACGCACTGGCCGCCGCCCACAATGCCTTCCGTGCCTGGCAGGAAGTGCCGATCGAAGAGCGTGCACAGGTCGTGAAGCGGATCGGTGAACTTTTTACGGAGCGGGCGGACGAGCTTGCCGCGACCATCACCAGGGAAATGGGCAAGCCTCTCTCCGAAGCCAAGGGCGAAGTCGAGTTCTGCACCGACATCTTCGACTACTTCGCCACAGAGGGGCCGTCCCTGGCCGCTGACCAGCCGATCAACCCCATCGGCGGCGGCAAGGCGGTCATCCAGAAGCGCCCCGTCGGTGCGCTGCTGGGCATCATGCCGTGGAACTACCCCTACTACCAGGTTGCCCGCTTCGCGGCACCGAACCTGGTGCTGGGCAACACCATCGTGCTCAAGCACGCTGAAAGCTGCCCACGATCGGCTCTGGCCATCGAGCAGATCATGAAGGACGCCGGCCTGCCGGACGGCGCGTACGTCAACGTCTTCGCCACCCATGAGCAGATCGCCGACATCATTGCCGACAACCGCGTCCAGGGGGTCTCCCTGACCGGATCCGAACGGGCAGGGGCGGTGATCGGCGCGCTCGCCGGAGCCAATCTGAAAAAGGCCGTGCTCGAGCTCGGAGGTTCGGACCCCTACGTCGTGCTGGACAGCGTTGATGTGAAGGCTTCCGCGGCCGCAGCATGGGCAACCCGGCTGGAAAACACCGGCCAGGCGTGCAACTCCAACAAGCGCATGATCGTCATGGAAGACATCTTCGACGATTTCGTCGCCGAGCTTGCCGAGAAGGCGCGGGACCTCAAGCCCGGCAACCCGGCCGAGGAAGCGCCCGGCACCTACGCTCCGCTGTCATCCCGGGGTGCGGCGGAGTCCCTGTACGAACAACTGCGCGACGCCGTCAATAAGGGCGCTACCCTGCATGCCGGCGGTGAACTGTCCGACGACGGCACTGCCTATTTCGCCCCGGCAGTGCTCACGGGCGTCACTCCGGAGATGCGCGCGTGGCACGAGGAGCTCTTCGGTCCAGTCGCCGTCGTCTACAAGGTGTCTTCGGACGAGGAAGCCCTGACGCTGGCGAACGACACCCCGTACGGATTGGGCGGCGCTGTGTTCAGCACTGACGAAGAACGCGCGCGGGCTATCGCTCAGCAGTTGAACGTCGGCATGGCGAACGTGAACGGAGTCGGTGAGGCTGCGGATCTGCCCTTCGGCGGAGTGAAGCGCTCGGGCTTCGGCCGTGAACTCGGGCCTCTGGGCATGGACGAGTTCGTCAACAAGCGGCTGCTCTACATCGCCGAATAATTGGGGGAAGTGAGACGGCGGCGGCACCGGTTGGCGCCGCCGTCGTCGTCAGGCGTCGGTCGAAGGTTTGTCGCGAACCCCGGTCAGCAGGAGCACTGCCGCTCCAACCGCGCAGCAGAGCATAACGACGGCAGTGGGCACCGGGGAGGACAACCCGAAAGCTCCGGTGACCGGCGCGATGATCGCCGCGCCGGTCATGTTCGATGCGCCGAGCAGGGAGGCGGCGGTGCCGGCGCGGAGACCGTGGTGCTCCAGCGCCGTGGCCTGCAGCGCTGGAGTCGTCAGTCCGAACGATGTCGTGAAGAGCATGATGGGTGCCATCAGTCCCCAGATGCCCGCCTGCGGTGCGATGGTGAGGCTCACTAACAGAATCGTTGCGGCTGAGACGAGCGCAACGGCTCCAATCCGGACCACCAGGACCGGGGACCCACGCCGGGCGATGAAGCCGCCGATCTGCGCACCAATCACCATCAGTGCGCCCTGGGCACCGAACAGGAGGGCGTAGCCGGTGGGGCTCAGACCGTAAAACTCCTGAATGAGGAAGGCGCTTCCGGCCATGAAGGACATCATGGCGGAGAACAACAATCCGCCGGCCAGCGCAACGGAGCGGAACTGTCCGTCGGCAAGCAGGTTGCGGTAGTCGTCGCTCAGCCGCACGCCCTTCCGTTGCAGCCGACGCTCGAGAGGGTTGGTTTCGTTGCGCATCAGGATTGCACCCGCAACGCAGAGCAGTACGAGCCCGTAAGCAAGCAGCACCCAGAATAGTCCGCGCCATCCCACAAGTTCCATCAGCTGTGCGCCGAGGGCAGGAGAGCCGACAACGAAGACGCCTGACACGATGGCAAGGCGCGCAAGGATGATCATCAGCTGCTTGCCCGTGTAGAGGTCGCGAACAATCGCAAGCGCGATGACAGCGCACGCCGCTGACCCCATGCCCTGGAACGCCCTGCTGGCGATCAGCCACTCCATTGAGGGCGCCAAAGCGCACGACGCCGTTGCAACGCTGTAGACGACGATCATCGCCGCCAGTGGCCGGGCGCGCCCGACGGCATCGGATACCGGGCCGGAAGTCAGCTGGCCGATTCCCATCCCGATGAACGCCGCCGTCAGGGTCAGCTGCACGGCCGACTCGGGTGAGCCGAACTCCCTGCGGATGGCAGGGAAGGCAGGAAGGTACAGGTCCATGGTGAGCGGCCAGATCGCCTGCAACATGGCGAGCGCGGCGAAGACCAGCAGAATGCGCGGCCGGCGACCTACGGGTGGGCTATCCGACTCCGCCAACGCGGAGGAGGGGCGCGCTTGTTTCACGGAGGACCTTCCCTTGGATAGCGCTTTCCAACTGATTCTACTGGGTCTTGCTGCACTTGGTACAGGGGCCTCCAGCCAGAGACCCGCGGAAACTCGCCCGGCACGAGCGGGCGACTTTGACGTGAGGCAGAAGCGCCCCCTATGCTCGTGAATCGATTCAATGTGAGGATTCACACTACGTGGTTTTCGTCTCCGCGGTGTTGACGCCTCGATCACGAAGAACAGGCCGGAACGAGATAACTCCGGCTCCTTGCCAATGGCGACGAAGGAATATCAGCAATGAGTAGAACGCCCACCGGGGAATTCAGCCCGGTCCGCGAAGCAAGTGTCGGACAGAGGGATCCGCGGAAGGCCGCGATGAGCGGTTGGATCGGCAGCGCACTTGAGTATTACGACTTCGCGTTGTACGGACTCGCCGCGACCCTGATCTTCCCGGCCCTCTTCTTCCCATCCGAAAATCCCACCGTAGGGATCATCGCTTCCCTCGCGACCTATGCAGTGGGATATGTCGCCCGTCCGGTCGGTGCGGTTGTCCTCGGCGCATACGGAGACAGGCACGGCCGCAAGCAGGTGCTCGTCTTTGCGATGCTTCTGATGGGTTTCGCAACCTTCGCCGTCGGGCTTTTGCCCACCTACGGTCAGGTCGGCCTCCTCGCACCGGTCCTGTTGGTGCTCCTCCGCCTGGTCCAGGGGTTCGCTGTTGCAGGTGAGCTCGGCGGAGCCAGTGCGATGATTGTCGAGCACTCGCCCGATGCCCGGCGTGGGTTCTTCGCGAGCTTCAGCCTGCAGGGAACGCAGGTCGGTTCTATTCTGGCGACGGGCGTCCTGCTCTCGCTTGCCGCTATCCTCCCCGATGATCAATTCGAGGGCTGGGGGTGGCGAATCCCGTTCCTGCTGAGCGCTTTCGTAATCCTCGCCGGTTACTACATTCGCCGTCGCGTCGAGGAGCCTCCGGCATATCAGGCACAGGCTGAAAAAGCCGAAACGAAGCGCCGGTTCCCGCTGTTCGAGCTGCTGCGCACCTACCCGTGGGTGGTCATTCGCTGCGTGATCATGACGTTCACCAACGTCATCGGGATGGCGACGCTCATCTTCGGCGTTTCCTACGCGACCCAGGATGGCTACGGCATCGGTTTCTCGAGTGATCAGTTCCTGTGGGTGACCCTGGTGGCGAACGTGGTCGCTGTACTCACCATCCCGGTCTTCGGCGGGTTGTCTGACAGGATCGGTCGACGGACACTCATGATCGTCGGAGGACTCGGTGGTGGTCTGCTGGCAGGTGGATACCTGTGGGCCATCGATCAGAGGAGCCTGTTCCTGGTGTTCGTCTGCGTGGTGATCGTTCAGGGGCTCTTCTTCCAGATGTGGAACGCCACCTTCGCCACCTTCTTCCAGGAACAGTTCCCGATGCGCATTCGGGTGACCGGCTTCGCGGTGTCGCAGAACGTCGGGCTCATGATTGCGTCGTTCTTCCCGAGCATCTTCACCGCGATTGCTCCTCCCGGCTCGTCGAACGTCCCGATGGTCATCGGGCTGACCACGTTCGGTATCTGCGTCGTAGCGGCGGTCGCCGCTCTGCTGTCTCCGGACACCAGGAGCAAGTCACTCGAGGACCTCGAAAGCTAATAGGGGAGTATGCGCGACGAAGGGGCGGCATCAATCTGGACCAGTCCAGTTCGGTGCCGCCCCTTCTGTCTGGCCTGGCTACTTCGTCAGCGGATTCGGGATAGTGACTGAGCGGACGACGTCGTTCACTTCATTGGTGCCGTTGGTCCCCGCTACGCCGAAGTCACGTGCGTCGATGACCATGCGATCAGGAAAGACGTCGATGGTCAGGCCGCGGTTGATATCGCGGGTGACAATCTCGGTGATGCCTTCGGTGTTCTCGCCGCGGGCGTCCCACTCGACCTGGATCGCGCCGGTGTTGACTGCCCAGAAGCCGTCGGGGTGGCCGCCGTCGGTACGCCGCTGGACGGCCCAGTCGCCGAGCTCGAACGGGTAATGGGTGTGGCCGTTGAGCATGACGGCGTTCGGGTAGTCACCCAGGATGCCGGTGAGCAGGTCGTTGTGCTCGTAGTGCTCGTGGTACCAGGGGATCCACGACGCAGACGCTGTATCGCCCAGGGGGAAATGCGAGATCACCAGGATCTGCTTGTTCTGCTTCGTCCAGTACGCCAGTCGTTGCTTGAACCACTCGATCTGCTCAGCCGACAAGGGCACCTCTGGCTGCCGTGGTGTCTCCTGGCCCAGCACCAACACGGGAACCTCGCCGCCGTTCCCCTCGAGGACGTATTCACCCCAGACGCGGTCACGCTCAGCAAAGGCAAGGAAGCGGTCCCGCAGGGTCTCGAATGACTCATTCGCGTAGCTTTCGTGGTTACCGATCGCGGCGGCGACGGTTCCCGGGAGGACCGGTTCGGCGTCGTCCATCACCGTGTGAATGTCATCCCATTGCGCTTCCGTGCCGGTGGAGACGATGTCTCCGACCATGAGCAGACCGGCGGCATCCGGACGAGCGACAGCAAGGTCCTGGAATGCGTGGGCCAGATCGCCGGGGTGCCCTTGGATGTCGCTGACAACCCACGCGCTCGTCGGTTCCTGCGCTGCAGGCAGGACTTCGCGGACGGAGACCGAGTCGATGGCCCAGTACCAGCTGTTCGCTTCGGCCTCGAAGTTCCAGCGGACGGTCGCGTTCTTTGCACCTTCCGGAACATCGATCGTGACGGTCTCGGTGGCGTTGAGAACCGATCCGTCGTAGTTGTCCTCGACCGTGCTGCTGTCGTAGCGGAGGATCTCGGTCTGCTCGCCGTCACCGTCGAATTCGACGGTAACGGTGGCCGACTGGCCGGCCCATCCGCGGTAGTGCGAATCGAAGCTGAGCTCGACGGCGGAGTGCCCCTTCACCTTGATCTCGTCAGAGACCAGTGTGGTGCTGAAGGTGTGATTTGGGTTGTTACGGTCGGCGAACTCGTCCGAATCGGCAACGGCCATCACGTTGTCCGCCCGGGCGAAGCGGTTCCGCATCTGGTCCTCGGCATCTACCCAGAAGTCGCGTGTGGTGAAGGACCAGCCGCGCCACTCCTCGACACCGTTATTCGCCATGCTCTCGTCGTTCTCGACGCTCCAGCCCTTGGGAGCGGTGTGGGTGAAGCCCACGGTGCCCTCCACAATGTCCGGGTCGCTTGAGCGCGCCTGGAGGTTTCTGGCGAGGCCGTTGAAGTTCTGCCGGTACAGAACACCGTCGGTCGACGTGGTGTTGACCGGCTGGGCCTTGTGGGCAGAACCGTCCGGCGCTGCTGCAGCGATGGAAGTGGTGCCGACGGTCAGCGGTACGACGACGGCGATCGCCAGTGCGCCGGCAAGCGCACGGCGCGGGGGAGTCCCGAGCATGGGTAGGGCCTTTCGTGAAGGAAGGTGAACATGCTCGAAGCTAGGCGCAGGGCCGGAACCGCAGACAGCGGTAGGGGGAAGCTTTGCTGAACGGCCGTCGTCGTCCGGGCGAACTTCGATTCAGAAGGCGGGTGCCTAGCGCCAGAACACCGCGATGATGATGTTGAGCAGCGTCAGTCCACCGATGGTGCCCAGGATCGCGGACGGCACTGCGTCCTTTGTGCGGTTGATGAAGGCCAGCACGACGACGGCGACCATCACCAGGAGCTTTACTCCGATTTTGAGGTTGTCCACTTCTCCAAGGTCAGCGGCTTCAATCACTCCGACGAGTCCGAGTCCGGTGACCAATTGCAGCCAGCTGCCGTGCATGATGCCGGGAGTGACGACGGCCCGATTCGTGCGCATGCTGCGGATCTGGGCGATGACGCCGCCAAGGATGGCGGCGAGGCCGACGAAGTGCAGGACGAGAAGCAGGCTGCGGAGGAATTCCATTCGAATAGCTTAAGGGGAGTCGGAGAGGCGGCCGTTCAGGCCGTCAACCAGTCGCTCACGCGCCGACCGAACCATTCCGGTCGCTGGAACGGAATCCCGTGGCCACAGCCTTCGACGACCTCGAGCTCGCAGCCGGGAAGGGCAGCGGAAAGAGTCTCGGCCGAACGGCGCATGAGCGACCGTTCGCGCTCTCCGACCATGACCAGGGCCTGGCCGGGGAACTTCGACCATCCATCGGGGAGCTGGAAACGCAGATTGTCGCCCACCGAACCCACCAAGGTCGATCGGGAGATACCCGCGCTGGTGCGGATGTACTGCTCCATCAATTCCGGGGGAACGAAGAGTTCCCGAGCTTGCAGCCGTGCGAACCATCGCCGTCGTGCGAGGGGTGAGGCGAGGGCAAGCGCCTGAAGGGTGAGCTGGGTGAACGGCATTGTCTTCGCCTGCGCGCTGACCACCAGCACCCCGGCCACAAGTTCGGGATGGGAGGAGGCGAGCTGGACAGTCAGCTGCGCACCCATCGAGAACCCAACGACGCGCACCGGTCGCTGAACCTCACGGGTCAGTATCTCGACGAGCGACTGTACGGTCTGGCCGTGCGACCGGTAAGGCTGCCCGGCACTCGCGCCATGACCGGGCAGGTCGGGAACCAGGACATAGTGCTCCGGTTCCAGGTCCCGGCGCAGCGAGTCCCACATCCAGCCGGCCACGCCGCCGCCGTGGAGCAGCAGGACGGGGGAATTGCCGGCGGATCCGAAGGTGTTTACGTGCATGCCGTCCATGTTTGCAGAGCCGGTGGAGCCAGACACCATGCAGGATCAGCGCAGCGGTGCAGGACCGAGGTCCTTGATGAGCTCGCGTTCCTTCCCTAGCGCTCTGACTCCCGGCTGGCTGGGCGGGGTGCCGCCGTCGTCGTTCTGGGTTTCGTTACGCTCGCTCGCCCGTCGACTCGAGGACGAAGCGTCCAGTTTCCTCCGGCTGACGCGACCCGACAGATCCCCTCTTGATCAACCGGGCCGTGAGAACGGGGATAGCGTCCCCGGTTCTTCGACCTTCGATCTGCCGGATCAGCGCAGTGGCGGCGGCTACTCCCATGTCGTACACGGGCTGGGCTATGACTGTGAGGGGCGGGGTGGTGAGACGGGTCCAGGCGAAATCGTCGTACATGAGGAATGAAACGTCCTCAGGGATGGACAGACCGAGGCCCTGGATAGCTTCCACGACGCTGAGGCCGATGAGACCGTCGGATGCTACGACCGCCGTGGCCGGGTCCGGCAGGGTGAGAACTTCGCGCGTGATCTTCTGGACAGATTCCGCGTCGCCGGCATTGAGCCGCACCAGGTCCCGAGGGAGGTCCAACCCATCTTCCAGAAGAGCGCGCCGCATGCCAGTGAGGCGTTCAGAGATTTGCGAGGACTCCAGCTGAAAATTCTCGTCGAACGGAAGATTCGTCTTGAGAGTGGAAATGAATGCGATCCTGCGGTGACCTGAGTCGAGCAGATGTCTGGTGGCTTCGTAGGAAATATCTGTCATGTCTACGGCGACTGTTTCACCTGGAAAGCCCTCGGCCCTGCGGTCAAGCAGGACCAGGGGGCGGCCTGAATCATGAACGCTCCGCAGATGCTCCGTTTCCGTTGAGGACGCAGGAGCCACGATGAGTCCATCCACCCGTTTGTCCAGCAACACCTGGACAGCGGCAACTTCCGCTTCCCTTTCCTCATCCGTGTTGACGAGGATGACGTTGTAACCGCTTTTCTTGGCGGTGTCCGTGATTCCGCGGGTGGCCAGGCCGAAATGCGGGTTCTCGATATCGCCGACCACAATGCCGATGGTGTGGGATTTCCCTGTGTTCATGCTGCGGGCTAGTTCATTCGGACGGTATGAAAGTTCCTCCGCCGCCGCAAGCACGCGCTCCCGGACGTCGTCGCTGACGGCTCCGTAGTTTCCCAGCGCACGTGCTGCCTGCGCTTTGGATACCTGCGCTGCCTTGGCTACGTCGGCGACTGTCGTTTCACGTCGCCTGGAATTGTTGCTGCTCATTTCGGCCTTTCTCCGCGCCCCTTGACGGCCCGTGTGTCATAGGTTACATTTTTCAGCAACCCATTGTGAGTCCGGTCTCAACCATAGCGACTGAGACCGGACTCAACAAGGGATCATCTAGAAACTTCTCTCGAAGCCCTCGGCTTTCATGATTGGACAACACAGTGAAAACACGACTGAACTTCCGCTCGGGGGGCATCCTCGCGGGTGTTGTTGCGACGCTCCTGGCACTCACCGGCTGCGGCGGGTCTGCTACGTCGACATCCTCCTCGACCGACAATCCTTACGACCTGATCGAGCCCGGCACCGTCCGGGTGGCGAGCCTGGGGGACGCGAAGCCCTACACCTTCACGGACGCCGAGGGAAACTTCACGGGCTTTGATGTGGAGCTCTTCACGGACGTGGCCAAGCGTGCGGGTATCGACGAGGTAGTTTTCACCGGGCAGGATTTCTCGGCAATTCTGCCGGCGGTGGCCAACGGGCAGTTCGATGTCGGCGTCGCGGCGATCGGTATCACGGAAGAACGTAAGCAAACCGTTGACTTCTCCGACGGCTATCTCGCCGGTTACCTCACCGTTCTTACCAGCAAGGAATCCGGAGTCACGGACGTGGAGGGTCTTGCCGGCAAGCGTCTGGGCGTGGTGCAGGGGAGCCTTCAGGAAGCGTATGCGGTGAAGAACTTCACCTCCACGGACCTGGTCCGCTTCCCGGACAACAACTCGGCGATCTCAGCGGTCAACAGCGGCTCGGCCGATGCGCACTTCCTGGACTACGAGGCGGCGAAGGAATACCAGGAGCAGCACGGGCTGGTCAGCGCTGCTGACATTCCCTCCTTTGATGCCCCAGCAGGTTTCGCTCTGGGGAAGGACAAGACTGCGTTGAAGGAAGCCCTGAACGAGGCCCTGGCCGAGGCCATGGAGGACGGCACCTGGAAGACGCTTTACGAGAAGTGGTTCCCGGGTTCCCCGATGCCCGAGCAGTACCTGCCCAAAGCAGAGCAGACAGCTGCGTCCGGCAAGTAGCGGTCACCGACACTGAACGCCGGCACGTGCTGCCGGCTATCGAATGACCGGGCGGACCGTCAGTTCGCGGTCCGCCCGGGACTAACAAGCTAACTACGTCTGAGAGTAACCATGGACTGGTTCGACACCATTATCCGCACCTTCTTCGACCTTGAGGCGATGGTTGAAGTCCTGCCCCAGCTTCTGACGGTGGGCCTGATCAACACCCTCATCATCTCCATCGCTGCGACGATCATCGGCCTCGTGCTCGGCATGATCGTGGCCGTCATGGGCATATCACCCTCAAAATGGCTGCGTATCCCGGCCCGCATCTACACGGACCTGTTCCGAGGCCTGCCGGCCATTTTGACCATCCTGCTGATCGGTCAGGGTTTCGCGCGGCTGAGCCAGTCGATCTTTGGCCCCTCGCCGTACCCGCTGGGCATCATCGCGTTGAGCCTGATCGCCAGCGCCTACATCGGTGAGATCTTCCGCGCAGGCATCCAGAGCGTGGACAAGGGCCAGGGCGAGGCTTGCCGGGCTCTGGGCATGAGCTACGGCAAATCCATGGCTCTCGTGGTCATACCCCAGGGCATCCGCCGCGTGCTGCCGGCGCTCGTGAACCAGTTCATCGCCATCGTCAAGGACTCCTCCCTGGTCTATTTCCTCGGCCTGTTGGTCAGTGAGCGCGAGCTCTTCCGCGTAGGCCAGGACGCCGCTGTGCTCACCGGAAACCTCTCCCCGCTCGTCATGGCCGGCATCTTCTACCTGATCATCACCGTTCCTCTTACCCATCTGGTGAACTACTTCGATGCCAGGTTCCGCACCGGCCGCCGCCGCGCGGCACCGCCCACCAGCGGCCTCAAGGAAGTCAATGAACTCGACGCGGCCTCGCCGCTCACCTCCGGGAGCAACACATGAACATGAACCGCACCAAGGGCAGCGCCGGCAACACAGCTCTAGCTCAGCCGGCCGCACCGGATATCGAGACGTTCCACGGCTCCAGCCTGGAACTCAGGAACCTGACCATGGCGTACGGGGACATCGAAGTACTCCGCAACGTCAGCCTCACCGTTGCTCCGGGCACCACCACCTGCATCATCGGACCGTCGGGCTCCGGAAAGTCCACTCTGCTTCGTGGCGTGAACAGACTTCATGAACCCAAGAGCGGCGATGTACTCCTGGCAGGAGAAAGCGCGCTGGAGGTCAACCCCGACACCCTGCGCAGCCGGATCGGGATGGTGTTCCAGCACTTCAACCTTTTCCCGGACCACACCGCCCTGGAAAACGTGGCCCTTGCCCTGTGGAGCGTCAAGAAGATGTCCAAAAAAGAGGCACGTGAGCGGGCAAGCCGGCGCCTCGCTGAAGTCGGGCTCGCCGAACGCGCCGACCACCGCCCCCGGGATCTTTCCGGTGGCCAGCAGCAACGCGTCGCCATCGCCCGTGCTCTCGCCATGGAACCGGAGGTAATGCTCTTCGACGAGGCCACCAGCGCCCTGGATCCGGAACTTGTCAAAGGTGTCCTCACCCTGATGGCTTCACTCGCCAAGCGGGGCATGACCATGGTCGTGGTGACACACGAGATGGGGTTCGCCCGGAAGGTCGCTGACCAGGTCGTCTTCATGGACGAGGGCGAAGTCGTCGAGGCCGGCACTCCTGCCGACATCTTTGACAATCCCAAGAGCGAACGCCTGCAACGCTTCCTCTCGGAAGTGCTCTGATGCGACGAATAGCAGACGCACCTCTACGCACCGCAGTCATAGGCTTCGGCATCTCCGGGAAAGTTTTCCACGCACCGCTCATCGCGGCAGATCCCGGCTACTCACTGGACTTCATCGTCACGGCGGACCCAGCCCGCGCTGCGGAAGCGGCCAGGCTCTACCCACAGGCGCGGATCGTTCCAACACCGGAAGCCTTGTTCGCTTCCGCTGACGATCTCGACCTGGTGATCCTTGGCACCCCGCCGCTGACCCATTTCGACCTGGCGTCGGCAGCGATGGCCCGCGGCCTTCATGTTGTGGTGGATAAGCCGTTCGTCCCGACGTCGGCTCAGGGCGAGGCCCTTATCTCGCAGTCGATCGAAGCGGGCGTCCAGCTCACGGTGTTCCAGAACCGCCGGTGGGACGCGGACTTTCTGACGCTGGCAAAGCTGGTGCGGGAAGGCGCACTGGGTGAAGTGCGCAGCTTCGAGTCCCGCTTTGAATGGTGGCGGCCGGAAGGCTTCGGCAACTGGCGGGATTCAGCTTCGCTGACGGAGGGTGGCGGAATCCTTCACGACCTCGGCGCCCACCTGATCGACCAGGCCGTCCAACTGTTCGGAGAGGTCGTAGAGAGCTACGGCGAGATGGCGAACCACGGCGCGCATCAGGACGGGGCTGACACTGAGGCCTTCGTGTCACTTCGACACGCCTCCGGCGTCAGGTCCAGGCTGTGGATGAACGGCATGGCAGCGCAAGTTGGCCCGCGATTCCACGTCCTGGGTTCCACGGGCGGCTACACCAAATGGGGACTGGACCACCAGGAACCTGCCCTCGCTGGCGGCATGTCCCCGTTGGATCCGTTGTATGGCGTGGAACCCAAGGACACCTGGGGCGTTCTGGGGATCGACGGTTCCACCGTTAGCGTTCCCCCTGAAACCGGTGCCTATCCCCAGTTCTATTCGGTTCTCGCGGCCGCACTACGCGGTGAGGGCAGCTTGCCGGTCGATCCGACCCAATCCCTTGAAGTCCTTCGAACCATCGAGAAAATCCACGCATTTGCCTAGCGCGGGCTGATTCGGGCGATACGACTCAACGCCGCCCGGCGCAGCTGATTGCCCGCGAACACCTCAGAAAGGGAGAACCATGTCCTCCAAAGCTCCAGCCCACCACGTCGCCGTCATTGGTGGCGGCATCCTCGGCGCTTCGACCTCCATGCAGCTTGCACGGGGCGGCGCGCAAGTAACCCTCGTCACTGCCGGTTCTCTGGCAAGCGGGGCCTCGAGCCGCTCGATTGCATGGCTGAACTCATCGGGTGCCCGCTCAGCGGATTACCACTACCTACGGATGCTCGCCATTGACCGCTACCGCACCTGGTGTGCGCGCCACCCGGAGAGCGGCGACTACATCCGGTTCAACGGTGCCCTGAAGTGGGCCGGCCCCGGAGAAACCTTCCGCGACACCTTCGACTTCGAGCGTTCCACCGGCTATAACTCCCTCTGGGTCGACCGCGCCGACGTGGCACAGGTGGCCCCGGACGTCGATGCGGATGCGGTGGCCGAGGAAGGCGCGATCTACAACCCCGGCGAAGGCTGGGTCAATATGCCGGACTTCATTCCGGCTCTGGTGGCCGAAGCGGTGGCTCATGGTGCAACCATCATGGAGGACGCCGGCGATGTGCGGGTGGACGTCCAGGACGGCACCGCAGTCGGCGTCATCCTCGGCGACGGGAGGCGCCTTGCCGCCGATCGCGTGGTGCTGGCCACCGGCGGTGACGTTCCAGCGCAGCTCGCTGCCCTGGGCGTAACCGTTCCGGACGCTACTCCCGCCGCCTTCGTGCTGTTCACGGATCCGGTCGATGTCAAGGTCAGCACCGTACTGAACACCCCCCGCGTTGCGGTGCGGCCCACGCCCGACGGCAGGCTCGTGCTCGACGCCGACTGGGCGGAGCAGTCGGTGATCGTGGGGGACGACGGGTCGATCACGGTTCCCGAGGAGTCCGTGCAGGGCTTGCTGGACGAGGCATCGAAGGTGCTCGCCGGGAACCCCAAGCTGACCGCGCAACGAGTGGGAGCGGGACTGAAGCCCATTCCCGGCGACGGCGAACCTGTGGTGGGCCCCGTGCCGACAATCGCGGGACTACACATGATGTTCACCCACTCCGGGGCGACGCTCGGGCTGATTCTCGGTGAACTGCTCGCGGAGGAAATCCTCACCGGCACCCCGTCTCCGGTCCTGAAGTCCTTCCGCCTGGATCGCTTCGACACAGGCACCACCGCGCCGGAAGCCGTGAGTACGGGCGCCTGGGCGCCCGTCCAGAGCTAGCGAACCCGGGAAGTGGTGGAAGCGCCTCCACCACTTCCCGGACTGTGCGGTGTTCGCTTAACCGTCTGCTTAGCCGCCCGTCGATTCGAGGATGAAGCGCGCGGTCTGCTCCGGCTGGTCCCAGTGGGGGAAGTGTCCGCAGTCCTCGAAGACGTGGAGGGTGGCGTCGGGGTAGAGCGACATTGCGACGGCGGCCTCGCTCAGCGGCGTGACCCTGTCCTGCCTGCCCCAGCCGAACGCGAGCTTGCCCTTCAGGCTGCCCTGCGATGCCCCTTCCTGCCGCGGTCCGTGCGCGAGCGAGCGGCGTGCCGCATCGAGGCTGGGGGAGGCAGCGAATCCGCGCAGCTCGGTCAGCACAAGATCAGGGTCCAGTTTCCAGGGGGCGTAGGAGAACTGCGCGAGGAGCGCTGTGCGGCCGGCGGCCTGTTTAACCAGCGACGGAAGGGCGGGCTGGATCCGGCGGACGAGTGCGATGGACGCGGTGATCGTGCTGTTGAAGACGCGGACCTGGGTGTCGTTCCAGAATCCGCCGGGATCGAGCGCGACGGCGTTCCCGGCATGGCCGCGGCGCGCCATTTCGACAACCAGACGTGCGCCCATCGAGCTGCCCACGATGTCCACGTCCGGCAGGTTCTCGTCGCGAAGGAAGCGTTCGACGGCGTCCGTCAGGGTCGCGATGGTGACCTCACCTGGAAGCGGGTCGCTCTTGCCGAAACCCGGGAGGTCGACGGCGATAACCTCGCGCTGCTGCTGAAGCAACGGGAGAACGGGGTCCCAATTGCGGATGCTGGACGCGAGTCCGTGGACGAGTACGAGTGGTCTCCCGGAGCCGCTACGTTCGGTGTTCAACATACTGTTTGTTTCCTTCCGTTCCCGCGTTCCGTGGTGGGGTGTCCCAGCCTTGTTCGTTGCGTCACCGGACGGCTCTGTTGCCCGCGACTCCTCGGCAATCAGTGCACATACGTGCCCACGACCAGGCTGGCGGCGTCGCGTGCATGAGCTATTGGGTCTTCGGGGCTGCCGCGGAGAAAGCTTGCCAGAGTCCCGTTATAGATGAGCAGGATGGCTGCGGCCAACCTGTCGGCGTCAGGTCCGGCGATGGGTTCGGACAGGACCTGCAGGCGCTCAGTCAGCAGGGCGGTGTCAGCTTTCACGAGCTCGGCCACACCGGCCTTCGATGGCGGAACCTCGACCGCTGTGGAGAGGAAGGCGCACCAGCGGGAGTTCCGCTGCCGCTCGCGGAAGAGTGCCAGCGCGTCGAAGACCGCGAGCAACCGTCCCGAATCCGAGTCCGCGTCGGCGATCGCGTCATCCCAGCAGAGCTTCCAGGTGTCCAGCCGCCGTTGCAGGCTGGCTTCCAGCAACCCGTCCTTGCTTCCGAAGTGTGCGTAGAGCGTTGCAACGGAGACCTCCGCTTTCACCAACACGTCATCGACGCCGGTGGTGGAGATGCCGCCGACGTAGAACAACTCATCTGCGGCATCGAGCAACCGCTCCCGTGCGGTTCCTCGTGGTGATTGCGTTCGCATGCGTCCAACTATAACGTTGGTTCTACTATAACGGCGGTTCTACTTTGGAGGTTCGGTGCGCACATCTCTGCCCTTTGTCATGAGCGCTACCGCCCTCATCGCTGCTACCTACGGCCTGGCACGCTTTGGCTACGGACTGTTCGCGCCGGCCTTCGAACAGTCATTTGCACTCACGCCCACGCTAACGGGCGCTATCTCCAGCGGCAGCTTTGTTTCCTACTGCCTGGCTGCGGGCGCGGCTTACCGATTGGCTGCGTCTCCGCGGTTGACGGTTGCGCTTGCCGGCGGCGTCGCTGCCGTCGGTAGTGCCGGCGTCGCATGTTCAGGGTCTGCGGTTGTTCTGGCGGCCAGTATGCTGCTCGCCGGCGCCGGCGCGGGTTTCGCATCTCCCGGGTTGGTCACCCTCGTTCAGGAGGCAGTGAGTACGGGCGCGTCAGCCCGAGCGCAGGCAGTAGTCAATTCCGGCACAGGGTTCGGTGTGGTGGTCGCCGGGCCGCTCGCGCTGCTTCTGACCGATCAGTGGCGCACTGCCTGGTGGATCATCGCCGCGCTCAACATCGGCGCCGCCATCGCGGTGCTGGTCACCGGCAGGCGGGCGACGACGACGGCGGCGGGCCAGCGCCCTGCGTTGCGGTTGAGCGGACTAAAACCGCTGCGCACAGCTTCGGTGGCGGCGCTGCTCGCCGGTGCAGCCAGTGCCGCAGTCTGGACGTTCGGCAGATCGCTGGTCACGTCCGAGGGACAGTTGAGTGATTCCGCAGCGACAGTCTTCTGGGTTTGTCTGGGTGCCGCCGGCATAGCGGGAGCCTTCTCCGGTGATCTTGTGATCAAATGGGGGATTCGGAAAGCATGGACATTGACGGCTGTGCTGATGGGGGCCGCGACGCTCGTTCTTGGTGTGCTGCCGGGCAATGACCTGGCGGTTTTCACGGCGGGTGCTTGCTTCGGTGCTAGCTATGTAGCGCTGAGCGGCGTCCTGATCGCGTGGGCTACCGATGCGCTCCCTGGTTCCGCTGCTGCGGGGACGGCCGCGCTGTTCATCACGCTTGCGCTTGGTCAGGCCGCCGGCGCAGTACTTATTGGGGTGCTGTTGAACGCCACCAACTCGGTGACCACCTTTGTGGTGGCGTCTGTCATCGCCGGCGTGAGTCTCCTTCCGGCGCTCCGTCGCCCGGCAGCACCGGCTCCGGTCGGCGGGTCCGTCCCCTCGCGGGACCGTGCTCTCTAGGATTAGCGCATGGTGCCTCCTCAGCCTGTACGCGTGATCGTTGAGCAATCCAACGGTGCCGAATGGTGGGAGATCGTCGGCGCCCTGGGTCCGTTCGTTGCCCTCCTGGCTGCGGTCATCACCGGGATCATCGGGTGGCGGAGTCTGCGGCACTCCCAGCGGGTGCTCGAGCAAGAGGCTCAAGCGGACCGGCTTGAACTCGAGCAGCGAGCACTCGCCGACCAGAAGGCCCAGTGGTGGGAGCGTGCCCAGTGGGCGCTCGACGCCGCCTTCTCCACCGACCTCAACCGGAAAGCAGCGGGGATCTCCATGGTCCGGGTGCTCAGCGAACCGGAGTGGCTGACGCCCGAGGAACTGATGCTTCTCGACGCCGCCTGGCGGGAAGGGTTGGAACCGGGCGAGACAACGCCACAGTCACGCGGCGTTCGGGTCGAGAAAAGCGAAGCTGAGCGGGTGCGGCATGAAGCCGCCCGGCTGCGGGTTGCGCTCGACCGTCGGCTGAGTCGCACGACACCTGAATGGGTTCACCGATCGGCCGGAGGCTGAGCGCCGGGGGAACCGCTGCGCCAAGCAGACAGTCCATTACGCTGGTGAGCCCTCGCCTGCCGGAGCCGACACTGGAAGCTCATCTCCTCGAAGCACCAGGTCTCCCGGCAGCAGCCAGGAGTGTTGCTGATTGCCGCTCGTGCTGGCTCCGTCCGTTTCATACCGCATACCATCGTCGCCCGTCAGCCAGCTCCACCAGTGAGTTCTCACGCCTCAACCGCGTTTCGCATCAGAGTAGAAACCACGGGAGAGCCCGGTGAGGAGGAAATTCCGAAGAGGGCCGTAGTCGCGTTCCTCTGAGTCCTTCTGACCGGGTTCTTCACCTGAGGCAGAAAGCGCAGTCAGCCAGTCCTCATGATGCGTAATGTCTCGACTACTGTTTGCGGCCACCGAGTCACAGGCAAAGCCGATGGCGGATGTTCCATCGTTGAGCTGGATCGACCCGAGCAGCATTGGTTCGGGCAGTGCGGCCAGGAACTGGCCCAGTGCTGCTGCGGATAGTATCCACCGTTCGCCAACGAGCTCCCGGCCCTCGTCCGATCGATACACACCCGGCTTCGGCGGTTGGGTATCCAGAGTCACCATCCGGTAGCGGGGGGCTGTGCGCACGGGTCCGTCCCAGTAACCGCCGAGTTTCTCCACATCAGGGGCGAGTACCTGTCCGCGGCGATGCGCGCCCATGACGACGAGCGGAATTCCCTGAGCCCCAGCGGCCAACGGCCAGGGCTTGCCGGCGCTGTCCCGTGTCGCGGCACTGCCCGATGCGAAGAGGGCCGGCGGAGCAGGAGCGAACTCAACCCGGCTGGCGATGTCAGCTACCACCGCGTCGTCGAAGGTGCGTCCTACTACTGTCACACCGAACTGGGCTCCATTTACCTCGCCCGCTGGAACTGCTACTGCGCACATATCGAAGAGGTTGCAGAAGTTCGTGTAGGTGCCCATACGCGAGTTGACGCCGACCGGATCCGCGGCAACCTCAGGGAGCAGGGGATGCAGCGGGGCGGTCGGAAGGAGCAGGGCATCGAAGCCTTCGAGTTGCGCGAGCGCCGCCTGCTTGAGCGCGGCGAGCCGCCCGGTGTCGGCGACGTAGTCGTGGGCCGAAAGCGCTCCTGCCCGTCGAATGATGCCGGACACGGTCGGATCCAGGCCAGCAGCGTTGCCCTCCGCTGACTGCGCATCAACGAAGGAACCCACCGCGGCATACCGCTCGGCGACGAGAGCTCCGTCGTAGAGGAGCCGGGCGGCCTGGAGGAACAGGTCGATCGGAAGCGGTGCCACGTCGACGCCGGAGGCCTCGAGCCGGCTAACCTGGCGGCTGAATTCGGCAGCCCAGGCGGGGGAGAGCTCGGGCAGCTCGGCGGGGAAGGCGACACGCGGTCGGCTCGGCGCGGCGAGGCGTACGTCCGAGGGCCAGGCCCTGGCATCGCCGGCCATCACGCCCATGGCGAGCTCCGCCGTCGGAAGGTCGCGGGCCAGGATGGTCACCGTGTCCCAGGAGCGGCACGCCGGCACGACGCCGTCGGTGGACACGACATGCAGAGTCGGCTTGATGCCCACTATGCCCTGCAGCCCGGCCGGGATCCGTCCTGATCCGGCGGTATCGGTCCCGATCGCTATGTCAGCCAAACCAAGGGCCACAGCAACGGCCGACCCTGAACTGGACCCGCCGGAAATGTATTCCGGGCGGCGTGAGTCACGGACCGCACCGTACGGGCTACGGGTTCCCACCAGTCCGGTCGCGAACTGATCGAGGTTGGTGGACCCCAGCACCACAGCGCCCGCAGCACGAAGTCGCCGTACCGCTTCAGCGTCCTGTTCCGGAAGATAGGAGTAACCGGGGCAGGCAGCCGTCGTGTGGATGCCCGCCACATCCACGTTATTCTTCACAGCGAGAAGCAGGCCGGCCAGCGGGAGTTCCTCCCCGTCGCGGACCCGTGCGTCGATG
Organism: Arthrobacter sp. MDB1-55; assembly: GCF_059092925.1. Lineage (NCBI taxonomy): Bacteria > Bacillati > Actinomycetota > Actinomycetes > Micrococcales > Micrococcaceae > Arthrobacter > Arthrobacter sp. MDB1-55. The sequence goes on along the minus strand of NZ_JBNHID010000003.1, from coordinate 390,938 downwards.
TCGGCGGCCTCGGCGAGGAGTTCCTCCGGCGTCCGCACGGCAACCCAGATCTCGGGCCTGTCCACTGCGTCGATGCCCGCGAGTGCGGCGCGTACGCGGTCCGTCACAGTGCTCATACCGCTACCTCTTCTTTCTCACGTGCGTCGGAACCCCGTTCGGGATCCGCCTCGGGCTCTACTTCGATATCCAGCGCTCGCAGAACCACCAGGGCTTCGCCGGACACCACCTGTGAACCCGCGAGGGGCAGTACCTGCAGCACCTGTCCGTCGTGCGGGGCGGTGATGACGGTTTCCATCTTCATGGCCTCGAGCGAAACAAGCGGTTGGCCCTTGAGCACCACGTCACCCGGTGCCACATCCACCTTCCACACGCTGGCGGCGAAGGGCGCCGAAACCAGCGAGGCGCCGTCGGGCACCACCAGATCGTCGGACGCGGGAACGACGGCGGCCGCTGCGTCCGCGCGGTCAAACTCACCGGCGTCGGCCCAAGCCTGACGCTCGACGGCGAAGGCGGCCGACTGCTGCAGACGGAACTCGGCGATGGACTCGCTGTTGTCCGCGAGGAACTGTTCGTGCTCGGCGAGCGAGAAGGTGCCCTCTTCGATCTCGACACCGCGTCCGCGGCCCGCGGCCATGTCGGCTCGGAGGTCCAGCAGCTCTTCAGGGCTGACCGGGTACCAGGAGATACGGTCGAAGAACCGCAGCAGCCAGGGGGAGCCGGGCTCGAAAGGGGCCGAGTCCGCGTAGCGCGACCACACCTGGGTGGTTCGTCCCACGAACTGGTATCCGCCGGGTCCTTCCATTCCGTAGATGCACATGTACGCGCCACCGATGCCGACGGCGTTTTGCGGCGTCCAGGTGCGGGCCGGGTTGTATTTCGTGGTGACGAGGCGGTGCCGCGGGTCGAGCGGAGTCGCGACGGGAGCGCCGAGGTACACATCACCCAGCCCGAGGACCAGGTACTCGGCGTTGAAGACGGTGTCGAAGACGTCATTCACGGAGTCCAGCCCGTTGATGCGGCGGATGAATTCAATATTCCACGGGCACCAGGGGGCGTCGTCGCGCACTCCGGCCATGTACCGCTCGATCGCCTCGCGGGTCGCGGGGTCGTCCCACGACAGGGGGAGCCGGACCGACCGGCTGGGGACCACGAGTTCGGAGCTCGCCGGTAGGGCACGCTCTATCTCCCGGACCGCGTCCAGCAGGCGGCGGGTGGACAGGACGGATGGGTCCACTTTGATCTGCAGGCTGCGGATCCCCGGGGTGAGGTCGACCACGCCGGGAAGGCGCAGTTGCTCGACGGCCTGGTGCAGGGCGTGCACCCGGGCCCGCAGGCCGAGGTCCAGGACCATGTCGCCGTACTCGACCAGAAGGTTGTCGTCGCCGGAGCGCCGGTAGGTGACGGCGGGACGGCCTGGTTCCTCTGCCACGCGGGCCAGGACGCCGTCGTCGCCATCGCCGCGGCGGAGTAGCGGGGTAGCCCGCGAACCGGTTGCGGCGCCTGCAGGTTCTGGCGTCTCGGGAAGGATGAGTTGACGTCCGGGGCCCAGATCGCGCAGGGACGGTGCCTGGGCTGCCTTCACCGGCACGAAGCGCACGGAGTCGCCCGGGCGAAGCTGGCCGAGCTTCCAGCGGTCGGCCGTCACCACGGTCACCGGGCACACAAAGCCGCCCAGGCTGGGTCCGTCCGGTCCCAGCAGGATCGGGGTGTCGCCGGTGAAGTCCAGTGCACCTATCGAATAGGGGGTGTCGTGAATGTTGGAGGGGTGCAGGCCGGCCTCGCCGCCGTCGTTCCGTGCCCATCTCGGCTTCGGGCCAATCAGCCGGACGCCGGTGCGAGCAGAGTTGAAGTGCACCTCGTAGTCGGTGGCAAGGAGGTCGTCGATGTCCTCCCGCTGGAAAAACTCCGGGGCGCCGTGCGGGCCCTCGACGACGGTGAGTTCCCACCGGGAAGTCAGGGCCGGACGGGCGTCAACGGGTACCGGCGATTCGTTTGCCGGCAGGTTCTGGTTGTCCGTCGGGACCGTACGAAGCACGTCACCGGAACGGAGTACGCGCCCGGCGTGACCGCCGAACTGGCCGAGGGTGAAGGTGGAGGCACTGCCGAGATAGAGCGGAAGGTCGAGGCCGCCGGCGAACAGGATGTAACCGCGCATGCCGGCGCTCTCGGCCGTACCGACGTCGAGCGTTCCGCCTGCCGGAACGGTGACCGGTTCCCACAGCGGCACCTCGGCTCCGTCGACCGTGACGCGGACGTCGGCGCCGGTGACGCAGAGCCGGGTGGCGTGCGAGAACGTGAGGCTGGGGCCGGTCATCGTGAATTCGAGGCCCGGAGCACCCTCGGGGTTGCCCAGGGCCCGGTTGCCGAGCCGGAAGGACAGGTCGTCCATCGGCCCGCTCGGCGGCACGCCGACCTTCCACAGTCCCGTGCGGCCCGGCCAGTCCTGCACGCTTGTCTGCAGGCCCGGACGCTCGACCGTGATGCGCGGCTCCGGGTCACCGATGCTGTTCAGGGTGTTCGTGGAGTGGGCGGCTTCGCGGACGACGTCGAGGGTGCTGACCGCGCGGAGCATGCCGAGGTTCGTCTCGATACCGTCGATGCGCGTGCCGGTGAGGGCGCTCGCCAGCCGGTCGAAGGCCTCGTCGCGGCTGCTGCCGGAGGTGATGACCTTCGCGAGAAGGGGGTCGTAGTTGGTGGAAACCTCACTGCCGGTCTCGGCCCAGGTATCCACGCGGACGTGGTCCGCCTCGGGATAAACCGCGTTGGTGATGGTGCCCGCGCTGGGCTGGAAGCCCCTCGCCGGGTCCTCGGCGTACACGCGGGCTTCGACGGCGTGGCCGGAGACCGGAACGCTGTCCGGGACCTCGGCGAGCACGGCGGCTGCATCGGCCCCGCCCTGGGCGAGGCGGAGCATCCACTCCACGAGGTCGACGCCGGTCACGGACTCGGTGACCGGGTGCTCCACCTGCAGTCGCGCGTTCACCTCGAGGAACGAGGCCTCCTGGCGTGCGGAGTCGTAGACGAACTCGACTGTCCCGGCGGAGCGGTAGCCGAGCGAGGCACATAGGGCGCGCGAGCTGCGGTGCAGTTCTTCGCGAAGGTCATCCGGCAGGTCCGGGGCGGGAGCCTCCTCAAGGACTTTTTGGTGTCGGCGCTGCAGGGAGCAGTCGCGGTCGCCGAGGCTGACCACGCGGCCCTCGCCGTCGCCGAAGACCTGCACTTCCACGTGGCGGGCGTTCTCCACGTAGCGCTCAGCGAAGACGCCGGCGGTCCCGAAGCTCGCTCCCGCGAGGCGGGCAACGCGCGGAAAACTTTCGGCGAGTTCCTCCTCCGAGCGGCACACGGTCATCCCGATGCCGCCGCCGCCACCAGTGGCCTTGAGCATGAGCGGGAAGCCAATGGACTTTGCAGCCGCCAGGGCGTCTTCCACGCTGTCGAGCAGGCCCGAACCGGCGATCATGGGGACGCCCGCGGCGGAGGCGGCGTCGCGGGCGGTGTGCTTGGTACCGAAGATGCGCAGCTGCTCTGGGGTGGGGCCAACGAACACCAGTCCGGCCGCTTCCGCGGCCTCGGCGAAGTCGGCGTCCTCGGACAGGAAGCCGTACCCCGGGTGGATTGCTCCGGCTCCGGTGGCCACGGCGGCCGCGAGCAGGGCGTCGACGCGGAGGTAGGACTCCTTCGCAGGGGCGGGTCCCAGGAGGACCGCCTCGTCGGCGAGCCGGACGTGGCGTGCGCCGCGGTCAGCCTCCGAGAATACAGCGACGGTACGCAGGCCGAGCTTCCGTGCCGATTCGATGATGCGGCAGGCAATCTCGCCGCGGTTGGCGACGAGCAGGGTGTCGAAGCGGCTCATGCTGCGTTCTCCGGACGGGTGACGATCATGCGGACGGGAGTGGGGTTAAAGCCGTTGCAGGGGTTGTTCACCTGCGGGCAGTTCGAGACGAGCACCAGGGTGTCCACCTCGGCGCGGAGGGCTACGCGCTTGCCGGGAGCGGAGAGCCCGTCGACGATGCCGAGCGCTCCGTCGGGATCGACCGGCACATTCATGAACCAGTTGATGTTGGACACGAGGTCCCGCTTGCCGAGTCCCCACCGCGAGCCTTCGATGAGGAAGTTCTCCACGCAGGCGTGCTGCTCTCGCGTGTGCTGGCCGTACCGCAGGGTGTTGGATTCCTGCGAGCACGCGCCGCCGATGGTGTCGTGGACGCCTACTTCGTCCGCGACGACGGTCATGAGCGGAAGGCCGGTGTCGGCGCGCAGCACCGAGCCGGTGGTCAGGACGATCGAGCGCTGCTGTGCGATGGTGACGGGCGCGGAGTACCGGACGGTGGTGTCGTCGGCGGCGTAGAGGAGGCAGTCGACCGCCTGGTTGCCGTCGAGGTCAACGATCGTGAGCACGTCGCCGGCCGCGACGACGGCGGACCACGGGCCGCGGGCTTCCACGTACTCGTCCAGGACGACGGCGCCGGGTGCGAGGGCGGCGTTGCTCGCGGACTGCGGGAGGGTCGTGGTCATCGGGTGCTCCTTGCGGCGTGGTCGTGCTCGGTGTTGTTCAGGGCTTGCAGGTGTTCGGGGGCCAGCGGTCCCACCAGGCTGCCGTCGGCCAGCGCGGCCAGTTCTTCCGGAGCCCGCCAGGCCGTGATCTCGACGGCGGAGCCGGTGAAGTTCTCGCGCGGGTCCAGCGGGTGGGCGGTATTGGCAAGCACGACGACGGCGTCCAGCTGCAGCAGCAGGTCCACGTGTGTGCCGGCGCCGGCGCTTCCGGTGAAGCGGATGCTGCCGTCGTCGTCCACGTGGACGCCCTTGAAGAGGGTGAGGGAGGGGGCGACGTCGCGTGGGCCGAGGCCGTTCTTCAGCGCGCCGAGGGTGAGCAGTTCGCGGGCGGCCGGTGAGGCGCTGTGTGCGGTGCCGGCTCCGTAGCGGGCGGTGTTTCCGGCGAGGGTGGTGGCGCCGGTCAGGGCGTCGTGGTGACCGGAGGTGTCCTCGACGATCGTGGCGAGGACCCGGCCGGCGTCGGACAGGAGCGGGTGCCCGGTGCCGGGGTAGGCCTGCCACGGTACCTTGACGGTGTCGGCTGCATTGAAGCGTTCGTGCAGCGCGCCGGCCCGATACAGGAGGGTGTGGACGCATGCGTCGCCGGTATCGGTGAGCCGGAGGCGGGTGCCGCGGGCCAACGGGAGTGTGGTGTAACGGCCGAAGGCCAGCGTTTCGGACCAGACCAGGCGGCCGGCGGCGCCGTCGGGCAATGCTGCCGTGATGCGTGAGGGTGCGGTGGACACGGGGATGTGGCGCATAGTCTCCGCTGTGCGGCTGTGCTGTTCCCGGGCATGGGCGCGGGCACCGGTGGTGGTAGCCGTTCCTGCTGGGGTTTCGGTGGTCTGTGTCATGTCGATCCTGTCGGTGTTTCGTACGGCAGTGGGTAACGGCAGTGGGTAAACAGTGAGCGTGAGGGGGTGCTAGGAGGCCCGCAGAGTACGCCTGCGGACCCAGACGCCCAGGAGAAACACGACGGCGACCAGCAGGGGAGCGGAGTAGAGGAGGATCCCGTTTTCACCGGCGGGGTCGTAGACCTCCGGGCGGGGCCAGGCGAGGTTGACCACCATGACGGCTCCGTAGAGGACGGCGAGCACGTTCACGGGCAGGCCCCAGCGGCCCAGGGAGAAGAGGCCGGACGGCATAGTCTGTCCCACGCGGTCCCAGTCACCGCGCAGGCGGTTGAGAAGCTGCGGCACGGTGACCAGAAGGTAGGCGATGTACACCATGACGATGCAGACACTGGTCAGCGTGGTGAAGAGGGCTGCGTTGCCGACGTTGATTGCCAGGATTCCGACGGCCAGGGCGCCGATGGCGATCGACGGCCACATCGGGGTGCCACGGCGGGGATGAACGGTCGAGAGCAGGCCCGAGGCGGGGAGCTTGCCGTCCCGCGCCATCGAGAAGACCAGGCGTGAGCCGGCGGTCTGGATGGCGAGGGTGCAGACGAAGATGGCGATGGCGACATCAACCAGCAGGACCTTGCCCCAGAAGGTGCCGAGCACAGCCGTCAGGACGTAGGGAAGTCCCTCGGTGGCGAGGCGGCCGTCGTCGAGACTCGGTGCTGCCATCAGCGCGGTGATGATCATGAGCGCTCCGCCGATTCCGGAGATCACCAGGGCTGAGATGATCGTGCGTGGTGCCGTGCGGCGGGGGTCCTTGGTTTCCTCGGAGAGCTCGCCGGCGGAGTTGAAGCCGACCATCACGTAGGCGGCCATGAGGCCTGAGACCAGGAAGGCGCCCACAGCGCCGAGGTCCGACCCCTGCAGCACGGTGGTGTCGCCGACGACGTCGGGCCCGCGCTGCGCCGCGGTCAGGAGGGCGAGGACGACGGCGACAACACCGACGATTTCGCAGGTCACCCCAATCGAGTTCACGTGCGCCATCAGGCGGACGCCGAGCACGTTGATGATGGTGGTGGCGACCAGGAGGATGGCACCGAGAACGACGGCGTTCGCCGCACCCGTGACGGTGTTGAGCGCCGGATCGCCGCCGACGACCTGGAATCCCGTCCACAGCTGGGGCAGCACCACCTGCAGGGCGATGGCTGCAGCGGCGGCAGTGACAACCTGCGCCAGAGCCATGAACCAGCCCGCGAACCAGCCGATGGTTTCTCCACCCACCCGCCGCGCCCATTGGTACACCGCACCCGAGAGCGGATAACGGGCAGCCAGCTCCGCAAAGTTCAGGGCGACAAGGAGTTGTCCGACGAGGACGATAGGCCAGGTCCAGAAGAATGCCGGGCCGGCGAACGAGTAACCGAAGGCGAAGAGCTGGAAGATGGTGGTGAGGATGGAGACGAAGGAGAAGCCTGCCGCGAAGGACGCGTACCGGCCGAGCTTGCGGTGCAGGGACGGCTGATAGCCGAGCGACGTGAGGTCGGCATCGTCCTGGTGGATCTGGGTTGAGGTCGTCATGGGGTCTCCGAGGCTGGAATTATCGGGTGGTGATGAGCAGGAGCCGTGTGGGGCCTGCGCAATACCGGTCACTTGATAGTTTTCCAACGCCACGTCGCGCAGCGGTTTCCCGCACGTAAAAGGCACATGAGGAGCTTGTTTCCACTTTGTTTCGCGCCATGGGGGTCATCACCGGCATCACGGAACGGTGGCGCTGAGGCTATTTTTCCGCCTGTCAGAATGGGGTTCATGACCCTTACTGGACCGGGGCGTCCCCGCACGCGCCAAGCGACCCGACCCGGGGCAACCGCCCGTGAAGAGATCCTCGACGCGGCCGCCGAGCTCTTCACCACTCAGGGCTATGCCACCACGTCTACCCGCGCCATCGCGGACGCCGTCGGAATCCGCCAGTCCTCCCTCTACCACCACTTCGCGACGAAGGACGACATCCTTGAGGATCTGCTGTCCCGCACCGTTGCTCCGGGGTTGTCTTTCGCGCGTGCAGTTCGTGAAGCAGCGGATCAAGGACGGGATTCAGTTTCTCCTGCCGCAAGGCTTCACGCAGTAGCTCTGGTCGACGGATCGCATCTTTGCGGCGGCAGATGGAACGTGGGAATCCTCTACCACCTGCCTGAAGTTCGCAGCGAGCGCTTCGCTAGCTTCCTTGCCGATCGTGAGGAACTGCAGCAGCTGTACCGGGACTTTGGTTCGGCAGCCGTCCGCGCCCCACTGGCCTCAGACGGTCTTCAACGTCACGGGGAATTGGCGTTCCGGTTGGTCGAATCTTTGATCAGTCTCAGGGTTGACGGCCAGATCACTCCCGGCTCACCACTCGAAGTAGCTGACGCCGCCGTAGTTCTGAGTGGCCAGATTGAGGACTTGGCAACAATCCGGGCAGAGAGCAGAGAGCTCATCGATTCCCTGGGGCACCAACTACCGACTCCGGCCGGAGAACCCGGCGGCGGACGGAAGCGGTAGACGTTAGGGAGGCGAGCAGGATGGGTACGTGTGAGTGAACCGGGAAGGGGGGGCGAGGCAGCGGTGCAGAACCGGCACAGCAGGTACGCTGGCGTTTCGACTATCGGAGGGCGCACGTGACTGTTCACCATTTGGAGCCTGGTCCAAAGACGGCAGTCCAGGTGTTTTCCCGGGATATTCCGCCAGCGCTGACGGTGAACCCCGGGGACACCGTGTGGGTACGGTCCCTCGATGCATCGGGCCACCTGCGACGTCAAACCTTCCCGGGTGAGGAGCAGCCTTGATTGTTCGCCTACCGGAAGGGGCACTGTCTCACCGGTCCGATCGCCGTCGCCGGAGCGCGGCCGGGGGACATGCTTGCGGTCACCTTCGTTTCGCTGACTCCGGACAATTGGGGCTTCACCGTTTCCGGACGTAAGGATGATGCCTTCACAAGGCTGCTCGCCGTTGAAGGCGGTGTTCCGCAGTGGCTGCTGTGGGAGGTTGATGCCGAGCGCGGTGTTGCCGTGAATGACCTGGGACACAAGGTGCGGCTGGGCCCGTTCCTCGGCGTCGTCGGTGTTCCGCCCGCTGAGCGTGGCGAAACGGCCACCATTCCGCCCCGAGCGGACGGCGGCGGGAATATCGACTGCCGGGAGCTGACCGCAGGCTCCACCCTGTACCTGCCGGTCACAGTTCCCGACGCTTTGCTGTGTGTGGGGGACGGGCACGCCGCGCAGGGCGACGGCGAGGTGGGCGGCACTGCGATTGAATGCGGCATGACGTCGGAGCTGGTGCTCGATCTGGTCGTCGACCCGCCGCTGACCTCAGTGCACGCCGTGACACCGACGTCGAGGATCACCTTCGGTTTCAACACCGATCTAAACCTGGCAACCGGTGAGGCCCTGAAAGCCATGCTGACCTGGATGCAAAGCCTCTTCGGCGTGGACCGCACCAGGGCGCTGGCGCTGGCGAGTACGGTGGTGGACCTGCGGATCACCCAGATAGCGAATGAAACCTGGGGCGCCCACGCGGTACTAAAGCACGACGCCGTGCAGTAGCGTCAACAACTTCTGCGCCTCAGTCTCGCTCCGGCGCCGGCCCTGTCGACTGCCCGCCCTCCAACCGGCACATCACCAGTTCCTGCCGGAGCTCGGTCGCCCGGCCGTCCAGTTGGTCGATCAACGCCTCTACACCCATCCGGCCCAGCTCGATACTGGGGGAGGACATGACGGTCAGCTCCGGGTCCGCCATCGCAGCCATTTCCGCCGATGATCCGACCGACAGCACCGACAGGTCCCGCGGGATCTCGATCCCCGCATGCCGCAGACCGCTGACGAAGCCGGTTGCCGCGAGCTCGTTCTGGATGATGACGGCGGTTGTCGACGGGAAGTCGCGCAACAGTTCAGCCGCAGCGGCCTTGCCCGCCGCCGGCGCAGCCTCGCACGTGAAGGCAGTGGGCTCTAGCCCCTGGCGGCGCATCTCTGCCTCGAAACTCTCCCGCGAACGGCTCACCGGACCGAACGAGTCCAGTCCACGACTTCCGACGGCGTCATCCAGCAGGGTGATCTGCTTATGCCCCAGCGCGGTCAGGTGCCGCACCGCCTCCATGAGGGTGTCCTCGAAGTTGATGTCCACGTAGGTCAGTGCGTCGGGTTCCCGCGTGCGTCCGATCAGTGCGAAGGGAGTGCCTGAATCAATCAGCTCCACCACACGCGGGTCGTCGAGCGGGACCTCCATCAGGATCACCCCGTCCACCAGCCCGGACGACGTCAGCTCCGTCGTCTGCCCGGGCTCGTTGCTGATGGGCCACAGCACGAGGTTGTAGCCGAGCTCGCGGGCGGCGGCCGCAGCACTGGTGAAGAATTGCACGACGGTTCCGCTGAAGGAATGCTGCAGCGCGGGGAACAGCAGCGCGATGATCCGCGTGCGTTTGCTGGCCAGCGCGCGGCCCACCGCATTGCGCCTAAAGCCCAGTTCACGCATGGCCGCTTCGACCTTGGCACGGGTTGCGGGGGAGACCGGCTTGGTGTTGTTGATGGTGAAGGACACCGTCGCGATGGAGACGTTTGCATGCCGTGCAACGTCCTGCATGGTGGCCATAGACAACGTCCTTCTAGTTCGAAGATGCACCGGACCCCGCGCCGGTTACTCCTTCAGTAAAGCGTTTAAATTTTTCCTTGACAAGCACGGGCGTGACGCGGAACACTCGTTTCCAGGCCGGAGAGTTAAGCGTTTTACCGGAACTGCTCCAGCACCCACGCACAACACAGCACATTCAATGAGGAAGGAGCTGCTTCATGCCCAAGCCACTCAGGGTCGCCATCATCGGCTACTCATTCATGGGCTCCATCCACGCACAGGCCTGGACCACGGCACCCCGGTTCTTCGACCTTGGCGCTACGCCCCACCTCGCCGTCGTCTGCGGCCGCAACAGCGACGCCGCCACAGAGTTCGCTCGGAAGTTCGGCATTGACCGCGTCGAGACCGACTGGCGCACCGTCGTCGAGGACCGGGACATCGACGTCGTCGACATTTGCACCCCCGGCAAGCTCCACGCCCCGATCGCCATCGCCGCCCTCAACGCCGGCAAGCACGTCCTCTGCGAGAAGCCGCTCGCCAACACCGTCGAGGACGCACAGGCCATGACCGACGCCGCCGAACGCGCAGCCGCCAACGGCACGCACGCGATGGTCGGCTTCAGCTACCGCCGCACCCCGGCCATCGCCTACGCGAAGCAACTGGTCGACGACGGCCGCATCGGCTCCATCCGCCACATCCGCGCCACCTACCTGCAGGACTGGATCACGGACGAGGACTTCCCGCTGGTCTGGCGCCTGGACCGCGAGCAGGCCGGCTCCGGCGCCCTCGGGGACATAGGAGCCCACATCATCGACCTCGCCCAGCACATCTCCGGCCACACCCTCACCGGCGTCAGGGCGCTTACCGAGACGTTCGTGCCCACGCGGCCGCTACCGTCGTCGTCCTCCGGACTCAGCGCACAAAGCGGACAGAACGACGGCGGCACCACTGAACGCGGCGAGGTCACCGTCGATGACGCGGCAGTCATCCTCGCCCGCACCGACGGCGGTGCACTCGCCACCTTCGAAGCCACCCGATTCGCGACCGGCCGGAAGAACGCGCTCCGTATTGAGGTCAACGGGTCGAATGGCGCCTTTGCCTTCGACTTCGAACGCCTCAATGAGCTCGAGTTCTACGACAACACCCAGCCCGCCGCGAGCGAGGGCTTCCGCCGCATCCTCGTCACCGAACCCGACCACCCGTACGCCGGCGCCTGGTGGCCTCCCGGCCACGGCCTGGGCTACGAGTCCACCTTCATCCACCAGATCGCCGACTTCGTCGTCGGCATCGCCACCGGCACCGCACCGGAACCGTCCTTCGCAGACGGCCTCCAGATCCAACAGATCCTCGCCGCCGTCGAAGCCAGCGCAGCCCAAAACGCCGCCTGGCACAGCATCCCGCCAACCAAACACCTCAACCCCGTCCACTAGAACACTCCCGCAAGGCAAAGGAGCCCCATGAAAAACCGGAAACTGACCACGCTGGCTGCCATGACCGCCATCGCACCGTTCGCCCTGACGGCATGCGGCGGTGGTGGAGAAGGCGGTGCGGCCGCAGGGGCGGGCGCGGACGTCGAGTCCCTCACCGTCGTCGACTACTACAACAACGAGCCGGACAAGACGCTCGTGCAGGAAGCCATCGACCGCTGCGCCACCGAGCTCGACGTCACCATCGAACGCGAGACCGTCCCCGGCAAGGACCTCATCCAGAAGGTGCTGCAGCGTGCGTCGTCCCGGACCATGCCCGACGTCCTCATGCTCGACAACCCGGATGTCCAGGAGATCGCCGCCACCGGCGGGCTCTCTCCGCTGAGCGAGTACGACGTCGACACCTCCGGTTTCGCGCAGGGCATGCTGGAAGCCGCCACGTACGAGGGCGAGGTCTACGGGCTCGCACCGACCGCCAACACCCTCGGCATCTTCTACAACCCCGAGCTGCTGGAGGCTGCCGGCGTCGAACCCCCGCAGACCTGGGACGAACTGAAGACCGCCGCGGAACAACTGACGGAAGGTGACCAGTACGGCATCGCGTTCTCCGCCATCGCCACCTACGAGGGCAGTTGGCAGTTCCTGCCGTTCATGTGGTCCAACGGCGGCGAGGAAACCGACCTCACCACCCCCGAGGTTGCCGACGCCCTCGCGCTGTGGAAGGACCTCGTCAGCAGCGGCTCCGCGTCCGAGGCCGTCATCAACTGGTCGCAGGCCGATGTGAAGGACCAGTTCGTCGCAGGCAAGGCCGCCATGATGGTCAACGGCCCGTGGCAGATCCCGGCCCTGCAGGAGAACCCCGACGTGAAGTTCGCCTCCGTGCAGATCCCCGTCAACGAGGAGGGCCAGACCTCCATCGCCCCGCTCGGCGGCGAAGTCTGGACCGTCCCGGTCACGGGCGACGACGCCAAGCAGGCCAAGTCCGCCGAGTTCGTAGAGTGCATGAGCAATGACGAGAACCAGCTCGCCCTCGCCGAAGCCCGCTACACCGTCCCCACCAAGACCGCCCTCGCCGAGGAGTACGTGGCCAAGGTCCCCGAGATGGAGTCCTTCACTGAGCAGGTGGCCAACGCCCGCTCGCGCACCGGCCAGCTCGGCGAGGAATGGCCCGAAGCCGCCACCGTCATCTACAACGCCATCCAGCTCGCACTGACCGGCAAGGCTGAACCGGCCGAAGCCTTCGAACAGGCCTCGGCGGGATAACTGCGATGATGCGGACAGACACAGCAGGCACCAACACTGCTACGACGACGACGGCGGCAGCCTCCTCCGCGGAGGCCCCGCCTCCCGTCCGCGCACCGCGCCGGATCTCCCGCGAGAACGTCACCCGCCTGCTGTTCGTGGCGCCGGCGGCCCTTTACCTGGTGCTGTTCTTCGGCTACCCGGTGGTCAAGAACATCACCATGAGCCTGCAGGAGTACACCACCAAGACCTTCTTCACCGGGGAAGCGCCCTGGGTGGGGCTCGCGAACTATCAGGCAGTGCTGAACAGCAACCTGTTCTGGCCGGCCATGACCAACACGGCGCTGTTCACTCTCGGGTCGATCGCCGGGCAGTTCATCATCGGGCTGGCGCTGGCATGCTTCTTCAAGCGGCGCTTCCCGCTGAGCAACTTCCTGCGTTCGATGCTCCTGTTGCCGTGGCTGCTGCCGCTCATCGTGTCGAGCGCTACGTGGCGGTCCATCCTCGAGCAGGACTCCGGCATCCTCAACCAGTTCCTGGGGAATTTCGGAATCCAGCCCGTGCCATGGCTGACCAGCCCGGCGGTGGCGCTCCTCGCCGTCGTACTGGTGAATATCTGGGTGGGCATTCCGTTCAACGTGACCATCCTCTATGGGGGTCTGCAGGACATTCCGGACGAGCTGTATGAGGCGGGCGCCCTGGACGGCGCCACCGGGTGGAAGGCCTTCCGGCACATCACGCTGCCCAACCTGAAGCCGGTGATCAGCGTGGTGCTGGTGCTCGGCGTCGTCTACACCATCAAGGTGCTGGACATCATCCTGGTCCTCACCAACGGCGGGCCGGCGAATGCGACGCAGACGCTGTCCATCCGGTCGTACCAGGAGTCGTTCATCAACTTCGAGTTCGGGGTGGGTGCCGCGTTCAGCAACATCCTGATCGTCATCTCGCTGGTGTTCGCCGTCATCTACCTCCGTGCCAACCGGCGCGCAGTCGACGAGTAAGGGGACAACCGTGACTACTCTGGACACCGCCGTCCTGCCCGTTCCGGCGCAGCGCAACGCAGGCAGGGAACGGACCCGCTCCGCCGGGTACACAGCGCTGGGCATCCTGTTCCTCGCCGTGATGCTGTTCCCCGTCTACTGGATGGTGAACGCGTCGCTGCAGCCCTCGGGCAACACGCTGACCGCCGATTTCTTCCCGTGGAATCCGAGCTTCGACGGGTACGCCCGGGCCATCGCCGAGCAGGGGCCGAACCTCGTCACCAGCCTGATCGTCTCGCTGGGGACCGTGGTGTTCAGCCTGCTCGTCGCGGCACCGGCAGCGTACGCGCTGGCGCAGTTCCGGTTCCGATGGGTGAACATCGCGCTGCTGGCGATCCTGATCTCGCAGATGATTCCGGGCATCGTGATTGCCAATGCGTTGTACGCGGCGTACAACGACCTCGGGCTGCTCAACAGCATCCCCGGCCTGATCCTCGCCGACGCCACGCACGCCATCCCGTTCGTAATACTCATCATGCGGGCATTCATGATCGGCATACCGACGTCGATCGTGGAGGCCGCGAGGGTCGATGGCGCCGGGCTGGTCCGCGCGTTCGTCTCGATTGTGCTGCCGATCAGCCGGAACTCGCTCATCACCGCGGGCCTGTTCGCGTTCCTGTTCTCCTGGAGCGACTTCCTGTTCGCGCTGACCCTTACCACCACCGACGAGGTGCGGCCGGTGACCCTGGGCATCTACCAGTACCTGGGCACGCAGGTGTCCAACTGGAGTGCCGTCATGGCCACCGCCGTCCTGTCCTCCCTGCCGGCGATCACGCTGCTGATCCTGGCTCAGAAATACGTTGCGGCCGGTGCCACCGGCGGGGCCGTCAAGTAAACGCTGCTAATCGAAAGTGAGAAAACCATGACCACCAGTAATGACACCGTGCGCGTCCTCGTCTGGGGCGAGAACCGCCACGAGCAGGTCCAGCCCGAAGTCCGCGCCATCTACCCCGACGGCATGCACAACACCATCCGCGAGGGCATCGAGGAGAACCTCGGTTCACGGGCTGTGGTTCGGACCGCGACCCTGGACGATCCCGAGCATGGACTCACCGAGGACGTCCTCGAGAACACCGACGTGCTGGTGTGGTGGGGTCATGCCGCGCATGGGGAGGTGGCGGACGACGCCGTCGAGCGCGTCCACCGGCACGTGCTGGCCGGCATGGGGCTGCTGGTCCTGCACTCAGGCCACTGGTCGAAGATCTTCGGGAAGCTGATGGGCACCTCGTGCACGCTGCGGTGGCGGTCCGAGCGCGACCGCGAAATCGTGTGGACTGTCAACCCCGCGCACCCGATCGCACAGGGTGTGCCGCACCCGTTCATCATTCCGGAGCAGGAGATGTACGGGGAGTTCTTCGATATCCCGGCGCCGGATGAGCTGATCTTCCTCAGCACGTTCAGCGGGGGAGAGGTGTTCCGCAGCGGCTGCACGTTCAAGCGCGGCTTCGGGAAGATCTTCTTCTTCAGCCCGGGCGACCAGGACTACCCGGTCTATCACCACAAGGACGTGCGCCGTGTGATTGCCAACGGCGTCGAGTGGGCGAAGACGTTGCGGCCTGAGCGCACCGACCCGGTGTTGCTGCGCTACGAGACCGAGGACTTCTACACCGGCCACGGTTACCAGGGAGCGATGAGCAGTTGATCACCTTCAAAACAGTCGAGACCGCCGGTCCCCTGCGCGTGGTTCAGGTGGGTGCCGGCGGAATGGGCAAGGCCTGGATCCGGACTTTGCAAGCGAACGACGACGTCGAGCTGGTCGGTCTCGTGGACCTCAACCTGGGTGCCGCGCAGGCCGCGGTGGAGGAGTTCGGGCTTCAGGACGTCGCTTTGGGCACCTCCGTGTCCGAGGTTGCGGCTGTGACCGGGGCTCACGCCGTGGTGAATGTGACGGTGCCGGCGGCGCATCATCCGGTGAATGTGGAGGCGATGTTCGCCGGGTTGCCGGTGCTGTGTGAGAAGCCGGTGGCGCCGACAGTGGCCGAGGGCCTGTCGTTGGCGGCCGCGGCGGAGGTGAGCGAGCAGTTGCTGATGATCAGCCAGTCGCGCCGGTATTTCCAGGGGCTGACGCAGCTGAAGGCGTTCACTAAGGAGTTGGGCGATATCGGTGTGGTGACGACCGAGTTCTTCAAGGCCCCGCACTTTGGCGGGTTCCGGGAGGAGATGGCGCATGTGCTGCTGGTGGACATGGCCATCCACCAGTTCGATGCGGTGCGGTTCCTGCTGGATCAAGACCCGGTGTCGGTGTATTGCGAGGAGTTCAATCCGTCGTGGAGCTGGTACGACGGCGCTGCTGCCGCCACCGCGGTGTTCCAGATGAGCGGTGGCGCTCGGTACGTGTATACGGGGAGCTGGTGTGCGGACGGGTTGGAGACGTCATGGAATGGGGCGTGGCGGGTGAACGGTGCGGGCGGTTCTGCGGTGTGGGATGGTGCGGGTTCACCCGTGGCGGAGTTGATGTCAGGTGCTGTTTCGGTTCCGCCGGTGTCGCATGAGGAGGAGATTGCGGGGGCGTTGGTGGAGTTTGTGTCGGCGTTGCGGTCCGGTGAGGTGCCGTCGGGGGAGGTGCACTCGAACGTGTTGAGTCTGGCGATGGTGGAGGCTGCGGTGCAGTCGGCGTCAAGCGGCCAGCGGGTGCTGATCGATGACGTCGTGGAGGAGGCGTATCGGGTTGCTGTGGTGTCGGAACGGCGTCCGGATGTGCGGGAGGCGCTGGAGTCCTGGGGTTCAGTGCGACCCCTCGTGGGGGGACTGGCGGCATTGACCTAGCTCGGTTTCACCAGCGATGGCCGTGATCTCGACGGTTATTCAGTAATCGACGAACCTCCCGCCAAAAGCACCTTGCGCACCCTCGCCGGCTTCCGATCAAGGAGCCCTGCGCCCTTTCTCAGTACGCTCCTCGAGGATGAAGCAGGCGTCTTCCTGCGGCTGGCCCCAGTTGAAGGTGCCCGTGGTTCTTGAAGACTTAGAGGGTCGCTTCCGGATAGAACGGATCGCGAGCGTTGCTTTGCACAGCGGCGTTCCCGTTGCCGCAGGCGAAGTTGAGGCCGCCCGTCGACGTGCCGGCGCCCTGCTGGCGCGGCCGGTGCAAGAGTGGTGGCGGGTTACAACCCATGAGCAACATGGCATAGCCCCAGCTCATATCTGCCTAACGTCTTCCAATGCGTTCACGAAGTGGTCCTTCCAAGGAGGACGCCGATCGCGGTTATTAAACGTTGGCGGAAGGTAGATGTCGTTGGGACATCCGGAGATGGCTGCGCTTTCTCTGCTTCATACTTCTTTTTATCCCTCTCCGTCTCCCGTTTAGCTCGACGGTAGGAACGAAAGGTGGGACGGCGCTCGTACCACCGAGGCTCGACCATGGTGTGAAAAACATTCAACTCCATGAGTAGCTCGTCACGGGCAGATATGAAGGCAGCACTGTGTTTGTGATCCAACTTCAGGTCATTGAGAGCCGTTATGTACCGCACGTTTAGATCGCCCATGTCTCTCATGACGTTCTGTGCCTGCTTACTGATCTTGTGGTCAGACGTTCCTGCACAAGCCATCGCAGCGCTGAACGCCTTCCCGTGGTCCTCATACACAGTCGCGGCGAGATCAACGATGCGAGCAGAATTGGCTATCTCGATTCGACCCCTGTTATCCACGCCTGTGAACTCGTCGATTGCGCTGTTGATCAGTTGCGATATGGAGCCAGTGAAGCGTAGACCTTCATGAACGGTAGTAAGGACCGCTGCTCTCGCCTTCTCTCGTGAGTCTCGCCGATCTTTGTGCATTTGAAAGAGGATCTGCAGCAGTCCCCCGACGACAACTCCGAGCAGGCCAATTGCTGCAACACCAAGCTGAATTGTCCTATCTTGTGCTTCAACTACGGTAGTTGCGAAGAGGACCGAGGAGAGGATGTTCACGAAGAGTACCGCCCAAGTTCTCGAATATTGCGTGCGATAACAGCAAGCATCTTGTGCAAGTCCTTCTGCTCAGGGGAAAGAAAAGCCGGAACGTCGTGGCCCGAGGCAGGAACGGGAGCTAGGGCAAAAACCGACGTGTCGATGGGGAAATCATCGGAATAACAACCGTCAGGACCTCTATAAGAAACAGATATCGTTGCCTTTGACGGCATGCCAGCCGCCTCTTTGGACCCGTCCTTCCAAATGGCGCCTTCCTCGAGTTCGAAGCGCCAGAAGGAACGTAGCTGAGCCCCGGGTGGCAAGGCATGCTCGAGGGTCATCAAGTCGCCGATCTTCTCGGCGATATCGTCTGGCGCTTCCGGGAATCCGGTGCAGGACATCCTCAAATGGGACGCCATGGACCGGCCGGAATTCTTGATGATTATGTCGTAGATGGCCGTTCCTGCAAGGCTGGGGACGACCTGAGCAAAGACGTACGGACGAGTTTGCTCGATGCTGTCCTTGCGCGTTTGTTTGAGAGTTTGCACAGCAGTAGCCCCCGCCCATCCGGCGAGGACGACCAACCCTAGAGTGAAAATGGCGGTCGCGAGGCTACCGATGGTGGTCCATAGTCCTAGATGTTCAAGTGGCGGCACTGAGCACGACAACGAGTCATTTTTAATGGCGTTCGGGACGAGTTCGCAGGTGAGAGTGTCCATAGACAGCATGACCTCAACGGTATAGGCCGCCGGATCTGCTTCTGTGGACCTCCGCCGAGGTGCTCTGTCTGTGTCTGCAATTTCGAATGGTGGCGCAGGCGTCAGGGGCGACACATCGATGACCGCAGGGGAGCCGCCGTCGTCTTCTGGGCGGTTTCAGTGCAGCCCATACGAAGGGGTGTACATCCATAGGATCGAACTTGTGCAATCTAACTTGAGCAGGTCAAGCCCTGCCGTCTGTACAACGGGATCAACAACTTCAAGTTCACTTTCGGCAAGAATGATGAACTAGCTTCCGCCGAGCGGCGCAGGAACGCCCATTCACCTTGCCTGATCGTGAGCAGTGCTCGCCCCGGCTGGTACTTGAAGGCACTAGGCGATCGCCGACTCATCCCTCCATCGTGAGTCGGGACCTTCTCGCTTACGCGGCTGTGACCGGGGCTCACGCCGTGGTGAATGTGACGGTGCCGGCGGCGCATCATCCGGTGAATGTGGAGGCGATGTTCGCCGGGTTGCCCGTGTTGTGTGAGAAGCCGGTGGCCCCGACGGTGGCCGAGGGCCTGTCGTTGGCGGCCGCGGCGGAGGTGAGCGAGCAGTTGCTGATGATCAGCCAGTCGCGCCGGTATTTCCAGGGGCTGACGCAGCTGAAGGCGCTCACTAAGGAGTTGGGCGATATCGGTGTGGTGACGACCGAGTTCTTCAAGGCCCCGCACTTTGGCGGGTTCCGGGAGGAGATGGCGCATGTGCTGCTGGTGGACATGGCCATCCACCAGTTCGATGCGGTGCGGTTCCTGCTGGATCAAGACCCGGTGTCGGTGTATTGCGAGGAGTTCAATCCGTCGTGGAGCTGGTACGACGGCGCTGCTGCCGCCACCGCGGTGTTCCAGATGAGCGGTGGCACCCGGTACGTGTGTACGGGTAGCTGGTGTGCGGACGGGTTGGAGACGTCATGGAACGGGTCGTGGCGGGTGAACGGTGCCGGAGGGACTGCTGCCTGGGACGGTGCTGGTGTCGCTGTTGCCGAATTGGTGTCTGGTGATGCTTCGGTTCCGCCTGCTTCTCATGAGGAGGTCGCAGGGGCTCTTGCCGAGCTTGTATCGGCGTTGCGGTCCGGGGAGGTCTTGTCGGGGGAGGTGCACTCCAACGTGCTGAGCCTCGCGATGGTGGAGGCGCCGTACAGTCGGTGTCAACGGGCAAGCGGGTTTTGATCGATGACGTCGTCGAGGTGCGTACGGATTGCGGTGGAATCGGAGGGGCGTGCGGATGTGCGGGCGGTGCTGGAGTCGTGGGATTCGGCAAGAGGCCATGTGGGGGAGGGGCTTCCGCTTGAGCTCGTTCCGCCCCGCTGATCGGTGGGCTCGGTAGAACATCTGAGGACTTCGAGCGCAGAGGTGAAATACCCAACGAACCTTGTTTCTCCGCCGGACCTGATGCCGCCGTCACACCCCTATTTACCCGCGCTGGACCATCAGTGATCCAGCGTCACTCAACCAATTCATGACAGACACCGCGATAGCCAACACGAGCGCTCTCGGCCTGGAACATCAGCGCCGGTTTTCGAAGTAGCTGCGAGGGGATGAGTTCCGTAGCCAGAGCATCTAAGCACAAGATCAGCAGGTCCTCCTGACTGCTGTTGCCGCCGATGGTCAGGAACATCACACGGTCTTCCACTGCTTCAGGTGAAGCAGTAACTATTGGACTGGCCCCCATCGCACATCCACACTTAGTGCCTCGCATCGGACTGGCGTACGGATGTGGGGACTGTGCTGGAGTCCGGGAAGTCGTGTGGGATGTGTCGCGGCCTCTGCTGATTACATCGTTGTCCGTAACAGTCGAATTCTGGCGTTACGATCTAGCAGTGCCGTGTAGTCACCGGCTCATCTTCTCAAGGGGGAATTATGAAAAAGTCACTCATACCGTTTGCGCTGTCTGCCTGTTGGTGACTGGATGCTCTACGGACTTGAACTCTCCCGAAGCTCCGACTGTGGAGCCGGCCGCGCCTACCAGTCAAAAAACTTCTGAGGACGCTAGTCAGGCGCCGGTCGCCACAGCTGCGTCAGTGGAACCTACCTCCGCTGCACCTGAGGCAAAAAAGTCTACGCGCGGGAACCTCATCAAGCAGGTAGGAGAGGGCGCCGGTCTTACAGAGGAGGGAGAGCAGACTGTGACGTTCGTAGTGAACTCCATCGCTGTCGATGTGCCCTGTACGGGTGAATTCGCACAGCCGCCATTGAACGGGCATCTCCTCGTCCTCGATGTCTCGGTGGTCACGGAGCCGGCCTTGGCAGAGTCCTTGGACCCAACTTTCCAAATGAATCCATTCTGGTTCACCGAGATTGCTCCCAACGGAACCACATCCAACGCGGACCTCGGCACGGCAGCAACTTTCAGTTGCTTGCCAGATGCCGAAGTGCTCCCCCAGATGATGGGCCCGGGCGAGAAGGTCCACGGCAAAGTAGTTCTCGACGTGACTAACCCAAGCGGAACTCTGGTGTTCAAGTACGGTGGAGCTCCCGCCGGATGGGAGTGGACCTACCCCAGCCCGTAGTCAACCTCGGGAAAAATGTCGGTTATCGGCGGCTTCACTTGAAACAAGATTTTCGTCGCAATTCTCCACAAGCACTTTCGAGCCGGGATGGCGCGACCGCTGCGGAGTGCTTGCTGGCTCAGGACACTCAGGATGGCATATGGGCGAATCTAGCTCCGTTTAGGCTCAGGTTGAGACACCGCGCCGAGGAGTTCGCCGCTGCCGCGGCTCGTCACCAATCAGGGCGTCTCTTGCCGCAAGTCGAAGCATGCGAGCGCCTCATTCTTCCTTCCTGAGTGTCAAGTAACGTGGCCATGTGGGACACAGACCTCCTTGGGGGAATGCTGAAGATAATCCATCAGAGGAAGCGCTCTGAACACTTTGGGAACCCCATGTGGTGCAGCCCTTAGGTGTGAGAGACCTGTGCGAGGCGCTAGGCGAACCAGAACAGAAAGATGACCAAGCCGACGTAGAGCAATGCTAGAGACAATCCTGCTATCGATTCGGATCGCCGCCTAAAGGCGCGTTGTCTGAGTTCTGCGGCTTCGGACAGAGCGAGCAGCGCCGCCCGGGCTGCTCCATGTTCTCGTGTGGAAGGGTACGCGAGTAACGCAATGCGCGATAAGACCACGCGATTTCGGTCGTAGCTGGTGTGTTCGAGCAACGGTAGGAATTTGTTGTTGCTGACGATAATGACCTGAGTCGCGCATCCCTCCATGAGACCGCCTAACGAGACCGGATCACGTGGGCTCGATACATCCAGCCAATAGCGCGTTCTACGTGCGGGCAGCGCGAGTTCCAATGCTCTTGTCTTATAAATGGACAGTAGCCCCAGGTCGCCAAACAGTCTTTCAACCTGTGCATTCAACCCGGAGGGAATGACGACAATGAAGATCAGAAGCAATAATCCGAGTAAGAGACTTGTTACGCCGTCCTGCCATCTAATGTACTCATCTACGCAATCATCGAACGTCAAGGGATTGAATGAGGAGTTCGACATGCACGCGAAAAGGCCATTGAACGCTAACGTTGCCGGATCGTTCCTCATCCACCATGGAAGCAAAATAAACGGACCAACCACGCCGAATAGGAATAGCAGCACAGCCGTAAAAACAAAGGGACGACCATACTTGTAACTCGCTTGAACCTCAGCCTGCCCCAAGGCGTGCAGCACTCCGACCCCAGCACCTAGGGAGACTAAAATCGTAGTCGGGTCGCCGTCCTTCTTGAGCATCTTTTGAGACAAGAAAGCGCCTTGACTGTGCGCCACAACTAGTGTTGTGCCAGATTGCTCTCGACACCAAAGGTAGTCATGCCTGATACGTCGGAGCATATCCTGCTCAGACTGCTGACTGGTGACGAGCGCAAAACTGTCTCCGAGGAACGCCGATATCAATCCTGCGAAGCTTTTTACCCACCGTGCCTCACCTAATCGCAACAGTACCCGAAGAACCACCAGAATCAGCGGCACACATATCGCTCTCCAAAGGAGAGCCCACGACATCAGCAAAGGCATTCCGAGGAGGGCAGTGAAACGAACTGCGAATGGTTTCCACTGTCGCTTGCGGAAACTCTCGGTCATCTCGCGTCGAGCGGAGTAGGCACGCAGAAGAATAGTGGCACAGAAGTGGAACGCTACGAACCAGAAGCCAACTGCTCCCATCCATTTGCTCAGCGGCGAAGCTTCTGGAGGATCGAATGAGTCAGCCCAACGAGCTTCCGCTAACAACCAATTGAAAGTTCCGGAAGGGGTTTCAATAAGCCAAGCGGTTCTCGCAGGGAGTCCTTCTTCCTCAGGTTCGGCACGACTGGTGATACTCGTAGCAGGCAACGCCTTAAGGAGCAGCTTCCGGAGAGGGACCTCGAAATCTTGCAGTGTCCGCCCCGGGCGTTGGGCTCCAATTCCATGCACAAATAGCAATGCCGTCTCGTAGGCAACTGACTCACTTCGCCCTTTCCTCGTCGATTTCGCTCTCCTACCCGACATGGGGTGGGCCCTTAGCAGAAAGTCCACAGAAACGCGGGTGATGGGTTGGCGCCGCCCACCACCAAGACCGAGTTAGGCGGGACTCCGGACCATTCCAATGAGGCATGGGGGAATCCTACTCTTGATGTGACCAGTACAGCAGAGTAGGGCCTTTCCGCTCTTAGCGGGGAAAGGTCGTCGGATAGTAGAACATCATTGGGGCGAGAACGCGTCAGCTACTGAGATTGATCCCTTCTATGCATGCAGCTGAAACAATACGGAAACCGCAGTCAATTGGTTGAAGACAGGTGATCTTTCGTCGTTCCCAAAATTTTCAGTAAACGGCCAACTAAAGCAACAGTGACCTCGTCCGGAGATTCTGCCAACGTTCTGGCGGTAGCCGTGCACACGCGGGAGTATCTTTCGGTCTCCATGGTGCCCCCTCGTCTTCGGAAGGAGTAGTCGCCATACGTCGCGTATGATTTGAGCCCATTGACGCCATTAAGACGAAGCCCTAGAACCCACGCTGAAGTGTAGGAGTATTGCTCGGACAGTTTCGCCACCCAGTATGTCAACCTCTGCACATAAGCAACCACTAGGCCATCACAGATCGCCATCTCGTCGGTCCCTTGCGTATGTTCCGTGCCTCTCCCGAGGATGACTCGCATCCCGCCCGACTCGGTGAATTCGATGTCCAGCAACCCGGTTTCTGAAGCAAGGTCACCACTTATGCTCCTTCCTGGCCCATCTGCCTCGGGAGTGACTGCTGAAACCCCATGCGTGCGCTGCCTAATCCGCAGAGCATGGTGTGGAGCGGGGTACCAATCGATCAGATTTCTGCGACAGTGCTCTGTACCCGAAGCGACGAAGTCGAGGACTTCTTGATGGGAGTCGAGAAAGCGCTCAACGAGAGTCGCGCTGGTCGGCGAGAGAGGCTCAGCAACCAGATAAATGTGCCCATGGTTCATCTCGTCCGGCATGAGGTAGTCGTTGCCCTCAGTCTCATCTAACAATTTCTCACCTACCGCGACGGGCTTCTGACGCCTCTCGTGATAGCGGATCACCTCGGCGTTAGACAGAGCATATTTGGATGCTTCACCACGACCGTAGTACCGGTTCCCGGCCATGTGCGGCGCCTCCATCGAGGCTTCAATTTCCACAATCACGTAGCCCAGCGTCGCATCGGCGTCAGACGTCACGACAACGGTACGGACTACAAGGGGCGGGTCTACGCTGTTGCGCGCGATTGCATCAATTCGTTCTAGTTGCCCCTCTAATGTGAGGGGTCGGGGCACCAGCCGCTTGTTACCGCTGTCGTCCTTTTCCTCGCCGATGCCGATGATGAATATGCCTCCATCTATGGAAAGGCTGGCGAGAGTTTGAGCTATCTGTTCAGGTCGCGCGCTTTGCTTCACTTCGACGAAGTGATTCTCTCTAATTACACCAGCGTTGATACCCTCCACCATCTCCTGCTCAGAGGTTGGCTTCCAGAGCTTGGTCATTACACTTTCTCCTTTGAACGAAGTGCATCTTACGGCGTTTTGGTTACGTCAACGCCATTTACAAGTCCGCCTACGATTCACTCAAAGGCTATCGACGCATGATGTATTCGGGTAGGTCGATCTGAACGAGCTAGGACCTTGTGGAGCGTCTCCCATGATGGCGCGCGAGATTCTCCACAGCAGCTACCAAGAGGCTTGACCCGACTCCCAGGACCGTGCCAACAATGAAAGTGCGCCGTCCGCTCTGAGCACGGCTGTCGTAGATCGAATAGCAAACTGCGACTGACTCAAGAATCTCAATTCGAGTGGCGCCTTCGGCGCGCGTCCTGTCCCCGGGACTACATGCCGGTCAGTAAGTGGTTGCCTGGGTGACGTCCGGTTGCATCCACGTAGGGTCCAGAGGGAGGTGATAATCAGGAACCACGAGTGCACGCCCGACTGCGGGAGTAATTCCCTGCCATCCATCTGATTCGCCATCAGCTTCAATCGCAATCGCCGATGCGGAAGTTAGCACCGCTACTGCCATGAAGAAGTAGCCCGTCCTCGCCCGCCCGTTTCGGGAGTGAAGATTCGTGGTCCTCCCTGTAGCACAGAGGAACTCGCCATACGAGCGGCACGATATGCCTTGAGCTTTATAGGAATGTGAGGCATGAACCGATCCACTCGTCACTGGACGAGAGCGTCGTCAGCGGCGGGGAAGATTAGAGGCGATCTCCCTCGGAGGACAGACGGACAGATGACTCCAGGTTCTTAAGGTGCCGAAAACGCACCCCTAGTAGGGCCTTGGACCAACTTCATCGAGTTGGAAGGTAGCGCAGACGACTGCCGTACACGCGAGCCTCGCTGGCCGGCAACAACGGGAAGCACTCCCTAATACTTGCGCTGGTAGCGATGACAGGAGGCTCCAGTGTCCTTGTTTCACAACTCACTCGCTTCTGGTGAAGCGCATGCTTTCCCCGCCGTGATGAACTCTTGAACTAGCCTTACGACATCCTGCTCTGGAGCAACACCTATTCGGATGCCATCCACGCTTCGATAAGAGGTATTGGATACTACCGAGCTCGGGCCAACACTGAATGCATGTGACCTGTCGCTAATTACAGAGAGCTGTTTCGCGTAGAAGAACGCCTGAGAAACGCCCGAAGCGACGTAACCATGGCTTTCTGAATCGACTGGATACTTGCTTTCAAGTACTAGGACCTCGCGGTCAGGACCCACAAGGAGTATGTCTGGCCTATCCGGTTTGGCAGCGTAAGTTCTTCCGGGACGGGAAAAAGCGTCCTGCGAGATTTCCTGTCGAAGGTTTGGAATGCCAAAGTGGTTCCAGATGCTCGCTGCCTCCCACCAGACGGTCCAGTAGCCCTCAGAGGTCGCATAAACCGGACCAGGAGACCCAGTGATGGGCTTCAAACTGACTACTTCGCCGACAGCCTTCTCAACGCCCAGTATGACTTCCCCCAGAACGCCAAGCTGAAACATTCGATCAGCTAACTCCGGGTGCAGTAGCCGCCGCGCGTAGTCCTCAGCCCCGCGCCGGTCAAAAGACTTGAACCGCTGCGCCAGAGTGGAAATATGTGGCCATGGACCCCCAAGCGCACGGGCCGCCAATAACTCCCTCTCATGCGGTTCCGTGGTATCAACACCTTCAAGATCGGCCACCACAGACCCCATAGCGAGTATCGGCTTCTCTATGCCGCTGGCTGTGTGCTCTCCGGGCTCAAGCTGCGCGTTGCTAATCCGCCCATACGTCCATGCCAGTATGCTTGCGGGCAAGTTGTCGGTCACGCGGTGTTTTCGGCGGATGTACACTTCATCAGGCGGCCACTTCCTAAGGGCTGTTTTCTTCCAATCCGCTCGACCACGAACCGTACTGCTCCAGCGACCCGTGCGGTCCGTCGAGATTGGAAGCCACTGTAACCAGTCGTTCGCATTTTGCGGCAGCTGCTCCAGAAGCGGTTCGTTCTCCAGAAGGAGAACGCGTGTGGCTCGCCCTCTTATCTCCGCCGACGTCCACTGTCTGGACTCATTGCCCGCAGATGACAGAGAGTCAAAAAGACTTCCTGCCCCCGACCAATCTGCGAAGACTCTGAGCATCCCCGAAGATATTTCCACCGATTAGCTCTGTAAGGTCGGAATATTTGATAGAACCCAGTCCCATGAGTCGGAAGATAGGGCTTCGCTTGCAACGAGGATTCCTCCCAGTTCGTCTAGAACATCCGAC
This sequence comes from Arthrobacter sp. MDB1-55, assembly GCF_059092925.1. Taxonomy (NCBI): domain Bacteria; kingdom Bacillati; phylum Actinomycetota; class Actinomycetes; order Micrococcales; family Micrococcaceae; genus Arthrobacter; species Arthrobacter sp. MDB1-55. Next base: position 364,442 of record NZ_JBNHID010000003.1, on the reverse strand, counting down.
TCCATTCTGGCGAGCATACTGCCGACCGAACTAAAGTAGGCCTCTGCAACGAGTTCCTCTAGCAACGACGAGTTCCCGTCCAAGACCGAACCTCCATAGGCGTGTAGTCCGGATTCCAAGAATCTGGGCATATCGACGAACAGGCCCGGCCCCAACTGCGCGCGGTTCGTCTGGAAGTGAGCCCCGTAGAGGCCCACGATTCGGTCCGATATGGTCGGGGCGAGGGTTTCATCGGAAACGTAGCCGCTGATAATGGTCCGAAACTGGTCCACATTTGCCGGGGCGATTGGGATGTGTTTGAAACGCCTGCTGAGCGCTTGCCCCATGCGGAAGACCCTTTGAGCATCTACAGCGTTATATGTGCCCAGGAGCCGCCAGTCGGTGCCAGCGACATACTCCCGCATCCCGTTCTCGATGATGCTGACCTGGCTGTATGGATCGGACTCACTCCAGTCCAGATAGACGGGCGCTGTAACCGCTCCGTTCCAGTTACCGACTTTCACCCGTTTTCGGGACAGCCAAGTGAGGAGACCACCAAATATGCGATCCATATCAGCGCGATTCATTTCGTCCAAGAGGAGCCATACATCGTTTTGAATGGCCTGCAACAGTTCGCCCTCGACCGACGTGATTTCTCCCGACCTCAGCGACTGCCCCATCACAAGGTCTTGAAACCCCCAGTCTTCCTCGGGAGTCACAGCTTCGGCGTCCATATCATTCCTTGAGAAGCCGAAACGCTCCGCGTCCTTGTTCAAGTTCTCAATGACTTGGAAGAGAAGTTCTGTCTTGCCTGTTCCGGGCGGTCCGACGAGGAGCACTGCGGGGGATGAGGATATGGCTAGGAGAAGCATGCGCATCGCTCGGTCGGCGATCCTGATCTCCATCTGAGCACCTGCTGCCCTGCGATCAAGCAGCCTTTCGAACCGACTGAACTGCTCCTCGCTCTGCATGGCCGAGCTTCGTAGCTTCTCGAAATAGTCTGCATCTGCAAAAGGGTTCATGCATCAGCCCTTCCAAGTTCGAGCGCCAGTCCCCTAATCAACGCGAGATTGTAGTTGCCCTCCGACAACGACAACTCTGGCCCAAGTGCTTCGTCCGCCCTGTCAGCATTCAGTTCCTGTAAGGAGAAAGCGCGACGGAAGAAAAACGTCGATATCTCCTTCTTCGCGCTCGTATTGCGAACGTGACGTAACTTTGCCCCTGCCTCACCGTCGTACGCCGAAATGTCCAGGCCGCCTATTGATAGTACGGGTCTGGTCATCAATCCACGGTCGTCCCAATCGGCGGCCACCGCCGCCGGGTAATCATCAACTCTCGCTCTTGCTTCTGTGGAGAGGTGCTCCAGCGCCCTGTGTCTCAGTCGCGCCGACGCCTCTCCAATCACCCTCTGGCTCCTTGCATCGCCATAGTGATGGCCAAGGGCAAACACAACTAGGTCAAGCGACGGAAATCCCAGTAGAACAACTTTCCAGCCTTTGGTTCCGTTTCGGGATGGGAAGACGCTACGAAGCTGAGCGCGGATTGCATTATATTGAATCGGCCCAAGGTAACCTGCGTAGTCCCGCCAATCGAGCGAGCGCGTTTGTAAGAACTCGCGGAAGTCCCCACCCATCTCTTGATTCCACAAGTTCTCGTAGGTTGATGCGTCCTTGTATCGAGTTGGAGCATGAGTGACGAGCCATTCGGGTGTAGGAAGGTAGGACTCCATTGTCTCTGCAAAAAATGCCGGTTCAGCACTTGGGTCTGTCCGCAGAAGAAACTCGAAGATCGGCCTGCTATCCAACCCAAACTCAGCAATATCCTCACTCAGCGTCATCGAGAACTTTCAACATCGCTATCCCCAAGGCTCGACCAAAGAGTGGCGGAACCGCGTTCCCGACCTGCACGCAGCGGGCAACATCCAGCCCCCGGCGGTCGCCATTGATGGTGTAACGACCGTTGAACACGAAGTCATCAGGAAAAGACTGGAGGCGTGCCATCTCTCGGACCGTGATGCTTCTAGGCTCCGCGTAGTGAATGAACTCGTCAGGATGAGAAGTCAAGGTCGAAACGGGGCGGTCGGGGTCAATCAGCACCTTCTTGTCTGATTTGCAATGGTTCGAAGTCAGGAACTCTTTTGACAATCGTCCGCTCGGCTGAGTCTCGTGAGCCAGTTTGAAAAGGGATAACACTCTTTCCCCATGATTGGAGTAGCGGTGCGAGTTTGGCACTTCTCCGATCTCTGTACCGCGTCGAAGAAGTTGCGCGTAAGCACTCTCAGCTGCCTTGAAAGAGGAGGTCTCAAATTTAGGCCACTCCGTAGATTTATGTCGCCCAACAGGGTTGTGGAGGTCGTCGAGGGCTTCTTTCGCCGATACGGGTTCCTCCACGGGCAGCCCGAGGCTCCGAAGGTGTTCATCCCGAATGGCATGCAGCACTTCGAAGAACGAGGACGCCTCGCGGTTCAAGGAGTTATGAAGCCCAACGATTACAGTTCGCCGTCGCGTCTGCGGTACCCCGAATTGGCTAGCATCAATAACCTGAAACGCTGCTGAATAGCCAATGCTCTCTAGGTGTTCAACGACTTGATCTGCAACAGAGGTCTCAGATTTGGCGCCCGGACGGGAAACAAAGCGTCGAGTTATCCCTTCGACGTTTTCAACCAGAGCGATCTTCGGCATCACGCATTCAATCAGCTCAAGCATTTTGAAGACCAGTTGATTCCGCTCGTCAAGGCCGTTCCGTGAGCCACCTACACTAAAACCCTGACAGGGCGGTCCTCCTGCCACGACAGATACTTTGCCCTTGAGCTTGCTCATCTGCTCACTCAAGTAGTCGTCCTCTAATAATGCCTCTACGCCCATGGGCTCCGTCGGAAGCCAAGCGGGCCAACTGGGATAGGCAGCGTACGCGGAGTTTTCACCGACGAGGTTCGCCTGAAGGGTAGAGAAAGCCATGGCATCTTTCTCAATGCCGAACAAACCCTCTAGACCAGCCATATGGAACCCCAGTGACAACCCCCCGGCGCCAGCGAAAAGGTCAATCGCAAGGTGTTTCTGCTTAGTCATTGGGCTCCATATCTCGTGTCTTCAGGTTCGAGTTTAGATCAACTGCTTATGAGTGCTGCGCAAGCTAACACCTGCTTTCGTGCGCGTTCCATCGAGCGGTATCACGATGGCCCACCCCTAGCACCAGCTGCAACTCGTGAGTGCTACTGCATGACGCGCGCGTCGACGTTTTTAACTAGAACACACATACTACCGATAAGGGTCGGAAGTATTGGACGCCACGCTCCAAAGAGGGCAGTAGTGGTACAACGAGGACTCATGGCCAGCAGGAAGCCCATCCGAGAAGCAACCAATACACCTCATCGCCCATAGCGGTCGGAAGTCGTTAACAAGCAACTCCTACCCCCCAACTAATTGGTCAAGGTCGAAGTCCAGCAGGCGAGAATGATTTCGATAACCAGTCAGCCCTTAAGAAGTTGTAAAGGAAAGTCGACTAATCCCTACTCGGCTTGCGATCTCCGACACGGTGTGCGAACCCTCTTGAACAGCGACCGAATGAGACGGGCCTTTAGTCTCATCAACGACTGGACGGCGTCCACCCACCCGACCTCTCGCTCGCGCTGCAGCCTGTCCAGCATGTGTCCTTCCTCGAATCAACGCCCGCTCGAAAGTTGCGAGTGTAGAAAAGATACCTAGAAGAAGGTTTCCGTCGCGCTCGATGTGTCGATTCCTCGTTTGTGGGCACGTACTGCAGAAGCAACAAGTCACGGAGGAAAGGATCGAGTTTGCCAACTTCCTCTTCGATTCTCGTCCGAGCGTACTAAGGCATCGAACGTCGAGTTTTGGCTCCTCGAGCGATGGAGCTCAGCTCCTTCGATTTTAGGAACCCAGCCAGTTCAACACTTCCATCGGAAAGAACGCGTACGTCTAAGCGATTCGGCACTGTGTCGGGTTGATACGACGCGTATCTCCCAGTGAGGTGGATGAATTGCTGATTGGTTGATCCGACCAGCGCTCTTGTGCCTTCTGGAAGGGCAGCCACGTAAGGGCCGTCAACGAGGAGATCCGTTGCGCTGAGCAGGGATTGTGCTTCAATCCTTGTGATTAGATCCCGATAGCTGTATCCGGTAAACGTGATGACACCTAATCCGGCAACTTGAGCCGCCCGCGCTAGCGCCGCGCAAGGGCCTGGTTGATCGAATGGTTCACCGCCCAGCAGGGTGATCCCCTCTGAGCCAGAGTGAAGTGCTCCGCAGACTAACTCGTCCAGGTCGATCAAGTCCCCGCCATTCGCATCGAACAGATGCGGATTTATGCATCCACGACAGCGGATGCTGCACCCCTGCACCCAGATCGCGGTTCGTTGGCCAGGTCCCTCAGCCGTGGTGCGATACAATACACGAGCCACACGAAGGAGTTCTTTCACAGGTCGAGTCTGCGACTACCGCGGCTACGTCCGCCCTCGGGATCCTTGAAGGATTCTGGTGTTGCAGCGAAAGAAACGACATTTCGGTGGGGGATCAGTAGGTGCGGCGGTATGCCGGTTACGGCAACCAGCTGTTCAAATGACTGATACGGCCCGTGCTGTTGACGAACCTCGAGAATGCGTTGCGCCGCACCATATTCGAAGCCAAGGCGTTCAAAATCAGGAAGTTGCATCAGGTTGATATCTGATGTGGCCGTGGGACCGTGGTTCGCTTGATGGAAGCTCCGTGTGCTCCCTGCTGGCGCTGAGAACGTTGGTGCGGGTGTAGGAAACGCAACTGACGATGACTGAACGTCTTGTCTGGCCGCGGTGGCCTGACTGTACCATTTTTGGTCCTCATGGTGAGCCTTCCAAAGAAGCCATTTGCGATTGGTAGCGATGGACATCCAAGTCCCCGCGATCCAGTTCGCGAACATAATCCAGCCCCAAACCGTGCCCGCCGTCGACTCGACGGGTGCTTCCTTTGTGCCTGATTCGAATGTGCCCGTTGTGGCGAAAAGTCCAATGGCTATCACACCGAAACCGATGCCGTAGCCAATCCAGCGCTTGTTCTTCGATCTGCTACCTCGGCTAAGGAAGTTCACGCAGGTTAACAGGCCGAACGAAAGAATGCTCCAGAGAACGCCTAAGCTATTTCTCAGTCTCCAAGTTCGTGAACACAATTTTTCCTCAGGAGTCATCTTTCGTCCTCAACTATCGCTTCGAGCGGCTGAACCTGTGTCGTCGTGTTGGCGCTTCGATGGTAGTACTCCGGGGTGAGACGTGAGTCGACGATCGTTGCGCCAGGGAACAACGCGGCTACGGTATCCAACTCGTCCATGCAGCTTGGTCCTTCATGGCCTTCCACCGTCGCCGAAATCTGACCCTCTGGGCTGACTGTCACTCTAATTCGCTTATTCATCTGCCCTGCTCGAAGACGAGTTGAACCGTTCCGTCATCCGCGCGCTCCTCAATCAGCGTCATTCCCATGGCAGCTGCCTGTTCACGTACCGCCTGGACGGTCCGGTATTGCAGGATGGTGCCGGTCGCGGCGTTCAGGTCCTGCAGCATCACGTCAGTCTTATGCGGCGCTTTATCCACGCGGCCGAGGAAGATTTCGCCGACCCGCTGGAAAGTCACTGGCCCGTGGACAGTCCTTGCGGTAACTCTTCCATTCGATGCCTGCACCTTCGTGGCACCCAAGGCAAGGAGGGACTCCTCAAGCAGCTTCTGATCAGTGATACGGGTCGCTTTGCACTTTTCGCAGAGGTCTGAGCTCCGTGCTTGTTTGATCGCCGCTACAGCCGCCATCCCGAGCGGGATGAGTAGGACTTCCAAACTCATAAGAGGCGCTCCCTAGAACTCGATGCGGCGTCCGCCGCGCCATGACGCCACGTCACCGTCCGCGGCCGAAGGAACAAGCGCCCCCTGATCGTCGGCGGAAGTCGCAGCAACTGCTCGCTGGGATGCCCAATCGCGAATGAGCTTGATCTGCTCGGCCTGCGTGGTGGACAACGGGACGGTGTTGCGTATGGTTCTCATGAGGTCCGATTCCCGTAAAGCTCGTCGCTCTGAATAGGCATCAAAACAAGCGCTGACAACAGCTTCCGCAACTTCCGCACCCGAAAACCCGTTACTTTCCTCAGCCAGACGGAGCAAAAGGTCGTCCTCGATATCCAGTTCACCCGATGCTTTCGATTCGGGAGTCAGCCGTTGTTGGAGCTGGATCCTCCAGATAACCTTGAGTTCACTGACGGTGGGCAAGTCGACAAAGAAGATTTCGTCGAAGCGCCCCTTGCGGAGCAGTTCGGGAGGGAGGCCATCAATCTTGTTCGCCGTAGCGATGACAAACACAGGTTCTGATTTCTCTTGCAGCCACGTAAGGAATGTGCCGAATACTCGCTGACTTGTGCCAGAGTCGCCGCCACTCCCGCCACCGAAACCCTTCTCTATCTCGTCGATCCAAAGGATAGACGGGGCGACAGCTTCGGCGAGTTTCAATGAGGCTCGCATATTCTGCTCGCTAGAGCCGACTACGCCGGAGAAAACGCGACCGACGTCCATGCGTACGAGCGGAAGTCCCCATAAGGAGGCCATGCATTTGGCAGTGAGGCTCTTCCCGCATCCTGGGACACCAGTAATCAGTACACCCTTCGGCGCGGGTATTGACCATTCCTGTGCACTCGCCAACCATGATCCGTTGCGCTTGGTCAGCCAAGTCTTCAAATTCTCCAAGCCCCCGATATCGTCGATCGACCCGGAAGAATCAATGAATTCGAGTAAACCTGACTTCTTGATCGCCTGCCTCTTCTCATCGAGGACAAGAGCAACGTCGCTCGCATCAAGGCGACCATCGGATGCTATGGCTCGTGCGAAAGCGTTCTCAGCTTCCCCCAGGGTTAGGCCCTGTGCTGCCTGAAGCAGACGTTCTCGGTCATCGCCCGACAAATTCACGACAATTCTGCTCGCGTTAGCTGTGACGATGTCGTCAAGTACGGACTCGATCTCCTGCCTCCCCGGTAGCGGAAGGTCAAGAACTGTGACTTCCTTTTCGAGGTCTATCGGCAGTTGGAGAGCCGGGGCGACGATGACCAACGTGTGGGGCACAGCTCCGCTCCGGAAGTCACGCGCGGCATCCAGAATGGCCCGCACGACTGTGGGTTCGACAGCCCGTGCAGTGCCTCCGCCCAGTGAATGATGCAAGTCGTTGAACACGAAGATTGTTGGGTCTTGAGCTCGTCTGGCGGTCAAAAGTGCTTCTGCTGGCGACTGAGGTTTTCCTTGTTCGCCGGGTAGGTGTAGCCCCTGACTCAAGGAGTAGGAGACAACCTTGCGCGGACGCTTCAAAGCGGAATGAGCCGAGATGTCCTCCACGGTTTGAAGGACGCGCTGATCCTCATGAGTTTCAACAAGAAGAACGGGGTGGCGAGCGCGGATCAGATCGACCAGATCCTCGCGGAATGTTGCCCTTCGTCGAGCTGTCACCGATTGCGCCCCCATGTCCGTTATTGGACCGTTCTTATCCGTGTTGTCCTGCATCCTGACCGTTATCTCAAGAGGATACGGGATGAGCAACCGTAGATGTGAAGATCAATACGGCGACTGGTCGTCCAATGCCACCGCGTTTAGGCTAGGTCAGCGTCTTGGCACTCGACCACCGAGCCAATAAAGGGCGATGTCTACATCTCTTGCGGACCAGCTGTATCCGTTCAGCGTTGCCGTTGTCCTTAGTTGTTCCACCAGCTCCATGTAACGCCCATACCTACCAGACGCGTTGGAGAGGCCAAGCCCAAGAGTCTTTAGTCCGGCACGGGCGCGCCGGTCGTACACCGCCATGCGGGCAGGGGCCGCAGCTAGCAAAAGAGCTGAGGCAAATGCGTCGCCCGTCTTGAACCCGGGCAGCGACGAGAGCGCAGCACGACCGGCAGAGGCCGCTTGCGGCACGGTTTGTGATGCGTCATTAACCGAAGACACTGCCCTTTCCGTCACCGCCCGGACCTCGTGTTCTGGCTTGCTCATCAAGTCACCGACCCAGGGCGTATTCGCTCGGAGTCGCTTCCAAGAAAGTAAAGCTCCAATGTCACTCTTACCTATGCTGCCCGACGCGCGGACGTTCTCTGCGACTTCGTGGAGGACCTCGTCATACGTCGGTGCGACGCTCGATGTGTAGTCGGCGTGGGCTTCTCGTAAAAGCTCCCATGCCGGTGAATCGAGAACGGTACTCTGGTTTAGGTTCATACAGCGAGAGTGCCATATATGCGCCGCTTGCTTGTGCCCGACCTGCGGTACTGGATACCGGGGCAACTTTGAGAGCTATCAGGGGAATTCGCTTGCGAGAATATCTCATGCAGGCGGCGTTGATGCATTGGTGCGTCAGCTGGATCCGACTGACGATGGGCATGCCTATCCATCGCTCATAAGCAGTGCAGATCAATGGTTAGCTATTCCGATGATTAGGATGTTGTCCCTAGAGATTTCAGGCTCTCAGTCACGACGTTGAAGCGCTGGGTAGCGGTCGCTGATCGAAAGAATTCGGGGCGGACCCTTCGCCAGCAGATTTGGCGAGATGCAGGAGCTAAAGAAACCTAGCCGATTCAGGAACAGGACATGAGATCCTGAGATCCTGCGCCGCCGCTCATTTGGCCAGGGCCATCGATTGCTGGTCACGGATCATGCCGTTGAGCGGATTCCCGCAGCGGTAACTTGCAACCCGCCACTCGAACTCTGCTTCGTTTCTTGTCCATCTCGCTCGCATCCTTCTTAGGTTGCCAGTGGTGCCGCTTCATTGTTTGCAGGGACAGGAGCGCACAGCTATCTAGCCCCGGTGGCTCTTGTTGGCTAGATCCCGGCACCCGAGGTGTCAGCAACTGTCAGATACACCGCTAGGCTGGCACGTTGCCCACGCCTATCCTTCGGTCCAGGCACCACGTCTATAGAGCAAGCGCGCACACACTTCATACTTCGCTAAGAGTTGCTACTGCACCGTCCTCTGCCTCGCGCAAGGCCACGGATCGCGCTAGGTCTACACAGTAGTTCGCACCTTGTAATGGTTTAGTCCCGGTCATGCCTGCCCTTACAACGATGCCAGCCCGCCGCGAAAATCGTTCACCTTCAAGATCTCCTCCGTCGACGTCAGTAGATAGTTCAAATTCCGCCAGGGTCGGTGCTACGCGCTTAGACTGACTTTGGAAAGTGGAGGGGGCCTTTATGGCGCTGAATGGGTTACAACCTGAACAGCGGGTCGCTCATTCTGAACGTGCTGGTGAGGCGGCCCTGAGACTGCTCTTTACAGGTGGAAGTCCGGAAGCCTCGGCACTCGACAAAAAGCGGATCGATCATGCCCGAATATTTCACGACAGCGCATCGATGAAGTCGGGGGCTAGATCGACCCGAAGTGCGCCGCAACCAAGCCAACCCCACAGGTTCGGAAGAGATCGTTCATGGGCGTAGTGGTTAGCCCAATAAGCGCATGCCAGCCGTCGGGACCATAGATCGTGCTGACAGCTCAGTGGTTGCTAACTGAAGCGAAGAATAAGCGCACTCAGCACGATTGAGACTCCACCGGCAGAGCCTGCAATCATCGAGTACTGCACCCATCGGTGCTTCTCCCAAGCAATCTCCGCCATCACAACAATCTGCCGCGTGATCACAGATAGGACGTCCCGTTCCACCAAGGCCCTCGCAAGATCGTCCGGCTGCCAATGCTGGGCGTGCCCGAAGTATATGAAGTTATCTGGATACAACCCTTTGACCTTTTCGGACTTAAGACGCGGGATGACAGCGGTAACAGCGAACACGGCACCGACTAGGATGGACGCGAGCCCTATGCCGTAAAGCCATGTAGCTGACGACGAGTTTAGATTCCCAAATATTCTGCCCTCTGCGCTCAGAGCCACGACGGTGATGATTGCGGCTGACTCAAGGCCAAATGCAAATGAGGCTTTGGCGTCTACCTTTCCCGTCCAATCAGCCTGGGCCGCGTGAATTTTCCATGCGTTGTCTAGAGCCATCTTTGTTTGTTCATCACGGACACCGGCAGGTTCGCTTGTCACGGGGTGCGCCTCCAACGACTCTGGCGAACGAGCACTTTGTGTGGACCAGCTGCGATGCTCATCTCTTCTCGCCACATATGCCGCCTCGGCTTGCCTCCATTTATCTGGCTGTCGCTGAGCGCGTCGTAGACTCTCGAAGTGATTGTGATGGGTCCGGCTTCTTCGCCTCTAAGGCCGCTCAGTTTTGCGGCGATGTTGGGTGCTGCACCAATCGAGATGAGGTCATTATGATTGTGCTCGCCAGCGCGGTTGTGCACACCCGCGCGCGTCATGAAAGCAGGACCGGCATCGATTCCTATCCCGTGGGTGACAGTCCACGCCGCACTGTTGCTAGCCTCTAAGCGCTTCTGAACCTCAGAGTTCAATATGACCTGGACGTACCAGTTGATCTTGAGGGATGCATCAACGGCGTCATCCCTCATTGAGGGGCCTAAAAAGATTCCCATCACTCGATCTCCATCGAAGCTTTTTATGCTGCCACCCTTGGCCCGGATGATCTCCGAAGCCCCCGCCAGATACATGCGCACAACCCGTGCAGAAAACTCCGGCCTGTACTTCTTCTGAAGTAAGGTCGACTGCGCGAGGTCAGAGTATAGATAGGTTGCATCTATCTTCACGGCTCCGTTCTTGAGGGCGACATCCTGGGTCCTGGGAACCGTGCGCCCGTTTATGGTCTGCCACGCTTCCTCCATCAGAGTGGTTGCCTTGACCGTAAGCTTGTCAGATAGATGAGACAAAATTCCCCTAGTCGTAGCTTCTTGAAGGTTCCTCAGCAAATCCTACGCAACGGGGTCAGCCTAGGGAATCTCGGGATGCGCACGCAATCAGGAAGCAGAAGATGAGGCAATGTAAGCCCAGTTTCGAGTGCTGAGAGTGGGACACCGGCTGAAATGGCAACGGCTGCGGGGTAGATACAATTCTCCTTTACCTTCTGCAGACGGACGGCTCTTCAGATTCGGTTGTCGAATTCAGGCCGAACGAGAACCATCTCCCGCGATTCCTGAGCCGTCCCTAAGAGGACGGGTCAGATGTGGGCCCTGGGATGAAGGCATCAGGGAAGGCTTGCCGCTCCAAGAGCGCCCACGAGGGGAGAGAAGTTGGACGTATGATGGCTCGTACACTCAACTTTGGCGGAAGGGGCTCTACCCACGTGAGTCTGCAAACTGTTATGCGTGACGCTACTCGCGACGCGATGAGGGCTTTGCAGGAGCATTGGGTCGATCGAAACGGCGAGGTGCCACTGCCTGTCGATGCCACCGTGATCGCTGAGCTTATGGGCACAGAAGTCTTCCTCGCAGATCTAGACGAAGAGTTGTCGGGATTTATCTATAAGAGCCCAGGCGGAAAGGCGGAGATAACGGTCAACGCTCGTCACCACATCCATAGAAGACGATTTACATGTGCTCACGAGTTAGGGCACTTCGTGGATAACAAGGGACGCGGCGAGATCGGATACGTGGACAACCGCGACACCATGTCCCGGTACGGGACAGATCCGAAAGAGGTCTATGCGAACACGTTTGCTGCCAGCTTATTGATGCCCTCGGATGAAGTAGAGTTCTACGCGCCAGAGCACGACATATATTCATTGGCGAAGTTGTTCAATGTATCCACAGAAGCGATGACCAACCGTTTGAAAATGCTAAATATTCGGTGCCGAGGCCTCTGACCGCGACATGACAGAGAAACCGAAAGCGGGCGAGAACGTCGATTTTGCAAAACAACTGTCGGCTCAAACTGAAACCTCGAAAAAGCCAGTCGATAGCGACAATGACGGACCTTCAGTAGCATACGGCGCGAACCTTCCTGGTGTATCGGCGCTCGGTACCATTCAGCACCTAACTCCCTTTCTATTCTTCTTCCGCGTGTACGCGAATGTTCTCTACAGCAGTGGGCGAGCGAAGACCCCTGAACTGCGTATTGCCAAATTCAAGGCGGAGTACCCTGCTCTCTTCTGGGTACATTGGATGCTCGACTTCGTTCCTCAATTCATCTTCGTCGCGGCGATCGTCATCGCCGTGGTGGTAATCGGGTACAACGGCGTCATCAGTACTTTCAACCTCGGCCCTTAGACGCGTGACGTGTCCGATTCACCTCGCTTCCTGAAACTCACTGACGTTGCTGAAGAACTAAGTATCAGCATGTCCCAGACCTACGCTCTGGTGAAGAGCGGCGAGCTGCCGGCCATCCAGATTGGTGGCCGGAATCAGTGGCGGGTCGAGCGAGTGAAGCTTGAGGGGTACATCGAGCGACTATACGAGCAGGCCGCTAAGACCGCCAAGAACCTCAACCCCGAAGACCTCGACGACGAGGACTGACGTTCCAATTGCTGTTCCACAGCTTATGGTTAGAAATCCTTCCCAGAATGGAGCCAAACGCCGTCTTCCTGCTGTTCGAGGGCAGGGCCCATAGTGACCAGAACGCCCATCCACCACCTTTCGAGCTCGCAGCAGTCACGTGCGAGTACTGTGATCGACCGCCACGGGCTCCTCTACTCAGTCAAACGGCATCATCCACACACACCATGCCGTTCTGCGAATATCGCGGCGACGAACCTGTTCTGGGGTGCCCTGCCGGACCTTTTAGCGGGCATTTCTCAATCCATTGGCATTGCATCCGGCGCCAACCTGATTCCCGACGGCGGCATCCGTCGAGGTTCGACCTGTGCACCGATCGGCGCCGGGATATGGAGGGGGACGGCATCACTAACCCGGTTGGCACTCTGTGGGCAGCGGCGATATTGCTCGACCCGTTCGCGAGGCCAACCCTGCCCGGGCCCTGACACGCCGATATTCGAGTTCACGCTCGAGTTTGGGGCCGAGGTCCTGACCCTGGCTAGTCACCGCCGCCGTCTGCACCGCCGCTGTCGAAGGACGCGGGAAAGTGCACCTCAGGTCCGTGAGCCGCAGCGCCCGTGTAGGTGTCACCCGACCCGCCGGCGCGCAAAGCCGCAGGATCGTTGTAGACGGACCTCTCCCCGTCGTCGGCTGCGAAGAACGCGGCCACCGCGCCTGGTGCGACCGCGGCAGACGCAACCGCGCGGGGGATCCGCGAGGCAGCGGGATCAGTAGAGGGATCAGGCACCAACTCGACCTGGATCGGTACGTTCGCGTCGCCGTCGTTCGCTGCCATGGTGTCCTCCGTATCGGTCGTACTCTGATGCTCCCCTATGGGGCATAGCTGTCAATAGCCCCAGCTGGCCCGAAGCAACCAGGGCCTAGTACCCAGGTACCGCTCGCCCGAAAACAACGGCACTTGTGTCCGACGATCCCCGCACGCGGAATTCCTAATCTCGAGAAGGAACTTCATCAAGGAGTTCCACTCCCTGAAAGGAATATCTGATGAGCACCACCCACTGGATCCGCGCAGGTTTGTTCGCCCTGCCCGTCTACGGGCTCCTTACCGCCTGGTCGTCGCTGAAGCCCCAGCCGGACCAGGAAACCGATCCCGAAGCGTGGGCCCAATTCGTCAGCGAGCCCTCTTACCTGGTCAGCCATGTGTCCGGCAGTACCGGCGGAACGATCCTGGCGATTTTCGGCGTCTTTGCGCTGGGTGCCTACCTTGCCGCCGGGAAGACCGGCCGACTGGCCCTGCCCGCAATGGTTATCACCGTCTTCGGTCACGCACTGCTTATGGTGCCTGCGAGCCTCTCGACGTTCACCACGCCTGCTGTTGGGCGCGCGTACCTGGACGGAGTGCCAGGGGTAATGGACCTGCAGTTTCCCGACGCCATGATGTTCACGTATCTGCTCGGGCCTTCTACTCGCCTTCGTAGGCAGTGTGCTGCTGGGAGTGGCCGTGTGGAAATCAGACACGCTTCCGGCCTGGGCCGGAGGGCTCTGGATAGTCGGCACAGTCACCTTCTACGTCCTCGGAGTTGTGACCGGCATGGCCACCATTGGAGCCAGCCTCTCCACCCAGGTCCTCGGTGCACTGGTGATAGCCGCCGCAGGAGCCTGGATTGCCTACGGGGCCACGCGCCCGCAGACCGGTTCGGCGGATACCCACAAGGCGCAATCAAACGCACTGTAACGAATCACGAAAGAGAAAGACGATACAAATGATCGAGGTAACTAACCTCACCGAACGGTTCGGCGCCAGCACAGGAGCCGACCAGACCCGGCGTCGGGCGGCGCTCGATGATCGCCGCGTCCACTCCAGCCAGGGTGAGCTCACCGGTCAACATCATCCCGGTGGGACCACCTCCCGCAACGATCACGTCAGCCATTCCAACCTCGCCTCTTCGTGCTTTTCACGGTGCACCGTTCGGGTGCATCCGAGCCAGTGTGAGGCATGACCGGGGTCTTGCCGCCAGCCCCCTTCCTAGCGGTACATTGGAAATGGAAGGACCAGCGAACGCTTCCCGCATCTCCCTCCTCACTCACCGGTTGTAAGTACCGTCCACGGGCATAGAATCGTGCTCAAGCCAGACATAAGTGAGAGCAGCCAGAGTCCCAGAGCAAGGGGTCAGGCCATGAGTGTGTTCCGTACGAAATCCATTGAGCAGTCCATTCGCGACACAGAGGAGCCGGGGCACCAGCTCAAAAAGAGCCTGGGTGCGCTCGACCTCATCGTCTTCGGCGTCGGCGTGTGTATCGGTGCGGGAATCTTCGTGCTCACTGGGCAGGCCGCCGGCGCAAACGCGGGTCCCGCCGTCGCGCTGTCCTTCCTTATCGCCGGTGTGGTCGCTGGGCTGAGCGCGATTTGCTACGCCGAATTGGCCTCGACCGTGCCCGTGGCCGGCAGCGCCTATACGTTCTCGTTCGCGACGCTCGGTGAGCTGGTGGCCTTCGTGATCGGCTGGGACCTTGTGCTGGAGTTCACCGTGGGTTCCGCCGCGCTGGCGACGTCGTTCAGCCAGTACCTCGGCGTGGTGCTGCAGGACACCCCGTTCGCGATCCCCGAAGCCATCGCCTCCGTCGATACCGGCGTGATGAACCTGCCGGCGGGGCTGCTCATCCTCGGGCTGACCGTCGTGCTCATGACCGGCATCAAACTCTCCAGCCGCATCAACCAGGTGGTGACGGCGATCAAGGTCGCTGTGGTGCTGCTGGTGATCATCGTCGGCCTCTTCTTCATCAACGTCGCCAACTGGTCGCCGTTCATCCCGCCGAGCGAGGGCACCGCACCTTCCGAAGCCGGCGTCCTGGACGTGCCGCTGGTGGAGACGCTCTTCCGGCTCGAGCCCACGGTGTATGGGCTGGGCGGCGTGTTTGCAGCGGCGGCGCTGGTGTTCTTCGCGTTCATCGGGTTCGACGTCATTGCCACCACAGCCGAGGAAACCCGCAACCCGCAGCGCGATCTGCCGATCGGCATTCTCGGTTCCCTCGCCATCGTCACCGTGCTGTACATGGCCGTTTCGCTAATCATCACCGGGATCCGCCCCTACTCCGACATCGACCCGACGGACGGTGCTCCGCTGGCGACGGCGTTCACCGCCGTCGGTGTTACCTGGATGGGCAACGTGGTGGCGATTGGCGCGTGTATTGGTCTGATCGTCGTTGCCATGATCCTGCTGCTCGGCCAAACCCGGGTGGGCTTCGCGATGAGCCGTGACCGGCTGCTACCACCGGCGCTGGGCGCCGTGCACCCCAAGTTCGGGACGCCCTACCGGTTTACGCTGCTGGCGGGAATTGTCATTGCGATCATCGCGACTTTCGTGCCGCTGTCCACGCTGGCCGAACTGGTCAATATCGGTACGTTGTTCGCCTTCATGCTGGTGGCGCTCGGCGTGATCATCCTGCGCCGCACCCGTCCTGATCTGAAGCGGTCCTTCCGCGTCCCGTTCGTACCGGTGCTGCCGATCCTGGCCATCGCCCTGTGCTTCTTTCTCATGCTCAACCTCACCGGCGGCACCTGGCTCCGGTTCTTCGCCTGGATGGCGATCGGCCTCGCGGTCTACTTCCTGTACTCGCGGAAGCGCAGCATCATGGTCACCGGCGGTCCTGGTTGCAACGCCGGGATGCCGGAGCAGCAGCGGCGCACCGACGTCGGGCTCGGGGGAGCGGGCATCGCGCCTAACGACGACGACCGGTAGCTCACATGACTCGTACGCCGCAGGAGACAGTCCTCGAATTCATGCGGGTATACCGCGAGCGGGACGAACGCCTCGCCCTGTCCCTGATGGCGAATGACTTCACCTTCACCAGCCCGCAGGACGATCACCTCGATCGCGATACTTGGCTTGAGAGGTGCTTCCCGACCGCTGACCACTTCGATTCACCGGCAATAACCCTGCAGATCGTCGAGGTCGGCGGCGTCGTGCTGCATCGATACGAGTACACCGTCGAGGGACGTACCTACCGCAACGTCGAAGCCACCCGCGTACGGGACGGACTCGTCCACGAGGTCGAGGTGCACTTCGGAGGAGCCGTCTAACCAGAATTTCCCAAGGCACCGGGTGGTTACTGGGAACACGCACTCACCCAACCAGGAGCCCGTCATGGCATCGGTACTCGTTTGTTCCTGCCCCGTCACCGGACATGTTGTCCCGATGCTCGCCGTTGCCGCCGGCCTCGTGAACCGGGGCCACTCGGTCCGCTTCCTCACCGGCCAACGCTTCGCCGACCGCGTTGCCGCCACCGGTGCCACCTTCCTTCCGCTGCCACCCGAAGCCGACTTCGACGAAACCAAACAGGACGAAGAGTTCCCCGGTAAGGTCGGTCTCAAAGGCCCGGCCGGGATCCGATACGACCTCACCAATATCTTCATGCGCCCCGGTAAACACCAGTACGACGCCGTGCAGGCCGCCATTGCAGAAACGCCCACCGACGCGGTGCTTTCCGAGGCGCTCTTCATGGGCGCAGCTCTGCTGCTCAACACGCCGCGGGTTCAGCGTCCAACGGTCATCAACTGCGGCATCGTACCCCTCAGCCTTGCCAGCCGGGATACGGCACCCTTCGGCCTCGGTATACCTCCGCTGCGCGGACCAGTCGGCCGCGTCCGGAATGCCGCGCTCAAAGGAGTGGCCGAGAAGGTGATCTTCGGGCCGGTGCAGAAGTACGTGAACCAAGTTGCGCGGGACGTCACAGGGAAACCCTTCCCGGGCTTCTTCATGGATTGGCCGCGGCATGCGGACGTCCTCGTTCAGTTCGGCGTACCCGAGTTCGAGTATCCACGCTCCGACCTTCCCAATCACGTCCACTTCGTTGGCCCGGTGTCGCAGGGCCGAGGCAAGGATACTGCCGACGTTGTGCTGCCCGAGTGGTGGGGAGACCTCGATTCAGGGCGACCGGTCGTCCACGTCACCCAGGGCACCGTCGCCAACCGCGACTACGACGACCTCATCCGTCCTACGATCGACGGCCTCGCGAACGATGACGTCCTCGTCGTCGTCAGCACCGGCGGACGTCCCGAAGAAACACTCCGAGGACCGCTGCCCGCGAACGTCCGGGTCTCCTCCTACCTCCCGTATGACGAGCTCCTACCCAAGACCAGCATCGTCGTCACGAATGGTGGGTACGGGGGAGTGCAGTTCGCCCTGCGTCACGGGGTTCCGCTCGTGGTCGCCGGCCAGTCGGAAGAGAAAGCGGAAGTGACGGCACGGGTCGCGTGGTCGGGAACCGGGATCAATCTGCGCACCAACCGAGCCAAGCCCGACGACGTCGCGAAGGCCGTGCGCAAGGTCCTCGCCGATCCGTCCTACCGGGAGCATGCACAGCGGATCGGCAAGGCGATCAAGGAGTCACCAGGTGTGGACGCGTTGGTGGATTTGGTCGAGAAGGAAAGCCCGCGCCCGCGGAGCTCTCGGTAGGTATCTTCATATGCAGGTCCGGCTTGGTGGTTCGAACTAGACAGCATCAGGAATGGAGAACGCCTTTGAGATCTCCTCGATCGTGAACTGATTTCGCAGTTTGCAGGCACTGTTTTGGTTGGCGAACATTCCCTGGCGCCAAAATGCTTTGTCCAGCGGAACCGTTGAAAGCCAGCGCACCGGAACAACGTATTCGGCGACGTCCTCACTATCTGAATCTGCGTGCCGATAGCTGCGGGTGAGGTTCAACGATCTGAAAGCGCGTTCTTCGCCGTTTACTGTCAGCCGAGCTTCATCCGCTGGTGCAGCGGTGCCGAGAACTACTCCAACTCCGACGTAGCCTCGCTTCGGGACGTGAACAAAAATTCTTGCTCCCTCGGGGAGACTCTTCAAAGTCTTCGAATACCAATCGCCACCTCCAGCCGATACAAACCCGAAGGAACGCGCGTCATCCCAGGACCGCGAGTGATCATCGCCGAAGGCCACATACCAATCGTTTCCATTCCAAGCTGCCTTCGTCGACTTGTTTCGACCCGAGGCGGCGGCAGGTGCTGCCGTTGCTTCGTCGACCAGCCAGGTCCGGGCTAGATACTCATGTCCGTTGTCGTTGAAGTAGCGGAACTTCATCACGTTGATCGGCACACTGTGGAATCTGTTGAGGTAAGACACGATACGTTCGGTACCTGCATCAAGGTCGCTAGCGACGATGGTCATCACGTGGACTGAATTCAGATCGTCGGGTACCGGTGCACCGTCGAACCTCTTTGCGAACGCCTCATCAAAGACCAAACCATCGCTTGTGCGCTCGAAAACTTCGCGTACGTCATCATTCCCTAGTTCTTGCACCCAGGACGCGTAATCGAGCATCTGCGCCACAACATCTCTCGGTGTACGGTCACGCTTGAGCTCCAGGATGTGAAGGACGCCGTCCGCGTCTACACCCAGCAGATCGATGAACTTGCCGTATTTCGTGGGGACTTGGCTGCCCAACAGCAGTAGCTTTGTTTCGAGGATTTCTGGCTCATCGAGTATCAGCTTCTCGAGTTTGGACTCCAGCGGCATTGCTTGAGGAGCAATTCGCTGGGGTCTTTCGTCGACGCGCCAGAGTCCCATCTCTACCGGCATAGTTCATCCTTCGTTGGGCGGTTGCTGCGACAAGTGTAGGTCTGGCGGAACGGACCGGCCTGAAAGCACGGGTCATTCCGCGTCACTACCCGTCGATGCAACCAGGCCGTCAACATCGCACTTTCTCAGGGGTTCACCCTGAAGCTTCGGGGTCGTCCGGAGTCGTCTCGAGCTGGTTAGGCGCATCGGTTTTCGTCCTCCTCGGCCATTTGGGACGGCCAAGATCAATCTCTCCGAGCTTCTTAATCTGAGGTTTGGCCTTCCCGACAGTCTCGGGAACCGATTGTGCAACCGAACCCAAAACCTGTCGTGTCTGACCCGTCAGATCGCTCAAGGACTTCCGCCAAGATTCACGCTCAACAGTCCCGTAAACAAGATTCTCAAGGCCGTAGATGGTGGCGAATTGGCGCACAATTTCAAGAATCTTCTCTACCGCGTTCAGCGTTGACCTGCTTCGTAGGGGATTGACCACCCGCGAGAAGTCATTGATGCTCGCAGTGTCCGCCACTGCATCATTCAACCGTTGCAGTCTGAGCCCAGCTAGTTCATGTCGCTGAGCCGCTGCACGTTCAATGGCAGCTCTGTGATAGTTCAAATCATCCGGCGCGGTGCGAGCCGCGTGAACTATCTCTAATGTGTCCAGTCGCGTCTGATTCGCCTGGCATGCAGCAAGTAGAACCAACCACGAACGGAGTTCAGAATCAGAGGCATGCTTAGCTGCGTCGGCTCGCTCTCCTGCGCTGCCTGTCTTGAGAGAGTCGGCAATGACGTCCAGCTGGTTCAGGGCGTGTGAGCTGGCTTGGGCCAGCGCAGTTGCGTGACCAGAGACTTGCGCCCAGGTGGTTTCGCTAATGCGCCCGGTTTCTTCATACAGCGAATAGGCCTTCTCCAACACTTGTGTGATGCCCTGAACGTCGCCCAACGCTCTTGCCCGGTTATCAGAGAGGAGGCGGTCGAGCTTGACGTCCATTGCTTCGACTAGCTGCTCGAGATCCGCCAGTGCAGCCTTCAGCGCAGCGGCAGCGCTGAGCGTCGCGACGTTTGACATTGCCATCGGATTCATCGCCGCAGGCTCGAATTTTGCATGGCCCACGATGCGTCCTTGCGCTCCGCGGATGACGCCCGCCATCGGCCCTTCGGGGGCGAAATGACGAAATTTCTCGACGAGGTCGGCTGATTCAGCAGTGAGGGTGAAGGTCTTGCCCGACATCGATGATCCGATAGCGGAAATCCCGGCTACAGCCGCCACAGCGTCGAGAGTTGCCTTCTTGGCGTTGCCCGCGAGATCCGGCTTGATACTTAGTTCGTCCATGAACTTCTGGACGAGGTCCGTGGTGCCGACCACTGCAGCTTCATTGCCTGACACGAAGATCCCAAGATCTTGGGGGTGTTCATTCATGGATCAATCTAAGCAGCTACCGTGCAGGCCCCTTCACCACAGACGGAAGGTGTCGTGTCTGGCGGAAGGGATACGGAACCGCGCATCGCATAACAAGTGGGCCGCAAACGAGGCGTTGTCGAGCGGTGAGTAGTGTCAGGGAGTCAATTCGGAACGTTCACCCACGAGAGCCATGGACGGATCCCCGTCGACCGCGAGGCGTCTTCGTTCGATGCGCCGCTGCGCGCTCGGCGAAGGGATGCGGGCGCCCTTCGATCGGTTGCACCTGCTGCAAGCCGCGACGAAGTTTTGCAGGCTCGTCGACCCACCCTTGGACCACGGGTAGAAGTGATCGCCATGTTCGGCCGGTCGGGAACAACGGCGGGAGCCCACGCCGAGCTCGCACTGCCCTTCTGCGCGGGCCATGCCGTCGCGCCGCTGCTGCTTGGTGAAGCGCCGAACGGGATCGCGACG
Organism: Arthrobacter sp. MDB1-55; assembly: GCF_059092925.1. NCBI lineage: Bacteria > Bacillati > Actinomycetota > Actinomycetes > Micrococcales > Micrococcaceae > Arthrobacter > Arthrobacter sp. MDB1-55. The sequence goes on along the minus strand of NZ_JBNHID010000003.1, from coordinate 343,708 downwards.
TCGAACATCGCGCGACGTGATGATCCCCGCGGTAATACCAAGGGCCAGCAATATGACTCCAGGGGCAATTGCTGCTGCTAGCACTTGCTGACCGAGGGAGAGCAGAACGTCCGATGCAGCAGAGACTCCCGAAGCGCCGGATGGTGGCGTCGAAATAGGCGAGCCGCTGAGGAGTGGACTAATTACGGACCACGCGAGCCACAGAACGACGACTGAATAACTCAGTTTCAGGAGCTGTCTGGACCAATAGATCCGACCGAGCTCGGTCACTGCTCAACACCATTCATTTGCAATTTCCCCCAAAGTCGACAGCAATAATTAGAGCATGCGGCCGGACGCGCGCCGCCCACCGGTTCAACCCGAAGAAACCAAGTACACGCTGATGCCCAACCCGTATGTCTAGACCGTTCGAACGATAGGAACTTCATGACCCGCACGTACGTCATTGATTCCGATTCCCGGCGACGGCATCGGCGTTGATGTCACCGACGTGGCCATGAAATGTGTCGACGCCGCTGCCGAGTTGCACGGCTTCTCCGTGCAGTGGCGAGTTCGCGACTGGAACAGCGACCTCTACCGCAGGACCGGACGCACGATGCCGGTCGACGGCATCGAGCAGCTCAGCAGCGGTGACGGCATCTACTTGGGAGCAGTCGGCATCCCGGACGTGCCCGACGACGTCACGCTCTGGGGCCTGCTGATCCCGATCCGCCGCGAGTTCGACCAGTACGTGAACCTGCGGCCGATGCGGTTGCTCCCCGGCGTCACCGGGTCCATGCCCGGCATCGAGGACCTGGACATCGTGGTGGTGCGCGAGAACGTCGAGGGGGAGTACTCGCAGATCGGCGGGCGGTTCGGCTCGGGGACGGCTCCCGAGTTCGCGGTGCAGGAGAGCGTCTTCACTCGTGCGGGGATTTCGCGGGTCGCGCGCTATGCCGCGACCGCCGCCGCTGAGCGTGGCGGGCAGTTGGTCTCTGCGACGAAGTCCAACGGCATCATTCACACCATGCCGTTCTGGGATGAAGTCGTGGCCGAGACGGCGAAGGAGTTTCCCGACGTCGTCGTTGAGAAGGTGCTCATCGACGCGCTGGCGGCGCGCTTGGTCATGAAGCCGACGAGCGTCCGGACCATCGTCGCGTCGAACCTGTTCGGGGACATCCTGTCCGACCTGGTGGCGGGTGTCGCCGGGTCCATCGGGATTGCGCCGAGTGCCAACCTGAACCCGGAGCGTCGATTCCCGTCGATGTTCGAGCCGGTCCACGGTTCGGCTCCCGACCTCGCGGGGAAGGGGATCGCCAATCCGGTCGGTGCGCTGTGGGCTGCCGCGATGATGCTTGATCATCTGGGGGAGGATGCTGCTTCGAAGTCGCTGACAAGCGCCTTCGAGTCCGCGCTCGCCGACGGGATTGCGACGCCGGACCTGAAGGGCTCGGCGACGACGGCCGAGTTCGCGTCCTAGGTGCTGGCGAGACTGAATTAACGCAGGACCCCGAGCGGCGCCTCTTCCTCTGCGGGGAGGGGCGCCGCTGCATGTCTGTACTCGGCGCTACCCGACCGCCCGCCGCAACTCTGCCCGGGTCTCCCGATATACCTCCACCGGGTCGTACGCCTTACCGTCCGCCGCGAGTTCACCCCAGCGGGCCCACGACGCCCGCCACACCGCAACCGCCACCTCGGTCAGCAGCAGCAGGTTCAGCGAATCAGCCCTATCCCCGAGCTGCGACGTGATCCGGGCTCGCAGCTCGCCGGCCAGCACCTGATCCTGAGCGGCAGCCGAGGCGAGGAGTTCCGGATCCTTCCCTAGGATGCGTATCACCCGGCCATGCTCGGCGAGGTCCTCGCCGTTCTCAAGACGCATGACGGATTCGGCCATCGCTTCGATGTCCCGCAACAGGTCCCGGGGTTTGGACGCGGACGTCTTGAACGCCCGCACACCCGCCAGCATCCGGTGCTGCCCGGGCAGTGCCGCATGCTCCTTCCGTGTGAAGTACCGGAAGAACGTCCTCGACGAGACACCGGCCCGGTCGGCGATCTGCTGAACCGTCGTCGCCTGGATGCCCTGTTCCTCGAAAAGCTCGAGCGCCGCTCGGTGGATCTCACGCTCGGTGTCCAGGCGTCGTCGTGCGCGTAAGGAGGGAGCGCCGTCGTCGTTCATGTGTCCTCCTATGAAACTGTCCACATCCGCTTCTGTCAGCTTACGACGTACTGTCACAATGTGACACTATCGAGCGACCCTACGATCAGAAACAGGTAGCCCATGCCGCCCTCCCCAGCCCGCGAGGACCAGTCCGCCCGCCCGGCCACCGCCGTCGAACCCCAGGCTCCCACCCGGGTCGTGCCGATCATCGCGGTGCTCGCGCTGTCCGCGTTCGTGATGATCCTGAACGAGACCGTGGTGGGCGTCGCCCTGCCCAACCTCATGCAGGAATTCTCCGTCACCGCCACCACAGTGCAGTGGCTCACCACCGGCTTCCTCCTCACCATGGCCGTGGTGATCCCCACCACCGGGTTCCTCCTGCAGCGCTTCACCACGCGCACGCTCTTCACTGCGGCGCTCTTGCTATTCATCGCCGGCACTCTGCTCGCCGCCGTCGCGCCGACCTTCGGCGTCGTCCTCATCGCCCGCGTCATCCAGGCCGGCGGCACCGCCATCATCCTGCCGCTGCTGATGACCACCACGCTCACCTTCGTCGCGCTCGCCCACCGCGGCACCGTCATGGGCTGAACTCGGTCGTCATTTCGGTGGCGCCAGCCATCGGGCCGACGCTGTCCGGCGTCGTCGTCGCCGCGTTCGGCTGGCGCTGGATCTTCGGGCTCATGCTCCCGGTGATCGCCGTCGTCTTCGTCCTCGGCCTGGTGCTCCTGAAGAAGACCGGCGATACGCGCAAGGCCCCGCTCGATGCACTCTCGGTGCTGCTGTCCGCGGTCGGTTTCGGCGGACTCGTGTACGCGCTGGCGTCGATCGACGTGGTCCTCGACGGCGCATGGCTGCCGGTCGCTGCGTTGGTGGTCGGAGTTGTCGCGCTCGGCGTGTTCGTGCGCCGCCAGCTGCGCCTGCAACGCGTCTCCGACTCCGCCCTGTTGGACCTGCGCCCCTTCGCCGTTCACAACTTCCGCGTCTCGGTTGCGCTGCTGATGATCGCCTTCGCGACCATGATCGGCACCGTCACCGTCCTCCCGATCTACCTGCAGAACGGCCTCGGCGCGAGTGTCCTCACCACCGGTCTGCTGCTCCTGCCGGGCGGTCTGCTCCAGGGCATGGCTTCGCCGATCGTCGGCCGCGTGTACGACGCCGTTGGCCCCCGCCCGCTGGTGATCCCCGGTGCCCTGCTGGTCGCCGGTGGCCAATGGGCGCTCTCCACCCTGAACGCGGATACCTCGCTGGTGACGGTCGGTGCGATGTACGGGATGTTCTCCGTCGGCCTCGCGATGCTCATGACCCCGCTCATGACGGCGGCACTCAGCGCCCTGCCCCGCAACCTCTACGGCCACGGCAGTGCCAGCCTGAACACGTTGCAGCAGCTCGCGGGCGCAGCGGGAACGGCGATTCTCGTCGCTGCCCTCACCGTCGGGGCCGCCACCGCGTCGGCCGGGGGAGCGGCGGAAGGTCCGGCCCAGGCGTCCGGCGCGCAGGCCGCGTTCGCCGTCGGCGGTGTGTTGGCCGTCGTTGCAGTGGTGCTGTCGCTGTTCGTCCGCCGGGTGAAGAACGACGACGGCGCCCGCCGCTAGATCGCCGGCCGAGGGCACGGGAAATCCATAGCCAAACCGACGAATCGAGAGCATGCTTACCCTGTCGGGGCTTCACGAGGAGAAGTCATGAATATTGCGCTGTGGATTGTTGCCGGTGCCCTCGCCGCGTTCTTCCTCGCCGCCGGTATCTCGAAAGCCTTTCAACCGATAGAGAATCTGGTGTCGCACGGGCTCACCTGGGCGGCGGACAAACCGGCCTATGCACGCACAGCCGGAACGTTCGAGATCCTGGGCGCGCTGGGGCTGATCCTCCCCGGAATCTTCCGGGTTGCTACCTTCCTCATCCCGGCAGCCGCCATCGGACTGGCGCTCATCATGGCGCTGTCCATCGCCTTTCACATCTCGCGCGGTGAGAAGGGCTTCGCCATCAACATCGCGGCTCTCCTGCTCGCGATCTTCGTGGCGTGGGGGCGTGCCACGGAGTGGGCTTTATGAGCCCACTCCACGAGGGGACAGGGCAGGGCTTAGTGCGGGACGGGCGTAGATCGCGCCGACTCAGAAGGTGGGGTCGCAGAGATGGCTACCCCGGAGGAGTTCTACGACGCCCTCGCATCTGAGTACCATCTCCTCTTCGATGATTGGTGGTCCGCGGCTCGGGAGCATGGGCGGGTCATCGCTGATGTTCTCGCGCAGCGGGGGATCCTCGCGGGGCGTCTGTTGGATTGCACGTGCGGCATCGGTACCCAGGCCCTTCCTTTGGCGTCGCTCGGGTACGCGGTGACGGCCACCGACGTGAGCTCTGCGGCAGTTGATCGTGCCCGGGAGGAGGCGGCCGGGCGGGGAATCGACGTCGACTTCACGGTCTGCGACATCCGCGACGTCCGCGATCACGTCGAAGGAAGCTTCGACGTGGCCGTTTCCTGCGACAACGCACTACCGCACCTGCTGACCGACGAGCATCTTGAAGCTGGTTTGCGGAGTGTCCGTGCGTGCCTGCGACCGGCCGGGCTGTTGCTCGTCTCCTTGCGCGACTATGACGGGTTGAGGCGCGCTCGACCAGACGGGGTGCCGATCGCCGTTCACGGAGAAGCCGGCTCACGACACGCGTCAGGTCAGGCGTGGCAATGGTCACCCGACGCGGCGTACCTCGACATTGAGCTATTCATCCTCACTGAGGAGGCGACCGGGTCATGGCGGGCCCGCTCGAGTAGAACCCGTTACCGTGCACTGCTGCGCACGGAGCTCGAAACCCTGCTGCTTGACGCCGGATTCACCGAGGTCGAATGGCTCACCCCCGACGTCACAGGCTATTACCAACCGATCGTGCTCGCGAGGGCTTGAAAGCGCGAGCTAGCGTCGCCGAAGCTACCACCCAACACGAACGACGACGGCGCCCGCTGATGCGAGCGCCGTCGTCGTTCCTGTCTGTGCCTTGCACGAAAGGGAGGCTAGCTCCGCGCGGATTCCTTCTCGCGGTCGTCCCGTTCCCCGCCGGCGGGCTGGTAGGACTCCCAGAAGGTGGCCCCGACGATGCCCAGCGGCTTCGGGTCGAAGACCGGGTCGAGACCGAGCTTCTGCTGCCGTTCGAAGTCCTTGAGCGCCTGGAAGGCGGGCTTCTGCAGGATCAGGATGCCGATGATGTTCAGCCATGCCATCAGCCCCACGCCGATGTCGCCCATCAGCCAGGCATCGGCGGCCGTGTTCACGCTTCCGTACGCGACGGCGATGAGGATTGCCACCTGCAGTGCCATCGTGGTTGCACGCCCGACGCTGACCCGGAGACCCGGGATGAGCCTGTTGGACGAGTTGCCCACCAGGAAGCGCAGGTTGGTCTCGGCCATGTAGTAGTAGGCGATGACGGTGGTGAGGCAGAAGAAGATCAGCGTGATCGCGATGAACGAGGCGCCGAAGCCGGGGAACACGGAATCGAAGCCGGTCTGCACGTACTGGGGACCGACGGCGGCAGTCGCCGACAGCAGGCCGCCCTCCACCAGGACGTCGCCGTCCTCGGTGCCTCCGGAGAAGACGCGGTACGCGCCCGTCGAAAGGATCAGGAAACCGGTAGCCGAGCACACGAACAGCGTGTCGATGTACACGGCGAAGGCCTGAACCAGGCCCTGCTTCGCCGGGTGCGAAACCTCAGCAGCGGCCGCGGAGTGCGGACCCGTTCCCTGGCCGGCTTCGTTGGAGTAGACACCGCGCTTCACGCCCCACATCACAGCCAGTCCGACGACGGCGCCCAGCGCGGAATCCATGCCCAGCGCACTGCGGAATACCAGCGAGATGATCTCCGGCAGCTGGGCGGCGTTGACGAACACGACGATCAGGGCGAGCACGATGTACCCGACGGCCATGAACGGCACCACGAACGATGCGACGCTGGCAATGCGCTTGACGCCGCCGATGATCACGAAGGCCAGCAGGATGACGGAGCCGACGGCGACAGTCCACGGCGGAAGCGTCCAGGCTCCGTTGATGGCGGTGGCCATGGAGTTGGCCTGAACGCCGGGCATCAGTGCGCCGCAGGCCAGAACGGTCACGGCAGCGAAGACGTAGCCGTAGCCCTTGAAGATGCGGGCACCCTTGGTGTGGGCAAGGGCACGGGAGAAGTAGTAGGCCGGGCCGCCGCGGTACTCACCGGTCAGCGGGTCCTTGGTCTTGTAGATCTGGCCGAGGGTCGACTCGATGAAGGAGGTCGACGCCCCGAGGAAGGCCATCATCCACATCCAGAAGAGGGCACCCGGACCGCCGAAGGCGACGGCGGTGGCGACACCGGCGACGTTGCCGGTTCCGACACGGCCGGACAGTGACATTGCCAGGGCCTGGAACGAAGAGACGCCGGAGTCGGACTTCTGACCGTGAAGCAGCTGGTGAACCATTCCCTTGATGTGCCGCACCTGCAGGAAGCGCGAACGAACGGAGAAGTAGACGCCGGTGGCGAGGCAGAGGTAAACGAGGAAGTCGCTCCAGATGACGCCATTGATGGCTGATAAGACACCGCTCATGTGTGTGAATTCCTTCTGTGAGAGCGTGGGTATGCGCTTGGTGGTGCACGACGTCGATGGACGCAGTGGCGTGCACCACACCAAAACCTGTGAAGGTTCTCACGAAATATCGGTGTTCGTCCATTTGGCGGTTGCCTGGGCGCTTCCGGCAGGCGGCGACGCAGTGCCGTCCGCAGTGAAGGCGGCTGCCGCCGTCGTCGTTTGCTGCCTTGCGCTGATAAAGTCGGTACAAAGTAATGCCGTTCCGCCAGTGCTGTTTGCAGCGCGCGTCAGCGGCCCAGCAGGGCGTCCACGCCACGAAGCACCTTACCGCCGGTATTTGAGCTCCGGGTTCCCGCCCGACATAGAGATCGGATCCCATGACCAGGACTTCACGCCACCACTCCACCTCACGAGCGGACCAGACCCCGCCGAAGCTCGATCGCGGCGCCATGCGCATTGTCGCGCTGGGCGGGCTGGAGGAGATCGGGCGAAACATGACCGTCTTCGAGTTCGGCGGCAAGCTGCTCATCGTCGACTGCGGCGTCCTCTTCCCGGAAGAACACCACCCGGGCGTGGATCTGATCCTGCCGGACTTCTCCTACCTGCGGGACCGTCTGGACGACATCGTCGGCCTGGTGCTGACCCACGGCCACGAGGACCACATCGGTGCCGTGCCGTACCTGCTGCGCGAGCGCGCCGACATCCCCATCATCTCCGCGAAGCTGACGCTGGCCTTCATCAAGACCAAGCTGCAGGAACACCGGATCACCGCCAAGACCGTGCAGGTCAAGGAGGGCGACCGGAAGAAGTTCGGGCCGTTCGACCTCGAGTTCCTGGCCGTCAACCACTCCATCCCTGATGGTCTGGCCGTTGCCATCCGCACCAGCGCCGGACTCGTCCTGGCCACCGGCGACTTCAAGATGGACCAGTTCCCGCTGGATGGGCGCATCACCGACCTTGCCGGTTTCGCCCGCCTCGGTGAGGAGGGCGTTGACCTGTTCCTGCCCGACTCCACCAACGCCGACGTACCCGGCTTCCAGATCTCCGAGCAGGACCTGGCACCGGCCATCGATGAGGTGTTCCGTACCGCTCCGCGCCGGATCATCGTCTCCAGCTTCGCCAGCCACATCCACCGCATCCAGCAGGTCATCGACGCCGCCCACCTGTACGGACGGAAGGTAGCCTTTGTGGGCCGTTCGATGGTCCGCAACATGAAGACCGCCCGCGAGCTCGGTTACCTGAACGTGCCGCGCGGCCTGCTGGTGGACTTCAAGGAACTCGACAAGATGGCCCCGACCAAGGCCGTGCTGATCTGCACCGGCTCGCAGGGTGAGCCGATGGCTGCCCTGGCCCGCATGGCGAGCCAGGACCACATGATCGACCTGACCCAGGGCGACACGGTTCTGCTGGCCAGCTCCCTCATCCCGGGCAACGAGACCTCGATCTACCGGCTTATCAACGACCTCACGAAGCTCGGCGCCAACGTGGTGCACAAGGGCAATGCCAAGGTCCACGTGTCTGGTCACGCCAGCGCCGGCGAGCTCGTCTACTGCTACAACCTGGTGCGCCCTCGCAACGTAATGCCGGTCCACGGCGAGCACCGCCACCTCAAGGCGAACGCCGAGCTGGCCGTCCGGACGGGTGTGAACCCGAAGCAGGCGCTCATCGTCGAGGACGGCACCACGGTGGACCTCAAGGACGGCGTCGCGCGCGTGTCCGGCAAGGTCACCGCTGACTACGTGTACGTGGAGAACATGGTTGCCGGTGCCGCGACCGAGGAGTCGCTGCAGGACCGCATCCGCCTCGCCGAGGACGGCGCCCTGACGGTACTGGCGATCGTGAACCCGGACACCGGCAAGCTCGAGGAAGATCCCGAGTTCTTCCCCGTCGGCTTTGCACCCACGGACGCCGATCTGGACAAGGCGACGGCGGTTGTCGAGAAGACACTCTCTCACCTGAAGGGGCAGAAGACCGGACCAGAGGCTGAGCGTGCCATCGCTGAGGATCTGCTGCGTTGGTCGGACCGGTCACTGCGACGGAAGCCCGTGATCACGGTCATCATCGTCGACGCGTAGTTCGTCGCAGTACCTTCTCGGGGCCTGAGGGGCCCGAGAAGGACCCGTTGGCTTACTCGCCGCCGCCATCTGCACCGGCGGCGCCGAGGGAGTCGGCGTAGTTGATGCCGGGCGCTGGCTCCGCCACACCTTCGTACGTCTGGCCGGAGTCGCCGGCGCGCAAAGCGGCGGGGTCACTGTAGACGGAGGTGGCGCCGTCGTCGGCTGCGAAGAAGGCGAGTGCCGCGCTGGGTGCGATCGCGGCCGCCGCCACCGCACCGGGGATGCGGGTGGCCGAGTCAGCGTCGGCGTCGGGCACCAACTCGACCTGGATGGGGACGTTCGCGCCGTCGTCGTTCGCTGCCACGTCGTCCGTTGTCATGGTGTCCTCCCGCTGCCCAGCCGATATGTACCTTTGATCGTCCTCGATTCGGCGAGCATGTCAATCGATTCGTCGGAACGGCGGTCGGACGATAACTCTGCGGTGAATTCTGCGCCGGAACTGCGTCTTTGGTGGGTTCCTTAGCCTCATACTGAATTCATCGCAACCGCTTTCACGATTATGGGGATAACTGTGCCTGCAACAATCTCGCTCAAAGCCACGTTCTGTTCAGCCGTCCTGGGGATAGGGCTCCTGGCTCTTACGGGATGTGGACGCTCCGCTTCCGCTGTGGCAGACACCAGTGCCGTGACGACCGCGACAGCGAGCCCGTCACCCAGCGTCGCTCCCTCGCCGTCGCCCACTCCGTCCGCGAAGCCCACTCCGAGTCCTACGCCGACCCCCGAGGTAGTCACTACTGAGGAATGGATCGAATCGGACCTCCCGTTCGAGTCAGTGCGACAGGACGATCCGAACGCTGAGGTCGGCAGGGAGTCGCTCCTCGTCGCGGGAGTCGTCGGTCTCAAGGCAACCCGATTTGAAGTGACACTCACGGACGGCGTCGAGACCGGACGGGTCGCTGTCGCGGAAGAAGTCCGCGTTGCGCCAGTGAATGAAGTCATCGGCGTCGGGACGAAGCCGGTCGCCATTGCGCCGCCGCCCCCTCCGGTTCAGGCAGCAGTACCGGCAGGCAACTGCGACCCGAACTACGAGGGCGACTGCGTGCCCATCGACAGCGACGTGGACTGTGCGAGCGGCAACGGCAACGGCCCGTCCTACGTGCAGGGTCCCGTCCGAGTTGTCGGCACCGACATCTATGGCCTCGATGGAAGCGACGGCGACGGGATCGGCTGCGAGGGCTGAGCCTGCCTCTTAACGGCTAGTTGCAGGACTTCTGAATCAGGAATCCCCGGCCGCGTTTACCTGGTGCGATTCTTTTAGCGCACCGGGAGCCGCTGGGGGACCGTCCACCGCGCAGTGCGCGGGGTACACCCTCCCGGCGGAATGGCCGGCACCACCCGTGATCGAGGGCGCAGACCCAGGATCGCGGATAGTGACGGCGGCGAGGAGGCTGCCCAGTACCAACACGACCGCGCCGATGATGCAGGCGGCGTCGAATCCGGCCCCGAACCGCACAGGGTCGCTGTACGCGTCGCCGGTGAGGCCTACAGCAGCGGGCAGGACGGCAATGGCCATCAGCCCGGCCGCGCGTGCGACGGCGTTGTTCACGCCCGACGCCAGGCCCGCTTGGTGCTCGGGTATGGAGGAGAGTGCGGTCGCCGTCAGGGGCGCCACCAGGAGCGACAGACCGAGGCCGAGGACGATCACGGGTGGTAGGACGTCGAGAACGTAGGAGGCGTCCTGGTCGATGCGCAGCATCAGCACCAGGGCGACGCTGCAAAGCAGGGGACCGACCGTCATCGGGAGCCGCGGCCCGATCCGGGCGCTCAGGGCACCGGCGCGGGATGAGAGGAGGAGCATCAGCGCAGTGATCGGAAGCATCGCGACCCCAGAAGCGACCGGGCTGAAGCCGGCCACCACCTGAAGGTGTACGACGAGGAGGAAGAAGATGCCGCCGAACACCGCGTAGATCAGGAAGGTGACGCCGTTCGTTGCGCTGAACTGCCGGTTCGCAAAAATGCGTAGGGGAAGCATCGGATGTGCTGTGCGCGACTCCACGAGGAGGAAGAGCGCCGCGGCGACGATGCCGAGACTGCCGGAACCAAGGACCGCCGGCGTCCATAAGCCGTGCGCGGGCGCTTCAATGAGTGCGTAGGTGGTACCCGCGAGAGCCAACGCACCAAGGACGGCTCCCGTGACGTCGAGCCGACCGGCCGCCCCGGCGTCACGCGTCTCCGGCACGTGCCGTGCCGCGATCCAGATGACGGCGGCGGCGATCGGCACGTTGATCAGGAAAACCCAGCGCCAGGAGACGCTCTCAACAAGCCAGCCGCCGAGGAACGGACCGATGGCGGTGGCGACTCCGCCTAACCCGGACCAGGCACCAATCGCACGCGCTCGATCCTCGCCCGAGAAACTGGCTTGAATGATGGCAAGGCTGCCCGGCGTCAGCAGTGCACCGCCCACACCCTGCAGGGCGCGTGCAGCAATCAGCAGGCCAGCGTCCGGCGCGATACCGCACAGCAGGGATGCGACCGCGAACCAAACAACTCCAATGATGAAGATCCGGCGGCGTCCGTACCGGTCCCCCAGGGACCCACCGAGCAGGATGAACGATGCGAGGGTCAGCGTGTAGCCGGTGACCATCCACTGCAGGGCCGCGAAATCAGTGCTGAGGTCCGCTCCGATCGTTGGCAGAGCGACGTTCACTACGGTCGCATCGATGCCCGCGATACCCGATCCGAGGACCGTTGCAAGCAGGATCCACCGGCCCGATGCGGTCTTCATCCGGATCTCGCTCATACCCGCACCACTCAATGTTCCTCCGTCGGGTTGTCTCGTTCTTCAGGAAACCACGGCGCATGCAACAACGCGACTGAATTGAGCGGTTACATCACGAGATGAGCGTCATGCGCCCGTTGAGGATGTTGGCGTCGCTGCCAATCGGGGGATTGCCTGTGGTTACCGGGTGGCCGGCACTGTTCACCCGTATAGGTGCCTCACGTCACCAAATTGTCACCGGTGGCACATAGCCTGTCGACACCGCATCACGACAGGAGCTGAATTCACGTGTCAGATAGTTTCATCAGGGGACATCGCCGCGCCATTGCGGCGGTCGCCCTCGGCTGCGTCGCAGCACTCGGACTCGCACCCGCAGCCACAGCCGCACCCGGCGGAGCGAAAGGCGCCAATGACAAGACGGTCGACATCACCGTTCTGGGCACCAGCGACCTCCACGGCTACATCGAGAACTTCGACTACTTCACCAACACGGAGTACGACGACGCCGGCAAGAACGACATCGGCCTCGCCAAGATCTCGAGCCTGGTCAAGCAGGTTCGGGCGGACCGTGGTGAGGAGTCGACCCTGCTCATAGACAATGGGGACACCCTCCAGGGCTCGGCACTCACCGACTACTTCGCCAACGTTGAGCCCGTCACCGAAACCGGCGAGATCCACCCGATGGCTGCCGCGATGAATACCCTCGGCTACGACGCCATGACCCTCGGAAACCACGAGTTCAACTACGGGCTGCCCCTGCTGAACACCTTCCAGGAACAGGCGGAATTCCCGGTTCTCGGAGCCAACGTCGTGGACTGGGAGACCGGCGAGGAAGCGTTCACGCCCTACGTCATCAAGACCATCAAGCTCAAGGGCCAGAAGCCCATCAAGGTCGGCATCCTCGGTCTCACCACTCCGGGCAGCGCCATTTGGGACAAGAACAACGTCGAAGGTGAACTGCGCTTCCTCGACATGGTTGAGCAGGCCAGGAAGTATGTCCCCGAGATGAGGGCCGAGGGTGCGGACGTCGTCGTCGTCAGCTCCCACTCGGGCCCGTCGGGCACCTCGTCCTACTGCGGGGAACTGCCCGTCGAGAACGCGTCGACGCTGATCGCCGAGCAGGTTCCCGGCATCGACGCCATCCTCGCCGGACACGAGCACCGCGAAATCGCGGAGCAGTTCGTGACCAACAAGGAGACCGGCGAGCAGGTACTCCTCACGGAGCCCAAGCAGTGGGGTCAGCGGCTGTCCGTCATGGACTTCGAGCTGACCAAGGTACGCGGCCAGTGGGACGTCACCTCCGCCAACGCTGAGCTGCTCAACGCCAACACGGTCCCGGCCGACCCGGAGATCTCCGGGCTCGTTGCTGGCCAGCACCAGCGCACCATCGACTACGTGAACACCGCGATCGGGACCGCCACGGAGACCATGTCGGCAGCCGACTCGCGCTTCCGCGACACCGCCGTGATGGACTTCGTGAACAAGGTGCAGGCTGATGCCGTGGACCAGGCACTCGAGGGCACTCCCAACGCTGACCTTCCCGTCCTGTCGCTCGTTGCGCCGTTCAACCGGGCTGCCGTCATCCCCGAAGGCCCCGTCACCATCCGCGACATGGCCGGCCTGTACGTCTTCCCGAACACGCTGTTCGGTGTCGAGATGACCGGTGCACAGATCAAGGACTACCTCGAGTACTCGGCGAAGTACTTCAACCAGACCGCACCCGGTGCCCCGGTCGACCCCGCCACGCTGACCAACGCCGGCGGCACGCCCGACTACAACTACGACATGCTCTCCGGCGTCTCCTACGACATCGACATCAGCAAGCCTGCAGGGGAGCGAATCGTCAACCTCAGCTACAACGGAGCCCCGGTTGAAGCCGACCAGCGCTTCGCCGTGGCGACGAACAACTACCGGCAGTCCGGCGGCGGCAACTTCCCGCACATCGCTACTGCTCCGGTGCTCGTCAACCAGACCACGGAGATCCGCCAGCTGCTCATCGACTACCTGATCGCCGAGGGCAGCATCAACCCGGCCGACTTCTACGAGGAGAACTGGAAGCTCACCCGCGAGGGCGAGCCGGTCTTCAACTAGTACGACGGCGTTACCTCCGGAGCCGGCGACGGCACCTCATGCAGCAGGGCACTGACCGAATGGTCCGTGCCCTGCGTGCGTTTTTGAGGCAGGATTTCGCAACCCGGAATGGCCCATGCCAAGGCTCATTCGCGGAGCAGCTCGACAATGATGTCAAGGGCTTTGGCGAGCTGCAGGTCGCTTGGTGCGCCGTAACCGATCACCAACCCGTTCTCAGGTTCACGGTTGGCATAGTAGGCCCCCAGGGTGGCCACGCGGACCCCTCGCAGTAGGGCCTCCTTCGCCAGTACAGTGCCGTCCTTGCCTCGCAGACGCACCACAGCATGAAGCCCGCCGTCGAGGGCAGCGAGGTGAACATCGGGACGGGTTCCCAGACGTTCCAGCAACATCGACCTGCGGTGTGCGTATTCGCGGCGGGCGCGGGTGATGTGCCGTGAGAGGCCCCCGGCCTCGATGTAGTGAGCGAGGGCAGACTGCATGATGCCGGGGACCGGCGTATCGAGGCATTCACGCATCGCTTTGATCGCACGGCCAGATTCCCCGCGGACCACGAGGTAGCCGCATCTGAGCCATGGGCTGAGCGACTTCGAGAACGTCCCCATGAGGGCAACATCAGCCCTAGACGGAAGCGAAGCGGCAGCAGGCAAGGGCATCCGGCGATGGCGGAATTCGCTGTCGTAGTCGTCTTCGATCAGGAGCACCCCATGCTGTGCTGCCCAGCTCAGAAGGTCCAGCCGTTCCTGAACCGGCATCCGCCCGCCCAGCGGATACTGGTGGCTCGGGGTAATCAAGACAGCGTCCGGCGATCGGCCGAGGGTGGCCAACTGCCGCACCCTTAGTCCGTCTTCATCGACGGGAAGTGTTTCCACTACGGCACCTACCGCTGCCATGACCCGCCGAGCCGTTGGGTACCCCGGATCTTCGACGAGGATCCGCGGGCTCCCGCGGCCGTCGCGGAGGGCTGCGACGATGAGGTGCAGGGCATCGCTGGTTCCTGCGGTGATGATGACATCGTCCGGTTCGACCGCCAGCCCTCGAGCTGCAGCGAGGTGACGGGCTACGGCTTGACGCAGGACGTCGACCCCAAGAGGTGGCGGCAGCTGCGTGGGCGGCGGTTCGGAGACCGCCTTCCGCCAGGCGGTGTGCCACTCGCGGTCGCTGAACGGTGTTCCCGAAGGGCGGCCGGGGGTGAGATCAATGATCGGACTGCTGTCCTCGACGGGCGCGGCCAAGCGTTCCTCGCGGACGGGATGCTGCAGGTCCGGCCGGATCACCACCCGGGTTCCACCGGCGCCGGAACTCTCAAGGAACCCTTCACCGGTCAGTTGCTCAAAGGCCCGGACCACAACACCCCGTGAGATGCCAAGCTCAGCGGCCAGCCGACGTGTTGCAGGAAGCTTGTGGTCAGGCCTGAGCAGCCCAGCCAGAATGGCCTGACGCAACTGATCACTCAGCTGGGCAGCCAACGGGCCGCCTGCGCTTCTAGCCAGGACGATCGGCAGCTCGGACTCCATCAATTGGACCTCCGCATCTGACTCATGTTGGACCTAGTGTAGGACCAAGTGCACTGACACCATGAACACGGCACTACAGGTCAACGCGGCCGCCTATCCTTCGGCGGGCGGGCATGCGTACAACGAAAGAAGAGCTGATGTTCAACGGTCTCTGCGCTTTTCCCCTCACTCCCATGGTCGATGACCGTGTCGATCTGGAAGCTGTGGCCGCGATTGTGTCACGTGCTGCCACCGCCGGGGTGGACTCCCTTGGTGTCCTAGGGTCGACCGGGAACTATGCGTACCTATCCCGGGCCGAACGGCGGTACGTGCTCGAGACCGCTATTGACGCGGCTGGCGCAGTTCCGGTCATCGCCGGGGTGGGTGCCGTCCGCACACGGGATGTGCTGTGGCACGTTGACGATGCTCAGGCAGCGGGAGCTTCGGCGTTGCTGGTAGCACCGGTGTCCTACCAACGGCTGACAGATGGGGAGGTGTACGGACTTTACAAGGACGTCTGCGCGGCGTCTTCGGTGCCCGTCGTCGTCTACGACAACCCGGGCACTACGGGCTTCACCTTCTCCAATGAGCTGTATGCGCGCATTGCCGACCTTCCGTTGATTGCCTCCATCAAAATCCCGCCTCCGCAGTCCGGGCACGAATCCGAGCGGGTCAGGGAGTTGCGGGCCCTGCTGCCCGAACGCCTATCGATAGGTGTCAGCGGCGACTGGGCGGCGGCTGAATCACTGATTGCCGGGTGTGAGATCTGGTATTCAGTCCTCGCAGGAGTTCTTCCGCGGACGGCCAGAGCGATCACAGCCCATTCGCTTGGCGGGCGTGAAGCTACGGCGCGGGACCTGTCTGCGAAGCTTGAGCCGGTATGGGACCTTTTCCGCAGGTACGGCAGTCTCCGCGTCACCGCAGCGATCGCCCAGGAGCTCGGCCTGATCGCTTCGTCGGGTCTGCCGTTGCCGCTGCGCGGCCTGGAAGGTGCCCGACGCCAGGAGGTGGCGGAGGCGGTGCGTCGGTGCGGACTCAAGGAATGAAGCCGGCGTCGCACGCTCGATCGACGGCACTTGCCCGTTACGTTCTCGCGGCCACGCTGGCCCGCAGCGCAGACGGGGGCGCCGTGATCGCCGTCGTCCTCCTCGTCACAGCGAGCGGGGCACCGGCTTGGTTGGCGGGCCTTCTGGGCGCCTGCATCACCGCTCCGCATCTTCTGGGCCCCTTCGTTGCCCGACGCCTGGACAGTGCCCGCGACGGCAGGTCCGTCATCGCGCTCGCCTGTATGGTTCACGGCGCCACGCTCGCCGCGGCGGTGCTGCTCTATCCGGTGACCTGGCCTGTGGTGCCGGCAGTTTTGCTTGTTGCATCCGGACTGGTTGGGCCGCTGCTGACCGGAGGTATCAGCAGTAGGCTGCCCGCCATCGCCGGCCCGGAGCTGTCGAGCCAGCGCCGCGCCCAGGGTTGGGATGTCGCCACGTACGGTATCGCGGGAACGATCGGGCCCGCCCTGGTGGCCGCATTGTCGGCGTGGTCCGGACCTGCGACGGCAGCGTTGGTTCTCGCTGCGGCCACCTTTGCCGCAGCAGCAGTAGTCAGACTCTTGCCGTATTCATCGCCTGCTGCCGCCGCGTCGGAGGTACCCAGGCCGGTACGGACACTGGTCATGATGTGCTCGAGGGGTCCTTTGCGTCGGACTCTCTATCTGACCGTTATCGTGGCGCTCTCTGTTGCGGTGTTGCCCATCACGGCTGTGGCCTCCACAGCCGATTTCGCCGTCGAACCTGCAGCAGCAGGCGTCCTCGCCGCAGCCTATGGATTGGGCGGTCTGGTGGGTTCAGCGGGAGTGATGGTTCGCCCCATGCGCGGCGACGCCGACCGGCTGATGACGTGGCTCGCGGCCGGCGTTGCTGCAACCCTCGCCGCTGCGGCACTCGCCGGGAGTTTTCCTGCCGCGGTGGTGACCTACTCGCTGGCCGGGATCCTGAACTCGCACTTCTTCGCTGCAACGCTGGCGGCCCGCAGCGAGTACGCGCCGCCGGAGGCGCGAGGCCAGGTGTTCGTCTGGGTGGGAGCAATGAAAATCACTGCCGGTTCTGCAGGAACTGCAGCGGCTGGTGCCGTCGTCGTGCATGCGACCCAGCTGCCGTTGTTGCTGGCGGTGGCCGTCATCGCTGCCGCCGTGTGTGCGTCAGTGCTGGACCGTCGAACGAGCACACGGGTCTCTGTGAAGGCTTCGTGAGAGATGCGTCGACGGTGCCGCAGTCCCGGCCCGGAGAACCGCGGATTCTGGTCGGCAGAGGCCATTGACACCTTGGTAAGTCCAGGAGGAGAATCCTAACTGTGTTAGGAAATCCTACTCGCGATAGGCTGGCCGAACGGCGTGAGGCTTCCCGCCGGGAGATCGTTAGTGCAGCCTGGTCCATCGCCCGCGAGGACGGACTGGCCGCCGTGACCCTGCGGGAGGTCGCGGCTCGCGTGGGCATGCGGGCGCCGTCGCTCTATACCCACTTCGAATCCCGAAACGCCATCTTCGACGCCATGTTCGGCCAGGCGTGGCGCGACTGCGTCGAACACATGAACGCCAACCTTCCCAGCACAGATGACCTATCCCTGCGCGAGTTCCTCAAGTGGAACACCCGGACCTTCTTCGAGTTCTGCGTCAGCGACATTGCCCGCTTCCAGCTGATGAACCAACGCACCATCCGAGGTTTCGAGCCGTCACCCGAGTCGTATGCCCCCTCCGTCCAGGCGCTGGAGCGGTTCCGCGAGGAACTCGAACCCTACGGGCTGAGCCGGCAGGAAGACATCGACCTCTACACCGCGCTGCTGGGAGGGCTCATCGACGCCCAACTGGCCAACGACCCCGGCGGAAACCGCTGGGAGAAACTGCTGGACCGGGCTGTCGACATGTACGTCGACGGCCTGGACCTGCCTTCATAACCACTGCCTTAGTACCAGGGAACACCGTCATGATCACCGAAACCACCGAGATCGGCAGCAAGAAGCACCCACGCCGCATCGCAATCGAGCGCTCCGTAGCCATGCGGCTGGCACGCGACGAATACGCACGGGTGGCCGACGCCGTCGTCGGCTTTTCGCCGGACCAATGGACGCTGCCCACTGAGTGCCCGGGGTGGGACGTCCGGGCCATGGTCGCGCACATCTGCGGCATGGCCGCGATGGCTTCCGCTCCGTGGGAGCTTGCCCGGCAGACCGTGAAAGCCGGCAACGCCGTGAAGCGGACAGGTGCCGCGCAGATCGACGCACTCACCGGACTACAGGTTTCCGAGCGCGCAGCAAGGACGCCGGAGGAACTCATCGCAGAGTTGCGTCGGATCGGGCCAAAGGCTGCCCGCGCACGACGGCGGATGCCCGCCTTCATCCGCAACCGGCGGCTTCCGGAGGAGCAGTCGATCGAGACGATGAGCGAGTGGTGGACCATCGGCTACCTCATCGACGTTGTCCTCACCCGCGACCCGTGGATGCACCGCATCGACCTCAGTCGCGCCACCGGCAACGAACTGGTCCTCACACAGGACCATGACGGTGTCGTCGTCGACGACGTCGTCCGCGAGTGGGCAGGCAGGCACGGCCGGCCGTACCGGTTACACCTCACCGGTCCTGCAGGAGGCACCTGGAGCGAGGGCGACGGCGGCGAGGAGATCGAGCTTGATGCGATCGAATTCTGCCGTTCCCTTTCTGGACGCGCACAGGGGGAGGGGCTGCTGCGTACCGTCGTCCCCTTCTAGGTCGTTAACCCCGCCGAGGACGCCTCAGCGCTAGGCCCGCGCGCTGCGGCTCTCGAGCCGGAGCTCCAGATCGTTCATCACGATCCCTGCCAGGTCCTCCAGTATGGCGGTCTCTTCAGGGGTGAACTCCCGGGACTCCGTATCGAGAATGCAAAGGGTGCCCAAGTTGAAGCCGTCGCGGGTCCGCAGCGGAACGCCGGCATAGAACTTCAGGCCGAACTCGCCGGCAACCAGTGGATTGCTCAACGCCCGCGGGTCGGTCTCGGTGTCCTCGATGACCCACGGGTCGTTTTGAAGGATGGCCGACGCGCACAGTCCCGGGTCCCGGTCGAGCTGCTCCACGTCGGTCCCATAGTGGGACTTGAACCAGATCCGGTCATGGTCCACCACGCTGACGATCGCCGTCGGTACGGAGAAGATCCGCGCGGCAAGGGAAGTGACACGGTCGAACGCGCCATCCGGTGGCGTGTCGAGAATGTTGTAGCGGCGGACCGCCGCCAGCCGCTGCTCCTCGTTCTCAGGAAGCAAGGAGCCGCCTAGCTTGCGCCGTGAACGGCCCGCGAAGGTCTGCTCGTACAACGCCTTTGAGACCTCACGGGCGGAGGGCCTCTCGGCCGGATCCGTGGAGGTCATTGCGGTCAACAGGGCCGACCATTGCGGATCCAGGCCCGCCGGAATCTCAGGATTCCGGAAGAGCCTGACGACGGCACTCTCCACCGCCGGACCGGGAAATTCCAGCTTGCCCGTGATGCACTGAAGCAGCACGAGGCCCAGTGAATAGATGTCGCTCGCGGGTTGGAGCGGCTCACCCTTGACCTGCTCGGGACTCATGTATGCGACGGTCCCCGTCAGGGCGCTGGCGTCGTCGCCCTTGGTACCTGCCAGGGCGGCAATCCCGAAGTCGGCCAGCTTGGCACGCAGGCGGGCGTCCTTGGTGCCATAGTCGAAGAGCATCACGTTGGCCGGCTTGATATCCCGGTGCACCACTGACTGGCTGTGGATGTAGTCCAGACCCTCGGCAAGGTCGCAGCCGATCTGCGCCGTATGGCGCAACTGCAGGGTGCCCTTGGACAGGCGGTGCCGTAGATCGAAGCCACGCACGAGTTCCATGACCAGGTACACGCGGGGTGCTTTCGGGTCGCTCAGATCAGAGCCGGCGTCGAGCAGTCCTACCAGGCTGTGATGGTTCAGCCGCGCCAGTACCTTGACCTCGTCATCGTTGCGCTTCTGTTGATCCTCGTTGAGCACGTCGGTAGGGAGGATCTTGATCGCCACGTCGCGGCCGAGAAACTCATCCCGGGCACGGTGAACAGTGCCTTTCGCTCCGGACCCGATTCGTTCGAGCAGCCGGTAGCGTCCGCCGAAGAGAACCTCGGGTGTGCTGTTCGCGCCCACCTCGACCATAATCTTCCCTTCCTGGAGGCCTCTTGACTGACCGACGGATGGGGTGCGCGGTGCTACGGGGCCATGAATATTCTACCGGGGAAGCGTCGCTGGTGGGGCGGGACTTAGCTCGGGAACTGCAGCTCGCCGTCCTTGTAGACCTCCCCGATCATCGACCGAAGCCGCGGAAGTTGCTCAGCTGATTCCAGCGTGCCGTTCAGGACCACGGCGTCGGCGAGGTAGTCCGGTGCAAGCCTGCCCACCGAGTGCTCGTGGGTGATGAGTTCGCCGGCGACGGAGGTGGTGGCAGCCAGTACCTGTTCCAGACTCATGCCCGCGTCCGCCATCAGGGAGAGTTCGCCGAGGTTCTCGCCATGCGCGCCCACTCCGGAATCGGTGCCCATCGCAATCCGGACGCCGGCTTCGACGGCCCGTGCCACGGATCGGTGATGGTCCTCGGCAACACGGCGAGCCTTGTCGATCACCTGCGGCGGCAGGCCGCTGGTCCCGGTTTCGCCCTTGCGGATGACCGCCTGTGGCGCGGACAGCGTCGGCACCAGATAGGCGTTGGTGTCGAGGAACAGCTGGATTGCCTCGTCGTTGAGGTAGATGCCGTGCTCGATGGTTCGCACTCCGGCACGCAGAGCATTGATGACACCCGCTGTGCCCTGGGCGTGGGACATGACGTACTTGCCCTGCAGCTCTGCTTCTTCAACGATGACCGCAATTTCGGCAGCGGTGAACTGCGAGTGCCGCGGATCGGTGGTGGGGGAGAGCACACCGCCGGTCGAACAGATCTTGATCTGGTCGGCGCCGGCGCGCAGCAGCTGCCGGGTGACCTTGCGGACTTCCTCGACGCCGTCGGCGATTCCGCTCGGCCGGCCGGGATGCGGTCCGAGTGCGGGGGAGTCGATGCCGGACGGCAGCCAGAAGTCCCCGTGCCCTCCGGTCTGGGACATGATGCTGATGGCAAGGCGAAGGCGCGGACCCTTCACCAGGCCGCTTTCGACAGCCACCTTGGCGCCAAGGTCAGCCCCGCCGGCATCCCGAACGGTGGTGATGCCGGCCCGCAGCGTGGCTTCCAGGTTGCGCACGGATTCGTAGAACTGGAGCGAGAAGGGTTCGGCTACGCCCTGGATTGAACCCGGGTTGGAGGTGGTCGCGTGGATGTGCAGGTCGATCATCCCGGGCAGCACCGTTCGCCCGGTGCAGTCGACCACCGTGGCGTCGGCGTAATTTGGTGAGTCGCCGGCCCCCGCGCCCACTGCTGCGATGCTGTTGCCGCTGAAGACGATGTCCGTCGGTCCGGGAAGGAAGCGTTCGCCGTCGAAAACGCGGCCGTTCCGGAACACAGTGAAAGGTGAAGTCATTCGCCCACTCTAGTAATTGCGACGCAGCGGCGGGTCCTCACCGCCCGGGCGCTGCACCAGTATCTGGTTCACGCCGTTCAGCCCACGCTCGAATCCGAGGGCACTCGACGCCATGTACAGGCGCCACACCCGAGCCCGGCCCTCGCTCGTGAGCCGCACTGCCTCGTCCCAGTCTTCCTCGAGGTTGTGCACCCACGCGCGCAGGGTGAGCCCATAGTGTCGGCGCAGCGCTTCGACGTCGAGCACTTCAAACCCGGCTGATTCCAGAGCGCCCATCATCACCGTGAGGCTGAGCATCTCGCCGTCGGGGAAGACGTAACGGGGAATGAAGGAGTCCGGGTCCGGCGGCATCTCGCCGGCGTTCCACGAGATCGCGTGGTTGAGCAGCTTCCCGCCGGGACGCAGCAGGCCGTACAGCCTTGAGGCGTAATGCCCGATCTGTTCTCGCCCCACGTGCTCCGCCATGCCGATCGAGCTGATGGCGTCGAACGGGCCGTCGTCAAGATCCCGGTAATCCTGTACGCGGATTTCAATCCGTTCTGAAAGCCCGACGTCGGCAGCCCGCTTCTGCGCGAGAGTCGCCTGCTCGCGGGAGAGGGTGATACCCACGACGTCGACACCGTAATTCTGCGCGGCATGGAGCGCGAAGCTGCCCCAACCGCAACCCACGTCGAGGACACGCCTTCCCGGCTGCAGGCCCAGCTTCCGGCAGACCAAATCCAGCTTCGCTTCCTGGGCAGCGTCCAGGCCGGTGTTCTCGTCCTCCCACACCGCGCAGGAGTACACCATCGACGGACCGAGGACGAGCGCGTAGAAGTCGTTGCCGACGTCGTAATGGT
The DNA here is from genome assembly GCF_059092925.1 of Arthrobacter sp. MDB1-55. Taxonomy (NCBI): domain Bacteria; kingdom Bacillati; phylum Actinomycetota; class Actinomycetes; order Micrococcales; family Micrococcaceae; genus Arthrobacter; species Arthrobacter sp. MDB1-55. Next base: position 321,264 of record NZ_JBNHID010000003.1, on the reverse strand, counting down.
GGGATATAGCGGCGGCGTCGCGCTTCTTTGAATGCATGCGGCCCGTCCGCGTGACGTCCATTTCCTCCGGTGGGGGCGCCGGTGGAAGCCCAATCGCGCCGACCCGGACGGCAGTCCGCAGGAGCTTCCAGCGCTCGCCGAGGGTTGGAGGACGAAACGCCTTCAACTCGGCGAATTTGCCCACGGAACTCAACACGGAGAAACTTTCGAACAGGTCACCGGGCCCATCGATATCTCCGGCCACGTAGGCGCGGCTGAGGCCGAGTTGGTTTGGGCACCACAGCATCCGGCGCAGGCCCCGCCGGGAACGGAACTCGATGGTTGGCGCATCAGCCGGCCCCGCCTCCGACCCGTCCCAGGCCTGAAGGCGCAACGGAATTTCATCGGTCCCCAGAATGATCCCCAGGGCCTCAGCCAACCTGGGTGCTACTCCCTTGCTTTTCGCCATGGTTCCTTATGTACTCCGATTCCCGCCCGAGGACCAGAGGTTATCGGGCGGGAAGTCCACGCATGCAAAGATGAGCGGTGATGATGCCGCTCAGCCAAATCCGTCGTATGAAGGACTCCGTCGATACCGACTGGCGCTCGCCCGTCGGCGATCAGGTGGCGCACGCATGGGGCCTTGACCCCAACAGCGCCCGATGGTGGAGGTCCAGTGCCAGCCACGTCTTCGTGATTCCTGGCGATCCGCGGCGTTTTCTGCGCTTTATACCGGCGGGAACAGCGGCAGCATCCCGACTGCGGGCCGGCGCCGAGCTCGCCAATGACTTCCCGTCTGTCGACGGCCTCTGGATTGCGCGCCCGCTGCCCGCTGAGTCGGGCGAGCTGATCCCTGCAGTGGACACTTCCTTCGGCCCGATGGCCGCGATGCTCGTCAACGAAGCACCCGGTGACGCCCTGGAGGTTCCATCGCTCACCCCTGACCAAGCCCGGATGTGGGGAGACGCGCTCGCCCTCTTCCACGAAATTGCGGGAGGCCCCGACGGCGTCACAATCCACGGCGACTTCGAGCTGGACAACCTCCGGTTCACTCCCGACGGCGTTTCCGTCTTCGACCTCGATGAGTCCCGTCCCGGCACAGCAGCGGAAGACGTTGCCCTCGCTACCCGCGCGCTGCGCGGAGACGAAGGTGACAGGCCAGAGCCGTTGCTGTACGCCGAGTTCCTCGCCGGCTACCGGTCACGACGGGACTTCACCGAGGCGGAGGAAGCAACGGTCCCCGAGTACGCCCGTCAGTACTCGGCCCGCCGCGTGGCTGCCGGGCAGGAGATGCTCGACGACGGCGACAAGCCGAACGACCCGGACTGGTTACGTGAACTGCACAACGACATCCTCACCGCCAACGACTGGCATCGCGGGCAGGTCAAGAACGCGTAAGCCCGATCTGGGAGGTTCAAAACCGCCGAGAACACGGTGACGGAAACCGCGGTTCCCACCAGGTAACACCCGCCTCCGCAGCATCCCAGGAACTTGTTCCCAATTCGTGGAACTCCTGAGCACTACCTGTTACCGGTCTGTTCCGCGGCGCTCCATAACGTTGAGGTCATAGCAAGCCACCCCTCAAAGCGTCTCAGGAGCACCCCATGAACAGCACCGCCACCGCCGCCAAGTCCGCTTCACGCAGCCGCCGTCTGCTGCTCCCGATCGCCGGCCTCTTCGCCGCTGCAGCCCTGACCGTGGGCTCGGGTGCCAGCTTCGTTTCGACCAGCGTCAATGAGGCCAACGCCTACACCACCGGCACACTCACCCAGAGCAACTCGAAGGCCAACGCTGCGATCTTCAACCTGGGCAACCTGAAGCCGGGCGACACCCTCAACGGCACCGTCACCATCACCAACACCGGTACGCTGCCCTCCACCTTCACCCTGAAGGAAACCGCCACCAACGGCTTCACCACCCCGGCGAACCTCAAGCTCACCATCACCCAGAACGGCGTCACCGCCCCCGTCTGGACCGGAACGTTCGCCACGCTCGGAACGGCAGACCTGGGAACCTTCGCTGCAGGCGAGGCTCGCACCTACACCTTCAGCACCAACCTGGCCCAGACCGCCGGCAACGAGGAGCAGGGCAAAACCGCCACCGCTACCTACACCTGGGATGCTGTCCAGACTGCTGCGACCACCACCAACCAGTAGCCCTCCAGACCGGGTGCGGGGATGCGTCTCCCCAACGGTCCCCGCACCCCCAAACCAGCCCGTCCTCTGAACCGGCAAGCCCCCTGAACAAACACGGAAGGGATCACGATGAGCAGCACCGAAGCACCCCGCCGCAGTGTGCTCCGCACTGTCGGTCGGATCGCCACCAACGTGGCTGCCGTCGTCGGCTTCGCCCTGGCCGCGCTCTTCCTCCTGCCGGGCCTGATGGGCTTCGAGCGGTACGTCATCACGGGCGGTTCAATGTCAGGGACGTTCGAGCGCGGATCCCTCGTGTTCGAACGGGCAGTACCGGTCAGCGACCTGAAGGTGGGGGACATCATCACCTACATGCCGCCGTCGGACTCTGGACTCAACGAGCTGGTCACGCACCGCATTGATTCGATCGAGGCATCTGAATCAGGCCCGGTTTTCCGGACCCGCGGTGATGCCAATGCGGCTGCCGACACCTGGACCTTCCAGCTCCAGGCGCCCACACAGGCACGCTTTGAGGCGGCCGTTCCCTACGTGGGCTGGGCGTTCATCGCCCTGGCGGACAGAGACCTTCGGATGATCATCATCGGCGTCCCGGCCGGCGCCATCGCGCTCCTGAGTCTGTTCGAGGTGGCCCGGGTGCTTCGGGAACCCAAGAACCAAAGCTCGGAGAGCGCTGCGCCGGCCCAGGCTACCGCCTGACCACCCTCAACCGTCACGAATGCCCTCCCGCCGTCCCGGGAGGGCATTCGTGCGTCTGTTACCAAATTGTGGAACAGGCTCCTGCCGCCTGTTGCATCCCTGTTGAAGGCCTTTTCCTACTGTTGAAGGGAAGGAAAGCCCCGAGAGGAAGCCAGTCATGAAAGCACGCACGGTGATCGCCCTGATGGCGCTCCTTGCTGCTCTCGTAGCTTTCGACATGCCGGCTTTCTCCACCGCGGCGTTCACCTCGAAGACCAGCAACACCGGCACCGTGCGTGCAGCGGCTGACTGGACCCCGCCGACCGTCAGCCTGGTCAATCCCGGCTCACCGATTAAGGACACCGTCACTATCTCTGCGAACGCATCCGATGCCGAAACCGGTATTGCCAGCGTCACCATTCAGTCGCTTGCTGCAGGCGGTAGCTCCTGGGTTCCGCTCTGCACTGACACCACCGCGCCCTACTCGTGTTCCTGGAATACCAAGTCCGGCACCGTGCCCGACGGCGGCTACACCCTTCGTGCGATCGCTACCGACAACTCCGGTTACTCGACCACGTCGGATTCGGTCTCCACAACCGTCGCCAACAACTTCATGGTGACCCTCTCCAACCCGGGCGAGGTGGTCCGCGGGACAGTGAACCTCACCGCTACGCTGGTGAATGCCGGCTTGACCGTCTACTCCGTTCGTATCGAGTACACCGTTGCGGGAACGGGCCAGTGGAAGACGTTGTGCTCTAATCTCGTCGCCCCCTACAACTGCTCCTGGGCAACATCCACCTTCACGAACGACTACTACGACCTCCGGGCCGTCGCCGTCGCGGGCTCCTCCACCACCTACTCCGCAGTCATCGCCGATGTCCTGGTAGACAATGCGGCGCCTGCCGTAACCATGACCGATCCGGGCACACCACTGAGCGGCTTCCGCACCTTCGCTGCTACCGCAACGGACGCGAACTCCGGAGTTGCCCAGGTGACCATCCAGTACGCCGCCGCAGGCAGCACAACCTGGAACACCCTTTGCACCCTTTCCTCCACGCCCTTCTCATGCCGCTACGACACGGCGCGAATCATCGACGGCACCTACAGCTTCCGAGCCGTCGCCGTGGACCTCGCCGGCAACAGCACGACCTCGGCCGCCATTACAAACCGGCTCATCGACAACACGGTCTCCTCCGTCTCACTCGAAGATCCGGGCGCCTTCCTGACCGGCACCGTAACGCTCACGGCCAACGCGGCGTCGACCGCCGGTGTGACGTCGGTCCGCCTTCAGAGTGCGCCGGCCGGCACTGCGACCTGGACCACCCTGTGCACCCTTACGGCAGCCCCTTACAGCTGCAGCTGGGATACCACGAAGACGGCCAACGGCCCCTATGACTTCCGTGCCGTGATGGTGGACGGAACCACCAAGGAGACCGTCTCCGCCGTCGTTGCTTCCCGCCGAGTCGACAACATGCCGCTGCGTGGTTACGACATCCAGAGCGCCAACGGATCAACCACTGCGGGCCGTCTGGAAGCCGGTGACACCCTGACCTATACCTACAGCCAGCAGGTCAACCTTGCCTCCATCACGCCAGGCTGGAACGGTGCACCTCTCGCCGTGACAGCACGCGCAGCAGACAGCGCAACCGGTGACACCATGGACATCCTGCGTACGGGCAGCATGGTCAATCTGGGAGTGGTGAACCTCCGCCAGGACTTCGTCCGTGCCGGCAAGACCGTGAACTTCGCTGCCACCATGACCGCCTCCACCGTCACCGTGAACGGAACTGTACGCACGGTCGTCACTGTCACGCTGGGCGCTCCTGCCAACGGCAGCGGCCTCCGCAATGTGACCACAGCAGGCTCGCTGATCTGGACACCCAACGGAGCCGTCACCGACCTGCTGGGCAACCCCACCTCCACGGCCCCGGTAACGGAGTCCGGAACGTTGGATCGGGACTTTTGATGCTGCGACTTCCCCGACCACGAGTGCTGGCTCTTACGTCGCTGACCCTGGCCGCGGTGCAGGCCGTCACCGGAGCGCAGTACCTGAGTGACGCACCGTACCTGTCCCTGCTGCTGTTCCTTGCGTCCTTCTTCGGCATCCTCGGCAGCGCCAAGCTGTGGCGCGACAACTGCTTCGAGTCCCGGTTCGGGCTCGCGATGATCGCCGGCTCCACCGTCGTCGGGCATGCCCTGTCGCTGACCCTCGGGCTGCCGGGTTCGGCACTGAACCCATGGTCCGGAGTGAGCGCAATCCTCAGCGCCATCTCACTGGCAGTCGCACTGCTGGTCCTGGCCATGCTCCTTCCGCGCTTCTTCTCCAACTACGCGCAGGCGGGCAGTGAGGCACCGGTATGATTCCAGAAATGGGGCACAGAATACTGCTGGTTGAGGATGACGACGGCATTGCCCTCCCACTGATCCGCACCTTCGAGCGTGAGAGCTACGAGGTCCGGCGGGTCGCTGAGGGCCTTCCCGGCATCGCGCTCGTCGAGCAGGAACCGTTCGACCTGATTGTCCTTGACCTCGGCCTTCCCGACATCGAGGGTCTGGAGGTGTGCCGGCGCGTACGCGAAGCCGGTTACAACGGCGGCATCCTCATCCTGACTGCCCGCGGCGGCGAGATTGACCGGGTGGTTGGTCTCGACGTCGGAGCCGACGACTACATGGCGAAGCCCTTCGGCCTGGCTGAACTTCTGGCACGCGCACGTGCCCTGCTGCGCCGCACCGCCGTATCCCCGAGTCAGCCCGCTTCGAGGCCAGTCCCTGTGCCGGTCCCCGTGCCAGCCGTCGCCGCGCCGGCCCTCCGGGTCGACCGGCAGTCACGCCGGGCCTTCTCCAACGATGCCGAACTCCCGCTCACCGCGAAGGAGTTCGACGTGCTGTCCCTGCTTGAGCAGGACAGGGGAGCGGTAGTCACCCGGGAGCGGCTGATGGACGAGGTTTGGGACCAGAACTGGTTCGGTTCCACGAAAACCCTCGACGTCACGATCGGCCGGTTACGCCAGAAGCTTGATGACTCCGGCGGCACAGTGCAGGTAGTGACCGTACGCGGGGTCGGCTTCCGGCTCGAGGACGGCGCGGAGGATGCGTGAACGCCTGATTGCAGCCTTCGTGGGCCTCGCCGTCGCCGTCGTTGCCCTGTATGGCGTGCCGCGTGCCTACATCGTCGCGGACCAGGCGCTCGAGTCGGAACAGCGAAAGATCGAACGCTCTACCGAGTTGCTCGCCGGCGTGCTGCCCGACCTGACGGCCGGCGGGACAATATCGGATACGTATCTTGCAGGGCTGCTGCAGCCCGGGGAACGCATCGAGTATCGGGATGCAGCCGACGTCGTGATCGCATCGGCCGGGCCCGCTCTCACCGGTCACCACGATGACATCAGTGTCACCCGCGGGCTCGACGACGGCTCCACGGTCACGCTGGAGCGGTCCGGAACCATCGTGGCTGACCGGGTAGCCGCTGCGGTGATGCCCGTGGTGATCATCGGTGTGGTGCTGATCCTTGCATCGGCGCTGGCCGGATTCATCCTCGCCCGGCTGTTGTCGCGGCCATTCCAGGAACTCGCCGTCGACGCGGAACAGCTGGGCAACGGGAAGTTCGACCTCGAAGACAAGAACTACAACATTCCTGAAGCGCAGGAGATCGGCGCTGCCCTCTACACCAGCTCCCAGGCGCTGTCCGAGCTGGTCCGGCGCGAGCGGGAGTTCGCTGCCAACGCCTCGCACCAATTGCGGACCCCGATCACAGCGCTGCGTCTGGAGTTGGAGGACTTGTCGCTCTGGAAGGAAACTCCGCCGACGGTCGCCGCGCAACTGACCCATTCACTCGGTGAGATCGACCGGCTGTCCACAGCAGTGAGCGAGCTGCTCGAGCTGGCCCGCGGCCAGCGCCTGACCGCCGCGCGCGAGGTCAATCTGGGCACTGTGACGGCGAAGGCGGCTGCACGCTGGGAGCGGCAGATCGACGCCGTCGGCCGGGAGATCGTGACTCATGACGGGACGCTGCCGGCCGTCATCAATCCCGGCCCCGTGAACCAGATCCTCGACGTCCTCATCGAGAACGCCATTAACCACGGCGAAGGAACCATCCGGGTGGAAGCATCCGACGCCGGAACCCACCTCAATCTCGCCGTGAGTGACGACGGCGTCCGGCCTCACGGGAACAGCATCTTCACGCGGCGCGTGAGGGAGCGTTCACGCTCCGGTTCGGCTTCGAGCGGCGGTTCAGCTTCGAGCGGCGAAGGAATCGGCCTTGCCGTCGCGTCTGAGTTGGCGGAGGCAATCGGCGGCCACCTGGTGCTGGGTTCGGAGGAACGGACAACGTTCAATCTGATGCTGCCGAAGCGCGAGCTCAACCACGCGGAGCTCAGCTAGCCAAACCCGCCCGGACCTGTCCGCCGTCGACCTCCCACCGTGCATCCAGGCGAACGTTCTCGAGCATTCGGCGGTCATGGGTGACCAGCAGGAGAGCGCCCGTGTAATCCTTGAGGGCCTCCTCAAGCTGCTCGATCGCCGGAAGGTCCAGGTGGTTGGTCGGTTCATCGAGCACCAGCAGGTTCACGCCGCGGGCCTGCAGCAGCGCGAGCCCCGCCCGGGTGCGCTCGCCGGGTGAGAGCCTGCCGACGAGCGCGCCGGTCTGGTCGGCCTTAAGACCAAACTTCGCGAGCAGCGTGCGCACTTCGGCTTGGGCGAGGTCCGGCACGGCAGCCTCGAAGGCAGCGGCGAGAGTCTGATCCTCGGCAAGCTGCCCGCGCGCCTGGTCGATCTCGCCTATGGCGACGTTGGCCCCCAGGGAGGCGGCGCCGTCGTCGGGCGCTTGATGGCCCAGGAGCAGACGCAGCAGCGTGGATTTGCCGGCGCCGTTCGGACCGGTAATGCCGATGCGCTCACCGGCGTTGATCTGGACCGACACCGGTCCCAGAGTGAAGTCACCCTGCCTCGCGATAGCGCTGTTGAGCGTCGCGACGACCGAGCTTGAGCGGGAAGCGGACCCGATACTGAACTGCAGCTGCCACTCCTTGCGCGGCTCCTGCACCTCGTCCAGGCGCGCGATCCGGGATTCCATCTGGCGGACCTTCTGCGCCTGTTTTTCAGAGGATTCCACGCTGGCCCGGCGGCGGATCTTGTCGTTGTCCGGGTTCTTCTTCATCGCGTTCCGGACGCCCTGCGAGCTCCATTCGCGCTGGGTACGCGCGCGTGACACCAGGTCCTGCTTCTTCTCCGCGTACTCCTCGTAGGCTTCGCGGGCATGCCGCTTGGCGACGGCGCGTTCCTCAAGGTAGGCGTCGTAACCGCCGTCGTACACGGCGACCTGGTTCTGTGCGAGATCGAGCTCGACCACCGTGGTGACGCAGCGAGCCAGGAACTCACGGTCATGGGAGACGAGCACGGCCCCTCCGCGCAGATTGCGCATGAAGGCCTCGAGACGGGCGAGCCCGTCGAGGTCGAGGTTATTGGTGGGCTCATCAAGGAGGACCACGTCGAATCGGCTCAGCAGCAGCGCGGCCAGGGCAACCCGCGCAAGCTGCCCGCCGGAGAGCCCTGTGACCAGTGCGTCCGGAGCGACGCCGGGTGCGACGTCGGCCAGTACCGCCGGGAGCCGATCCTCCAGATCGGCGGCGCCGGACGCGAGCCAGTGCTCGAGCGCCGCGGCGTACCGGTCATCAGCGCCCTTGACCGCCGTGCCGAGTTGCTCTGCTGCCTGCTCCATCGCCAGTGTTGCGGCGGTGGCACCGGTTCGGCGCGCAATGTACTGCTCGACGGTTTCACCGGGAGTGCGCTCGTGTTCCTGCGGGAGCCAACCAATGAAGGCGTCCTTCGGCGCTGCCATTACGGTGCCGGCGAGTGGCTCGTCGACCCCGGCGAGGAGCCTGAGCAGCGTTGATTTGCCTGCACCGTTGGCACCCACCACGCCGACGACGTCTCCCTGGGTGACGGTCAGGTCGAGGTTCGAGAAGAGGGTGCGATGGGCGTGGCCGCCGGAAAGCGCCTTGGCCACGAGGGTTGCAGTCATTGATTCAGTGTAGGAGAACGCCCGCGCCTCACAGACGCTGTGCGGAACGGCGAGCGGCACCGGTGGGAAGCGTTAGCCGTTCCCACCGATGCCGTCGGCTTCACACGCAGTTAGCCTGCTGCGCCGCTTCAGTCCGAGGCGACGTCCCACCCGTAATCCGGGTAGTCGAAGAACTCGTCTCCATTGAGGGAGTCAACCTCACCTGTTGCCATGGAATGGATGAGGGATTCGACGCCGGTCTGTACGGTCTGGACGAGCATGCCCTTCATCTTCTGGCCGAGGTCGTCCTGTTGGCCTCTGACTTCAAACAGGACGGTGGCGGATCCATTGAGCGCGAACGCTGAGCGGCCCTGGCCCGCGTACTCGCGCTGTTCCGGATGGAGATAGCGTCCCACGGCTGCTATTGGTGACTGGGACCCGTAGCTCTCCTTGATGCCGTCGGCTACCGCGAGGGCGTAGCGCCGGGACTTGTCCTGGTCCAGGAGAGGCCAGTCCTCTTTGTATGCTGCGCCGTCGTTGACACCCAGAGGCGGATAGTCGAGCGCCACCGAAATGTGCCGGCCGTCCTGCTCGCCTCCGGTCTGCACGTTGCACGGACCCATGTGATGGATGTCGACGACTGCGTCGACTTCGCCGAACTCCTCCTGCAGACCGACATAAACATCCCGGATCGTTTGCGATTCCGGCGCCAGATAGAACCCTGCGTCCTTCGAGTTGCCGGGCAGGTCGCCCGGCTGCGGGACATAGTTGAGGTCGGCGTTGAAGTCCCGGTTCAGGTCGAAGCCCGGCAGCGCGATCCCGTCGCCGCTCAGCTGGTGGTACCAGGCCCGGTTCGAACCTTCCAGCTGCGGGTGCAGACGTTCGACGTCGTCCCACGAGATCACGCTGATTCGACGGTTCAGCTCGCCGCCGTCAGGGTTGGCCATTGGCATGGCGACCAGCGTGACGTTCTCAAGGGCCCGCTTGGTTGCCGGATCGCTGCTGGTGCCGAGTTTCTTCAGGATGCTCAAGAGGGCCTCTGTCCCTGTCCGTTCGTTGCCGTGCAGAGCACTCTGAACGAGCAGTACGCGATCGCCGGTTCCGACCCGGGCGGTGTACAGATTGCGGCCGAGCGCGGATTGACCGGCGACATCGACCTGCACCCGCCCCTTGCTGGTGTCCTCGATTCGTTGCAGTTCAGCACCGAGTTCTGCGTAGCTGGTCCAACCCGTGAACTGCGGGTCGTCGAAGGTCTTGCAGGTTCCCTGTCCGGGTGTGTTGACGTCGCCGGGAGCGGCGCTGGCCGGGCTGGCGACGATCAGCGAGCAGAGCATGGCACCGGCACCGATAGCGCCGAAGAACCTGTGTGGCTTACGAGGGGATTGGGTCACGGTCAACTCCAAAGGTCGAGTGGTTCGAACACGCTGATCTTCTAACCGATTAAGTAGCCGATGAATGATTCGACGGAATTGAGGCTCAAAAAGATGTGACCTCTAGCTAATTCGCAAAGCGAACGATATTGTCGCCCGATGTGTCCGCGCCGAGAGCGACCGCGACTGAGCATTATCGACTAGGCGTTGGCCTGAGTGCCCTCCAGATACTCCAGCAACTCTGCTTCGGCAACGTTGAGGTAGGTGCGCAGTTCAGCTGCGGCCACTTCGTTCTCACCCGCGCGAAGCCGTTCCACCAGCTGCGCATTGCGGTCCACGTAGTGCGTGTGAAAGTCCGGTGCCGAAGCCATCGCGTGGAAGACCAGCCGCATCTCAGCAAGCACACGGTCCATCAGCTCGCGCAGCGATCTGCTTCCGGTCAGTCCCACGACTGCCTCGTGGAATGCCTGGTTTGCGTTGGCCATGTCGGGAACTGCCCCAGCCTCCCGGGCTGCCTTTGCCCGAAGGGCAATCGCCTCCAGCACGTCCAGTTCCTCAGCTGACGGCCTGGCCCACAGCACAGCCGCAGGTTCAATCACCCGCCTGACCCGGTAGATCTCGCGCACCTCCTCCACACCCGGCGACGCCACGAAGACGCCCCGGTTCGGGATGCGTGTCACGATCGATTCGCCCGCCAGTGTGGTGAACGCCTGCCTCAACGTGTTTCGCGATACCCCAAGTGACGCCGACAACGACTCCTCCGACAGTTTCGCCCCTGGCGCCAACTGTCCCGCCGCAATCCGGGACCGGAGCACCGAGGCTATCCATGCCGTCGTGTGCGCGTGTCCAGCCGAATCCTCGCGCCCGGTGCTCATGCGGAGCGGCCGTCCTCTGCAGCAGAGCCCTCCACAGCGCTCTCGATGAATCGCACCGTCGTGCCGGGTGGCAGTTGCGCCGCAATCGGCAGATCCTCCGGTACGACGACGCCGATCACCGGATACCCGCCCGTCACCGGATGGTCGGAGAGGAACAGGACGGGAAGGCCCGACGGCGGCACCTGCAGCGACCCTGCCACGACGCCTTCGCTGGGAAGTTCGTCGGTAATTGCCCGCTGGAGGGATGTGCCGTCGTCGTCAGTTCCGAGCCGCATGCCGATCCGGTTGGACTCTGCGGTGACAGTCCACCGCTGGGTGGTCAGGGCGGCCCGGGACTCGGGGGTGAACCAGTCCTCGCGAGGTCCGGCGGTGATGCGCAATTCGACCGGTTCGTTGCGGTTGGTTTCCTTGCCGTCGGCCCGGAGCAGTTCGAGGGGCAGGGCCGGAGGCTCGGGCGTGCCGACGATGTGTCCGTGCGGAGCTTCGCCCACCGGCAACAGGATCCCCTGTGTCAGGGGTGCAGGACCGATGCCCGACATAATGTCAGTCGCACGGCTGCCGAGCACGGCCGGAACGGTGATGCCGCCGCGGACCGCGACATAGGTGCGCAGTCCTGTCTCCGGCAAGCTGAGGCGGAGGGTCTCGCCGTCGTGAAGGGCGAAGGGTGCGTACATTGGAGCGGCACGCTCGCCGTGCTGGCCGTCAACGCGTGCCGGCACCGGGGCGCCGGCCAGCGCGACCGTAAGTTCGCCGTGCGCCTGGACGGCCAGTCCGCCGAGAACACATTCGATGACGGCATCCGTGGCTTCATTGCCTGCCAGGCGGTTGGCCTGACGGGCGCTCACGGCATCGACGGGACCGGATAACGGGACACCGAGGTCACCCAGCCCGGGCCGGCCGAGGTCCTGAATCAGCGACTGCGGACCCGGGGTGAGCACCTCCAGCGCCGGCGATCCGACGGCAAGGCGGGAGGCGCCGACGTCGTGCGTTGCGGAGGTGTCCGGAAGTTCGATCACCTCCCGTACCGCTACATACCGCACGGTGTTGCCGGGGCGCAGGAGGGCAGGCTGGTCGCGATCGAGATCCCACATTCGGGCGGCGGTCCGGCCGATCAGCTGCCAACCGCCGGGAGAGCGGCGCGGATAGACAGCCGAAAAGTTGCCGGCCAAAGCAACCGAGCCGGCTGGTACAGCGGTGCGTGGACTGGTGCGGCGGGGAACGTTGAGCGACTCGTTCTCGCCGACCAGGTACGCGAAACCGGGCGCGAAACCGCCGAACGCCGTGGTCCAGAGTTGGCCGGTGTGCGCCCTGATGACGCCCTCGGCACCCAGACCGGTGAGTTGACCGACCTCGGCGAGATCATCGCCGTCGTACACCACGTCGATCCGAACGGGATCCTGCGAGGCCAGCGCGTGCTTCGATGGCGTTGCATCCAGTCCTGCAACGGCGTCGCGGGCGGCTCGGGCAGCGGTATGTGAGGCGAAGACAGCGAGGACTGTCCGTGCAGCGGCAAGGACATCGACCTGCCCGGCCAGCGGGTGCTCGACCAGTTGGGCGTGAACGGCGAGCACGGCATCGAGTGAATCAAGTTCGATCAGCAGGGCCCGCGGCCCGGCCCATCTGATGTCCTTCGGGGGGATGCCAGGACTCACACAAAACTCCGGATACCGACGCCGGCGGCTTCCAATTCGCGCCGGACGGCCGCGGCCATGGCGACCGCCCCGTCGGTATCGCCGTGGAGACAGATGCTTTCAGCGGTGGTGCGGATGGTTGACCCGTCACGGGCCACGATCGTGCCTTCGGTGGCGAGGCGGACCATGTTAGCGGCGACGGTGTCTTCGTCCTGGAGGACGGCGCCGGGTTCGCGGCGGGAGACAAGGGTGCCGTCGGGGTTGTAGGCACGGTCGGCGAAGGCTTCGGAGACTCCGCGGAGCCCAGCAGCTTCGGCAGTTTTGAGCGCGACTGAGCCCGGCAGGAGCAGCATCGGAAGATCCCCGCCGAACGCCTTGACGGCGTCGACCACGGCCTTCGCCTGAACCTCGTGGGTAACGATCGTGTTGTAGAGCGCGCCATGCGGCTTGACGTACCGGATGGTTCCGCCAGCTGAGCGGGCCATCGCGTCGAGCGCACCGATTTGGTAGAGGACGTCGTCGGCCAGTTCGGTGGGGGAGCAGTCGATGAAGCGGCGTCCGAAGCCGGCGAGGTCCCGGTACCCGACGTGGGCGCCGATCGTGACACCGGCTGCGACGGCGTCGCGGCAGGTCTGTGCGATGGTCGAGGGGTCGCCGGCGTGGAAGCCGCACGCCACGTTGGCGCTGGAGACGGAGCGGAAGATCGCGGCGTCGTCGCCCATCATCCAGTTGCCGAAGGACTCGCCGACGTCGCTGTTGAGGTCGATGAAAGCCATGGTCATCCTCGTATAGGTGGTTTCTTTCAGGATGCCCAAGTTCCGCGGATTGTTCAACAATATTAATTTCGGTGGGGTCTCCTCTTGAATTCCTATGACTTGTTCCCGGCCAACAACTCCAGCGCTCTCTGGATGACGACGTCGGGACGTTCTTCGGGGATCCAATGGCCGGCGCGGTCGACGGTTTCGGTCGTCAGGTCGTCGGCATATTCTTCGAAGCCGCCCAGGAAGTGTTCCTTCACAAGGGGATCGGCGGCTCCTACCAGCAGATGCGTTGGTGTGGCCAATCGCTGGTTCCGGTATGCGCCGGTCATGATCGCCTTGGCTTGCGGCTGAATGAAGTGACGATACAGCTGCGACCCCGCCCGTCCCTGAGCTCGATCGCGAAGGGGTGCCAGGAAGTATTCGACATCGCTGTCACTCGAGACCTTCGGCTTGGCGGCGGCAGTTCGCAGAAGTGTGCGAGGCAGCCACTGATTTCCGTCACTCAATGCACGAGGACCGATGCCGGGCGCAACGATCGGCAGCTGGTAGGAGGTGTTGAGCAGGGAGGGGATCATGCGGCGGTTGAATCGCATGTAGGGATGGGGAACTGCCAGGGACAGGAAGCTCCGTACCCGCTCGGGATGTTGCAGGCAGAGCTGGAAACCGAGAAGGGCTCCCCAGTCGTGCGCGATCAGATGAGCCCGGTCCAGTTCCAGCGCGTCAAGGAGATTGACGACGTCGGCCAGCAGTTGATCCCGGGTGTAGCCGTCCGGCGGTGCATCGGTCCAGCCCGCGCCGCGCAGGTCGGGGCAGATTACGCGGTAGTGCGCGGAGAGTTCGGGGATCACCTCTCGCCATTCCCACCAGTGCTGTGGGAATCCGTGGAGCAAGAGCACGGGATCTCCGCGTCCAGCTTCCGCCACATGCATGCGCAGCCCCGGAAGCTGCACGAAGTGGTGTTCGACGCCGTCGATCGGATGAGGAACCTGGGCTACGTCAGCCATGACTCATGCTAGGCGTGGGAGCACGAAAAAGGGAGGGAGCCGGGTTGAACTGCTCCCTCCCTTTTCCTTCACGCAGTTGTCAGGCGAGTGCGCTCACCTGCGAGTTCCGGCGACCGAACAGGGCATAGTCGGCGGAGGCGCGTCCCGGGCCGACCAGCGCAAGGGCCAGTGCCGCAGCGCCGAGCAGCAGCACCAGTTCATAACCGCCGTCCGCCACGAAGACACCCGCGGAAAGGTGCACCAGGATCAGCGCGCCAAGCATGTCGAGGGTCAGGAGGGCAGCGACCGGGCGGGTGAGGAGGCCCAGGATCAGTGCAATTCCACCAACCAGTTCAAGGGTGGCGATCAGGGGAGCGGCAACCTCGGCCATGGGAATGCCCATGTCGCCGAAGGCGGCGGTGGTGCCGGCGATGGTCCACTCGTTGTACTTCTGCCAGCCGTGGGCGGCGAAGAGGAAACCGACGACGACGCGAAGTATGGTGCGGGCAGTGGTGGTCAATGCGGTGTTATTCATGGGATCCGTTTCTGGGTCTCGGGGTGCTGTCGTGAGCGGTTGGGGCATGTCTGCGCGGCAGGCGCCGGGAGGCGCTGAAACTCACGACGCCGGCGCAAGCCGTGTGCCGGCGTCGTACTTCTGGTGAATTAGCGGACGAGAGCGAAGCCGGTGGTCCACTGGGTCTTTTCGCCGGCGGCGAGGGTGAGCTGCAGGAAGCCGAGGCCTTCGAGCTCGCGTGCGCGGGCGAGGGAGCCGGCGTCGACGGCGTCCACTCCGCCGGCTTTGACCGCGTCGGCGAGGGTGTTCTTGGCCTCGGTGTCGTCACCGGCGATGAAGACGGTGGTCTGGTTCTGGCCGACGGACTTGGAGCCGAGGGTAGCGGCGAAGTTGGTGTTGAAGGCCTTGAGAACCTTTGACGATGGGAGTGCTGACGCAAGTTCCGCGGCGGCGGAGCTTTCTGCAGGGACCACGAGCGAATCGAAGGTTTCGAAGTTCAGCGGGTTGGTGATGTCGACGACGATCTTGCCGGCGAGCTGCTCGCCGTACTGGGCCACGATGTCCTTGAGTGCCGGGTAGGGGACAGCAAGAACGACGACGTCGCCGTTGACGGTTGCGCCGTTGCTGGAAGTGTCAATGTGCTCGACGGATGAGCCGCCTGCTGCAACAACGCCTGCGATAGCGCCGCCCATATTGCCCTTGCCGAAGATGGTGAACGAGGTCATGTGGAGCTCCTTTGGGATGAATCACTTGCGGGTACAACTAAAACGGTAACAGCGGTTAGTTGTAGATGCAAGTATTCGTATAGGATGACGATATGACGCGATGGCTCAGTAAAGACGAACAGGCAGTATGGACTCGCACTGCGGCCGTCCTGGAGTTGCTGCCCGCAGCATTGGACGGGCAGTTGGTGCGGGACGAGGACCTCACGCACTTCGAGTACTTTGTGTTGGCCTCTCTTTCTGAAGCTCCCAACCGAACGTTGCGCATTACGAGTCTGGCGTCCATGACCAACGCAACGCTGCCGCGAATATCCCGTGTGCTGACCGGGTTAGAGAAGAAGACACTCGTGGAACGAAGCGAATGCAGTGAAGACCGCCGGGCCAAGAACGTTACGCTCACGGGGGCGGGATGGGACAAGGTAGTGAAGTCAGCACCCGGCCATGTCGAGAATGTGCGGAGCCTGGTGTTCGATCAGCTCACTCCCGAGCAGGTTTCGCAGCTGTCTGACATTGCTGCCCAACTGCTCAAGAAACTTGATCCTGAGGGGAAAATGTTCGCTTCCGTGCGCTAGGTCCTGCCGCGTCCCTGCGTTCGACGCGAAGTGTTTGCCGACCGCGCAGGGTGTCTGTCGACCGCGCAGAAATGTCAGACCCGGATGATCGAATGGGTTCATGACGGGGAATCGAGCCAGTTGGGTCTCGGAGGAGACGGCGCTCTGGGCGTCGGACTCAGCAATGGGTCCGTTGGCGGGCCAGCTGTCGCACTTCCCCGTCACCAATCGTGACCTCGAGGCATCGCTGGAGTGTCTGGGTGAACTTGCATCCTTGCGTTCGTGGGTTGACGCGCAGGAAGCCAAGCTGTTGACCCGCATCTCGGAACTTTCCGTTAGGTCGCTTCTTGAGCAGGGTTA
This sequence comes from Arthrobacter sp. MDB1-55, assembly GCF_059092925.1. Lineage (NCBI taxonomy): Bacteria > Bacillati > Actinomycetota > Actinomycetes > Micrococcales > Micrococcaceae > Arthrobacter > Arthrobacter sp. MDB1-55. The sequence continues at coordinate 304,692 of NZ_JBNHID010000003.1, read as the reverse complement.
TGGGGGTCCCGTCGCAGAGGAGTACGCAGAAACTGTTGCGGCAGCGGAGATCGGTGCGGTGCTGCACATTCCGGATGGTTCCGCCGGGCGGCTCATCGAGCAGTCGAAGCTGTTGGTGAACTTCTTCCCTGCCACAGTAGAGGCGCTCCAGCTTGGCAGGATCTCGCGCAGGCACGCAATAGCGGTGGCGCAGGAGTGCTGCGGCGTCCCCGAGGAAGAGATACCGGACTTTGAAGAGCAATTGCTCGGGATTGCTCGGGGGACGACCGTCGCTAAGTTGGCTAATCGTGCCCGTCGGCTGCGCGAGAAGCTGCATCCGGAGGCGCTGGCTGTGCGCCGGGAGAAGAAGGTTCGTGAGCGTGCCGTGACAGTTGACCCTGATCGCGACGGAATGGCCTGGCTCAGCGCCTATCTGCCGGCCGAGACCGCATACGGCATTGCACATCGCCTCGACGCTACGGCGAGAGCCCTGCAATCACCTGAGGAGCAGCGCACGCTCAGCCAGTTGCGCGCAGATGTCTTTGCGGACCTGCTGACGCATACCTGTACTTCAGATCCGACCACCGCCGAATGTGGCCCATGCACTGTATCTGGTGCGAGTTCGGTGCCCCTTCCTGCGGCAGGGTCCGGATCAGCGGTTCAGGGCTACCGGGGCGTTGTGGCAAGTGTCTTCGTCACTGTGCCGGTGATGACTCTGCTCGGGGGAGACGAACCTGCCGAGCTGGATGGCTATGGGCCTATCGATCCAGACACAGCGCGGAAATTGGCCGGACATGCGCCGTCGTTCACCCGGCTACTCACTCATCCGGAAAGCGGAGCGGTGATGTCACTCGGCAGGACCAGGTACAAGCCGCCGAAGGACCTGCAGGATTGGGTGAGGGTGCGGGACAAGACGTGTCGGCATCCGGGGTGTAGTCGGGTGGCTTCGTCATGCGAGATCGACCACACCATTCCCTGGTCGCAGGGCGGAGAAACCCGTGCCGCCAACCTTGCTGCCCTGTGTAAGAAGCACCACATGTTCAAGACCATGGGCTTCTGGAGGCACAGTCAACCACACGAGGGCACGATGCTTTCCACATCGTTCGCTGGGAAGACCTACACGACGCTGCGCGAACCGTTCGTTCACCGTGCGCAGGTGCCGCCACCGTTCTGAGATTTCGAAGTGTGCTGCGCGCATCCTGGACGAGGATCAAGCGTGCCTTGCCCGCTACGCTAAGCCAGCAAGCGTGCCTTGCCCGCTACGCTAAGCCAGGTGGCGGCTAACGGAAATGAACCCCGGACATCGATCGGCCGGTCCCTTGCGCGAGTCCTCCTGGGGCTGTTCCTCATCACGGCGGGAACGGCCCACCTCACTGCTGCGCGTTCGGAGTTCACCGCACAGGTTCCCTCCTGGCTTCCGCTGTATGCCGACGCCGTCGTTGTGGGTTCCGGTGTCATCGAACTGGCCCTCGGGGTAGCGCTGATCGTCCTAAAGCGGCGCAGGGTTCTTGTCGGCTGGCTGGCAGCGGCCTTCTTCCTTGTGATCTTTCCCGGCAATATTGCCCAGTACGTAGAGGGCGTTGATGCCTTTGGCCTGACGACCGACCGAGCTAGGTTCATCCGCCTCTTCTTTCAGCCCGTGCTTGTGCTGTGGGCGCTCTGGTCTACCGGTGCCTGGCGCGACCGACAGTTGCTACGATCAACCAAGTGATCACCAACGCCATTGACGGCATCCCGACGACACCACGATCGGACGTGGCGTTGTGGACCTAAGCGTGGTCATTGCGCTCTTGGGCGCGGTCATCCTCATCGGGATGGGCTCTGTCTTCCGGCACAAATTCATCACCGCCGCCGACTTCTGGTCAGGACTCGAAAAGCTCGTCTACTTCGTACTCCTCCCGTCCCTGCTCGTCACCGGCCTCGCCGAAGCCGACTTCGCCCTTCTCGAACCAGGTCCAATCGTCCTGGTGCTGGCATCATCCGCGCTGTTCTCATCGCTACTCGCCTACGGACTGCGCCGCCCCGCGGCCGGCCACAACGGTCCGGCCTTCACGTCCGTCTTTCAAGGCATCGTCCGCTTCAACACGTACATTGGAGTTACGACGGCAGCGGCCCTCTTCGGCTCCGACGGCATCGCCATCGCTGCCCTCGCTACCGCAGTCCTGATACCACTGGTGAACCTGGCATCGACTGTCGCACTCGCACATCACGGACATCACAAACTGCGGGGGAGGGCCCTACTCCGCGCAGTGTTCCTCAACCCGCTCATCCTGGCTTGCCTTGTCGGTCTCGCCGCAAACCTGATCGGGTCAGTACCAGCAGTCTCCAGCGTGCTCGAGATGCCGATACCGGCCGGCGTCGTACAGCTTCTCGCAGCTGTCCTGGGGCTGCTCGGCGGAGCCGCCCTGCCGATTGGACTGATCTGCGTCGGCGCCGGCCTCCACGGACGACTCTTCCCACGTGAATCCCTCCGGCCGGTCCTGGCCGCCATCCTGTTGCGCTTCCTTCCGGTGCCCGCCGCAACACTGGGACTGTGTCTGCTCATCGGATTCAGCGGACCGGCCGCCGTCGTCTGCGTAGTCTTCCAGGCGCTCCCGACCGCCACCAGCTCCTACGTCTTCGCCCGACGACTCGGAGGCGACGCCGCCCTCATGGCACAGATCACCGCCGCCCAGACTGTCCTGTCCGGGATAGCCCTGCCAGCCTGGATCCTTATCGCACTGGCGGTCCTGCTGTAGGGACGTGAAGGACGGAGGTCGCTAGGATCAGCTCATGGATGCCAGTGAAGCCGTGACCCGTGAAGCCGTAACCCGTGAAGCCGCTGAAACCACTCTCGTCACCCTCGGCGACATTGAAGCCGCCGCGGAACGGATCAGCGACCTGGTTCTGCGAACACCAATCATCCAGTTGCCACACCCGCGACGCCCGGATGACCTCCTCCGTTGCAAAGCCGAATCGCTGCAACCCACCAGCGCCTTCAAACTGCGCGGCGCCTACAACACCATCGCCCAAGTGCTCGACCAGGCTCGCGAACACGGTATCGTCGCCCAATCCTCCGGCAATCACGCCCGGGCCGTGGCCTGGGTCGCACACCGACTCGGTCTGCGAGCGATCATCGTGATGCCCGACGCAGCTCCACGGACAAAGATCGACGCCGTCCGCGCACTCGGCGCCGAAGTCCAGGTAGTGCCGTCCCGTCTGCGCGACGTCCGAGCCCACGAACTCGTAGCCCAGCACGGGTATATTCACATTCCGCCCTACGACGACCCACGCATCATCGCCGGACAGGGGACAGTCGGCCTCGAGATCGTGCAACAACTGCCCGACGTCGACACCGTCCTCGTCCCGATCTCCGGCGGCGGGCTTATCTCCGGTATAGCGACGGCGGTGAAAGCACTTAAGCCTGAAGCCCGCGTAGTCGGTGTCGAACCGGAGCTGGCAGCTGACGCCGCCGAAAGTTTCCGTGAAGGCCGGCGCATCACGTGGGAGCAGGACCTGACCTACCGCACCATCGCCGACGGCTTACGCACCCCGGCCCTCGGCGTACACCCGTGGGAACATGTTAAGCGCTACGTGGATGACATCATCACCGTCACTGAAGAACAGATCTTCGCTGCAATGCGGCACCTCACCCTCGCCGGCAGGCTTGTGGTGGAGCCGTCCGGTGCAGTCGCTACCGCAGCCTGGATGCACGACCTCGTTTCCAGCCAGAACGACGGCGGCACGGTGGCCGCCGTCGTCTCCGGCGGATCGGTTGATCCCGCCCTTCTGGCGAAGATATTGCAGCAGACCGGCTAGAGCCGCTGCAGGAAGTCGGTGAGCACTTCAACCCACTGCTGCCGCGCGGCGTCGTTCGCTTCGGGTGTGGGAAGCCCCATTTGTGTCGCAACGATCGACGCGGTGCCGTTCTTCTTCAACTCGCTGGTAACGACCACAGACGAACCGTCCGCAGCCTTGGCGCGCCATGTCATCCGGAGATCGGTTCCGCTGACCCGTGCAGCTGCAGCCAGAAGCTCCTGCACAGCGGAACTGGTGGATGCGAAATCCGACCACCGGGCCATCAGCTCCTCCAGCCCGAGCGCGGTGGACCTGCTCACACTCAGCTGAAAGGTGCCGTCGGAACGTTGGCCGGGAATGCGCCGCCCGATGTGATGCTCGTAGGCGACCGCAACCGATTGGGCCCACCAGCCGGCCTGATCCATGGTGCCCTCAAGCTCCTGGTGCACCTTGGACGCGATGTCCTTATGGCTCAAGCCAACCGCATCGGAGGCGTCCATGAATGCAAGCCAGGCCTCCCACGATCGGTTGGTAGCGCGCTCAATCGGTGCAATTCTGGAGTTCGTTGCCATTCCAAAATCCTTCCACGCGCCACCGACTATTCCGCCACCCGCGCGAGGAACTTGCGGATCCGGAGGTTGAGTTCCTCTATCTGACGCTTCACCACGACGGCGGGATCAGGGTTGATCTCGTTCGCCGGCGGTGCTTTCCGTACGTTCGCAGAACAGATGAAGTCGGCACAGATGAGGGTGCCTACGGTGTTTCCATTACGGCCTGCCTGGCCGGCACGCTTCGCAACCCAGAGGAGTACGTCTTCCTTTGAGAAGACGTCGCGGCACATCTCGCAGAGAACCGACCGGTTCTTCTTCGCTCCGCCTTCGGGTGCGCGCAAGAGAATGCCGGTGAGTCCGCGTTCCGTAGGAATAACGAGATACGCACGAAGCGGCATCTTTTCGTCACGCCACCCGAGGAAGTCGAGGTTGTTCCAGTCGAGCGTTTCAAAGTGCGGCGGGAGGTTGAGCTTGGCCGTTTCGGATCGGGAGGCGTTGATGAATGATGACCGGATTTCGCGGTCGCTGATCGGGTGCATGAGGGGATCGCCTTTGCAGGAAGGTAGTGAAAGAGGGCATGTAGATGCAGCCCTCGACCCCCGAACAGTCAAGCAGGGGGAGGGCCTAGAAGCCTTCCTCACAGCAGGCCGAAGCGGCCGCCTCGCTTTCCGTGGCAGCGCAAACCGTGATGGTGAGCAGCATGTCCATTCCCCTAGATCGGTTGTTCCTGCCGTTGCATTCTCGCAAAGGGCGCCATGGTGAACCAAGTCCGAACAAAACTCCGGCAGGGTATTGCACATCACATTCCGCCGCCGTAGAGTTTGTCGAAGCGTTTCGCTAAACGTTTCGACAACCGCGGAACAGTTCCTTTTGCTCTCCCGCGATCCGACATAGGAGTCCTGATGGCCAACATCCACGACGTCGCCCGCGTCGCCGGCGTGTCCATCAGTACCGTGTCCTACGCTCTCAGCGGCAAGCGGACCGTCAGTGAAGATGCACGACGACGGATTGTCGATGCCGTACAAGAACTCGGATATCTGCCCAACGCAGCAGGCCGCATGTTGGCCGGCGCACGCACCCGGATCCTCGCCCTGAGTGCTCCGTTGCGCGTCGACACCTACGCACCCGCACATATGGCGTTCGTCTTGGCGGTCGCAACTGCCGCCCGTCGCTACGACTATGACATTCTGCTGCTCACCGAAGATGAGGCAACGAATGGTCTTCGGCGTGTAACGTCCAGCCGTCTCGTCGACGGAGTCATCCTCCTCGACGTTTCCATGGATGATGAGCGCCTCGCGCTGGTGCGGGACCTAGCGGTTCCGTCCGTCGTCGTCGGCGTTCCGGGAGAGGCCAGCGGCCTTACCTGCGTGGATCTCGATTTCGCCGCGGCAGCGCGGCTGTCCATCGACCAGCTCGTTGCTGCCGGACACCGGTCGATCGCCCTTCTCGGCCACCCGCAAGCCGCCTACGAACGCGGCTCAAACTTCCCGCACCGGTTCCGCAATGCATTCGTCGAGTACGCATCCGAACGCGGTCTGCAGAGCACCTTCGCCATGCCTGGCAGCAGTGACGCAGACGTGCGCCGGGCCGTCGACGAGGTACTCGATCCGAAGGCGGGGGTAAGCGCCGTCGTAATGCACTGCGAAGAGTCCATCCAGTCGCGGGCGCTGACGTACATCGCGGACAGCGGCCGTTCGATCCCTGGCGACCTGTCCATCATTTCAGCCTGCTCCAGCTTTGACACTTCGTCCTTCCACCCCGCGCTCGATGTCATTCCGCTCGTCGCCGCAGACTCCTGCGACCGCGCGGTGGCTCTGGTGATGGAAGCTCTCGACGGCGCACCCGAACCACACGTGGAACTCGTCGCACCGCGCTACATCTCCCGCGGCTCGATCGCTGAGCCAACACACCCCGCCATCTCAGCGCTGAACTAGACCATTCCCGCTGCCCCTGAAGGAGGCCTGCTCCATGCCAGCTAGCGAAACGTTTCGACAGCCGAATCAACTCGTGTACGGAGGCGACTACAACCCCGAACAGTGGCCTGAGTCGGTGTGGCTTGAGGACGTCCGGCTCATGCGTGAAGCCCATGTGAACCGCGTGACCATCGGGGTTTTCTCCTGGTCCTCGATCGAACCACGCGAAGGCGACTATGAGTTCGGATGGCTGGACCGCATCATGGACCTGATGGCGGAGAACGGCATCGGCGTCGTCCTCGCCACCCCTACTGCCTCGCCGCCGCCATGGTTCTCGCTGGCGCACCCTGAAGCACTCCCCGTCACGGCGGATGGAGTTCGGCTGATCCACGGCAGCCGCGACACCTACAACCCCGCCGCACCCGCTTACCGGGAAGCTGCCAGACGGGTGACTTCAGCGCTTGCTGAGCGGTACTCCTCCCACCCGGCCCTGACGATGTGGCACCTCCACAACGAGTACGGAACCGTGTCCTATGGACCGGAAACCGATACAGCTTTCCGGGAATGGCTCCGCGGCAAGTACGGCAGTCTTGCGCAGCTGAACACAACATGGAATACGGCGTTCTGGTCCCAGGGCTACGGCGAATGGAACGAGATCTTCGCTCCTCAGGCCACCCAGTACCTGCCGAACCCCTCACACCTGCTCGACTTCAAGCGATTCTCCGCCGACCTGTTGCGGGACTGCCTCCGTGAGCAGGTTGAGATAGTGCGAAGCGTCCGCGCGGACGTCCCCGTCACCACCAACTTCATGCTTCCGAGCTGGAACCACTACGACCAGTGGGATTTCGCTGCCGAGATCGACGACGTCTCCGTCGACCACTACCCGGATACGGCGGGCATCGAAGGTGACATCCAGGTAGCCTTCGGCAGTGACCTCGCCCGCTCCTTCAACGGCGGCCGCCCGTGGGTCCTCATGGAGCAGGCCACCACCATGGTCTACAACTACGGGCAGGGACGCATCCTCGCCCGCGAGCCCGGCAAGCTGCTGTTCAACACGCTGCAGTACCTGGCGCGCGGATCCACCGGTTCCCTGTTCTTCCAGTGGCGGTCACCGCGCGCCGGCGCCGAGCTCTTCCACTCGCCCATGGTCCCGCACGTCGGCGAAGACTCCCGGACATTCCGCGAGATCGTCCAGCTGGGCACAACGCTGACAGCGCTGGAGGAACTGGCCGAACCGCCGGCTGCCGGGCAGCGTGTTAACCGGAACCGGGTCGCCATCGTGTGGGACGCGGATGCTTGGTGGTCCACCGAGACCCGCGCATTGCCATCCAGCGACGTCGCATTCCTGCCTGCTGTGAAGTTTGTGCACCGCGCGCTCTGGCTGCTCGGCATCAACGCCGACTTCGTTCGCCTTGACCAGGACCTCAGTCATTACGATCTTGTCCTGGTTCCCTCGAAGCTGGCCGCCTCGGATGCTGAGGCTGACGCTCTGCGCCGATTCGTGGCCGAGGGCGGGCACACCGCGATCTGGTACTTCTCGGGAAGCGCTGACGAGAACCTGAACGTGCGCCCTGGCGGCTTCACCGGAGCATTTGCCGATCTGCTCGGTATCCGAGTCGAGGAGCACTACCCGCAACTCGCCGAAACCGCACTCAAACTCAGCGACGGATCCACCGCCGACTGCTGGGCCGAGACCGTCGAGCTGAGGGGCGCTACCAGCATCGCTGAGTTCACTGAATACCCGCTCACCGGTTGTCCCGCCATCACGAAGCGGGAGTACAACAACGGCACAGCCCACTACTTCGCCACCCGGCTCGGCGAAGACGCACTGGGCACGCACCTCCACCGCATTCTCGACGACGCCGGTGTTTCCCCGGAACACCCCGCCGCAGGCTACGGCATCGAGGCGGTACGCCGCTACGCCGGGGACTCCGCATACCTGTTCCTGCTCAACCACACCGGGGAGGCCGTCGACGTTGACGTCAGCGGCCACAACCTCCTCACCGACTCCGAGGTGAACGGACCCACCACCCTGGGACCGGGCGCCGCCCTCATCGTGCGCGAACCGCACACCGCCCTCTGAGCTACACAAAACACCCACGAAAGGATGCCAACGATGGCACACACTCCCAAACGGCGAGGCGCGCTCTCGGCCCTCGCTCTCACTGCAGCATCAGCGCTACTGCTCACCGCCTGCTCCTCCGGCGGAGACGCTCCGGCGGAGTCCGGGCCCGTGACACTGGAGTTCTGGGGCTGGGCACCCGGGCTTGAAACCGCCGTCGAACTCTGGAACGAGGAAAACCCGGAGACCCAGATCGACTTCTTCCGGATGACAGGCGACGACGGCGCCAAGGTGCCTGCCGCGATCGACGCCGGCACCGCCCCCGACGTCGTGCAGATGTCCGTGCACTCGCTGCCCGGACATATCATCAACAACAGGCTCACCGACATCAGCGAGCACACGGAAGGACTCGAGGAGCAGTTCACCGCCAGCTCCTGGCAGGGCGTCTCCTACAACGACGGCGTCTACGCCATTCCGCAGGACTCCGGACCCACCGGTCTGATGTACCGCACCGATCTGTTCGAGCAACACGGCGTCGAGGTTCCCACAACCTGGGACGAGTACCTCGAAGCCGCCCGCGCCCTGAAGAAAGCCGACCCTGACCTGCACATCGCGCAGTTCTCCCCGAATGAGACGGGTTTGTGGGTTGAAACGGTCTGGCAGAACGAGGGCACCTGGTACAACATCGAGGCCGACTCCTGGGCAGTCGACGTCGATGGCGAGGCCAGCCAGGAGGTCGCCGAGGTGTGGCAGACCCTTCTCGATGAAGATCTCGTGAAGGTCGTTGACATGTGGACGCCCGAATACTGGGCCGAGGTCAACGCCGACAGCATCGCAACCATCAACTACGCCGCCTGGTTCCCCGGACTCCTCGAAGAGAGCGCTGGCGACCTCGCAGGCAAGTGGGCCGTCGCTCCGTCGCCGACCTTCGACGGGCTCGACACAGCCGGTGACACCGGCGGAAGCGTCGATGTCATCCCCGAAGGAACTGAGCACGTCGAACAGGCAGTGGAATTCACCACGTGGCTCAACACGTCGCCCGAAGCACTCGAGATCCTCATCAGCGAAGGCGGACTCTTCCCGTCCGCGGTTGCCGGGCTGGAGAGCGAGTCGCTCCTTACCGAGGAGGAGTACTTCGGCGGGCAGGTCATCAACGAGGTATTCGCTGACGCTGCCACCAAGGTACCCAACTCCTGGGTTGAGGGACCCAGCTACGACCTGACCCAGGACGCTCTGAAGGACGCTTTCGCCCAGGTTGCCAACGGTGACCTGACCTTCGCTGAAGCACTTTCGCAGGTTCAGGAATCCACCGTTCAGGACCTCACGGATATGGGTCTGAGCGTCAAATGAGCAGTTCCGTAGCCGCGACTGTACGCAACGAGAGTGCAACCGACGCTGCTGCCCGCCCGTCCCGCCGTCGTCGTCGTAAGGGCGGCGGCGGGGTACGAGTGGCCCCGTATGTCTTCCTCGCCCCCTTCATCATCCTGTTCCTCGTGTTCCTGGTGCTGCCGATTATCGTCGCGCTCTACACCAGTTTCTTTCAGACACAGCGGAGCGGACTGGGCTTCGGCGGGGGTGGCGAGCAGAAGTTCGTCTGGTTCGACAAATACGCCCTCGCATTCTCGAACGCAGCTTTCGTGGAGAGCTTCGGGCGAGTGCTGCTGTTCGGCGTCGTCCAGGTCCCCGTCATGTTGGGCTTCTCGCTGATCCTTGCCCTGCTCTTCGACTCTGCCGCGGTGCGGTGGAAGCGCTTTTTCCAACTGAGCGTGTTCCTTCCCTACGCGGTTCCGTCAGTGGTTGCGGCGCTCATCTGGGGGTTCCTGTACCAACCGAAGGTCAGTCCCATCGTCGAAGGGCTGGCGAGCATCGGGGTGCCGGTCGACTTTCTGGCACCCGGCACCGTCCTGTGGTCACTCGCGAACGTTGCAGTGTGGTCGGTGGTCGGCGTGAACATGATCATCCTGTTCTCCTCGCTTCAGACGGTTCCGAGGGAAATGTATGAAGCCGCCCGCATCGACGGGGCAAGCGAACTGCGCATGGCGCTGCAGATCAAGATCCCGATGATCCTGCCGGCACTGATCCTCACCACTCTTTTCTCGGTGATCGGGACGCTGCAGCTCTTCAACGAGCCGATGACCATGCGCTCGGTCACCTCCAACATCTCCGGCAGCTACACGCCCAACATGGCGGTGTTCTCCGCGACAACACTCGGCGGTGACATCAACCTCGGATCCGCGATGGCGATCATCATCGGCATCGTGACCTTTGTCCTCTCGGTGATTGTCTCGGTCCTGTCCAATCGGAAGAGAGGTAGTGCGCAATGACGCAAGTACCCGTTCTTGCTCCGCCCTCAGCACCGGAGAAGGTCAGTCTCCGCGACCGTTCCCAGGTCCACGCCGAGGGGGAACGCCCCAGCCGTGCTGCGAGGATCGCCGCCTGGATCTTCATGGGCGCCACGACCCTGTACTTCCTGGTACCCGTCTACTGGCTCCTCGTCGCTGCCACCAAGAGCACCTCAGACCTCTTTTCCACGCCGGGCTTCTGGTTCGCGGACTTCAACCTGCTGTCGAATCTCAGCGCGTTGACCGAGTACGACAACGGCATTTTCTGGCGCTGGATGGGCAACTCGCTCATCTACTCCGGAATCGGCTCCATACTGATGACGTTCATCTGCCTCATCTCGGGCTACGCACTGGCGATGTACCGCTTCCGGGGGCGCGGCGTCGTGCTGGCCGCAGTGCTCGGCAGCATGCTCATCCCGCAGACCGTACTCGCCCAGCCCACGTACCTGCTCCTCGTGGAAATCGGGTTGAACAACACCATCTGGGGTGTGCTGATCCCAAGCCTCGCCTACCCGTTCGGGGTCCTGCTCGCCTACGTCTACGCGCAGTCGTCCGTTCCACAGGAGCTCCTCGAAGCGGCCCGGCTGGACGGCGCCAGCGAATGGCGGGCGTTCTTCTCCATTGCGCTGAAACTCCTCAGCCCCGGTGGGGTGACGATCATGCTCTTCGCGTTCATCGGCAGCTGGAACAACTTCATGCTCCCGCTCCTGGTCATCAGCGACGCCCGGCTCATGCCGGTCACGGTCGGGCTCAGCGGGTGGAGTCAGGCTGCGATCACCATCCCGGGTCTCCAGACCCTCGTGGTGATCGGGGCGCTCGTCTCGATCATCCCCATCATCGTGGTGTTCGTGTCGCTGCAGCGCTTCTGGCGTGCAGGTCTGGCCGCGGGCGGTGTCCGCTTCTAAATGCCGGTGAACGATCTCTTCTACACGCAGCCCGCGGCAACGTGGCTGGACGGCTTGCCGCTCGGTAACGGCCGGCTGGGCGCGATGGTGCTTGCCGGCGGCCCAGCGCTGCGGCTGCAACTCAATGACAGCACTGCCTGGTCCGGCAGCCCAGCGAGCGAGCACCGGCGGGGCCGGGTGTCGGCAGGAGCTGCCGCCCGGGCGCTCGCCGATGCCCGCGAATCAATAGCCGATGGCAGGCCGGTGCAGGCCGAGCGAAGCCTGGAGCAACTACAGGCCGGTTATTCGCAGGCCTACCTGCCCTTCGCTGACGTCCTCATCAGTACGCCCGACGACGCCACCCTGCAGGAGCGCGGGCTCAGCTTCGGCGACGCTACCCACCGGACCAGCGCCCGGGGAACCGCGGGGCTCATCGAGCAGGAGACGTTCATCAGCGCCGCTGCGGGAGTGCTGGTCCACCGGATACGGTCCGCTGCGCCGGTGGACATCACCGTCTCCCTGTCCACGCCGCTGAAGGAAACTGGGCGCGCCCAGGGGCGCGACGACGTCGTACTGGAACTGAAGCTGCCCGCCGACGTAGCCCCCGGCCACGAACCGGGCGAACCGGCTCTGCAGGAGAACGTCGACGGCGTCACGCCCCTTGAGGGGGCGGTGTGCCTGACGTACCAGCACGACGGCGACGCTCACACGAGCGGGGAAGCTAGCGTTTTCCACGGAGTTACCGAGCTGCTGCTGGTGGTCGCGACCGACACCACCTTCGCCGGCATCGGCCGGCAACCGGAAGGGTCCGCTGCAAGCTGTGCCGAAGCGGCACGCCGCCGTGCACACACGGCGGTCTCGACCGGCTGGGACGTATTGGTCGACCAGCATGCCGCCGCCCACCGGAAACTGTTCGACCGTGTTGTGCTCAGCCTGGACGCGGGCCCCCGCGCCCTGCCCGATCGCGAGGACGTGCCTACCGACGTCCGGCTGCGCGAAGCCAACGCGCACCCGGACGGAGTGCTGACCGCCGATCCAGCACTGGTTGCCCTGCTCTTCAACTACGGTCGCTACCTGCTGGTCGCCTCCTCCCGCCCGGGCACCCTTCCGGCTACGCTGCAGGGAATCTGGAACGAAGACATGCGTCCTCCGTGGTCCTCGAACTACACGCTCAACATCAATGCTCAGATGAACTACTGGGGCGTTGAGGCGGCGGCTCTTTCTGAATGCCACGAGCCGCTCCTGGACCTCGCGGAAGCGCTGGCCGAAAGTGGCCGGAGCACCGCCGCCACCCTGTACGGTGCACGCGGTTGGGTAGCGCATCACAACACCGATGCCTGGGCCTTCAGCTCACCGACGGCAGGTCACGCGAGTTGGTCCCAGTGGCCGATGGCAGGACTATGGCTTGTCCGGCAGTTCGACGAGCAGCGCCGCTTCGGCTCGGCCACTGCCGAGTTCACGCACCGGCTGTGGACGTTGGCCCTCGGTGCCGCGGAATTCGCCTGCGACTGGCTGATTGACGACGGCGGCGAGCACCTTCGGACCAGCCCCTCCACGTCACCGGAGAACTGTTACATCGGCGCCCAGGGTAGAACCGCCGTCGGAATCTCCACCGGCATGGACCGGACGCTCATCACCGAGCTTTTCCAGACGGTGATAGCGCTGGCACCTTTGGCAGGGCAGGCAGATCACCCGATCCTGACAGAGATCAGCCATGCACTCCCACGCATTGCACCACCGGCCATAGGCCGCGAGGGCAGGATCCTCGAATGGGGCGAAGAGGAGAAAGAAGCCGAGCCGACGCACCGACACCTCTCCCACCTGTTCTTCGCCTACCCCGGCAACGGCCCGACGCCGGAACTCTCCGACGCGCTCAACCTCTCTTTGGACCGTCGTGGGGACGACTCCACCGGTTGGTCCCTGATCTGGAAAATCTGCCTGCGTGCGCGGCTGGGACAGAGCGGGAAGGTCGCCGATCTGCTTCGACTGATGTTCCGTCCGGCGGACGAGGCGAATGGCCCACACGCCGGCGGGCTCTATGACAACTTCTTCGCCGCCCATCCGCCGTTCCAGATCGACGGGAACCTGGGATTCGTGGGCGCACTTGCCGAGGTGCTCGCGCAGAGTCACTCCGGCGTCATCCGGCTGCTGCCGGCCACTCCAGGCGAGTTCCGGAGCGGCAGCGTACATGGCCTCATCGCCCGGCCGGGAATCACTGTGGACCTTGAGTGGCAGGACGGCCGGTTGACCGAAGCACGGCTGTCTCCGCGGCAAACCGACGCCGCCGGCGAACGGCTGATCGCGCTCGGTGAGGACGTTGCGCCGGTGGAGCTCTTGTATGGCCACGTCACCACCGTCCGTCCGAACCCGGCAAGCGGCGCGCTCGACTTTTCAACAACACAGCAGGAGAACACGTGAAATTCACCGACGGATTCTGGGAGACACGTCCCGGCGTCGACGCGCTCTACGCGCAGGAGGCCTACGACATCGAAGCCGGAGACGGGCGCCTCACCGTTTCTGCGCCGACCCGGGTCATCACCCGGCGCGGCGACACCCTGAACCGTGCAATGCTCACCGTCACGCTGTCCAGTCCCCTGGAGGGCGTGGTCGGTGTGAAGGTCGAACACCACCGCGGCGCGTCAGGCTTCGGGGGATTCGACCTCGTCGGTGCCCAAGCAGGCATTGGAACGGCCAGTGCCGACTCCTCCGGCGGCATTCTCGAAGCCGGACCCCTACAGGCACACATCGCTCCCGGCGCCCCATGGAATCTCACCTTCCAGGCCGATGGCCGCACCCTCACGAAGGGCGGAAAAAAGTCCATCGGGTACGTCACCCTGGGCACTGATGCATCGGTGTCGGTCGAACCGGTGGGTCCCACCGGTGTGAGCGCGACCGGGCGGCCGCCGTCGTCGTCGTACCTGCATGCAAAGCTGTCCCTCGGTGTCGGGGAGTTGGTCTACGGACTGGGGGAGCGGTTCGGCCCGCTGACCAAGAACGGCCAGACCGTCGACGTCTGGAACGCCGACGGCGGCACCGCGAGCGAGCAGTCGTACAAGAGCATCCCGTTCTACCTCACCAACCGCGGGTACGGGGTGTTCGTCAACCACCCGGAACACGTGTCCTTCGAGGTGGGTTCGGAGTCGGTCGAGGAGGTGCAGTTCTCGGTCGCGGGGGAGTCGCTCGAGTACTTCGTCATTTACGGGCCCACCATGGGCGAAATCCTCCGCCGCTACACCGAGCTGACCGGACGGCCGGCCCGCGTGCCGGCCTGGTCCTACGGACTGTGGCTCAGCACCAGCTTCACCACCGACTACGACGAAGCAACCGTCAACCACTTCGTCGACGGCATGGCCGAACGGGACGTGCCGCTGAGCGTGTTCCACTTCGACTGCTTCTGGATGCGCGAATTCAACTGGACCGACTTCGAGTGGGACGAACGGGTCTTTCCGGATCCTGAGCTCATGCTCAAACGCCTGCACGAGAAGGAACTGCGCATCAGCGCGTGGATCAACCCGTACATAGCGCAGCGCTCCGCCCTGTTCGAAGAAGCATCAGAGGCCGGTTACCTGGTCCGAAAGCCCGACGGCGACGTGTGGCAGTGGGACATGTGGCAGGCAGGGATGGGGCTGGTGGACTTCACCAACCCGGACGCTACCGCGTGGTACCAGGACAAGCTGCGCCACCTGATCGGCCAGGGCGTGGATTCGATCAAGACCGACTTCGGCGAGCGCATCCCCACCGAGGTTGTCTGGCATGACGGCTCATCGGCCCCGGCCATGCACAACTGGTACACGCAGCTCTACAACAAGGCCGTGTTCGAAGTCCTGGAGGAGCAGCACGGCAAGGGCAACGCCGTCCTCTTCGCCCGTTCTGCCACCGCCGGCGGGCAGCAGATGCCGGTCCACTGGGGAGGTGACAACTCGTCGTCGTTCGAGTCCATGGCCGAGACGCTGCGCGGCGGCCTGTCACTGGCTCTCAGCGGGTTCGGGTTCTGGAGCCACGACATCGGCGGATTTGAAGGTAACCCGGACCCCGCCGTGTTCAAACGGTGGGTGGCCTTCGGGCTTCTCTCCAGCCATTCCCGGCTGCACGGGTCCACGAGCTACCGGGTTCCGTGGGCGTTCGATACGGGGGACGAACCGGAGGGCTTGAGCGCCGTCGACATCACGCGTCAGTTCGCCCACCTGAAGATGCAGCTCATGCCCTACTTCTACGCGGTGGGTCAGCAGGCGCATGAACACGGGCTTCCTTTCATGCGGCCGCTCCAACTGGAATTCACCGACGATCCCGCGGTGGACTACCTCGACCGCCAGTACATGATCGGCGACAGCCTGCTCGTCGCTCCCGTCTTCTGCGACACCGGTGACGTCGCGTACTACCTCCCGGCCGGAACCTGGACGAACTACCTGACGGGGGAGCTTGCAACCGGCGGCTCCTGGCGTGCTGAACGACACGACTTCAACAGCATCCCGCTGTGGGTCCGTGAGGGCAGCGTGCTGGTCACCGGGTCCCGAAAGGACCGCCCCGACTACGACTACGCCGTCGATCCGCTGGTCACGGTGTACCCCGGCGAGCTGCGCTCGGACACCGTGCGGGTGACCAATCCGCTCGGTGAGGACCTCACCTTCACGATCGAGCGCACGGACGGCACGGTCACAGTCACCAGCAGCAGTAATGAACCGTTCGGCGCGCGACTTGCGCCGAATGGAACCACCCTCACGTCCATCAACGGAAAGGCAGTCCTCACGCCATGACCCAGCATCTCGAAGAGACACGCACCCACGTCGCGGGAAGCCCCGACTACCGCGACACCGGCCTCGAATTCCCAGCGGGGTTCGTCTTCGGTTCAGCCACTGCCTCCTACCAGATCGAGGGCGCCCACGACGCCGACGGCCGCGGCCCCTCGATCTGGGACACCTTCAGCCACACCGAGGGCAAGGTCTGGAACGGTGACACCGGCGATGTGGCCTGCGACCACTACAACCGGCTCGACTCCGACCTTGACCTCATGAAGGACCTCGGCCTGGAGTCCTACCGCTTCTCCATCGCCTGGCCCCGGATCCAGCCCACCGGACGCGGCCCGGCCAATGAGGCCGGACTAGCTTTCTACGAACGGCTGGTGGACGGTCTCCTCGCCCGCGACATCAAACCGATCGTCACGCTCTATCACTGGGATCTTCCGCAGGCATTGGAGGACGACGGCGGCTGGACCAACCGGGCGACAGCCCTCGCCTTCGGCGACTATGCGCGCATCGTCGGTGAACGCCTCGGTGACCGGGTCGCGCTGTGGACCACATTGAATGAGCCGTGGTGCAGCGCGTACCTCGGCTACGGATCGGGCGCCCACGCGCCGGGCCTCACAGAACCGGCCGCTGCGCTCGCCGCGGTGCACCACCTCAACCTCGCCCACGGCCTGGCGGTGTCCGCTCTTCGGGAGGTCGTGACCAATGATCCCGACTTCGCCGTCACCCTCAACCTGCATGTGTTCCGCGCCGATGGCGAGACCGGCCCCGAGGCCGTACGCCGCGTTGATGGCCTCGCCAACCGGCTTTTCCTGGATCCGCTGTTGAACGGCACCTACCCCGAGGATGTCCTCGAAGACACCGCGGCGATCACCGATTGGTCTTTCATTCAGGACGGCGACCTCGAGCTGATCCATCAGCCCCTCGACCTGCTGGGGGTCAACTACTACTCGACCAACCGCGTGCGTTTGTGGGACGGCGAGGGCGACAAGGAAAACGCCGACGGTCACAAGCCGTCAGCCGGCACCGCGTGGCCGGGTGCGGACATGGTCGAGTTTCTCCAGCAGCCCGGTCCCTACACGGAGATGGGTTGGAACATCGACCCGTCCGGACTCGAGGACCTCCTGGTGTCACTGCACGAAGGCTGGCCCGAGCTGCCCCTGATGGTCACCGAGAACGGTGCCGCTTTCCAGGACACTATGGAAGTCAACGCTGACGGCGCCCGACGGGTTCAGGACGTGGACCGCATCGACTACCTGCGGCGCCACTTCACCGCCGCGCACCGCGCGATGGCCCGCGGAGTGGACCTGCGCGGCTACCAGGTCTGGTCGCTGATGGACAACTTCGAGTGGGGCTACGGCTACTCCAAGCGCTTTGGCATTGTGCACGTCGACTACGACACCCTCGAGCGGACGCCCAAGGACAGCTCGCAGTGGTACGCACAGTTGATCCGGGAACGCCGTATCCCGCCGGTCGGCTAGCAGGGGTTGGACTAAGAGAAGGAGGACCAGTTCACGGTGTGAACTGGCCCTCCTTCGCTGTCTTTCAGACCTAGCCGCCGGTCTGCGCCTCATCCGATCCACCGGACACCCGGCCGCTCGACTTCTGCAGCCGGTCGATGTGCTCCGATGCCTGCGCCTTGGTGATGTCCGCTGGAATTTCCTCGCCGGCCTCCCGCGCGAGGGTGTCCAGATAACTGCGTTGCGCGTCGGTCATCGGCTCGTCACCGGTGACCCAGTCCTCAGGGTCACGCGCGAAACCGCCCTGGGGCTCCGGCGTCGGGCTTCCCAAAGTCTCATCAGACATAGTGTGCTCCTTTGCTAGTGAACTTACTTGCTGGCTTCTGGAGGCAGCGCCTCGTGATGCTTACGACCGTGCGTTCGGCGGTCTTCCTTCATTTCTGCCTCAAACAGGTGGCGCTTGCCGTCGACGAGCTCGTCTCTGGCACGCTTTTCGAGCGCCTTGAACGCGGCGTAGTAATGATCGTCATAGTCCTCGACGATCTGGAACGTCCAGCGGCCCTCGATGACGTTCCTGCCCAACACGTCAACATCCACCTCGTCGGCGAGCGCATCATGTCCCGCCTCCCGAAGAAGCTCAACGGCCTCACCCAAGGCGAGATCCGCCGTTCCCGTCAACCGGTGGAATCCATACAGGAGCCCCCGCGCGTGCTCCACTACTTCAAGCGCTTCAGAGAGTTTCCCGAGCGCTTCCACTGTTTTGTCCGAGGCCGATGCAGGCCGCTGGTGATTGCTGTCCGGCCCGTCCGAATCTGAGATAGTCATACTGCTTACCATATACAGCAGGAGCTTCCCGTGGGCAGATCGTCCCCTCGCTCTATACCCTTGTGCGTCACGCGAATACCCTGAATTCATGCCCTCCTTAAGTAGGACTCCCGTCGGCGACAGTACGACGACGGCGAACCTCCCTGCCATTCGACGCCGCACTGTCCGGGTCCTCATTGCCGCTCAAATCCTTGGCGGCATCGGCATGGGGTCGGTCCTCTCAATCGGCGCTGTCATGGCGGCCGAGATTTCCGGGTCTGAAGCACTGTCCGGAGCTGCCGCCACGCTCAGTACCCTCGGCGCCGCAGCAAGTGCCATCCCATTGGCACGCCTTGCCCAGCGGCTGGGGCGCAGGGCGGCGCTGTCTACCGGGGCCTTCATCGCCGCAACCGGGTCCCTCACGGTCATCGCCGCAGCCGCGCTTGAATCCTTCCCGCTGCTGCTCCTGGCCTTTGCGCTGCTCGGTGTCGGCGTTGCCGTCAACCTCCAGTCCCGCTTCGCCGCCACCGATATAGCGAGTTCGGAGCATCGAGGCCGTGACCTGTCCCTCGTTGTCTGGTTCACCACCGTCGGAGCCGTGCTGGGCCCAAACCTGATCGGCCCCGGCGAGGTGATCGCCGAAACCCTCGGCATGCCGAACCTGACCGGTCCCTTCCTCATCGCCGTCTGCGCACAGGTCGCGGCAGCTGCGGTCTACCTGGTGGCGTTGCGCCCGGATCCCTATCTCATCAGCAGGTCCGTGCCGCGGGATCCCAAGGACGACATCCCGGGGGTGGTTCGCGGCAGGGGAGCGCTCATCTTCGCTATCGGAGCGATCGCGATCAGCCATGCGGTGATGGTGTCGGTCATGTCCATGACACCGGTGCACCTGGTGAACCACGGCGTCACACTGACGATCGTCGGACTGACCATCAGCCTGCACATCGCCGGCATGTACGCGTTGTCCCCTCTATTCGGGTGGCTGAGTGATAAGGCCGGCCGGGTGGGCACCATCCTGCTTGGGCAGGGGTTGTTCGCGATCTCGCTGGTTGTCGTCGCGCTGGGAGAAGACAACCCTGTGATGGTCACAATAGGACTGATCGTCCTCGGCCTGGGCTGGAGCGCGTCCACGGTCTCCGGTTCAGCGCTCGTGGCCGACCTGGTGACCGGCGCGGCCCGCGCACGGATTCAGGGCCGAACCGACCTCGCCATGAACCTGGCCGGCGCCGTCGGAGGAGCGGCCGCCGGACTGGTGCTGGCGATGGTCGGGTATTCGGGGCTTGCCTGGTCGGCAGGGCTGCTGGTGCTCCTGATCGTCGCCGGTTCGACGACGATGCGCACCGCGCACCCTGTGTCAGCCTGAGGACCCTTGCCTGAAGAGCTGTCCGCCTCAAGGGAAGTCCCACCACCGACTATTGATCAGCATGCTGCCGACTCCTTATCCTGACACTAGTTCAGCAGAGAGCCACGTTCTTCTCATCACAACGGGTCTAGATTGGTGGTCCCTATGCGGACTTTCGGAGTCGAGGAAGAATTCCTCCTGATCGATCCCCGGTCGCTGTCCCCTGAACCAGCAGCCGACGCCGTTTTCCTCGCCGCCCGCGGTGGCGTGGTCACGCGGGAATGCAAGCAGGAACAGATAGAGACGGGTACCGCCCCGCAGACATCACTTGCAGAGCTCAGCGCGGACATTCTGCGCTGCCGCACGTTCGCCAATGAAGCCGCATCGCGGGCGGGCGTCCGGATCGCCGCTCTGGCAACCTCCCCGACCACCACCAGCACATCGCTCACTGGCGATCCACGCTACCTGCAGATGCAGGAGCGGTTCGGCACCACCCTCCGTGATCAGCTGACATGCGGATGCCACGTCCACGTCGGAGTGAAATCTGATGACGAAGGGGTGGGCGTCCTCGACCGCATTCGGGTCTGGCTCCCGGTGCTGTCCGCCCTCAGCACCAACTCGCCCTTCTGGAACAGCGAGGACTCAGGTTACGCGAGCTATCGGAGCCAGGCGTGGAGCCGCTGGCCCACTGCAGGGGTGTACGAGACCTTCGGATCGGCGGCGGCATACCATGACCTCGTCGAGGACCTGCTCGCAACCGGCGTACCGATCGATGAGGGCCAGATCTACTTCGACGCCCGGCTCAGCGTCCGGCATCCCACAGTGGAGGTGCGGGTCGCGGACGTCTGCCTCCAGCCGGATGACGCTGTACTGCAGGCCGCACTCACCCGGGCGCTGGTGGAAACAGCAGCCAGGGAATGGGCACGTGGGATAGCGCCGATTCCCATGCCCGCTGCGCAACTGCGCCTGGCAGCCTGGCGGGCGAGCCGCTTCGGCCTCAGCGGCGACTTGCTGGACCCGCAACTGAACGTCCTCCGTGACGCGCGGCAGGTCGCCCGCAGTCTGTTCGAGTACGTCCGGCCAGTGCTGGAAGAGCAGGAGGAGGAACTCGTGGTTGAGTCCCTCCTCCGCCAGACTCTTCTGCGAGGGTCGGGTTGCCACCGTCAGCGGACCGTCTACGCCCGCACCGGAAGCCTTGGAGCAGTGATCTCCGACGCGGTCTTCCTCACCAGTGCCGGCCCGGGCGCCGGCTATGCCATGTCTGCGTAGCGCTCGGACTGAGGGGCAAGAGACTGCACCGACTAGGGGACTGGTGCCAGCTACCCTGAAGGGGTGGAAATCGCAGTGTGGCAGGCCGTTGGTGTCTTGGGAGACCTTCCGGGAAACCTTCAGCGGTTGGCAGCAGCAGCAACTAGCGCGCGTGCCGAAGGAGCGGACATTCTGGTCACGCCGGAGCTGTTCTCGACCGGCTATGCACCCGCCCAGGTGTTCGATACGGACGGCGAGGCTATCCGCGCCGAGCTGGCGGACATAGCGCGCGACGCCAACCTTGCACTGGTCGCTTCTACAGTTGACCGGGACTCTGATCGGCGCTTCATCAGTGCCTCCTTCTTCGACGCTGAGGGCACCGAAAGAACCCGGTATCGAAAGTCCTACCTGTTCGGCGAGGAGGAACGGTCGGTTTTTGTGCCCGGCTCAGCTGCGCCCGAGGTAGTCGACTATGCCGGCCTGCGCATTGCGCTTGGCATCTGCTACGACGTGGAGTTTCCCGAATTCGTTCGCGGCGCCGCCCGACGGGGAGCCGAGGCACTGTTGATTCCCACCGCGGTACCGACAACGGGAGACGTTGACGGGCTGCCGGCGAACCGGACGTACAACGCCGATCGAATCTCCACGCTCATGGTGCCGTGCCGGGCCATGGAGAACGGGATCTTCATTGCATACGCCAACCATGCGGGCCCGGATTTCACTGGGCTGAGTTGTATTTCAGGCCCGCATGGCAATGTCCTGGCGCAGGCTGAGCGCGGGGAATCGATGCTGTTCGCTCATCTCGATTCCGCCGAGGTGCAACGCGCTCGCCGCATCAACACCTACCTCAGGGACTTTCGCGATGACCTCTGACGGCGACGACCTCTGACGGCCGCCCTCGCTATGCCATGTCAGCGTAGCGCTTTGCCTGAGCCAGCCCCACCCGTACCTTCTCGGCGTCGTACTCGGGCCCGTAAACAGGTGTGTCCCGCTGGAAGCGCCACCCCTCTGCCAGCGGACCGGCGTCGACAACGTCGAACCCGAACAGGTCGATGAGCGCGCCCACGGTGCGCTTCGCGCCGTCGTCATTCCCTGCGATGGGGAGCGCCCGGCGGCCGGGGGTTCCCTGCGGCGCCGACTTGCTCGTGAGGTGGGCCGCGTAGATGTTGTTGAACGCTTTCACAACCTGCGCTCCCGGCAGCCGATCCTGCAGCAGCTCGCTCGTCGTGGTCGTTTCGTCATCCAATTCCGGAATCTGCCCGTCCCGCTCCGGATAGTAGTTGTTGGTATCGATGACGGTCTTGCCGTTGAGGGGAGCGGCCGGCACCGCATCGATTGCCTTGAGCGGAACACTCACGACGACGACGTCACCTGCCTCCGCGGCCTCGACCGGGCTTGCCGCCCGGGCGCGATCGCCCAACTCCTCGACCAGGTCAACGAGGGTTTCGGGCCCGCGCGAATTGCTCAGAACGACGTCGTAGCCGTTCCGGATTGCAAGCCGCGCGAGCTGCGAACCGATGTGACCGCTGCCGATGAAACCGATGGTCTGAACGCCTGTATCTCCTATAGTTCCCATGGCCCGTACAACAGGAAACTTCGCCGGGTATTCCTGACCGGGCTGTCGCTGGCGCCTCGGCGGGTACCTAGCGGTTCAGGCCGTTGGGTGTCTTGCTGATCTCGAGGTCAGCAAGGACCGGCAGGTGATCTGATGAGTTCGTGTCGATGACCTCGGCGAAGCGAGCCTCGATGTCGCCCTTGGTCAGGATGTAGTCGATACGGCGGTTTGGGTTCTCAACGGGGTAGGTGAAGTCCTCATCCTGCCCCAGCGCTGCGAAGACATCGGTGAACTGCGTCAGGATGTCGTTCATTTCCGGCGCGCCCGGTACGGCATTCAGGTCACCGACCAGCACGGCGGGCCGCTGCGATTCTCCGGCGATGGCCAGAATTTCCTTGACCTGCGACTGGCGCTGCTCGCTGCGCTGATGGTCGAGGTGGGTGTTGTAGAAGCTGATGTGATTCCCCTTCACGTTGACGACGGCTTCCAGCAGTCCGCGTTGCTCGGTGGGCCGCTCGGGGTACGGGATGCTGGTCAGCAGGTGGTTCTCGGAGCTGAGGATGGGATATTCGCTCAGGATGGCCGTCCCGTACTGGCGGCGTTCGGTTTGTCCATCGGCGGGCGCGCGGTCGAGGTTCGCGCCGTACACATAGTGCATGTCCAGACGCTCGGCCAGGATGGCTGCCTGATCCTGGAAGTCGCTTCGCGAGGACCAGTGGTTATCCACTTCCTGGAGTCCGATCATTTCGGCACCGGAGTCCTCGATCACCCCGGCGATGCGTTCCAGATCCAGATTGTCTGCGGGATCGGCGCCGTGATGGATGTTGAAGGACATCACTCGCACGTCGGTGTCTTCGGGCGCCGCTGCGGCGGGAGCAGCCCCGAACCCGCCGGCCAGCACGGCGGCAGTGCAAACGGACAGTAATTTCTTGAACATGGATTTCTCCTCGGTAGCGATTCGATGCTGCCGATAGCGGCAGCAGGCGCTTGACCGTTTGGGTGTCGCGCCCCACGTGACGCTAGGCGGCTAAGGTGACCTGCCGCCGTCGTTCTCGCAAAGTGCGGGTGAAGAAGGAGGAATCCGGTTACGCGACGATCTTCGCGTAAACCACGTAGTTGTCGTTGCAGGTGCCGGTGGCTGGATCGTAGTCGTCACAGGTGATGAGCCGGAGTTCCAAACCCTCCGTATTGCCGTAGACCGCTTGCGTGGGGAAGGCGTGCTTCGAGTACTGTTCACCGCGTTCGACGGCGAAGACCGCCACCGTGCCGTCCTCACGCGTGATCTCGACGGTGTCCCCGGGAGTAAGCTGCTTGATCCAGGCGAAGACGCCAGGACCGCCGTCGCTCGCGTTCACATGGCCAAGGAAAACGGAAGGCCCGGTTTCACCCGGTGTGGGGGAGATTCGGTACCAAAGGCTGCAGGTGCGCCGGGATGTCCCGGGGGCACCTCGAGCGTTTCATCAGGCTGGAGTCCCACATACAGCAGACCGGACTGGACGCCATGCGCTGGGATGTTGAGCGTCACGGGCAGGGAACGGTCGAAGACCTGCGGCGCCGCCTCAGCTGGAGGGGCAGACGCAGGCTCGGGGGAGGGCAGAGCCGGTGTCGTTGGCGCGGCGCCGGCAGCCCGTCGCGGGTCGGCTGGAGCATCGCTGGGGCTGGGCTCGAGTGGCGCAGCGGGCTTGGCTGCCGACGGCAAAGAGGGCGCGACGGTGAAGGTCGGCTGACCCTCAGGGACACTGGACGGGCTCGTCGCAGCGCACCCGGTGACGAGCAACAGGGGGACCGCTGCAGCAGCCAGCAGGCTGCCGCAACGGTCCCGGAAGCGGCTAGTCATGGATAGGAAAGTATCCGGTCACTACACCGAACGACGACGGACCACGTAGGCGCCGCTGGCCACCATGGCCAGGACGAACCCGCCTCCGAGAGCAAGGGCTGCCGTGTTGTCCTGCTGTGTCACCTCCACGCCGGTTGCGGCACCGCCGACAGGAACGGTAGGGACCTGGGGTGCGGCGAGGGTAATCAGCCGGCTCACTAGCCGTCAAGGATATCCACAGGTTTGTCCAAAGCCTGTATTTTCTCCAGCACTCGTGTTATCTGCCCCGGATAGGATGGTTCAACCATTACTCGTATTTGTGGGGACTCGCTTGAATCCTTCGTCGCTTCCGCCTGCCCAGAATCCCACATCAGCACTAACCCGGGGTAAAGCTCCGAAGTCAACGCTGATCATGGGGGGATTCGGGCTGTTTCTCATCGTCGTCGGACTGATTTCGAACGGCGTCGGCGGTGCCCTGGTCATGGCCGGCATGTTGGCTCTGTTCACCGGCTTGTACACAGTCCTCACCGGACGTTCTTCCTGGGCACGCCTGGCCGGCCGCAAAGCGGGCGCGGTCGTCGCTGCAACGAGCGTCGTCGCACTGATTATTGGTGGATCGCTCCAGCCCGCCAGCGAAGAGACCGTACCGACAGCCGCTGCCGAGCAGACCGAAGGCGCCTCCCCAGCGCCTTCGTCCGAGGCACCCGCAACGCCTAGTGCTTCACCGTCTCCGACCGTCTCAGCGGAGCCCGACGTGGCACCTCTGGATGGCGGTGACGTCACGGTCGCGTCCGGGGAACCGACGCCCCCGAGCGATCAGCCGGCGTACGGCACCGAGGCACTTGCTCTGCTGGAAACACTTCTGATCAAGGGCCGCGCACCCAAGACCGGTTACGACCGCGACCAGTTCGGTCAGGCCTGGCTCGACGTCGACCGCAATGGCTGCGACACCCGCAACGACATGCTGAACCGCGACCTCCGGGACATCGTCCACACCAATTCGGTGCCCTGCAAAGTACGCTCCGGCACGCTCGATGACCCCTACACCAACACCACCATCGCCTTCCTCCGGGGCGAGGACACCAGCAGTGATGTTCAGATCGACCACATCGTTGCTTTGGCTGACGCCTGGCAGAAGGGGGCACAGCAGCTCTCATTCGAACAGCGCGCGGCCTTCGCCAACGACCCTTTGAACCTGCAGTCGACTGACGGTCCCACCAACCAGCAGAAGGGTGCCGGCGATGCCGCCACCTGGCTGCCGCCCAACGGGTCCTTCCGATGTGATTACGTCGCCCGGCAAATCTCCGTCAAAGCCACCTACAAGCTGTGGATCACTCAGGCCGAACACGACGCCATGTCTCAGGTACTGTCCGACTGCCCAGGTTTCCTGGCTCCCACAAATCAGCCGTCACCGGAACCAATTCCGGAACCTCAGCCGACGGTGGAAGAGGCCCCGGCTCCTGCACCGGCTCCCGCGCCAGCACCTGCACCGGCTCCTGCTGTTGCTCCGTACCCGAACTGCAAGGCTGCGCGCGCCGCCGGTGCCGCACCGGTGTTGATCGGTCAGCCCGGCTACGGACCCCGTCTTGATGGAGACGGCGACGGCGTGGGCTGCGAGTAGTGCAACCGGAGCGGTGACCACGTGCCGGCGTCGTCGGCTGATTGGGAGACGACATAGACACCCGGATGACACATCGCGGCTAGTGTTGGAGCATTACCGACACCTGGGGGGGAGGCACGGCGCCCATGGTTCCGAATCCCGGCCATGATCAGCTCGTCGATCAGTGGCTCGATGAATACGCCGCTGCCCAGCACCAGAAGCGGGCCGCTGCAAACGCCATTCAGGACGCGATCGCAGCCCGGCTGGACGACGACGGCCTCAACTATCACGCCATCGAGTACCGCGTGAAGGACCACCAGTCGCTCGAGCAGAAACTTCGCCGTCTCAATTCTGACGGCACGCCCAAGTACCCGGCCGGGCTGGACGCCATTGACGACGTCATCGGCGTCCGGGTGATCACCTTCCTCCAACTCGACGTCGAGCGGGCCATCAGAGCACTCAGCAACTCGTTCGAGGTGATCACTCACGTCGACAAAACCGCTGAGCAGCGTGAAAAAGGCGAGTTTGGATACTCGGGGCAGCACCTGGTTCTCAGGATCACCGAGCAGGCCGCTCCAAATGGCTGTCGCAACCACATCGGCGAACGGTTCGAGGTCCAGTTCCGAACTATCCTGCAGCACGCCTGGGCCGAGTTTGAACACGACATCCGCTACAAGAGCGCAGGCCCCGTGCCGCCGGAAGTCAATCGAGCCTTCACACTTGCCTCCGGGCTGATCGAGCTGGCCGACAACCAGTTCAGCACGATCAGCAACGTCGTCGCGGCAGAGAAGGCCAACCCCGCGGAGTCGAAAGAATTGCTGCCGATCGAGCTCACAGGAGAGGCCCTTGAGCGCATCCTGGAACAGGCACTCCCGAACAACCCGCGCAGCCGCGTCGAACAGTACGAATGGTTGCGCGAACTCATGGCTATCCACGGAATCACGACAGTTGCACAGGCGTCGGATTTCATTGCTTTTGCCGACTGGGACGCTGTCGCCAGCAAGATCCAGTACAAGTTCGCGCCCGGCCATGTCCGTGCGGCGGACGACCTTCTACTCGTGCGGTTTGGCGAGGAACACATCGAGAAAACCCAGGCGCTCGGCCACGATCGCAACAGGCGCGGCAAGTTGACGCACCGCCTGCGCCGTTTCCGGGACTGACCACCCGCCCTTGCCCCGCCCTTTGAACTCTCGGAATACTTAGGGGACACGCAGGAATGCGTGGTGAAAGCGGGGTCAGCAGTGAACTACAGAAGCGAGCGTGCACGGCGCCTCGAGCGCCTGTCCGAGGTCCGTGCCGCCCGTCGTTCCGGAAGCAGTGCCGCTGAGGCCATTGAGCAGGTGGACGACGACGAAGATGACGAATCACCGATCACGGACTTCGCTGCCAAGGCCGACTTCGAGATTCGCCAGGCCACCGCGCGCGGCGACTTCGACAATCTGAAGTACGCCGGCAAGCCCATCCCCAACCTCGGCGAGTCCCACGACCCGGACTGGTGGGTCAAAGGCTTGATCGAACGGGAGAAGCTCTCCGGGCTGGCGCCGGCTCCATTCCGGCTCAAAAAGGAAGATGCCGAACTCGACGACACACTGGATAAGCAATACATGGAAAGCCGGGCCCGCGAGATCCTTGAGGACTTCAACCGGCAGGTTATCGACGCACGCCGGCAACTCCTCGGTGGCCCGCCCGTAGTGACAAAGACCCGGGACGTCGAGTTGGAGCTCGAACGCTGGCGCCAACGCCGAGCGGAGCGGACAGCCAGGGCTGCGGAGGAAGCCGCCCCGCAGGAAGAGGCCAAGCGCTCACCCTGGTGGCGCCGTCGTCGTTCCGGATAATTGACGCCACATAGCTGTTGAGCGGCCGGCACCACGGGCTGGCCGCGCCTAACCGGCTACAAGATCCTGATACTCAGGGTGCCGCTCGATATAGGCGGCGATGAACGGACACAGCGGCACTGCCCGAAGTCCGCGATTCCGGACATCATCGAGGGCGCCTCGAGCGAGGGCACTGCCGAGGCCATGGCCTTCAAACGCCGAATCCACTTCGGTATGGGTAAAGATCACCCGGTTGTCGCGGAGACGGTACGCGGCGAAGCCGGCAGGTGCACCGTCAAGATTCACCTCGTACCGTGCGGCATCCGAATTATTGGATACCGTTGCCCCAGGGACCACGTGCTACTCCGCGGACAGTTCGCCGTTGGCCACAGCATCAGCGTACTTGCTGAGATCCGGTCCCGGCTCGAAGTCGATGAACTGCGGCTGAAGCTTCTCGAACAGGAATTTGTACACCGTGTCCCGGTCGCTCCCGGAGTGCGAGGCCGCCGCCTCCTTCACCGCTTCCTGCAGCGCCTTGTCCGCATCCGAAAGAATCTTCTCGCGCGCCTGGTCGTTCCACTTGATGTCGCTGATGTCCACAGCTGACCTCCAATAGTAAGTAGACTGTTTATCACCTTCAGGCTACGGGGGTGGACGTAGCGCCACAACCCGCTCATCCTGTCAGAGGAGGATCGATCGTAATCTTCCTGAAGTGGTTGGGCAATGGCAGCACAAAGTACAGGGGCGGTTTGAGTATGAGCAGTGATATCGGCGAGCATCCAGTTCGCAGCGAATTGCAGGACCTGATTCTCAACAGCGAAGAGATCGACGTTTTCCTGAACGGAATGGTCGAAATTGCCTCCCGTGAGCTCAGCGAGGTGACCGGTAGCCCCGTCTACTCCGCGGTCACCCTGCTGCGTCCCAAACGTGCCGCAACCGTCGCCAGCAGCAGTGAGCAGGCGCAGAACATGGACGAAGTCCAGTACGCGTTCGACGACGGCCCCTGCCTGCGCGCGGCCCGCGAGCACTACACCGTAGTTATCCAGGATTATGAGATGGAAGACCGCTTCGGCGACTACAAGCAGGCGATCGAACAGTTCGGCATCCGGTCCACCCTCGGCGTACCGATCCTCCTGACAGACAACGCCGACGCCGGACTCAACCTGTACTGCGAGAAACCGATGGTTTTTACGCCCAAGGTGATTGAAGCAGCCGAGGGTTTTGCGGCCAATGCGTCAAACTCCCTTCGGCTCGCCGTCAAAATCGCGGGTCTCATGGACCACCGCGCGAACCTCACTGCAGCGATGGAAACCCGCACAACCATCGACCTTGCCGTGGGCATCGTTATGGGACAGAACCGCTGCAGCCAGGACGAGGCCATCAACATCCTCAAGGCAGCGTCGAGCGCCCGGAACGTCAAACTTCACGACGTCGCGGCCGCCGTGGTGGAATCCGTGAACCAGAAGAGTCCCAGCACGCACTTCGACGCCTAGGCCTCCCTCAACCCTAATCGCCCCACGAACGGATGACGTTGACCGCTTTCACTGCCCCCGACTCCTTCACCACGCGACCCACCCTGCAGGGCAGCTTCGGCATGACGGCATCGACCCACTGGCTGGCAACGGCGTCAGCCCAGGCCGTCCTGGAACGCAGCGGCAACGCGTTCGACGCCGCCGTTGCGGGTGCCTTCGTGCTCCACGTTGTCGAACCGCACCTCAACGGTCCCGGCGGTGACATGACCGGCGTCTTTGCAACCGCCGAGAACCCTGCCGAGCCCGTGGTGCTGATGGGGCAGGGACCCGCACCGGCCGCCGCGACCCGGGAGCACTACCTGTCCGAGGGCCTTGAGCTCGTACCGGGCGCAGGTGCACTCGCCGCCGCGGTTCCCGCCGCCGTGGACGCCTGGCTCCTGCTGCTGCGCGACCACGGAACGTGGGAACTGGGCGATGTGCTGGCCTTCGCCATCGGGTACGCACGGAACGGGCACCCCATCGTGGGTCGCGTGGGTGCCACCATCAATGCGGTCAAGGACCTCTTCACAGAGCATTGGCCGACGTCGGCCGCCCTGTGGATGCCGGACGGCTCGATCCCTGCAGAGGGTGACATCGTCAAGAACGAGGCCTACGCAGCAGTGCTGGACCGGCTGGTGGCGGCGGGAACCGTCGGTGACGCGGCGCAGTCCCGCGAGGAACGCATCGATGCTGCCCGCAGGGAATGGCGCGAAGGGTTCGTTGCACGGGCCGCGGTCGAATTCGTCAAGACTCCCCACCGGCACTCCTCCGGACAGGACCACGCGGGCGTCATCAGTCTCGAGGACTTCGCCTCCTTCGAGGCCGGCTACGAGGAAGCCACCACGCTAGAGTTCCGCGGCTACACCATTGCCAAGACCGGTCCATGGGGTCAGGGCCCTGCCCTGCTGCAGACGCTCGCGATCCTGGACAGATTCGACGACGACCGGCTGGACCCCTCGACGGCACTTGGCGCACACACCATCCTTGAGGCGCAGAAGCTTGCCATCGCGGACCGTGAAGCGTACTACGGTGACGCCTCTGTACCGTTGGAGCACCTTCTGTCCGAGGAGTACTCCGCGCAGCGCCGGGCGTTGATTACCGACCGGGCATCGACGGAGTTCCGTCCCGGCGCCGTACCGGGCCACACACCGTTCACTCCGCCGCTGCGCACCGAGTACACCCCGCCTGCCCTCGCCGGCGCCGGCGGATTCGCGGGGGTGGGGGAGCCCACGGTGTCGCGCGACGGAGAGACCCGCGGAGACACCTGCCATATCGACGTCGTCGACCAGTGGGGCAACATGGTGTCCGCAACGCCTTCCGGCGGTTGGCTGCAGTCGTCGCCGACCATCCCCGAGCTGGGCTTCTGCCTGGGCTCCCGCCTGCAGATGACCTGGCTCGAGGAAGGTGCACCGTCATCCCTTGAACCGGGAAAGCGTCCCCGCACCACGCTCACGCCGACCCTCATCCTCAAGGACGGCAAACCGGTTGTTGCGCTCGGTTCGCCCGGCGGTGACCAGCAGGACCAGTGGCAGCTGCTCTACATCCTCCGCACCATCGTGGGCGGCTATTCACCCCAGCAGGCCATTGACGCTCCGTCGCTGCATACGACGTCGATACCCGGCTCCTTCTTCCCACGCACCTGGGAGCCCGGCGGCGCCGTCGTCGAGGACAGGCTCGGCGAGGATGTGATCACCGACCTCGAGCAGCGCGGCCACGTCATAACGCGCGCGGGAGACTGGGCGCTGGGGCGTCTGTCCTCCGTGGTCCGCGACCCCTCGACCGGCGTTCTCATGGCCGCAGCCAACCCGCGGGGAGCGCAGGGCTACGCCGCAGGCCGGTGAGAAGACCGGCTGACTACAGGAACGGACGCAGCGGCGCGAGGATCGCTTCACTCACGCGGGCCACGATGTGCCGGCTCTCCCACTCCTCAAGGGGCAGTTCACGGCAGTTGCTGCTGTCGATCTCGAAGATGTGCTCCATCGTGGTGGCAAGCTTCTCATCGAACAGCTCAATATTGATCTCGTAGTTACCGGTCAGGCTGAGGCGGTCGATGTTGGCTGTTCCCACGGTTGACCATTCTCCGTCGACCGTTGCGGTCTTCGCATGGATCATGGCGTTCTGGTACAGCAGGATCTTTACGCCGTTGCGAAGCAGCGTCGAATAGAACCCGCGGGACAGCCAGTCCGACACCACGTGGTTTGAGTCCTCAGGCAGGATGACCCGCACATCCACGCCGCGCTTGCTGGCCCGCAACAGGGCCTCGAGAATCTGCCGGTCCGGGATGAAATAGGCCGTTGTGATGTAGATGTGGCTGTGCGCCCGGTTGATCGCGTCCAGGTAGACGCCGCGGATCGGGAAAACGAGGTTGGCCGGAATGTTGTTGACAGCCCGGAGCCGCGGTTCCCAGAACTCCGCACTGGTCTCCTCCAACGGGCGGTGACGCTGGGTGGGAGCAGCGTTCCAGAACGCGACGAACGCCTGCCGCAACTCCCAGACGGACTTTCCAACCAGTTTCAGGTGGGTGTCGCGCCACTTGGACGCGTAGAGGGAGCCGATGTTGTAGCCGCCGACATATCCGATGGAATCGTCCACCACCATGATCTTGCGGTGATCAAAACCAGTACCGCGGATGTTCGTGAAGACGATCGACGGACGGACCAACGGAAACCGGAACACCGAGACATTGGGGTGGAAACGGTAGAACGTCGGACGCACCACAAGGTTCGCGAAGCCGTCATAGATGACGTACACCTTCACGCCGCGGGCAGCCGCCTCATTGAGGGCGTCCTTGAACTGCCGGCCGATTGCGTCACCCTTCCAGATGTACGTCTCCAACATGACGGTGTGCTTGGCTTCTCGGATGGAGGCGAGCATGTCTTCATAGAGGTCATGGCCGTAGGTGAAGACTGTCGTCTCGGACCCAGCGACCTCTGATTCGAAGATGCCCGGATGCGGAAAGCCGGGACGCTTGCTTCGCCGCTTCTTCTGTACCGCATCGACCAGCACGATGGCGGCGATCACCAGTGCCTGCACGGCTCCGAACGCCATGGCTGCCCGCGCGAGAAGCGATCGGGTGAGCGCGAACAAGTGAAGGCGGCGAAGAGTACGCATGAAAAGAGCGTAACCGCTGGGCTGCTAGCGGTTGTTCAATGCCTCCAGCAACCGGTGTTCCGCGTCTTCCCCGGGAGTGATCCCCCTCGGAATCCGGAACAGGAAGAACATGCCGAGCACCCACCAGAGGCCGAACAGAATCCACGGCGGGGGAGTGAGGGCTGCAGGCATGAAGGGCAGGTACAGACTCAGCAGCGCAATGCAGAGAACCACGGCCGCGATACCGATGACCAAGCCGCCGTTACCTGCTCCGCCAACGCGAAGAGGGCGGTCCATTGCCGGTTCGCGCCGACGCAGGATGACAAAGACAACGGACACCAGGATATAGGCGATGACGATGCTGGGGGCTCCCGAGTCCACCAGCCACACCAGCATTGCCTCTCCGAAGAAGGGTGCCAGGAAAGACAGGGCGCCGATGAACATCAGTGCGTTGGCGGGAGTCCGGTAGGTGGGATGCAGCTTGCCGAACCATGCAGGAAGCATTCCCGAGCGTGCCATGGAGAACATCAGCCGTGAGGCGCCGAGCAACAGCGAATTCCAGGAGGTCAGGATGCCGGCGATTCCACCCGCGATGAGCACCTTGGCCATCAAGTCACTTCCGAAGAGGGCACCCATGGCATCAGCGGTGGCGATGTCCGCCTGCGCGATTTCGTCAGCAGCCATGGCCGACGATGTCGTCAGGATGGTCATGACGTACCAGATGGTCGCGAGAATCACCGCGATCACTACCAGCCGGCCGATCTGGCGGGCGGGGATGTTCACTTCTTCGGCTGACTGCGGGATCACGTCGAACCCAACGAAGAGGAACGGGACCACCACCAAGACCGCGAAGAACCCGGCGGACCCACCCGTGAAGAACGGCTGGGTGTTTTCCACCGATCCTCCGACGAACGATCCCACCACCAGGACCACTCCAATGAGCAGGAGGAAGAGCACTACGAAGGTCTGGGCTACACCGGCGAGCTTCACGCCGCGGATGTTGATGAAGGTGATCACCACGGCGGCGATGGCTCCGACGAGAGCCCAGGTGAGGTGCACCTGGCTTCCCGCGACCTCCCACAGCGGTATCTGGTTCAGATCCGGAAACAGATAGAGCGCGGTTCGGGGTAGGGCGACCGCCTCGAACGCGACGATCGTGACATACCCGCCCGTGATCGCCCAGGAGCCGATGAATGACCAGCGGGGACCCATACCGCGTAGGAGGAAGTTGTGTTCACCACCGGCCTTCGGCATGGCAGCGGTCAGTTCTGCATACGTGAGCCCGACGACGCCCATGATCACCCCGCCGGCAATCATGGCCAACACCGCACCCATGGTTCCAGCCGACCCGATCCAGCCACCCGTGAGCACCACCCAGCCGAACCCGATCATCGCTCCGAAACCGAGTGCCAACGCGTCCCAGTTTCCCAGGACCCTCAGCAGCGAAGCATCCTCTGCACCTTCGGAAATCCTCTGCTCTGCCACGAACGTTGCCCTTCTGCCCGACCGGTCCCGCCCCGGCTCCACGGATTGGTGTGAGATGAGCGTAGTCCTGTGAGGGCACTTTCGGACCGGACGAGGGGCGTTTAATTCAGGATTGTGCGGAAACCTGGGCAGGCGGATTGTGGCCGGGACAGAGCCACGCAATCCCGTCGGTGCGGATACGCCGTTCCAGCGTGGCCGTAGTTCGGGCCGCCTGCGGGTTGTCGTTATTGAGCGCCCGATAAAAGCGCTTGATCGTGCCGTCCCGCGCAACGCGCACCGAGTCACCGGTGAAGAGGACATCGCCGAACCGGTACGCCATCTGCCCGGGTGTGTGTCCGGGGAGGGGAAAGGCGGTGAGACGCTCGAAAAGCTCACGCTCGCCGTCGAGGTCTGACAGGCGCTGCGGCACCGCGACCGGCGCGAGCCGGAAGAGCACGCGGCGAAGCAGGGTGGCCGGCGGGGTGATACGCCGCAGAATCCTCACATCCGCTGCGCCAAGCCACACGACTGCGTTCAGCTCACGTTGAAGCCGTTGCGCGACCTGCGCGTGGTCGGCGTCGTAGTGCGTAAGCAGGATGTCGGTCACCTGTCCGACAACCGGCGCGGCATCGCGCAGCTCCCTCAGGAGGGCGTCGTACCCGCTGGCCATACCCGGGTCGACGACGGCGGTGTGCCCGGGCGTGCGGATCAGGTAGCCGTTGGCCCCTCTGGAACGCTGCAGCTGGTAGCACTTAGCGGTAATACTGCGCATGCCTGCCTCTTTCCGCAGCCGATGAGCCGCGCCGTCGATATGCGTGAGAGCCGTCGATATGCCACAGAGTAGCCCCAGGCGACCTGCCGGTGCCCGGTCAGTCCTCCTCGCGATTCTCCTCTTCCTGCTTTTGCCGCTCCTTCGCTTCCTCCTCGGCCTGCTTCTGGGCTTCTTCGATCCGCTTCTGCTCCTCCTTGGCAGCTTCCTCGGCGGCCTCCCTCTCACGGTCAGACTGGGTTTCGCCGGGATCCCTGCTGTCTTCCCTGTCGCCCTTTGCGGGTGGGGTAAAGGTAGGGGGAGCGGGAGCAGGCTCGGTGGTGGCGGGGTCGGTGGCAGACGGCGCAGCTGGCGTCGGTGTCTCGGCCGGCTTGATGGACTCGATGAAGGCAGTGATGTTGTCCTGAATCCGACCTGCTCGGCCCGGAGTGACGGCTCCCGAATCCTGGGCTTGCTGGACCTCGGTTCTCAGGGCCTCTGCCTGACCAAGCGCTAGCTCGTAGTTCCCCTGCTGGGTGGTCACGGCCAGTTCCCGCACCTGCTGCTGCAGCGACTGCGCCGCCGCGGGATCCATGGCCTCTGCGCCTCCGCAGGCTCCGAGCGCCGGCAGAATGAAGATCATCGAAAGGACCCATCGCTTCGACCTCATGGCTGCACGCTTTCGTAGAGTTCGGACAGTCTTTCCCCCGGCACCCCGGGGACCGACGGTAACGGTTCGGGACCCGGCTCCGGCGTGAGGAGGCCCGAAAGCACCACACCCACTGCCGCGAGGGCCAGCAGAACGACGACGGCGGCCGCCGCCCACCAGCGCCGCATCCCCTGCGTCCGTCTCCGGTCGCCGGGGGCCGTGGAAGGCTTCGCCGGTGCAGCGCGCTTCGTCGGTTTCCGAGGGGGCGCGGAGCGGGCTCCACTCTGAGTCACGGGATCGCCGCCGATGCCGCCGGGTGTGCTCCTAATTGCGTCGTCGTCATTGAGGCCCAGGACGAACGAGCGCCGGGTCGACCTCGGCTCCTGCGGCGCGTTCGACAGGACCATGGTCGCCGGACCGGCATCCGGAACCTCGTGCCCGTCGGTCGTGAAGGCGCTGCGCTGGGAGGCCAGTACCCCCGCGACCTCGGCAGCACCCGGACGCTCGGCGGCCGTGCCGGCAGTCATGTTGGAGATGAGCTCGCGCCACGCAGGGTTGATTGAAGCAGGGATTTCGGGAGCGCGGTGGAGGCGCGCGAGCGCTGTCTCGAGGCCGCGGCCCTCAAAGGCAGGTTCACCCGTCAGGCATTCCAGCAGCACCAGGCCAAGTGCGTAGATGTCGGTGGCCGAGCCGACCGCCTCGCCCCGGGCCTGCTCCGGGCTGAAGTATCCTGCGGTGCCGATCGCCTCGCCCGTAGCCGTGAGCCGGTCACTGTCCATCCGGCGTGCGATTCCGAAGTCGGTCAGCACGTATCCGAAACGGCCGGAGGAGGGCTCGGCGTCGCGGGTCAGGATGTTGGACGGCTTGACGTCGCGGTGGGTGATGCCCTTTGCGTGAACGTAGGCGAGCGTCCGCGCGACATCGTGTCCGATAGCCCAGGTCTGTTCCGGTCCCAGGGGGCCGTTGCGCAGCAGCCGGTGCAGATCCGGACCGTCCACGAGGTCCATCACAACCCAACCCGCGGTAGGTGACTGGCCGACGTCGTGCACCTTCACCAAGCCGGGGTGATCAAGACCCGCCAGCAGCTGCGCTTCGGCGCGCTCCCGCTCGGAGAGACGGGCCTCGGCCTGACCGCGGAAAAGTTTGATGGCGACGTCCCTGTCCAGGACCTGGTCGTGCCCGCGCCGAACCTCGGCCATGCCGCCGCTGCCCAGCACGCCGCCGACGGTGTACCGCCCATCCAGCACATCACCGGAAGGATCGGCGTCACTGCGCCTCGCGACGGTAGGCGGTTCAGAAGCCGTAGCGGGCATTCGGCCGGGCGGAGGAGGAAGCTGCATGTCAGGCACCTCCTCATTGTCCGTCGTCGTCGTCCTTTCATGAAAGCGCACCCGGCGGGCCCGCTCAAGGTAACGGGGCAGGTTCTCACGACACTCTCATGTGCGGACAGCAAGATGGAGGGCACGCAGTGCGCGTCCCCCATCTTCAGTGCAGGGAAATCAGCCGAGCAGACCGCCCAATCCACCGCCGCCGCCGAGCTTGCCGAGAAGTTCCTGCGGGTTCAGGCCGAACTTCTCCAACAGGCCCGAGTCGCGCTCAGTATCCACCTGGTCGGGAAGTTCCTGTTCAGCCTGCTGGGCCTTGTCCTGGTCGCCTTGGTTCCTGAGAAGGTCGAGGATCTGCTGCTTGTCAATGTTCATTTTCTTGTCCTTATCTCTCTCTACTGATTGATGTGTGAGGAAGGTCTTCGGGTGGGAGGGATCAGCGGAAACGCGGAGCCGAGGGGTCCTCCGGTCGGTGCACCTTGGTGCTGCCCGAGGTATCCGTGGTCGCGCTGCGCGCGTTTGCGTCCTGCGCGGCGCTCTTCAGCTGCTCCTTGGCCGACGGCGAAGCCTGAGCTTCCGCCTTCATCCGGGGGGCTTCTTCCTCCGCCTTGTTGAGGTAGTGCTCCCAACGCTGGGACATGGGCTTGATGAGTCCGCCACCGACACCGACCACAATGACGCCGACGATCGCTGCCAGGACGGCGATGAGGATCGGGGTGGTTACCGTCGTGGCAATCTCCACCTGATTCAGTGCCGAAATGATGCCGATTCCAAGAATGAAGATGCTTGCGATGTTGGCGAGGACCTTCCCATAGGACAGGCCGCCCAACGTTCCCTCAATCAGGCTCTTCACCCCCGCCGCGATGGCGGCGCTGATGATCACGATGATGATGGCAACGATGATCCTGGGGAGGAAAGCAATGATTCCTTCGAGCAGATCGCTGACCGGGTTGGGGCCGAATACTCCGAAGGCGAACTGGAGGACAAAGAGAACGAGCGTGTAGTAGACGATCTTGGCAATGATGTCGCTGGCATCGAGGGAGGACTTGGCGAGTGCCTTCTTCACGCCGCCGCGCTCGACGGCGCGGTCAAAACCGACGCGTTCAAGGAGCTTGTCCAGTGCCTTGGAGATTGCTTTGGCTACGAATAGCCCGATGATCAGGATGACGAGGAATAGCAACAGCTTGGGGACGAAGTCGATCACTGTCGCAAGACCGCTTCTGAGTGTTTCTTCCATGGAACCTCCATCTGCCTGGCTTCACGAAGCTGCCGGATCGGCGGGATGGGGTTCCCGCCGGGTTGCTCGTTTCCAAGAGTAGAGACACATCGGGCAAATAGAAAGGTTGCTTAGTATTTACTTTCGGCCGGGTAGGCAGGGTGGGCGGGAGTATCAGGGGTGCCGGATGCCGATTCCCTGCAGAACCGCCCGGTACCCGTCGCGGTAGGTGGGGTAGGCGAACTCGAACCCGCTGGCCCTGAGGAGTCCGTTGCTGCAGCGCTTTCCTGTGGCACCTGATTCGACCTCGCGGGCGGTCCCTGCGGGAAGCGGCAATCCCAGCTCAGCCGCGAGAAACGCCTGCACCTCGGCGAGGAGCGCCGGTTCATCGTCTGTGCCCAGATAGGCACCGGCAGGCGCCTCAAGCCCTGCAATGTGTACGATGGCGGCAGCCGCATCATCGCGGTGTATCCGGTTGGTCCAGTGTGGGACGCCGCCGGTACTCTCGCTTCCGTTGCGGACCTGGTCGATCAGGCGTGTGCGTCCGGGCCCGTAGATGCCGGAAAGCCGCAGCATCACCGACTGGGGGGCGCACTGGGCGAGCAGTTGCTCCGTCTCCCGCAGAACTGCGCCCGTCGGAGTGGAGGGCGACGGTGAGGTCGTCTCGTCAACCCATGCGCCGTCGTCGTTCCCGTAGACAGCCGTCGAGGAGACAAAGACGATCCGCCGCGGAACCACGCCATCCCGCTCAAGGGCGGCCAGGAGGTTAGCGGTCCCGTCGAAGTAGGTGGCGCGGTACGCGGACTCCGAGCGGCCATCGGCGGTCAACGCAATGACCACGACGTCGGTGTCACTGGGGATGGTGGGGAGTTCACCCGTGAGGTCAACGGACTGGCCCTCGATGCTCAGCGGTAACTTCCCAGAGGACCGCCGCCATCCGACAACCCGATGTCCAGCCTCAGCGAAACCAAGTCCGGCCTGAGTACCAAGATCCCCGCAGCCCGCAATCAGAACAGTCATTCTTCGAGCTTCCCACACGGGAACGGTCGGGGCGTACGTGCCAGACTGGGGCCATGGGCTCCCGATTGCTGATCATCGCCGACACGCACGTGCCCAAGCGAGCGCGGCGCCTCCCACCGCAGGTCTGGGACGAGGTGGACAAAGCTGACGTTGTCTTCCACGCGGGGGACTGGGTCACGATCGAACTGCTCAACGAGCTGGAAGACCGTGCGCAGCGTCTGGTCGGGGTCTACGGCAATAATGACGGCCCTGACCTGCGCGAGCGGCTGCCCGAAGTGGCCCGGGTCGGCATCGATGAGGTGCGGTTCGCGATGATCCATGAGACGGGTGTCGCGGCCGGACGGGAAAAGCGGATGGATGCAGCGTTCGACGACGTTGACGTACTGGTCTTCGGCCATAGCCACATACCGTGGGACACCACAACTCCCGCCGGAATGCGACTGCTCAATCCAGGTTCACCCACCGACCGCCGCAGGCAGCCAGCCTGCACCTACCTCACGGCTGAGGCCGAGGGCGGCGCGCTGAGGAACGTTCGCCTGCACGAGGTTGCGGTTCGTTAGTGCTCTGAAGCGCTTTGTGAGGAGGGGGCGTCACGTCGGCTGGTGGTCCGATTCAGCATGAACGACAGGGCGAACGCCAGGACAGCCGCGGCGAAGAGCACGAACTTCGCTGTCGTCAGGGTGCTTGCGAACGTTGCTTCGGACGCGCTGACTTCGATGGAGGCCAAGGCTGCCTCGATGGCGAAGTTCTCGGCGATGTCGGCGGCCGCATAGGTCACCGCGACGGCATAGAACGGCCAGCGAAAGGCAGACCGCCGGCCGAAGCGGTGAACCAGCAGGATGATCAGCGCGGCGAACGCGACCGGGAACACAAGGTCCCAGAAGTAGTGCACGCTCTGATAGCGCTCGACCAGCGGTGCGTCCAAAAGGCTTCGGACCGATTCGATGTGGGCGGCGTCGTACCCACCCATCATCACGTCCGGAAGCGGTATGCCAACAGCGCGCTGCACCGACTGCAACTGCAGCCATCCCAACGCCAGCGAAACCGTTGACACAACTGCCGCTGCGATGATGAGCCAGATGTTGGGGTGTGGCTTGGCTCCCTCAGTGAGTCCAACGTCTTCGCTGTAGCTGCGTTTGCCTGCTCGGAATCCTGCCATTTCTCCGCTCCCTGTTGGCGTGCATTCACCCAACAATGTGATTGGTGTGTGGCGGCGTCTGGCGGCCGTAGCCGCCAGCGCCACCTTCGACGCTAGGGCGGGACGGGCGAGACCACAACGTTGCTTTACCCCGCTGTAACTCAGGGCGCGGACGCTTAATCAAACGGTTGTTCTCTCAGGATCCGCCGCGGATCGCCTTGGCGTGGCGGCAGCGGACGACGTCGGCATGCGTGTTGGCAGCCTCATCCGCCTTTTCCGGCCGCGCCGATCGTTATTCCTGCGTTACCGCTCGAGCTTCCCGAGAACCTTCCGCGCGCGCTCGACCTCGCGGGTAGCCTCCCTGGCTGCACGCTCGGCCTCAGTGCGCTCGCGGACTGCGTCGTCGGCGTCGTCGTCAATTCCATCGATGTCCTGTTCCAGCGCACGAATCCGCTTTCGCAGCTCCCGGACCTGCGAGACGAGCGCCTCACGGTCCCGGTCGAGCCGGTCCACGCGCTCCTGGGCACGCTTGAGTTGAGCTTCGGCTTCCTCCGACCGGTCCTCGGCGTCCTCCAGCTCGGCGCGCGCTTCGGCTGCTGGGTCGTGCTGTGACTCGGGTTCGTCTGCGCTATCCGAATCAGCGATGGGGCCAGTATTTCCGGCATCGAAGGTGCCGGCCACAGCCCCCGTGAGATCCACGGCCTCCCATCCGGTCGCTTCCAGCGGCCGGACCAGGCGGCCGGTGGAAACGGCGGCTGCAGCCCCGGCGTCGGCCATCGCCGCCCGCAAGGTCTGTTCCACTTCAAGCGCCGCAGCGGCGCTCACCGGATGGCCGAGGTCTTCGGCGAGAGCAGTGCCGTCCTTCACGAGGGCGGAGATAAGCTGCTGCCGCTGGGTGCCCAGCTTCTTCAACTCGCTCCGGTCGAGTTGCTCCTGCGCCTCCCGCATCGCCGCACCGAGGCTCAGCGCCTGCCGTAACTGGTCCCCACTGTGGAGGTTCATCACATTCAGAAGCCAGGCCGAAGCCGTCGGCTTACGAAGCGCCCGCACTTCCTTGGCGAGCGACTTGTCGTCAACGTCCTTCGCCCTGCTGTTTCGGGCCGCGGTGAACTCGTCCAACGGTAGGGCATAAAGCTCGGAGGCGATCTGGTCGAGGTCAGTCACTGCTGAGAGGGCTCCATCTGGTCGGCGGGCGGCGCTCAGGAGCAAGAGTACCGCCGTCCAGGACTCATCCGGCGCTGTCTGGCAGGGAGTAGGCTCCCGCCTGCAGCGCACATACTGGCAGGGAAGCAGCGCCTTGTACCGTTCGATAGTGAGGCAGCCATTGACGGCCACTACAGGATCAATTCTCAGGCAGGAGCGATCAGGGTCCGTTCCCGGCGTCGAAACGCTCCTGGTAGATCGTCTCCGCTTCCTCCAGCAGTCCGTCGTCAAGCTTGCCGAGTGGTTTCACGTTGATGAGCAGAGGTTCACAATCCGGGCCCCGGCCGACGCAGTCTCCAGTCAGGATCCAGGCGTGACGGTCCTTCTTCCGGTGCAGGTGCTTGTACTGGCAGATCTGCCGGGCAATCCAGTCCGTGAGGGGCCTGGTCCACCAATCCTCAGGACTGAGTGGGTTCACTGACAGTCCGGGCAGGGATAGGCCGCTCTCGGTATCCATGCTCTGCGAGTTGGAGTCCGCTTCGTAGCCTCGGGAATACCGGAGGTAGATGGGCGCGTGCTCCTTCACGAACCGTTCCAGGTCACTCAGTTCCTTGTAGACCTTCTGGGTTTCGCTCACGGCGTCCTCCGCACTGCCTTACGGTGCTCCGGCAGCACCACGGATAGTAGTAAGCAAGCTTACTACTCAATGCGGAGTCGTGCAGGGCGGGCAAGCGGTGCCGCCCGGCCGGGAATCCCCGCGGCCGGGAGCCCCCTGCGTCAGGACAGGGGAGGAATCGATGGTCCCGGTTCCGGGATCGGCCGATCGGGTGAAGGCCCGGGTCCTGGCTCCGGCGGTATACCGGGTGCGTCCGGTGCCGGATCGGGATACGGGTAGGGGGACGGAGAAGGCTGGGGTTCCGGCCCGGGCTCGCCGGGAGGCCGCGGTTGGGACGGATCCGGATGCGGCTCATGGGGCGGGGGAATAGACATACCGGCTACCTTCTCTCCATCGGGGGCGCTCAAAAGCAACAGTACGCCCGACGTCGTTGGTCGGGAATAAGCACCGGTCACCCGTGCTTGTTACTTCTGGCTGCGCACGCTCCTGCGCGCCGTTAAGTATCTTTCAGGGGGATTCCCGTGCCGCAGAAGACGGACAAACTCACTCAGGCCGACGACGGCACGCTACAGACCGACAGCCCGGGCGACGCGATCTCTGCCCGGGACCGGCTGGTCATTTCCCTGCTCCTGGTGTCGGCTTTCGTCGTCATCCTCAACGAGACCATCATGGGCGTCGCTCTGCCGCGCCTCATGGACGATCTCCAGATCACCGCCTCCGCGGGTCAATGGCTCACGACGGCTTTCATGCTCACCATGGCAGTTGTCATCCCCATCACCGGCTTCCTCATCCAGCGGTTCAACACACGGCCGGTGTTCCTTGCGGCGATGACCCTCTTCAGCCTTGGCACGCTTGTCTCGGCGATGGCGCCCGGGTTTGAGATGCTGCTTGTCGGGCGGGTGATCCAGGCCGGCGGAACGGCGATCATGATGCCGCTGCTCATGACCACGGTCATGACCCTGGTGCCGCCGTCATCACGCGGCAAGACCATGGGCAACATCTCGATAGTGATCTCGGTGGCACCGGCCATCGGCCCGACCATCTCGGGAATCATCCTCAGTGTGTTGGATTGGCGCTGGATGTTCTGGCTGGTCCTTCCGATTGCGATCGGATCGCTGGTGCTGGGCGGAATCCGTATCCAGAACGTGACGACGCCCCGCAGAACCCCGATCGATGTCCTTTCGGTCATCCTGTCTGCGTT
The DNA here is from genome assembly GCF_059092925.1 of Arthrobacter sp. MDB1-55. NCBI lineage: Bacteria > Bacillati > Actinomycetota > Actinomycetes > Micrococcales > Micrococcaceae > Arthrobacter > Arthrobacter sp. MDB1-55. Next base: position 261,682 of record NZ_JBNHID010000003.1, on the reverse strand, counting down.
CGCCTTCGGCGGCATCGTCTACGGCCTGAGCCAGTTCGGTGAAGGTGCAGGCTCCTCAAGCATCCCGAGCTGGGCGCCCCTCGCCGTCGGAATCGCAGGCCTGGCCTGCTTCATCGCCCGCCAGCTGGTGCTGCAGGGCCGCGACCGGGCTCTGCTCGACCTGCGGACGTTCCACTCGCGCACCTTCACAGTGTCGATCCTTGTGCTTTCGATCAGCATGATGGCGCTGTTCGGCACGATCATCCTGCTTCCCATCTACCTGCAGGACGCGTTGGGACTTCAACCGGCGGCTGCCGGCCTGATGCTGCTGCCCGGCGGTCTCGCGATGGGTTTGCTCGGCCCCGTTGTGGGTCGGATCTTCGACAGGCACGGTCCGCGCGTTCTGGTTGTTCCCGGGGCGGTACTCGTGGCCTCGGTGTTCTGGATTCTCACCCAGGTGGACGCCTCAACGCCCATCCCGCTGGTGCTGGCCTGCCACGTGGTCCTCAGCATCGGACTGGCCGGCATGTTCACGCCGCTGTTCACCTCGGCGCTTGGCTCGGTCCGACCGCAGCTGTACTCGCATGCCAGCGCCGTCGTAGGGACCATCCAGCAGCTGGCCGGAGCAGCGGGCATTGCCCTCTTCGTCTCCGTGATGACGCTGCAGACCAGCGCCCTGATGGGCGAGGGCACCGGTGAGGTTCCAGCGCTGGCGGGCGGCATACGGATGGCGTTCCTGTGTGGCGCGGTGATCTTCCTGTTCGCTGTGGTTGCAGCGCTCTTTGTGCGGAAACCGGCTGTGCCTGCGCACTCCTCGCCTGCCGGGCACGACGGCGGTAACGCACCTGTTGCGCCGGCGGCACACTAGGGTCCATGCCGATGTTCACGCCCCCACCGGTCTTGACCACTGCCCGGTTGCGGCTGGAACCGCTGGGACCTGAGCATCTTGAGGGAACCTGGACTGCGCTGCAGAACCCGGAGACGATGCGGCTCACCGGGACACATGCAACCTTCTCAAGGCCGCAGATCGAATCGTGGTTGGCGGGGCTTGCGGCCACCGACGGACGTGCGGACTGGGCCGTCATCCTCGAGTCGGACGGGAGCCATATCGGCGAGGTCGTGCTCAACGACTACGACCCGGACAACAGGTCTATCGGGTTCCGAATCGGCCTCAACGCCGATTCGAGGTTCGGCCGCGGGTACGGTACCGAGGCGACCCGCGCCGTCGTCGCGCATGCCTTCGACGTGATGGGCGTGCACCGCATCAGCCTGGAAGTCTACGCGTTCAATCCGCGGGCGCAGCGCGTCTACGAGAAGTGCGGATTCCGGGTCGAAGGGCGCTTGCGGGACGCGCTGCTGTGGAACGGTGAGTGGATTGATGCCGTTGTGATGGGCATGCTGTCGACCGATCCCAGGTAGTGAGGTACGGACCACCGGAGCCCTCTCTACTTGCTCCGGCGGGCCCGAGCCACCCCAGTCAGTCCCGGATTCTTACGGCCGTTTCCCGCAGATAGAGGTCCACCCGGGTGTAGGCGTCGCGCGTGAGCGCCTTCCATAGCTCGAGCGCCAGCCTGGTGTCTTCAGACTCCAACGTCGCTATGGCATCAGCGGTGAGCACTTTCACCGTTACCTTGCCGGTGGCCTTCACGGTTGTTTCCTGCCGGTCGTCGCTGCCGAGGGCGAGTTCTCCGAAAGTCATCCCCGCGCTCAACGTCGTGAGTTTCACCCGGTCTCCGGTGGGCCCGACTACAGAGGTATTGACCGATCCGGACAGGATGAAGAAGACCCCACCGAAGGACTGGCCGATACGGCGGATCAGATCGCCGTCCTTGTAGGTTCGGTCTTCCATCCGGTCGGCGAGCTTCTGCACATCGTCGCGGCTGAGCGGGCTGAGAGCGGGGCACTGGGAAATGTCCACGTGGCTGGGCAACTCGAGCTCACCACCGTAGGTCTGGATGAGCCGGTTCTCGCACCACTCGACGGCCATGGTCCGCGTATCGAAGGTTGGGACCTCCCGATCAACGTCGCGGAAGGCCTCGGCGAGGGTGCCTTCCGCATCGATCAGAACCAGTTCCCTTCCCTCGGCCACCAGATTCTCGCGGACTTCAGCGAGGAGGCGCAGGGATACATCCGCCACCTCGTCCACCCGCCGCAGATCCAGAATGACGAGCTCCACTTCGTCGGTCAGCGTGCTGAGTTCGCGAACCATCGATTCCGTACCGGCGAAGAGCAGGTCTCCGTTCAGCTCCACCACACGGGCGCGGTGACCGTGGTCCCGCAGCACATCCATCGCCTCATCGTCGCGCCGGATGCCGGAGGGTGCGGCCGAGATGTCGTAGGTGGACCGGATTGCTGACTTGCCGACCCGGGCAGCGCGGACGAAGTGCAGCTCCATGTCCTGGGAGAGGCGCTGGCTGGCCGCCATGCCTCGAACGCTGCTGCCGTGTTCGTCCAGCGGCGGGGAATAGACAGCCAGCCCCACCTGGCCGGGCAGCACGGAAATCATCCCTCCACCGACTCCGCTCTTACCGGGCATGCCAACGGTACTGATCCACGAACCGGCGTCGTCATACATTCCACAGGTGGTCATGACCGAAAGAACGCGCTCCACCGGCACGATGTCCAGTACCTGCTTGTCGGTCAGGGGATTGCGTCCGCTGTTCGCGAGCGTAGCGGCCATGAGCGAAAGATCCAGGCAGTTCACCAGTACCGAGCACTGACGGAAATAGTCCTCGATCACCGGTGTCGGATCGTCCTCGATGATGTCGAAGGACCTCAGCAGGTGTGCCAACGCACGGTTCCTGTGCCCATGCTGCAACTCGGACGAAAAGATCTCCTCGTCAATCGATAGCTGCCTTCCGGCGAAGTCGGAATAGGTATTGACGATGCGCTTGATCCTGGTGTTCCCCCCGGAGCCCTTGATCAACGACGTCGCCGTGAGCGCCCCGGCATTGATCATGGCGTTTGCGGGGCGTCCCGTCCCTTCAGCCAGTGAGATCTCGTTGAAGGAATCGCCGGACGGTTCAACGTCAACCTTCTCGTCCACCGCGTCCAACCCGAGGTCGGACAGGGCCAGCCCATAGGTGAACGGCTTCGAGATGGACTGGATGCTGAACTCTTCCCGCGTGTCACCTACCTCGTAGATGTATCCGTCAACAGTCGTGAGACAGATGCCGAAGTTGTCCGGATCGACGTTCGCCATCGCGGGGATGGTGCTGTAGGGCTTGCCGTCCTTCAGCTCCGAAATCTCCCGGTGGATCCGTGCAAGGTAGCCTTCGATCGGGGATTCCATAGGACAACCCTAGGGTGCGGTAGCGCCGGAGGTGAATCCGGCGCATCTCAGCGCTTGCGGCCGCCGTCGATGATGAGTGAGAGCGCGATACCGAGCATCCACACGTCCTTGGCGACGGGCGTGCCCTCCTGGGTGGGACGGACGTCGTCGTCCTGGGTCATTCCCGGCGTGCGGAAGTACATGGCGAGCAGGCCGCCCGAGAAGGCGGCGAGGCCAAGGCCTACCAGCCGGCTCGGAATGAAGGGCGCCAGGAGGGCGGCGCCCAGTCCCATCTCGGCGGCGGCCAGAACCTTGCCGAACTTCTCGGGATCAAGCTGCTTCACCTGGGGAAAGGCGTTGGCTGCCATGCCCTGCAGGTAGGCGGCGGTGTCCCTGTCAATTTCCCGTTTCGTCAGACCCGAGTTCAGGATGAAAGCTCCGGTGCTGAGACGCAGGGGGACGTGGCTGAGATTCATTGAAGGCTCCTTGGTGGATCGGGTGGGCTGGTTTGAGCCTACGTCGGGGGACAGCGCGCCGCCAGAGGTGCGCCCTCAGAGCGCAGGAACCTCACATTCCCAGCGACACAGGCACTCCCGAACTGACGACGGTCCACGCCCACGCGATCGACCCGCCGATCACCGCCGTGAACAGGACCAGCCAGACTGCAGCAGGAATCCCCGTCGAGCGGTACAGAAGGTAAGCATCGGACTGTCCGCGCTCCCGCCGTCGTCGTAGGTGGACGTTGGCGACCTTGCCAAGGTCGCGGACGGAGCCGACCAGCAGCGCCACTCCGAGCGCAACCACCACGTGGCCGCTGAATTCGGCGGGAACGGCTGCCACGAGGACGGCCGAAACGGCCACCGCACCCAGGAGGATGAGCACACCGCCGGCATTGCGGATGAACAGCAGGGCGAGCAGCAGCATCAGCGCCCCCACCGAGAGCGCCGCAGGCGCCCAGCCTGCGAAACCGCACCAGACAAGGACGGAGCCGACGACGGCGGGCACCGGGTACCCCCAGAATGTTGCCCATGCTGTGCGCCAGCCCGGGCGGCCGAACGAGGTGGTGAGTCCTGAGTGGTCAAAGTTGAGTCGGATGCCGGTGACACGGCTTCCGGCGACCAGTGCGGCGAAGGCATGGCCAAGCTCGTGGACCACGGTGCTGAAGAGCCCGAAGTACCGCCAGGTCACAGGGGGAATGGAGAGGGCAGCCGCAGCCAACAGGATGAGGAGAACTTCGGTCAGGGTCAGCTGGGGCGGCTGGCTCCGGCTGAACCCCGCGACAATCCGATCCCACCACTGCGCCAAAAACTCCACTATCGGATGGTACCGGGCCATCCCGTCTCACAGCGGATCCGAATAACTGTCACGAGGTCCCATCCGGCGGAGAAGTATTAACGGACTCGCCGTGTGACGTTCAACTCAAGGTAGGAATGCCTCTGCTTTGATGAATGTTAAATGAGTGAAAGCTATTCGAGCTATCGAGAAGGCGATCATGAACTTCCGGACGGCCGAGCACCCACGGCCGCAACATTTCATCCTGCATATGAGCGACACCCATCTGGTGGGTGGCACTGAACCCCTGTATGGGGCGGTGGACAGCGAAGCGCGGCTCCGGCAGATTTTCGACGATCTGGAAGCATCCGGGTCACGACCGGACGCGATTGTCTTTACGGGCGACCTTGCAGACAAGGGAGAGGCCGAGGCCTACGCGAAGCTCCGCACCATCGTTGACCCTGCTGCCCGAAAGCTTGGCGCCGAGGTCATCTGGGCGATGGGCAACCATGACGACCGGGCGACGCTCCGCAGCGAACTGCTGAGGGAGCCCGCGGACACGGCCCCCCTCGACCGCAGCTACCTGATCAACGGACTGCGGATCATCACGCTGGACTCCACGGTGCCGGGTCACCATTACGGTGAGATCAGCCATGAGCAGCTGGTCTGGCTTGCCAACGAGCTCCTTACCCCTGCGCCCTTCGGTACCATCCTCGCCCTGCACCATCCGCCGGTTCCGTGTGTTCAGGACCTCGCGGTACTGGTGGAGCTCCGTGACCAGAACCGGCTGGCGAACGTCATCCGCGACACCGACGTCCGCGCCATCCTGGCCGGGCACCTGCACTACTCGACCAGCGCGTTGTTCGCAGGTATTCCGGTGTCCGTGGCCTCGGCCACCTGCTATACGCAGGACCTCACCTACGACAACGGTGGAACCCGCGGCCGCGACGGAGCGCAGGCCTATAACCTGGTGCACGTCTACGAGGACACCGTCGTACACTCCGTGGTTCCGGTCGGCAGCCACACCGCCGTCGGCGAAACCGTACCCCGTGAGGAGACACGGCGCCGTCTGGAAGCCGCCGGTGTGCAGATCGCCGAGGCAGCGCCGGCGAAGGCGCTCACCGGCGTCTGACCTACTTCTCCCAGGGAGCCTTCACCGGGAAGTACTTCTCAAGGAAATCGGTCACCACCCGGGCACGCTCCTCGGCGGGGATCTCCGGGAAGCTGCCGTCGTTGAGGCAGAACAGGTCCATGTTGCGCTTGTCCAGCAACTTGTGGAGCTGTCGAAGGCCAGAACGCATGGTGGTGTCGATGTACTTCACCTTCGCCGATTCCTGGGTCACGGCGCGGCCGGTCAGCAGGGCGTAATAGTGGTACAGCGAATTGGTGACGGAGATGTTGTCCTTCGCGCGGAACTTTGACGCAGCCGTCGCCGCGAATTCCTCGGCGAACTCGTCCTCCATTTCGAACATGACGCTTTTGCGCAGCGGAGCCGCCGTGTGCTCCAGATGGCGGGTGGTGATGCGGCCGAATCGCTCGTGGAGCAGGCGGCGGTTCACCCGGGCTGCGTTCTCGAATCCGCTGCGCTCTGCATCGTTCTCGCCCAGCCCGATCCGGGTATCGGCCTGGATGAACTTGGTGATCCCGCCGGGGGAGAAGAACATGTCCGGACCCACGGGACGGCCGAAGAACATGTCGTCGTTCGAGTACAGGAAATACTCCGACAGCCCGGGAATGTGGTGCAGTTGGCACTCGACGGCCTGTGAGTTGTAGGTCGGCAGTACCGAGGGATCCTTGAAATGCTCCTCAGACGGCACCAGCGTGACCGACGGGTGGTCGGCCAGCCACTCCGGACGGGCGGAGTCGGTAGCAATGAAGATGCGGCGGATCCACGGCGCGAACATGTAGACCGAGCGCAGCGCGTACTTCAGTTCGTTGATCTGCCGGTAGCGAGCCTCGTGGTCATCACCTTCACCCACGATGACGTTCTTCATGCGGGCGGCGCGGGCCGCCAGGTACTCAGGGGAGCTGCCGTCCACCCAGCTGAAGACGAGGTCGATGTCGAAGTCGATGTCGGTCGCGTGATCCGCGAACATGTTGTCGATGGTCGGCCAGACCAGGCCGTGGCGGTTGACGGATCCGCGCACCACCTCGTTGGACGGGAGGGTGCGCCGCGTCAGCGAGTTCTCCATGGGCAGCACGATGCGGTCGCCGTCGAGGGACCACAGCTCGATCTGCACGCCGGCGGACGGGCCAAAGGTCAGCCCGCCGATCGGCTCGATGCGGGGACGGAATAACCGGAAGATCCGCGCCTTGTCGCTGGGCGACAGTGCGCCGTCGGCCACCAGCAGCGTGGTCCGCCGCTTCGTGTCAACGGTCCTGGAATAGAAGGGCTCGTTGCGGCACGCTTCAACGAGTGCCTCCCGCAGCCGTTCCCGGTGCTTCAAGTCAACCGCGACGACGGGACGCTCGTCGTTTCCCCGAACCAGCAGATACTCCAAACCGGCACGCTCGAGCGCCTCCCGGATGAACAACAGATCCTCCACCATTGCCTGATGCGGTGTTGTGTCCGTATTGATGAGCGCGAACCGGCGCTTGACGGTAGTGATGTCATCGCGGTCATTCAGTCTCGCGACGGCGGCACTGGAGGCAGACTCGAGCAGTTCGGCGTCGTTCTCCACTTCGGGTGCGCCGAAGTAAATGTCATGCTGGGCGGCGGTATCTGTAATGGGATCCTCCAACGGTTATCAGGACATGCGGTATCACCGGTGCATTCACAGATTGCTTGCACGGCTGCTGCTCCAATGATAAGCCTGCCTACAGGGACCCCGACCTACAGGAGAGCAGTCCACCGCGGGGAAAGCCTGCAACGGAGGGAACCATGGCCGAGACAACCTTCACTGACCTGCTGACCCGGCAGATCGGCAACGAGTTCGCAGCGTCGCAACAGTACCTGGCTACCGCTGTGTGGTTCGACGGCCAGGACCTTCCGCGCCTGGCCGCGCACTTCTACAGACAGTCGCTGGAGGAGCGAAACCACGCTCTCATGATGGTCCAATACATGCTCGACAGGGGTCAGAAAGTGCAGATCCCCGGAGTTGGACCCGTACGGAACGACTTCACGTCTGTCGTCGAGCCGATCTCCCTCGCCCTTGCACAGGAGAAGCAGGTGACTGCGGATATCGAGGCCCTGTTCGCGAGAGCCCGGGCGGAGACCGACGCTTTGGGGGAGCAGTTCATGCTCTGGTTCCTCAAGGAGCAGGTTGAAGAAGTCGCGTCCATGTCGACGCTCCTCACCATCGTCGAGCGGGCGGACAACCTGTTCGACATCGAGAATTTCCTTGCCCGGGAAACAGTGGGTGATTCCGGCCATGATCCGAACATGCCCGAAGCAGCCGGAGGCGCGCTGTGACGCTGGAGCCTTTCCCAACGGACTGGCAGCGCGCACTCGTACTCATGGCTCACCCGGATGATCCCGAATACGGCACCTCGGCGGCGGTCGCCGAGTGGATCGCGCAGGGCAAGGAGGTTCGCTACGTGCTTGCCACGCGCGGCGAGGCCGGGATCGCGGGTCTGCCGCCCGCGGAGAGCGGACCGCTACGCGAGGGGGAGCAGCGCGCTGCCTGCGACCTCGTCGGGGTCGATGTGCTGGAGTTCCTTGACTACCCGGACGGGCGCCTGACTGAGTCGCTCGATCTCCGCCGCGACCTCGCCGCCGCTATCCGCAGACACCGGCCCGACGGCGTCGTGACCCTGAACCACGGTGACACGTGGGGGCGGGGCATGTGGAACTCGGAGGACCACCGGGCACTAGGACGCTCAGTGCTCAACGCCGTCGCCGATGCCGCCAACGAGTGGATCTTCCCCGACCTCGACGGTCCGCGCCACCAGGTGAAGTGGACGGCGATCCTGAGCATGAACCCCACGCACGCCATGCCGGTGAGCGAGGCCAGTGTCGAGAAGGCCATCCTCTCCCTCGCAGCCCACGCGAAGTACCTGCAGGCACTGGACAGCAGACCGGTGGAGGAGCAGGCAACCGAACAGGTCCGCTGGGCCACGAGCCGGAATTCGGACGGCGAGGGGATCTCGGCGGTCGGGTTCGAGCTCTACGGACTCTAGCCGCCCTACCCCCGTGTCGCAGAGGCTTCCACGGCGTAGAAGCGGCGCGGGTCCTGCAGAAGCGCCGGGTACTCAAAGTCGCTGCGCCTCAGCCAGCCCGACAGTAAGATGGGCCGGCGCGCAGTACCGGGAACGTCGTCGTCGGACTGGGCAGGGTCGATAGTCAGCGGGCCCAGCGTGCCTCGCCGGAGGCGTGCACCGCCATCCATGACGACGGCGGCGGCGTCACCTTCACGAGCGAGTTCAGTGAAAGCGGCGTACTGCCGGGACCATTTCGGCACCGCCCGACCAGCGGGCGGGTGACCGGGGAGAAGCAGCGCGTCACCGTCGGGCCCATCCAGCGGACCGTGCCAGATCCAGAGCCGCTCGCCGGTCGGCTCCACCGGGATGAGTTCCAGCTCCGGTTCCGGCCATGAATAGGGAAGGTTATCCGGCGTCCCCGGGAAGCGCTCGCGGTAGAGCTCGGGGGCCTTCTGGATGAGGTTCGACTGATGGCTGACATGTACCTCCGCGTTGCCCAGCCACGGGGGCATGGCGGGCTCGGGTCCAGTGCCCGCCTCGAACGCGGCAGCCGAATCGGGGGCGAACTCGCTGACCAGGGCCGCGGTGCTGTCCGCGTGCCCGCGCGACACCCATTCGCGGACCATGGCCAGTCCATAGACCGTCAGCGCCGGTACGTATCCCATCCACATCCGGGTGACCGGGTGGCTGCGCCAGCCGTAGTCCGGCAGCACCAGGGCCCGCAGAATCTGCAGTGTCTCAACCCGCTGTTTGCCCAGCCTGGCCTGATCGAGAACGGCGGCGCTGGCTGCGAAGTCCGGATAGGGCAGAAAGGTCTGCATGCGGCCAGTGTGCCACAAATACTCAGCCTGCTTCGCTTGTGCGGCGCTGCTGTGCCGGTTCCAACAACCAGCTAGCTGACAGCGTAGGTACCCCGACGGCTGACGGGGGTTTGGCTATGCACCTGGATCGCTTCGGCATAATGGGACACGAGCTGCTCGCACAGTACCGGCCACGTTCTGCCCTGTACCGCGGCATACGCGGCACGTCCGAACGCGCGGCGCTTGGTGTCGTCCCCGAGAAGGTCCATCACCCCGGCATGAAGCTGATCCAGTTTGCCGGGCGGGTACAGCCAGCCGGTCCGTGAGGAATCAACAAGATCCAGCGGGCCGCCGCGACCGACGGCGACGACCGGCACTCCTGAAGCCATCGCCTCCTGAATGGTCTGGCAGAACGTCTCTGACTCCCCGGGGTGAACGAAAATGTCGAAGGACGCCATCGTCCGTGCGAGGTCGTCACCGGACTGGAACCCTGCAAAGTATGCGCCCGGGAGTTTCTGTTGCAGGGATTCCTTCGCCGGCCCCGACCCGACGATCACCAGCCGGGTTCCCGGAATTGCGTCCAGGCCGGCGAGGTCCTCCACCTGCTTTTCAGCTGCAAGGCGTCCCACGTAACCGATGATCTTCGATCCGAGCGGGCGTCCAGCGACGACGCTACGGCGCCAGTCGCCGTCGCGCTTGGCGGGCGTGAACCGCGCGGTATCGACACCGCGGCGCCAGAGCCGCAGGCGAGGGATGCCGCGGGATTCGAGCTGTTGCAACGCGAACGACGACGGCGCGAGGGTCAGCGTGGAGCCCTGATGGATATTCTCCACCCGCTGCCACAGCATGTTCTCCAACCACGGCACGCCGTAACGGGCGGCGTACGCGGGAATCTCGGTCTGATAGATGGACACGGTGGGAATGCCGAGCTGCCCCGCCGCCTGCACCGCACGCCACCCCAGGACAAAGGGCGAGGCCACGTGGACCACGTCGGGTGAGAAGTCCGCGAGGATCCTTCGAACCCTGGCAACCGTGCCGGCGGCCAGACGCACGTTCGCATACCCGGTCAGCGGGACCGAGGGCAGTGTCACGACCGGGTAGCCCTCGACCGACGAGGGCGCAACGTTCTCCGGGAAGCCCGGCTTCTCGGACCAGGAGGATTTATCCAGCCAGGACGACGACGGAGCGATCACCAGCACCTCATCACCCCGGCTTCGGAGGTGGGCCAGGACCTTCAGGAGGGAGTGCGTCACCCCGTTCATGTGCGGAAGGAATGATTCGGCAACCACGGCAACTCTCACGTCGTCGATACTGGCACCGCGGTCTGTGCGTCCGGCGAGCAGGAGGTTGCAGCGAAGTGAACTCTGGCTCAGGAGGCGGTGTACAGCTCCCCGACCGGCAGGGAAACCTCGAGCCGGTTGGCAGGGCCCGGGAGCGGGCATGCCCATGCCTCGTCGTAGGCGCAGGAGGGGTTGTAGGCGAAGTTCAGGTCTACGATCAGCCGGCCGTCACGCTCACCGAGGTGCGCACCCTTGATGGTGTCCAGCACGTACCGGCCGCCGCCGTAGCTACCGCGGTCCGCCCCGGACGAGCCGTCACGGAGCGGCAGGAAAAGGCCGCCACCGTAGGACTTCAGCCGCCATAGCGCAAGCCTGCCGACGCCGTCGAGCACCACAGTGCCGAGCCGCTCGAAGGGCACCACCCCATCGGTTCCGGTCGGGACCTCCATGTGCTGGCCGGCGCCGTCGTCGTCGATGTTCGCCTCGAAGCGGAAGTCGGGGTCGTAGGGAGCCACCGGCAGGCCGGCGAAGTTCCGCTGGACCTCGGCGGAGAGGGGCGACGCCGGATGGCCGGCGAAGAGCCTGTCTCGGCCGGTGCGCCAGTGGGCGTGGGCGAGGGCAGGGGAGCCGGTCGCCGCTGTATCCCGGACCTCCCGGTAGAGCGCAAAGACCTCCCGGCGCCAGTGTGCAGTGTTGAGGACCGTCGCAGCATGGCTCATCGTGCCAGCGTAACCGTTGCCCCGGCGTACTGTATCCAAGTGACGTTAGCGCTCTTCATCCTCGTTCTGGCACTCATCGTGGTGGGTGCGGTCGCCCAGCGCATTGCCGGACTGGGCTTCGCGCTGCTCGTCTCTCCCTTTCTTGTGCTGATCCTCGGCCCGCATGAGGGTGTGCTCCTCATCAACATCTGTGGAGTCGTCTCCTCCGCTCTCATCACCCCCCGTGTGTGGAAGGACATCGACTGGGGCATGTTCCGGTGGCTGGCCATTCCGGCGGTGTTAGGTTCCGTCGCGGGGTCTTTCGCGGCGGTGGGGCTGCCGAGCGCGCCGCTCGCGGTGACAGTGGGCGCCGTCGTGCTGGTGGCCCTGACCGCTTCGCTGCTGCTGCAGCGCTCCTCCGTGGTGCTGACGGGGAACCGTTCGAAGGCCGTTGCGGGACTTGCTTCCGGCCTGACCAACTCCATGGCCGGTGTGGGCGGGCCGGCCGTGAGCGCCTACGCGCTGCTGTCGCGGTGGCCGCAACGGCCGTTCGCCGCCACCCTGCAGCCCTTCTTCACCGTGATCGGCTCAGCCACCATACTGGTCAAACTCCTCATTGACCCGGGTGGAGTGCCGCCTCTTGAAACCTGGATGTGGATCCTCATACCCCTGTCGATCATCGTGGGGATCCTTGCGGGGGAGCGCCTCGCCAAGTACATCCGTGACCGGCACGCCCGGTTCGCCGTCGTCGTCATAGCTTTCCTGGGGGCTGCCACAGCGCTCATCAAGGGCATCATCGACCTGCTCGGCTGACGTTCCGGCATGCGCCGGCTCCAGTGCCCGTGAGCCAGGTCGCCGAGTCGTTCAGCGGCGGGTACCGCAGCCGGTGGCACCATGGAAGGGATGAAACTCCCCACCAAGCCCCGTGCGATTCCCATGCCCCTGTGGCTGCAGGGTGCCTTCGAGCTGGGACAGGCCGCAGTTATTTCCGCGCTGATTGTCCTGATCCCTCTCGGCGCCGCGTGGCTGACGGGTGGTTTCGCCGGACGTGACGCGTTGGGAACTGTGCAGCTCGCTGCACAGTCCTGGTTGGTGCTGCACGGTGTGCCGCTGCAGCTCACACTCCCCGAGGGCGGTTCGAGTCTTCTCTGGGCAGTGCCCCTCGGACTCACCCTGATCCCGTTCCTCCTCGCATGGCGCGCAGGCCGGCGTCTTGCCCGTGCCTCCTATACGGACCAGCTCTGGCAGGCACTCCTCGGCGCCCTGGCCGTTTATGCCCTCTTCGGGTTCGGAGCTGCCTACCTGGCCGACGACGGCGCTACCTCAGCGTCGCCCGTGGCTGCCGCCTGCCTGCCGCTCATCGCAGCCGGTGCGGGCATGATCATCGGCGCCTACCGCGAAGCGGGTTCCTGGGGGCGGCTGATCGGCGTGAACCTCGCTGACTGGATTGCGACGACGAGCCAGTCCTCCCGTTGGGCGGGTTCCTACGTCTGGTCCGCCGTTCGCGCCGCTTTCCTGGCGACGGTTTCTGCGCTCGGGTTGTCGGCCCTCCTGCTGGCCGTGGCGCTGGCTATTCACTGGGCGGCGAGCGCCACAATCTACGAGAGGCTCGACGCCGGAATAGTCGGCAGCGCCGTCATAACAGTCGGCCAGCTCGGCTTCCTGCCCAACCTCATGGTGTGGAGCCTCGCATGGTCCTCCGGAGCAGGCTTCGCGCTGGGGGCAGGCAGCTCCATCAGCCCGTTGGCGACTACAGCGGGGCCGCTGCCCGCGGTGCCCATTCTCGGCGCCGTTCCGTCGGGACCGCTGGAGTATGGGCTGGTTGCGCTCGCGATTCCGGTCGTAGCGGGCGTCCTGGCGGGCTGGTGGTTCTTCCGCGAAGGCGAGAACCATTTCGATGAGTGGCTCCAGCTGAAGGTGAGCGCGCGCTGGTTCACAGCCGCGGTGTCGTCGGTGACGCTGGGGTTGTTCGTGGGTGTGTTGGCCGGCGTCGGCGCGGCCTTGCTGGCCCTGCTGTCGCGGGCTTCGCTGGGAGTTGGACGGTTCGTTGACCTTGGCCCCGATCCGGTGTGGACGGGACTGTGGGTGGCGGCAGAGGTGGCGGCCGGCGTCGTCATTGGTTATGCGGCCGGGCCCCTGCTGGAGCGGGAGTCGCGCTAAGCCGCTCAGCTCGACTCAAGCAGCCGCTTCAAGTTCTGCAGATCCTTCGCATTCGCTGTGTGCATCGTCTTCCCAAGGAGGGGGCCGAGCAGCCGGAAGAACCCGCGTGGACGTCCGGTGTTACGCAATTCCATCCGGGTGGTGGATGGTCCGGCGGCCTCCCAGCTGTAGGTGGTCTGCATCGGGAAAGGTCCCTCGGCGGTACGCATCACAAGCCGCTCCAGGGGATCGAACTGCGCGATCTCGTAGACGTAGGAGAGCGTTCGGCCCAGGAACCTCGCAGAGAAGGCCACGCACGAACCTACCTCGAGGACGGGCTCGGTCAGCCACCGGGAGGAATCAATGTTCACGTACCACTCGGGCGCGTTCGCGGGATCTGCCGCATAGGACGCCATCTGCTGGAGTGGGCGGTCGATCGTGATGGAGGTTACGACGTCGACCATGGGTCCTCCTGTCCGGGAGCTAACGAGCGAGGTTCCAGCAAGCCGTTCAGGTTGCGCAGGTCCTCCTCGCACTGCCGTTGCGCCTTCGAGGTAAGGGCAGAGGCCATGCATTCCTCGTACTGGGCCGTCAACGGCCACAGCAGGACGGCCGCGCCCGTCGCCATGGTGAGCAGGAGGCTGGCGACCAGGCCAACCGTCGTAGAGACCCGCACCAGCGCGGGGGCTTTCTGCCGCACGAGGTTGACCATGGCGAGGATCCCGACCGTGAGGGCTGCCAGGCCGAAAAGAAGGCCGAGCACCTTCCAGGGCAGCGGGAAATTTGCGGTGAGGAGAGTGCCGAGGAGGAGCAACATGAAGACGCGCAACAGTCTCCGCGTTTCTGCGAGCTCCTTATCCGACGGCGGCGAAGACTGCCGTGGCGGCTTGGTGGGCCGTGCCGAAGGGTTGGAAGGCGCAGGATTGTTCATGGTTCAACCCTAGAACAGAGGGTGCCCCTGCGCTGTCGCCCGGCCAGTAGGCTTGTATCCCATGCGCATTGTTGTTCTTGTCTCGGGTACGGGTTCCAACCTTCAGGCCGTCATCGACGCCGTCCAGGCTGGCCGGTTACCGGTCGAGATTGCGGCCGTTGGTGCCGATCGGCCGGATACTTACGGCGTTGAGCGCGCAGCCGCCGCCGGCATTCCTACCTTCGTCGTGGACTTCAAGCAGTTCAGCGACCGTGCTGAGTGGAACGCTGAACTGACGGAGCGCACAGCCGCCTTCGAGCCCGACTATGTGATTTCCTCCGGGTTCATGCGCATCGTCAATCAGGGGTTCCTGGACCGGTTCCCTAACCGGTACCTCAACACCCACCCCGCACTGCTCCCCAGCTTTCCCGGCGCACACGGGGTCCGCGACGCGCTCGCCTATGGGGTCAAGGTCACCGGCTGCACCGTGATGATCGCGGACGCCGGAGTCGATACCGGCCCCATCCTTGCGCAGGCAGCGGTGCCCGTGCTCGACGATGACACGGAAGATTCCCTGCACGAGCGCATCAAGGTGCAGGAACGCGCCCTCCTGATCGAGACCCTTCATGACCTTGCCTTAACTGCATCGAGTGGGCGCCGATAACGGCGTTTGCGCGCAATCGCCGTCCTCAGCGCCCACTCGATGCAGAGGCGGGTTACTCCACGCTGATGATGTGCGTGTAGTGGTCGTACACGAACGTCACCGGCCCTGAGGCGGGGTGTTCCAGAGTCAGGTTGTTGCCGTTGGGGGCACCGCCGGCACCGTAGTTCTCGGTCCAGCCCTTGTTGATGGCGACCTTGTACTCGTAGGTCCCCGCCGGGAGATCCGCCGTGAGTCGCCATAGCCCGTCGTCGCCCAGGGTCATTTGCGCCTCATCACAGGCCGGCTGCCAGTCCCCGTCGATGCAGTTCATCTCTGAGTTGAGGCTGCCGGGCACCGACACTGCGTCCGGTTGCGCCACCTCGGGATCGCCGATGGTGACAGTTCGAACGTTGCTGACCGATTCGCCAAGCACGGCGCGGTACTGCAGCTGCGTGTCGTCCGGGAGGTTCAGGGCAGAGATGTCATCCGTCAACGTATACGCGGGGGAGGAGCTGTCCGAACCGATTTCCTCCCATTCGCCGCCGTCCACGCTGCGCTCGAAGGACACCACGTTGGTCGCCTTCTCGGGGTCCGCCACAGCGCTGAGTTCCACTGTGTCCCGAACCCGCGCATTTTCGGACGGAGCCTCGAGGGTCACCAGGGGTTCCGGTGCAACGGCCGTGACAGTCCCGCTGCCGGCCGTATGACCCTTGTTGTCGAGAACGACTGCGCGGTACTCGAGCGGCGTGCCCTGGTCCAACGCCGCGACGTCGTGGAAGACGCGGTACGGCGCGTTGTCATCCGTTCCGATCGGCGTCCAGTCGCCGCCCGCCGCGCGTGCTTCGAAGGACACCTGGTAGAAGGAGGAACCGGCGACGTCGGCTTCCACCAGCATGCGCCCGTTGTCACCATCCGCCGGCGCCGGTTGGGCAAGGTTGATCGCCGGAGCGGCCTTCGAGGCCGGGATGCGGCCGGAAGCCTCGTAGACGACCGCGGATAGCGGCGGCACCGTTACGGTGATGTTACCGTTGCGGGCCGACTTCACGCGGTCAGGCCCCTCACCGTAGATGGAGCTGAAGGTCCGCGACGGCATGTAGGTCGGAATCTGGGCGGTCTGGACTTCCTCGCTGTTGTTGAGCGCGACGACGTACTCGCGCTGACGCTGGGAGTCGATCCGTGAGAAGGCGTAAATGCCCGCTCCGTCCGCAGCATAGCGGTGCTGGTGTGCCCCGTTGCGCAGCGCAGGGTGGTCCGCGGTGACCTTGGCGAGGGCGCCGATAGTCCGGTAGAGCGGGTGCTGCGTATCGAAGTTGTCCTGCGCATGGGTTGCTTCGGTGCCCAGGAGGTCGTCATCGAGATAGTCGGGCACCTGGCTGGCGAAAAGCGTCTGGCGTGCGTCCTGGTCTCCGCCGGGCCCGGTGAAGCCCTGCTCGTCGCCGTAGTAGATGACAGGATTGCCGCGCGAGAAGTACATCAGCTCGTGCGCCAGTCCATCACGGGCGAGCAGCTCTTCCTCGCCGGCGTCCGGATTGTCGGCCTTGAGGAACCCGCCGATGCGGCCCATGTCGTGATTGCCCAGGAAGGTGGGCAGGCTGTAGGCGTTGGAGTCGGCGTCGGTGTACCAGTCATCATCGACGAAGAATTGCTCAAGCTGCCCGGCGTCCGCACCGCGGGACGCAAAGCTGCGGGCCGCCTCCTGGAACGGGAAGTCGAGCACGGACTGCATGGAGTTGCGCGTGGTGTATTGCGAGGTGAAGTCCTTGCTGGTGTCGAAGACTTCTCCGAACATGAAGAACTCGTCCTTGCCCTGTTCATGGGCGAAGTCAAGGACGTCCGGTCCGAACTCCTGCCAGAACTCGTCGTTCACGTGCTTCATGGTGTCGATGCGGAACCCGTCCACGCCGAAGTCGGCGATCCAGGCCTGGTAGATCTCCTTCATGCCGTCCACGACGACGGGATGCTCGGTGAAGAGGTCGTCGAGCCCGAAAAAGTCGCCGTAGTAGGCATCCTCACCTGCGAAGGTGGTGTCGCCGCGGTTGTGGTAGAGCGTCGGGTCGTTGAGCCATTCCGGAACCTTGAGGTTCTCCTCGCCCGGCTCCAGTACCGGAGTGTAGGGGAAGGAAACCGACGGACCGAGGGCCGGGAAGCTGTCGCTGCCGGCCACGTCGCGGTCATCGAACGGGACCCCGTCCGCGGTGCGGTAGGGCTCCTCGTCCTTGGAAACGTAGGGCATGCGGGCACCCTCCTCGTACCCGATGACGTCGGCGGTGTGGTTGGTGATGATGTCGAAGTAAACCTTCATCCCGCGGGAGTGCGCTTCGTCGATGAGCGCCTTGAGGTCTTCGTTGGTGCCCAGATGCGGGTCGATCTGCGTGAAGTCGGTGATCCAATAGCCGTGGTAACCGGCCGAGTTGTCCTCAGCCTGCACAGCCTTGTTCTTGAAACTGGGCGTCAGCCAGATCGAGGTGGTGCCGAGCCCCTCGATGTAGTCCAGCCGGTCGAGCAGACCTTTCAGATCGCCGCCGTTGTAGAAGCCTTTCCCGGTGGGATCGAAACCGGACACCATCGGGTTGGAACCCAGGCCGCCGTCGTCGTTGGTTGGGGTGCCGTTGGCAAAGCGGTCAGCCATCACGAAGTAGAAGTTCTCGTCGGTGACCGGTGCGCGCAGCGACTGCAGCGCCTCGGCCGTGGCGGCGGTTTTATCGTGGCCGGCGGTCTTGGCCTGGGCGGGTAGTGCAGTACCGGTCGCGGCCAGCAGCGATGCAAGCACGACGACGGTAGCGTTGCGGGTAATCATGAGACCTCCAGAAGTGGAAAGAACCACCAAAGCGTGTCTCAGGTCACATTTGCTGTCAACTCAAATGCGGGCTCCACGGGTCTCCGGCGCGTTGAACGCCATCCACAGTACGGCGACCAGAACCAGCACGCCCGTCACCGCGAACGTCAGCGGCAGCCCGAGGTAGGGCCACAGCAGGGACCCGAAGATGAGCGGCACCAGTCCCGCGCCCACCCTGGACACCGTGGACGCCCATCCGAAACCGGAGCCGCGCAGCTCGGTGGGGTACAGCTCGGACACGTAGGTGTAGAGCACAGGGATGGCCACCTGGATGGTGAAGCCGAAAGCCAGCAGCCAGGCCGTCGCCACTGCCGGGAGGTCAACGGTCAGCGCGAAGATCACCAGCACGACGGCGGACAGCGGACCGGACACCGCCAGGATCCACTTCCTGCCCACCCGCTCCACCAGAAGGGCGGCGGCAACGACGCCGAGGAAGCCGATGCCTGTCATGCCCGCCGTGGTCAGGAAGGCCACCGACTGCCGGTACCCCGCGGCGATGAGGATCTGCGGCATCCAGGTCAGGGCTCCGTAGTAGACCAGCAGGATCGACAGGAACAGACCCCATGCCGCGAGGGTGATGCGCCAGTTGAATCGCCACAGGGCGGTGAACTGACCGGTGAGCCCTCCAAGCGTGAGCCGCGGATCGTTCCCGGCGGGCGGCAGCCGCCATTCGCGGACCCGTGCTCCGGTGCTTTCGACCAGCTGGTCGATCACCGCCTTGGCCTCACTGGTGCGTCCCCGCTGCACAAGGTAGAGGGGTGACTCAGGCACTGACCGCCGAACCCAGAACACCAGGAGGGCAGGCAGCACCATGACGAGCATCAGGTAACGCCAATCGCCGAATGCGGCGATCAGGATTGCGGACACCACCCCGCACAGGGCTGCACCGATGGGCCACCAGCCGTCCATGGCAGTGAGGACCCGTCCACGGTGCTTTCGTGGCGTGAACTCCCCGACAAGCGCGTAGTCCACCGGGATACACCCACCCAATCCGAAGCCGGCGAGGAACCGGAAGACGCAGAACCAGACGAGATCACCGGACAGCGCACCGAGCACCGTAAACAGCGAGAAGATCAGCAGTGTCGCAGTGAATGCCTTTTTCCGGCCGATCAGGTCGGCAATGGAACCCCAGGCGAAGGCTCCCACCGCCATGCCGATCAGGTTGGAGGTACCTACCCACGCGGCCTCTCCAGGAGTCAGCCCCCATTCCTCTGACAGCAGGGGGATGAGGTAACCGTTCAGCGTGACGTCCCAGGCGTCGAACATGAACCCAAGGCCGCCGATCAGGAAGATCTTGCCCTGCACACGCCACCGCCAGGGCAGGTCCTGCACCACCTGGTCGCCGGTGGGGAGGTCGGTTGAAGTGCTCACGTTTCCGTCCTGACAGCGCCGCCCGGCGCTTGCTGGCTCGTTGCGAATAACTCGATCACCATACCGCCGTCCCGTAAGTCAGCGGTGCCTTCACAGGAACGCACCGTAACGGACCCGCGCTGCCGACGGACGGAACGTGCCGGTGTTTTAGACTGGGGACGATCCCACAGCACTCATTCCCTGGAGACCTGCGTGACTTTGACCAACCTTGACCGTGTTCCGATCCGCCGCGCGCTGATCTCCGTCTACGACAAGACCGGGTTGGAGGAACTCGCTCAGGGTCTGCACGGTGCAGGTGTGCGCATCGTCTCCACCGGCTCCACCGCCAAGACCATTGCCGCGGCGGGCATCCCCGTTCAGCAGGTTGAGGAGGTCACCGGTTCTCCCGAGATGCTTGACGGCCGCGTCAAGACCCTGCATCCGCGCGTGCATGGCGGGATCCTCGCGGACCGCCGCGTCGCCGCTCACATGGACACCCTGGCGGAGATGGATATCGAGGCTTTCGACCTGGTGGTAGTCAATCTCTACCCCTTCGTGGAGACGGTGAAGTCAGGTGCGTCACGGGACGACGTCGTCGAGCAGATTGATATCGGCGGCCCCGCAATGGTCCGGTCGGCGGCGAAGAACCACGCTGCCGTGAGCATCGTGGTGGACCCTTCCTTCTACGGCAGCGTTGTCCGCGCCGCAGGTGAGGGAGGCTTCGACCTGAAGACCCGTCAGCGCTTGGCGGCCCGCGCGTTCGCGCACACCGCCGCCTACGACAATGCCGTCGCCACCTGGACGGCAACGCAGTTCCAGGACGAGGACGACGACGGCGTCATTGATTGGCCTGCGTACGCCGGTCTCGCGCTCGAGCGCTCCGAAGTGCTTCGCTACGGTGAGAACCCGCACCAGCAGGCGGCCCTGTACGTCGACAAGGCAGCTCCGGTGGGCATCGCCCAGGCGGATCAGCTGCACGGCAAGGCCATGAGCTACAACAACTTCGTCGACGCGGACGCCGCCCTGCGCGCTGCCTACGATTTCAGCGAACCGGCAGTGGCCATCATCAAGCACGCCAACCCGTGCGGTGTCGCGGTCGGCACCTCTGACGCGGCTGATCCCATTGCCGACGCCCACGCCAAGGCACACGCATGCGATCCTGTGTCCGCCTTCGGGGGTGTCATCGCAGCCAACCGCACCGTAACGGCCGGCATGGCGCAGACCGTGAAGGACATCTTCACCGAAGTCGTCATCGCTCCCGGGTTCGAGCCTGAAGCGGTGGAGATTCTCTCGCAGAAGAAAAACATCCGTTTGCTTGCCCTTCCTGAGGGTTACGACCGCTACCCGACCGAGATCCGCCAGGTGTCCGGCGGTGTGCTTATCCAGGTGACCGACACCGTGAACGCCGATGGCGACAATCCCGGGAACTGGACGCTCGCCGCGGGCGAGGCAGCGGATCCTGAGACCCTGGCCGATCTCGCTTTTGCCTGGACGGCGTGCCGGGCCGCGAAGTCCAATGCCATCCTCCTTGCCCGTGACGGTGCCGCCGTCGGCGTCGGAATGGGCCAGGTCAATCGTCTGGACTCCTGCAAGCTCGCGGTGGAGCGTGCCAACACGCTCGCGGGGGAGGGCAGCGAGCGCGCCCGTGGTGCGGTGGCGGCGTCGGACGCGTTCTTCCCGTTCGCTGACGGCCTGCAGATCCTGATTGACGCCGGCGTGCGCGCTGTCGTCCAGCCGGGAGGGTCGGTACGCGACCAGGAAGTCATTGACGCCGCAAACGCTGCAGGCATCACCATGTACTTCACCGGCGCGCGCCACTTCTTCCACTAAACCGGTACGTTAGACACCCAAAGCACCGACAGATTTCAGTTCAAGTTGACCTTCAGGGAGACGCCTCACCATGGCTAAGATCATCTATACCCACACCGACGAAGCGCCGATGCTGGCCACGTATTCGTTCCTGCCGATCATCGAGGCTTTCGCCTCAACGGCGGGTGTGGAAGTGGAGACCCGCGACATCTCGCTGGCCGGACGCATCATCGCGACCTTCAGCGACTACCTCACCGAGGAACAGCGCATCGGCGACGCACTGGCAGAGCTGGGCGAGCTGGCCACCAAGCCCGAAGCCAACATCATCAAGCTCCCCAACATCAGCGCCTCGGTTCCGCAGCTGAAGGCCGCAATTGCAGAGCTTCAGTCGCAGGGGTACGCCCTACCGGACTACCCGGACAACCCCTCCAGCGACGAGGAAGCCGACGTCCGCGCGCGGTACGACAAGATCAAGGGCTCGGCAGTCAACCCGGTCCTCCGTGAAGGAAACTCGGACCGTCGTGCGCCCCAGTCAGTGAAGAACTACGCCCGCCAGAACCCGCATTCCATGGGCGCTTGGTCAGCAGATTCCAAGACCAACGTGGCCACCATGAGCGACGGCGACTTCCGGTCCAACGAGAAGTCGGTGGTCATGGAAGGTGATGATTCCCTGACCATCCAGCACGTGGGTCAGGACGGAACCGTGAACGTGCTGAAGAAGGCATTCCCCGCGCTCGCGGGTGAGGTCATCGACGGAACGGTCATGCGCGCGGCCGCCCTGGACGAGTTCCTCGCCGCACAGGTGGAACGCGCCAAGAACGACGGTGTGCTCTTCTCGGCCCACCTCAAGGCAACCATGATGAAGGTGTCCGACCCGATCATCTTCGGCCACATCGTGCGCTCATTCCTGCCGGAGGTTTTTGCCTCCTACGGAGAGCAGCTCGAGGCGGCAGGCCTCAGTCCCAACAACGGACTCGCCTCCATCCTGAGCGGCCTCGAGAAGCTGCCGGCCGGCACCCGCGAGGAGGTTGAAGCAGCCATCCGCAAGGGCATCGAGGACGGTCCGAAGCTCGCCATGGTGGACTCGGACAAGGGGATCACCAACCTGCATGTGCCCAGCGACGTCATCGTCGATGCTTCCATGCCCGCAATGATCCGTACCTCCGGCCACATGTGGGGACCGGACGGCGAAGAGGCGGACACCCTCGCTGTGCTGCCCGACAGCTCCTACGCCGGCATTTATCAGGTAGTGATTGATGACTGCCGGGCTAACGGCGCCTTCGATCCGACCACCATGGGCACAGTGCCCAACGTGGGTCTCATGGCCCAGGCCGCTGAGGAGTACGGCAGCCACAACAAGACCTTCGAAATCGATACGCCGGGCACGGTGCAGATCGTCGATGGCTCCGGCAACGTCCTCATCGAGCACGACGTCGAGCCCGGTGATATCTGGCGCGCCTGCCAGACGAAGGACATCGCCATCCGCGACTGGGTCAAGCTTGCTGTCACGCGTGCACGTGCTTCGGCCACTCCCGCAGTTTTCTGGCTGGACGAGGAGCGTGCCCATGACGCCAACCTCATCGCCAAGGTCAACGAGTACCTCGCCGAGCACGACACAGAGGGTCTGCAGCTTGAGATCCTTTCGCCGGTGAAGGCAACTGCATTCACCCTTGAACGGATCCGGCGGGGAGAAGACACCATTTCCGTCACCGGCAACGTCCTTCGCGATTACCTTACGGACCTCTTCCCGATCCTTGAACTGGGAACCAGTGCCAAAATGCTCTCGATCGTCCCGCTGATCAACGGCGGCGGCCTCTTCGAGACGGGTGCGGGCGGCTCCGCTCCCAAGCATGTGCAGCAGCTCGTCCGCGAGAACCACCTGCGCTGGGACAGCCTGGGCGAATTCCTCGCGCTCGCCGTGAGCTTCGAACACCTGGCCACAACCGCCGGAAACGCTCGCGCACAGATCCTGGCCGACACGCTGGACCGCGCGACCGCCACCTTCCTGCTAGAGAACAAGTCGCCGAGCCGCAAGGTCGGAGAGATCGACAACCGCGGAAGCCACTTCTACCTTGCACAGTTCTGGGCAAAGGAGCTGGCAGGGCAGAGCGAGGATGCGGAGCTCGCGTCCGCATTTGCTGCGGTAGCAGATCAGCTGACCTCCAACGAGGACACCATCGTGTCTGAGCTCCTTGCGGTGCAGGGCTCTCCCGCAGATATCGGAGGCTATTACCACCCCGACATCACCAAGGTTGTGGCCGTAATGCGGCCGTCGAAGACTTTTACTGAGGTGCTTTCCACCCTCGGCTAGGTTCGACACCCCGGGAGGCTCCGCGCTTGTGCCGTCAGGCACCGGTGCGGGGCCTTTCGCATGCACGCCTTTGAACGTCCCGTGAACTTGTTACGGTACGGTTTACGAGCCACTGGACAGCATGCTTTGCCTTCAAGCCAACAATCTGTTGACCATTGGGGATGCTGTTGACCATTGGGGGTGGGGGAATGGCCGGGCGTACGCGCCGATCAATCGTCTCCACCCTGCGTATCTGATGTTCCTGAGCTGGGCACCATATAGGTGCCTCGCGTAACAATCCCGGTCTGATGCGGCGGGGTGAAACGGCGCATGCTTTGGTTGAAGCATGAACCCGCAACACCCCGCCGCATCAGCCGAGGAACGCAACGCCCGCATCGCAGTCACATTGTTTCCCTTGCTCGTCCTGGGCGGGGGTGCAATCGCCCTTTTCATGCCAACCGCCTTCACTGGATTGGCACCCGCCATCAATCCACTCCTTGGAGTGATCATGTTCGGGATGGGGCTTACGCTGACGCCGCCGGACTTCGCGGTCATCGCAAAGCGACCCGTTCCGGTGGTGATCGGCGTTGTTGCGCAGTACGTCGTGATGCCGTTGCTCGGACTGTTGGTGGTCTCTGTGCTCGGTCTCCCGGCAGCCCTTGCCGCCGGCGTCATTCTCGTTGGATGTTGCCCCGGCGGCACGGCTTCGAACGTGGTGTCCTACCTCGCGAAGGGGGACGTCGCACTCTCGGTGGCAATGACCACCGTGTCCACCCTGCTGGCCCCGGTACTGACTCCGTTGCTGACCCTGTGGCTCGCCGGACAGTACCTGCCGGTCGACGCCGGTGCAATGGCGTGGTCCATCGTCCAGATCGTGCTGATTCCCGTTGCCCTCGGGCTGGTTGCAAGATTGTTGCTTCCCCGCCTCGTGGCAGCCGCACTGCCCGTTCTGCCCTGGATCTCGGTCGTTGCAATCACCCTGGTGGTGATGGCGGTTGTCGGCCTGAGCGCCGACGCCATCTTCTCCGCCGGACTGCTCGTTCTGCTCGCGGTAGTGCTTCACAACGGACTCGGCTACGCCCTTGGGTACGGAGCGGCGAAACTGTTCAAGCTTCCGATTCGAGCGCGGCGTACCACCGCTGTCGAGGTCGGCATGCAGAACTCGGGTCTTGCCGCAGGACTGGCACGGACGTACATGACTCCGGAATCAGCTCTTCCGGGAGCGATCTTCTCGGTGTGGCACAACCTCTCGGGTGCGCTCATGGCAGCGTACTGGCGGCGACGCGGGCTGGCGGATGAAGTGCTGCCCGCATCAGAAGCACGCGTCGCCGGTTAACCACGGGACGCCGCCGAACACCGGTTACCGGTCGTTCGCGTACCGGAGTCCGAGCTGAGCGCGGACTCCGTCGAACATCCGCATGGTGTCGAGCGTGTGTTGCAGCGGCATGGTGGGGCTCTCCAGGAGGCCCTCCTGAATGCAGCGGGTCGTCTCGCGCAGCTCATAGGTGTACCCGTTCCCAACCTGCTCGAAATGCTCAACCCTGGCTTCGCCGCCATGCGGATGTACGTGCAGCTCACGAGGGTTATGGAGCGGGGTGGACGTACGCAACCAGCCCTTGCTGCCTGCGACCGTCGCCTGGCCCGGACCGGAAGCGACCAACGACGACGAAAGCTGCGCTTGGGCCCCGCTCGCATAGGTGAGGGTGAGGGCGTTCTGGGAGTCGACGCCGTCGTCGTTCAGTGTGCCCTCGGCGGCCACAGACGTGGGGAACCCGAGCGAGCCGAGCGCCCACGTGGACGGGTAGACCGTGAGATCCAGCAGCGCGCCTCCGCCGGCGAGCGGGTCCCACAGGCGGGCGGCTGGATCGTAGGTCGCGGGGAAGCCGAGATCGGCCTGGACCCAGCGGATCTCACCCAGCTCGCCGGAGTGGATGATGTCCCAGGCCCGGTTCACACTCGGCAGGAATCGGGTCCAGACGGCCTCCATCAGAAAGAGTCCCCTGTCGCGGGCAAGGTTGATGAGCTCTTCGGCTTCGCGCGCGTTGACGGTAAAGGCCTTCTCGCAGAGAACGTGCTTGTCTCCCAGGAGCAGGGCCTTGCACACCTCGTAATGCTGGCCGTGAGGCGTCGCTACGTACACGACGTCCACCTCGGGGTCTTCTGCCAACCGCTCGAAACCGCGGGCGCCGCCGTCGTCGTAATGAATGGTTGCGAAGCCGTAAGTGTCCGCGAAGGCGCGTGCCCGCTCCTCCAGACGCGAGCTCACGGCCTGCAGGACCGCGTCCTCCAGGCGGGCAAGATCTTCGGTTACCTTGCGGGCAATGCCGCCGGTGGCCACTACACCCCAGCGCAACGGTGAGCCAGTGGCCGCGAGAGGCGATGGCGCGCCTGGCGCAACGCATGGGGGCAGGGGGAAGCGGAGGTTCGTCGTCATTCCCTCATACTTCCCAATGCGTGCAACCCAGTCCAGCCGTTACGTCGGCGAGCCAAGCGGAGCGGAGCGCCTGCCGAGCAGCAACGGCAGGACGCTCACCAGGCACAATGCCGTCATGAAGTGAGCGCCGCACGGTGCCGCGCTGCCAACTCCTGATAGCGGGAGGCGTTGTCCCGGATACCCTGGAGTTCGTCCTCGCCCAGTTCGCGGCGCACCTTTGCCGGGACGCCGGCTACCAGTGAGCCCGGCGGCACGCGAGTCCCCTCAAGCACTACTGCTCCAGCAGCGACCAGAGATCCGGCTCCAATGGTGGCGCCGTTCATGATCGTGGCGCTCATGCCGATGAGGCAATCGTCCTCGATGGTGCACCCATGGACGACGGCGCTGTGGCCCACACTGACCCGGTTTCCGACCGACGCGGGGAAGCCAGGATCAGCATGCACAACAACGTTGTCCTGCAGGTTCGTTCCCTCGCCGATGCTGATGGCCTCAGTGTCGGCGCGCACACTCACTCCGTAGAACGCGCTCGCGTTCTCACCGAAACGTGCCTGGCCGATGATGCTCGCAGTCGGGGCGACGAACACCGTATCCGGAATCGAGGGAGTATGGCCGTCGAACTCAATGATGTGTCCCATCAGCCCAGCCTAACCCGCCGAAAATTGCTCAATCTGGACCCAGCGGAGCGGATATCACTCAAGCACGTCCACAATGGGCAATTTTCCGGACCCGTCCGCTCCTGCACACCATCCGGCTCGCGCTGGTATTCCGCACATAGCAGCACCACTGGAGCCGCGACGGGCCAGATGGTGATTCGTTGGCACGATGGACCTCCCGGAACTATTGACGGCCAGTCTTCGCCCCCATGACGCCTTGTGGCCGAAGCAACTCGCGAGAGCCGCCCGCGCGGGCACGTTGGTGCGCATCCGTCAGGGGTGTTACGTCGACGCGGGTGAATGGGCGCAGCTAAGCGCCGAACACCGGCATCGAATGCTTATTGCTGCGATCGCACGCACGGCCCATGTTGAACCGGTTTTTGCAGGACCAACTGCCGGGATGCTGTGGGGATTTCCTATTCCTCGAGTTCCGGAGATAGTCGATGTAGTCTGCCCGATTGGCTACCAGCGGGGCAGTGCAAATGGAGTACGACGACGTGCGTTCAGTCCCGGAGCGCTGGTCACCACGAGAATCGGCGAGTGGAGCGTACTCGACAAGATTCAAACGGCCATTGACCTGTCCCTGGACAGCGAATTTCCTTGGGCTGTATCCGTAATGGACCGGTTGCTCAATGCCAACCCGTTGCCGGTCGAAGGAAGTGCTCGCCCGGTCTCCAAAGCCGAAGTGGCTGCGAGGATCCGGCAACTGTCATCATCGGCGAAGCAGCGCAAGGCCTCCAGGGTGCTCGATTTTGCACGTACGGACTCCATGTCGCCCGGTGAGTCGATCAGCCGGGCCAACATGCATATCCTCGGACTTCCGCAGCCGGAGCTACAGGTAAGTTTCAGGGATTCCGGAGGACATTGTGCAACTGTTGACTTCTGGTGGAAGGAATACGGACTCGTGGGGGAGTTTGATGGACGTGCGAAGTACCTGAAGCCTGAGTACCTGAACGGCAGGACGGCGTCGCAAGTGGTCATCAACGAGAAGAACCGGGAGAACCGGCTGCGGGCGCTTGGATTGACAGTCGTCCGTTGGGAATGGGCGACGGCTCTGGACCGCCAGCGACTGCAGGCAGTCCTCCGGGGCGCCGGTTTGCCGGGCGAGCCAAAGTCCTCTGGACGATGAGCGGCGCTGCGCATCACCCGACAAATTGAGCATTCCGGACTCAGACGCGCGAAATGCGCACCTCGGGGTTCGGATTGCTCAATTTTCCCGAGCGGGAGGGGCAAGGGGGACGGGGGAGGGAGAGGCGGCGGAAGACGGCAGGGCACCACCCTCACAAAGCTCAGTCCTCGAGGACTACAGCCTGGGCCACGATCACGCGGTCGCCGTTATATGTAATGGAGGGGGAGCCGTGCAGCCTGTATCCGCTCTCGAGGGCTTCACTGACGCGTGCGCAGAAGGTGCGGTCGTCGGGGCCGGTGAGTACGCGGTAGCGCAGGGGTGTTTCGTCGCTCATGGGTGCTCCTAATAACGAGTGTCAGTTGAAGACGACAGTCCGCGTTCCGTCGAGCAGGACACGGTGTTCGGCATGCCACTTCACGGCTTGCGCCAAGGTTCGGCTTTCAACGTCCGCGCCCATGGCCACCAGCTGCGGTGCGGTCCGGGCATGGCTGACCCGGATGACTTCCTGCTCAATGATCGGTCCCTCGTCCAACGCGGGCGTCACATAGTGCGCCGTCGCGCCGATCAGCTTCACG
Organism: Arthrobacter sp. MDB1-55; assembly: GCF_059092925.1. Lineage (NCBI taxonomy): Bacteria > Bacillati > Actinomycetota > Actinomycetes > Micrococcales > Micrococcaceae > Arthrobacter > Arthrobacter sp. MDB1-55. Next base: position 233,474 of record NZ_JBNHID010000003.1, on the reverse strand, counting down.
CCGCGGGCATGTGCCTGGTGGTAAGGGCGCGCACCCTTGAAGGACGGCAGGAACGAGTGGTGGATATTGATCGCCCGCCCCACGAGCTGTGAACACAGGTTGTCGCTGAGCACCTGCATGTACCGGGCAAGGACAACGAGCTCGATGCGGTGCTCCTCCACCAGTTCAAGCAGCCGTTCCTCGGCTGCCGCTTTTCCGTCCGCGGACACGGGTACGTGGTGAAAGGGGATCCCATAAAACGCGGCGAGGTCCGCCAGATCCGTGTGGTTCGAGACGATGACCGGCACCTCGATCGGGAGCATACCCGCGCGCTGCTGGAATAACAGGTCGTTGAGGCAGTGCGCCGATTTGGAGGCCATGATCAGCGTGCGTGCCGGGGACCCCTCGCTATACAGTCCCCAGGTCATTCCGAACGTCGCTGCCACCGGCGCGAGGTGTGCTTCGACGGCACTGCCGTCCGACAGGGTGGAAATGGCCACCCGCATGAAGAACGTGCCCGATTCCGGGCTGCCATACTGCTGCGATTCGATGATGTTGCACCCGGCAGCCACCAGCGCACCTGAGACGGCATGGACAATCCCGGGGCGGTCATTACAGGAGAGAGTCAGAATGAACGACGACGGGGCGTTGCCGGGAACGCCGGCCTGTACAGCTTCAGTCACGCTCCAAGGTTACCGGGCAGGAAGAGGGCGAAGTCCCGCACCGCTGTCACTGTCCGAAACAGTGCTGCAACCTCCGGCAGGTAACCGTCTAGAATGGCATGGTCGCGACTGGCGTTAGGTGGGCAACCACCAGGAAGCGGCATGCGCTGTCCGCTGTACACACGTACGACGACGGCGCGCAGCGCCGACCACGGATCGCACGCCTGGGCCGTGGGTCAAGTCCCCCTCTGTTGCCCTCGCCCCTGAACTTCGGGTGCGCAGGGGTCAACAGGTAGCCTGACCTGTAGAACGCCCCCTCATTATCAGGAGCATCCCCGTGACTTCATCCTCTCCTTCTGTGACCCAGTCCGTCACCAACGCGCCGCTTTCCGAGGTGGACCCGGAAATCGCTGCAGTCCTCAACGACGAGCTTGCCCGCCAGCGCGACACCCTCGAGATGATCGCCTCTGAAAACTTCGCTCCGCGCTCGGTGCTCGAAGCCCAGGGGTCCGTCCTCACCAACAAGTACGCGGAGGGCTACCCGGGCCGGCGCTATTACGGCGGTTGCGAGCACGTGGACGTCGCGGAGAACCTCGCTATCGAGCGGGTCAAGGCGCTCTTCGGCGCAGAGTACGCCAACGTTCAGCCGCACTCCGGTGCCCAGGCAAACGCTGCAGCCCTGGCCGCGATGATCAAGCCCGGGGACAAGATCATGGGTCTTTCCCTGGCTCACGGTGGTCACCTGACGCACGGCATGAAGCTGAACTTCTCCGGCAAGCTGTACGAGGTGGCGGCATACGGTGTTGAAAGCGATACCCACCGCCTCGACATGGAGCGCGTCCGGGAGCAGGCAATCGCCGAGAAGCCACAGGTCATCATCGCCGGCTGGTCTGCCTACCCCCGCCACCTCGACTTCGCGGCATTCCGTTCCATCGCTGACGAGGTCGGTGCGTTGCTCTGGACTGACATGGCGCACTTCGCGGGTCTCGTGGCTGCCGGCCTGCACCCGAGCCCAGTCCCACACTCCGACGTCGTCACTTCCACCGTGCACAAGACCCTGTCCGGTCCGCGCTCCGGCGTGATCCTGGCCAAGCAGGACTGGGCGAAGAAGTTGAACTCCAGCGTCTTCCCGGGCCAGCAGGGCGGCCCGCTCATGCACATCATTGCGGCCAAGGCAACGGCATTCAAGATCGCCGGATCGGAAGAGTTCAAGGAACGCCAGGAGCGCGTCCTCGAAGGCGCTCGCATCATTGCCGAGCGACTGATGGGGTCGGACGTCACTGAACACGGAGTCTCGGTCCTCACCGGCGGCACGGATGTTCACCTGGTGCTGGTCGACCTCCGCAACTCCGAACTGGACGGTCAGCAGGCCGAGGATCTGCTGCACTCCGTCGGCATCACGGTCAACCGCAATGCTGTCCCGAATGACCCCCGCCCGCCGATGGTCACCTCCGGTCTCCGCATCGGTACTCCGGCTTTGGCCACCCGCGGCTTCGGCGCCACAGAATTCACTGAGGTCGGCGAGATCATCGCTGCTGTACTCAAGCCCGGAGCTGACATCGAAGCGCTGCGTGCCCGCGTATCCCGCCTGGCTGCGGACTTCCCGCTGTACCCCGGGCACGAGGAATGGTAGAAGACCTCCCTCCCCGCGCACTGGAATCGGAAGCAGCACGCTCTGACCAATATGAGATTCCCGCAGGCGAATGCTGCTTTACAGGGTGTTGCGAACGTGGGAAAGCTTTTTTGCTCGAGGAGCTAGACGGACAACAGCTCAACAGAGGAGCCGCGTAAATGAGCGCACAGATTCTTGACGGCAGGGCCACTGCGGCCACCATTCGGGGTGAATTGGCAGAGCGGGTCAAAGCCCTGAAGAACCAGGGCGTAACGCCCGGGCTGGGCACGGTATTGGTAGGCGACGACCCGGGAAGCCACTCCTACGTCGCCGGTAAGCACCGCGACTGCGAGCAGGTGGGTATCAATTCGATCCGCCGTGACCTTCCCGGTGACATCACCCAGGAAGACCTTGAGAAGGTCATCGATGAACTGAACGACGACGACGCCACCACCGGCTACATCGTGCAGTTGCCCCTCCCTGCGCACATCGACGCTCACGCCATCCTTGAGCGGATGGCTCCGGAGAAGGACGCGGACGGTCTGCACCCGACCAATCTCGGGAAGCTCGTCCTGAACGTCAATGCGCGCCTGGACTCGCCGCTGCCCTGCACTCCGCACGGCATCGTTGAACTGCTGCTGCGGCATGACATTCACCTCAAGGGAAAGAATGTGCTTGTCGTTGGACGCGGCGTCACGGTGGGGCGGCCGCTGGGTCTCCTGCTCACTCGGCGCGCCATCAATGCCACGGTCACGCTGGCGCACACCGGAACCGTGGACCTTCCGCGGCACCTCAGCGAGGCCGACGTCGTTGTTGCGGCAGCCGGTATGCCGGGCATGATCACTGCTGAGCACCTGAAGCCCGGGGCAATCGTCCTCGACGTCGGTGTCACCCGCGTGGTCGATCCGGACTCCGGCAAAGCTACCCTGCGCGGTGACGTTGCTCCGGACGCCTCGGGCGTTGCCGGTTGGCTCTCGCCGAACCCGGGAGGGGTGGGGCCCATGACCCGCGCCATGCTGCTTGCCAACGTGGTCGAAGCCGCCGAACGGCAGGCGGGCATCGGCAAGTAACCGGTCCCTCATGTGCTGTCGGCCGCTTCCCTGGTGGGGAGCGGCCGACGGCGTTAACGGGAGAGCGAACCGATGTGGACATTCGCTGTCCTCGACCCCCATCGATTGGCTTTTGCCAATGGCTTAAGTCCTCTAGGCTGATCTGGTGCCCAACCAAACCAATACGAACTACGTCATTTCTGCCGATCAACTGACCAAGCACTACGGTGACTTCGCCGCCGTCAACGGCATCTCCTTCGACGTACCGGCGGGTGAGTCCTTCGGGCTCCTGGGCCCGAATGGTGCCGGCAAGTCGACAACCATGAAGATGATCGGCGGAGTCTCCCAGCGCACGTCCGGAAAGCTCACGATCATGGGTCTGGATCCGGAGCAGCACGGTCCGGAGGTCCGGGCACACCTTGGCGTCGTTCCTCAGCAGGACAACCTGGATGAGGAATTGCGCGTCCGCGACAACCTTCTGGTTTATGGCCGTTACTTCGGGCTGCCGATGAGCTACCTCAAGCCGAAAGCCGATGAACTGCTGGAATTTGCCCAGCTCACCGACAAGGCGAAGGCCAAGGTGGACTCGCTGTCCGGAGGCATGAAACGCCGCCTGACAATCGCCCGGTCACTCATCAATGAACCGAAGATCCTCCTCCTCGACGAGCCCACGACCGGTCTCGACCCCCAGGCACGGCACATCCTGTGGGACCGTCTGTTCCGTCTCAAGGAGTCGGGCGTTACCCTGATCCTCACGACCCACTACATGGATGAGGCGGAGCAACTCTGTGACCGCCTCGTCGTCGTCGACAAGGGACAGATCATGGCCGAGGGCTCGCCCTCCACGCTCATCCGCGAGCACTCCACGCGGGAGGTCCTTGAACTGCGCTTCGGCTCGGAGCGCAATGCAACCGTCGCTGCCGACCTTGCGGGAATCGGCGAACGGCTCGAGCCCCTACCGGACCGCGTCCTGATCTATACCCACGACGGCGAGTCCGCACTCGAGCAGGTCACCGCCCGCGGTCTCCACCCGATCACATCACTGGTGCGCCGGTCCTCCCTCGAGGACGTGTTCCTGCGCCTGACCGGCAGGAGTCTCATTGACTAGCCAGCACACCGGCATGCCGGAGCCGTCCGCTCCAGGCGGCCGCACCGCGCAACCAACGACGACGGTGCGCACCCTCTCTGCGCACTCACCGATGGTCTCGGCGGAGCGAGCCCGCAAGTTCGGCTCCTGGTACTACGCTGAGCACGCCCTCAAGGTGATGAACGGCTACCGTTGGACCCTCCTCGCGTACAGCGTCGGCAACCCCGTGATGTATCTCTTCGCGATGGGCGTGGGTCTTGCCACACTGGTGGACAACAACAGCGCGGAGAGCGCGTTCGGCGGGGTCAGTTACCTCGCCTTCATCGCCCCAGCCCTGTTGTCGTCAGCCACGATCATGACGGCGGCAACGGAATTCACCTACCCCGTCATGGACGGCTTCAAATGGCGGCGCGTGTACTACGGACCGCATGCCTCTCCGTTGGCCGTGCACCAGATTGTCAACGGCTACATCATCGCAATCTCCCTCCGGCTGTTTCTGATGTCAGCCATCTACTTTGGAATCGTCGCTGCATTCGGTGCGTCCCCGTCAGCCTGGGGCTCCGTGGCGATCGTCGTCGCGGTCGTGTGCGGGCTGTCCTTCGGCCTGCCGCTCATGGCCTACTCCGCGAGCATCACCGACGACAAGGGGCAGTTCGCCCTCGTTATGCGCTTCATCGTGACCCCGCTGTTCCTGTTCTCGGGAACGTTCTTCCCGCTGGATACTCTTCCCGTCTTCCTGCAATGGATAGGTTGGATCTCCCCGCTATGGCACGGCACGGAGCTCGGGCGGGTTCTTACCTACGGCTACTCGGAACCATTGTGGCTTTCCGTGATCCATGTTGCCTATCTCGTGGGACTCGCGCTTCTCGGGTGGGTCCTGGCCCGTCGTGTCTATGAACGGAGGTTGGGCCAGTGAGCAAGGTGCTGACCGAAGAGGACTACCGCGTCCAGGTCAAGGACCGTCCGTTCAGTGCGCTCTATGCCCGCAACGCCAGGGCGGTGATTGCACGAGGCCTCCGCGCCACGAAGAGCAGCAATTGGCTGATCATGGTTTCCGGCTTCTTCGAGCCGGTGCTGTATCTCATCTCCATGGGCGTGGGCCTCGGAGCCCTGGTGGGAACCGTCGTCGGGCCCGGTGGGGAGGAGATCAGCTACGCCGCCTATATTGCGCCGGCCCTGCTGGCGGTCTCTGCCATGAACGGTGCGGTCTACGACTCCACCTGGAATGTGTTCTTCAAGATGAACTTCGCGAAGCTGTACCAGGGCATGCTCTACACCTCGCTCGGGCCGCTGGATGTCGCGATCGGCGAGATCTTTCTCGCACTGCTTCGCGGTGCGCTTTACGCCACCGGATTCACGGCAGTAATGGGGCTGATGGGTTTGATCACAACTCCCTGGGCGCTCCTCATGGTTCCAGCGTCGGTGTTGATCGCGTTTGGATTCGCGTCCTTTGGCATGGGCATCACCAGCTACATGAAGACGTTCCAGCAGATGGACTGGATCAACTTCGTCATGCTGCCGATGTTCCTGTTCTCGGCCACGTTCTATCCGCTCAGTGTGTACCCGCAGGGCATCCAGTGGTTCATTCAGGCGCTTCCACTCTGGCACGGGGTGGAGCTGCTTCGGCAGCTCAGCGTCGGTATCTTCACTCCGGCAACGGCGATTCACGTGACCTACTATCTCGTAATGATCCTCGTCGGCATGGTGCTCACCACAACGCGACTCCGGAAACTGTTCTTGAAATAGGACAGTCGCTGTCCTGCTCTTCCTTTCCAGCCTTGCTTGAGCAGCAGATACTGGAACGATGATTGGGAAATGGCACGCAACCGTCTTCGACTGTTCAAATTCGGACCAGCTGGCGTCCTTCTACGAGGACCTGCTGGGGATGATCCGCGTCCAGCATGACGAGAACGGGTGGATCACCATCGGGGACGCCCCTGACCGCCCGGCGCTCGCCTTCCAGCCGGTGGAGGGCTACACGCCGCCCACCTGGCCGAGTCAGGACATCCCGCAGCAGGTGCACCTGGACATCCGGGTGGCTGACCTGGATGTGGCCGAGCAGAAGGTGTTGGCGCTGGGCGCTACCAGCATGGACTCGGGAACCGGGACCTTCCGCGTTTACCTCGATCCCGCAGGGCACCCGTTTTGTCTCGTGTCGTGGTGAAGGTTCAAACACCCAGGAGAGGCGTCAGGCAGCTATGACGCATCACGCAGTGGTGCGCTTCCTGAGGCTTTGACGAGGGACCACAGATCGTCCATTGATATGCCGAGCTCGTCGGCCAGGGCGGCGACGATAGCGAAGGATGGGGTGGCGATGCGTCCCGTCTCGATTTTGCGCAGAGTCTCCGGCGAGATGCCGGCCGCTGCTGCCACGTGACCCAGGGTTCTGTCAGCCCGCGCCTCGCGGATCAGCTGCCCTAATGCCTGACCACGTCGGATGTCCTCGGGGTCGAGGGGAACTCTAACCATGTCTGTATAGTAATACCGGTATTGTTATACCGGAGGTTATGATGATCGAAATTCTCACCCCGCGCGAGCTCGAAGCTGCCCGTCCCGCAGGACAGCTGGTGGCGCGGGTCCTGCAGGACCTCAAGCGACGCACCCAGCCGGGTACCAACCTGTTGGAGCTTGATTCCTGGGCGCGGGCAATGATCGATGAGGCCCAGGCGCGTTCCTGCTACGTCGACTACGCACCCTCCTTCGGGCGTGGCCCCTTCGGCAAGGTCATCTGCACCTCGGTGAACGATGCGGTGCTGCATGGCCTGCCGCACGACTATGCGTTGGGGCAGGGGGACCTCCTTACCCTCGACTTCGCCGTGGAGTTGGGCGGCTGGGTGGCCGACGCGGCGGTCAGCTTCGTGGTGGGACGGCCGGTCAACGAGCAGGACCAGCACCTGATTGACACAACGACGGCGGCGCTGTCTGCCGGAATCGCAGCAGCGCAGCCGGGCAACAAGATCGGTGACATCTCCTACGCGATCGGAACTGTCCTGACCGGTGCCGGCTATGAGGTCAACACCGAGTTCGGCGGTCACGGGGTGGGTAGCACCATGCACCAGGACCCGCATATCTCGAACATCGGGCGCCCGGGCAGGGGTTTCACGTTGAGGCCGGGCATGCTTCTGGCCATCGAGCCATGGGTGATGGCCGGCACCAAAAACCTCAGGATGGACGCGGATGGCTGGACGCTTCGTAGTGCCAACGGCGGACGCACCGCACATTCAGAGCACACCGTAGCTATCACCGAGGACGGGCCGCAGATCCTGACCGCGACCGATCAGGTCTAGAACCTGATCGCAGGAAGACCTTTGCTATGGACTCTCAGAGAACGAGCTGCGCGAAGATCACGTAGTTGTCGTCGAACAACCCGGTGGCCGGGTCATAACCGTCGCAGGTGATCAGGCGGAGTTCCGCGCCAGCCGTGTTGCCGTATACCGTTTCGGTCGGGAAATCGTCCTTCGGGTACTGCTCGCCCCGCACCATTTCAAAGGTGGCGGTCGAACCGTCAGCCCGCACAACCTCGATCAGGTCACCGGCTTTCAGGCTCCTCAGGTCCGCGAAGACTCCCGGTCCGCCGTCGGTGGCGTTGACATGGCCCAGCAGGACGGAGGGCCCACGCTCACCAGGCGTGGGGGATTGGTTGTACCAGCTTGCAGGCGCACCCGGACCATCGGGCGGCACCTCGAGGCTGCCGTTCTCCCGCAGCCCCAGCGACAGCAGGTCTGAGCCGGCACCGATCACGGGAATCGAGAAGGACACCGGTTCGGAAGCCTCAAGCACCGCGGGCAGCTCCGGAGCGGTCTCGGCGGTGGGAGTTGTCGAGGCAGCGGGGGTGGGGGAAGCAGAGGCTGGAGCCGACGCAGAAGCCGTGGGCGCCGTCGTCGTCGTGGTGGGAGCTTGGGCACTCGGAGCGGTGTCGGTGCTGCCGCAACCGGTCAGTACCAGAAGGGCGGCCGCCGCAGAAACTGCGAAGTTTCTGCGGCGGCCGGAGTTGAAGCTGATCATGAGATCAGATCAGTCCCTACTTGGTGGTTGAGCGACGGACGGCGTAGGTGCCGCCTGCAGCTGCTGCCAGGACCAGGCCGCCACCGAGGGCGATCATGCCCAGGTTGGAGCCGGTCTGCTGCTCAACACCGGTGTCGGCACCGCCCTGGGGCATGGCGCCCATCTGAGAAGCGACAAGGGTCCCACAGAGGGCCGGGGAAGTAGCACCGAGGGGCAGTGACTCCTCGAGGTCGCTCGGAGCGTTGAATGCTTCTTCACTGCTGGAAGTAGCCGGGTCCAGGCCATGGACGACCATGACGGCCGTTCCTGCCTTGAGCGCGTCCTGAGTTTCCTGGTTCATCTCGAACGTGCGCTGGATGGTGTAGTTACCGCCCTGGCCGCCGAGAGTAAGGTCAAGACCGGCGTCTGCGCTGGTGTCACCGCTTGTACCGATCGTGCTCAGGATTCCACCATAGAAGGGTGCACCTTCGGTGGTGGAGAGGATGCCGTCGCCGTTCTCGTCAGCATCCGGCGTGGGGCAAGTGCCCTGCGCTCCGCCGTGGATGTGCTGGACGTGCGGGTAGGCACCATCCATGAACTTCTCGGCAAGACCGGAGACCCGGAGGTCCACGGTGGCTTCATTGCCCTGCAGGGTGACAGTCATGGTGGCTGAGCCAGTGGTTCCACTCAGCTGACCGAGGGTCGAGGTGTATGTTCCGTCGGCACCGTCAGCCATGGCGGGAGCGCCGCCCATTGCAAGCAGGCCAACAGCCAGGGTAGGGACTGCGAAAAGAGCTTTCTTGTTCATGATTCCTCCATGGAGCGAGTGGGGCGCATACCGGAAGAGGTACGCATGACCTTAGTTCGGCGTGGTCTGAGTCACGGATGGGTGTGAGCTGAATAATTTTTTATTCCGCTCAACCCGGCACTCTCAGGGCGCCTTTTCGCCGCTGGTGGAAGAAGCCGGGACGGCCGTGCCGATTTGCGACAATAGAGGCATGCAACCACTGGGAACTTCTGGAAAGACCGCGGGTAGAGGCCTGAGCCTGCGGATGGGCGGCGTCGGAATGGCCATCATGCTGGTGGTGTTCCTGGTCGCGGTGGTATTCGCGGCCAATGAGAACGACGTCGTCGGCTGGCTCGTGGTGATCATCTCCCTGGGCTGGCTGCTCATCTTCAGCTTCGTGGTGTTCACCGTGCGTTCGGCGGCCCAAAAGGCCAGCGCCCGGATCGATGAGTTCAACAGGACCGCCGGCGGCGGCATGGCCGGCAGGGGGCCTGCCGGCGCAAGCTCCGCCATGCGTGACGAAAAGCTCGATCACAGCTTCAAAATCGTCCAGGTGCAGGCGCGGGTCATCCGCGACCACCTCGGCAAGGACCAGGGCATGGTGGACCGCGCTCTCGAAACGATCGAGATCACCTCTCACAACGCACGCAGCATGATGAAAAACAACGACGACGGCCCCGTCGAGGGCACCGTCGTCGACTAACGGCTCCGGTAAGGTTGATCGGGTGAGTTTGGCACCAACCCTGAGAAGCAGCAAGCACCCCAACGCACTCCGTATTGCCACCGTGAACGTGAACGGAATCCGCGCCGCTTACCGGAGGGGAATGGAAGAGTGGCTTGCGGACAGGGAGGTCGACATCCTCTGTCTGCAGGAAGTGCGCGCCCCTGACAAGGTCGTGCGGGAACTGCTCGGGGATTCCTGGCACATCCTGCACGCCGAAGCCGCAGCGAAGGGCCGGGCCGGGGTCGCAGTGGCATCCCGTCTGGAGCCAACCGAAACCCGTGAGCATATCGGTGATGAATACTTTGAGGCGTCCGGTCGCTGGGTGGAGGCCGATTTCGACCTGGACGGAACCAGGCTCAGCGTTGTCAGCGCCTATGTGCACTCCGGCGAGGCCGGATCACCACAGCAGGAAGACAAGTACCGCTTCCTCGATCTGATGTCGGCCCGTCTCAAGGAACTGCGTGCTACCCGTGACCACGCCCTGGTGGTTGGGGACCTCAACGTCGGCCACACCACCCGGGACATCCGGAACTGGAAGGGCAACCTGAAGAAGGCTGGGTTCCTGCCCGAGGAGCGGGCCTACTTCGATCACTTCTTCAGCGACGCCGTGGGTTGGATCGACGTACACCGCGACCTCGCGGGCGAGGTCGACGGACCGTACACGTGGTGGTCCTGGCGCGGCAAGGCATTCGATAACGACGCCGGCTGGCGGATCGATTACCACCTCGCCACCCCGGAGCTCGCTGCAGCCGCCACTTCCGCCGTTGTTGACCGTGCGCATTCCTGGGAAGCACGCTTCTCGGATCACGCTCCGCTCGTCGTCGACTACCAGCTCTTACACCCCCAGGACTGATATGACCACCTCCTCCACTCCAGCGCGGCAGCGAGTACTGTCCGGCATGCAACCCTCGGGCAGTTCCCTGCACCTTGGGAACTATCTGGGCGCCCTCCTGCAGTGGGTCCAGATGCAGGACTCCTATGACGCCATTTACTTCATCCCGGACCTGCACGCCATCACGGTTCCCCAGGATCCCGCAGAACTGGGAGAGCGGACGCGCCTGACTGCCGCCCAGTACATTGCCGGAGGGGTGGACGTGGACAAGTGCACGCTCTTCGTACAGTCCCATGTTCCGGAGCACGCGCAGCTCGCCTGGGTGCTCAACTGCATCACCGGGTTCGGTGAGGCATCGCGCATGACCCAGTTCAAGGACAAGTCGCTTAAGCAGGGTGCAGACTCCACATCGGTGGGCCTGTACACCTACCCCATCCTGCAGGCTGCGGACATCCTGCTCTATCAGCCCGAAGGCGTCCCCGTAGGAGAGGACCAGCGCCAGCACATCGAGCTGAGCAGGGATTTGGCGCAGCGGTTCAACACCCGGTTCGGTGAGACCTTCGTCGTCCCGAAACCCTTCATTCAGAAGGAATCCGCGAAGATCTACGATCTGCAGAATCCCACGGCCAAGATGTCGAAGTCAGCGAGCTCTGCGACCGGACTGATCAACATCATGGACGAGCCGAAGGTCACTGCCAAGCGCATCAAGTCCGCGGTCACGGATGACGGCTCGGAGGTGCGCTTCGACCGCGAGGAGAAGCCGGGAGTATCCAACCTGCTCTCCATCTACTCGCTGATGACAGGCAAGAACATGGACGACGTCGTCGGGCACTTTGAGGGCCGCATGTACGGCCATTTGAAGGTCGAACTGGCTGAAGTCGTCGTGGACCGCCTTGAGCCGATTCGTGCACGCACGTTGGAGTTGCTCGCGGACCCGGCAGAGCTTGACCGCCTGCTTGCGGTCGGCGCGGAGAAGGCGCGGGAGATCGCGTCCGTTACGCTGGCAGATGTGTATTCGAAAGTAGGCTTCCTTCCAGCGCGCGGACGCGGACCGGCGGGTGCCCTCTAGAATCATGAGCCATCCCCTCAGCGAAACCGAGCAGCGTCAACCGACCTATGTAGTAGGCCGGCGTGCTGTCGAGGGCAAGCTTGTAGGTGTGGTGATCCCCATCCCTGAGCCGATCGCCGGTGAGCTGGAGCGCTGGCGGGCATCCTTCGGGGACCCGATGGCCGCCCTTGTCCCGCCCCACATCACGCTGATCACCACCACTCCTGCCAGCGACTGGCCTTCGACCCTGCGCCATGTGCGGGAGGTTGCGTCCGCACAGCGTCCGTTCACGGTGACCCTGAAGAGCACGGGCACGTTCCGCCCGCTGACACCGGTGGTCTTTGTCAACGTCACCGAGGGGTTTGACGCCTGCGTCAGCCTGCACCGGCGGCTGCAGGCGGGCCCCCTCGCCCGTGAGCTGGAATTCCCCTTCCATCCACACGTCACAGTGGCCCACGATGTCAGTGAGGCGAACATGGACTCTGCGGAGATCCAGCTTGACGACTTCGAGGCGTCCTTCACCGTACGTACCATGGGACTGTACGAGCACGACGTCACAGGTGTGTGGAAACTACGGGAAGAGCTCACTTTTGGCCAGAACGCTACCGCCGGCGAAGAAGCAGGGAACTGACGTCCCGTTACCCACGGACCGGGCGCAGCTCACACTGAAAGTACTGCAGGCCCGCCGTGATCTGGGCCGCACGCGGCGGGAAAAAGGCGGGGGAGTGCCCGTCCTCCTGGCCACCTTCCAGTACCTGCTGGCCAGGCTGAACGCCTTCCGCCCCATGCGCGCTTTCCAGCTCTACATCAGCCGCCACGGCCCCCTGATGGCGGCAGGCATCGCCTACAACATGTTCTTCGCCATCGCCGCACTGCTGGTCGTGGGCTTCTCCATCGCCGGGTTGGTGATTTCCGGAGACCCGGAGCTGCAGCGGCTGATCGTACGCGCGGTCGACTCCACCACACCGGGCCTGATCGATACCGACGGCGAGGGCGGACGTTCAGGCTTCGCCACCCCCGACCAGCTGTTCGGTCTTGAGGCCGGGCTCAATCTGGCCCTACTGATCTCGACCGTTACCCTGCTCTTCACCGCACTTGGCTGGATCGCAGGGATCAGGGAGGGGATGCGCGGCATCTTCGACGTGCCGGCCGTTCAGGCCAATCCGGTGCTCATGAAGCTCAAGGACCTCGGAATTCTGCTTGTCCTCGGGGTAGCGCTGGTGGTGACAACGGCCGTCGGACTAATTGTGAACACCGTGATCGACCTGGTTCTCCAATGGGTGGGCTTCGACAGCGCCGCGCGACCGTTGACGCAAATCGCCGGCATCATTGTCATGCTCCTGCTCGACACGCTCGTCGCGGTGATCCTCTTTCGTTCAGCGTCGGCAATAGAGATGCCCCGCCTCGTGCTGCTTCAGGCCGCGCTGATCGCCGGTGCCGGGAGTACGGTCCTGCGCACGTTCAGCACCCTCCTGCTGGCCGGCGTGGACCGCAACCCGCTTCTCGCACCCTTCGCCGTCATCCTCGGCCTGTTTGTCTGGTTCTTCCTGTTGAGCCAGGTCTACCTGCTGGCGACCGCCTGGGGAGCGATCGGGGCCGCGGACGCCAGAACGGCCGGGTCCACAGCCCGCGGCGGACGCGCACGGTCGTTGCGGCAGCGCAGCCGGGCCGCCCGCACCCCGGAGGTCTCAAGCACCTAAGGTTGCCACCGGGTGGCCGAAGCCGCCACAGCTGCACACAACGCTCCGTGAACCACGACGGCGCGTGGCCACCTTTCGGTAGCCACGCGCCGTCGTCAGTGCGAACTTGTGCTTCTGTTGGTGCTGCGCTGGAGTGCGGGTTCCTGCTAGACCTTCCGGGACAGGATGGCCTGCTTCACCTCGGCAATCGCCTGGGTGACCTGGATGCCACGCGGGCAGGCCTCAGAGCAGTTGAAGGTGGTGCGGCAGCGCCACACGCCTTCCTTGTCGTTGAGGATCTCGAGGCGCATGTCTCCGGCGTCGTCACGCGAGTCGAAGATGAAGCGGTGCGCGTTGACGATAGCGGCGGGACCGAAGTACTGGCCATCGGTCCAGAAGACCGGGCAGGACGACGTGCAGGCCGCGCACAGGATGCACTTGGTGGTGTCGTCGAAGCGCTCACGCTCTTCGGCGGACTGCAGGCGTTCACGCGTCGGCTCATGGCCCCGGTTCACCAGGAACGGCATGATCTCCCGGTAGGACTGGAAGAACGGCTCCATGTCGACAATGAGGTCCTTCTCCACCGGAAGCCCCTTGATCGGCTCCACCAGGATGGGCTTGGAGGTGTCGAGGTCCTTCAGGAGGGTCTTGCAGGCAAGCCGGTTACGGCCGTTGATGCGCATGGCATCCGAGCCGCAGACACCGTGGGCGCAGGAACGGCGGAACGAGACAGTGCCGTCGTGTTCCCACTTGACCTTGTGCAGGGCATCGAGCACACGGTCTGTGCCGTACATGGTGAGCTTCCACTCGTCCCAGTGCGCCTCGTCCGAGACCTCCGGGTTGTAGCGCCGCACCTTCAGCGTGATGTCAAAGGTGGGGATCTCACCGCCGCCCCCGACGCCTGGTGCGAGGTCGACCTTTGAAGCCGGTTCTTTTTCGACAGTTGGTGTGCTCATCAGTACTTACGCTCCATGGGCTGGTAACGGGTGAAGACTACCGGTTTGGTCTCAAGGCGCACGCCGCTGGTTTCGACAGCGGAGGGGTCCTTGTAGGCCATGGAATGGGTCATGAAATTCGTGTCATCACGCTCAGGATAGTCCTCGCGGAAGTGACCACCGCGGGATTCCTTGCGGTGCAGGGCGGCCGCAGTCATCACTTTGGCCATATCCAGCAGGAAGCCGAGCTCAACGGCTTCCAGCAGGTCCAGGTTGAACCGCTTGCCCTTGTCCTGCACAGTGACCCGGGTGTAGCGCTCTTCCAGCTTGTCGATGACCTCGAGGGCCTCGAGAAGAGTCTGCTCCGTCCGGAACACCTGAACGTTGGCATCCATGATGTCCTGGAGTTCCTGACGGATCTGCGAAACCCGCTCGCCGCCTTCAGAGCTGCGCATGGTGTCCAGCAGGCGCTCAGTCTCGACCAACGGATTATCAGGGATTTCCACGAATTCGGCGGTGGCGGCGTACTCGGCCGCAGCGATACCCGCGCGCTTACCGAACACATTGATGTCCAGCAGCGAGTTGGTGCCGAGACGGTTGGAGCCGTGAACGGAAACGCAGGCAACCTCGCCGGCAGCGTAAAGACCTGGGACGACGGTGTCGTTGTCCTGCAGCACCTCAGCCTTGATGTTGGTGGGGATGCCGCCCATGGCATAGTGCGCCGTCGGGAAAACAGGGACCGGCTCGGTGTAGGGCTCCACACCAAGGTAGGTGCGCGCGAACTCCGTGATGTCCGGGAGTTTGGCATCGATGTGAGCCGGCTCCAGGTGGGTCAGGTCGAGGAGGACGTAGTCCTTGTTCGGCCCGGCTCCACGGCCCTCGCGTACCTCGTTCGCCATTGAGCGCGCAACGATGTCGCGGGGAGCGAGATCCTTGATGGTTGGCGCGTAGCGCTCCATGAAACGCTCGCCCTCCGAGTTGCGGAGGATCGCGCCTTCGCCGCGGGCAGCCTCCGAGAGGAGGATTCCGAGGCCCGCGAGGCCGGTCGGGTGGAACTGGAAGAATTCCATGTCCTCCAGGGGGATGCCCCGACGGAACGCGATGCCCATGCCGTCGCCGGTCAGGGTGTGGGCGTTCGACGTGGTTTTGAAAACCTTGCCGACGCCGCCGGACGCGAAGACAACGGACTTTGCCTGGAAGACATGCAGTTCGCCGGTGGCGAGGTCATAGGCGACGACGCCGGCGACACGCTTCTGGATCCGGGTCACGCCGTCGACGGTGACTTCCTGGTCAACCGTCAGCATGTCCAGAACGTAGTACTCGTTGAAGAACTCGACGTTGTGCTTGACGCAGTTTTGGTACAGCGTCTGGAGGATCATGTGACCCGTGCGGTCGGCGGCGTAGCAGGCGCGGCGTACCGGCGCTTTGCCGTGATCGCGGGTGTGACCTCCGAAGCGGCGCTGGTCGATGCGGCCCTCGGGCGTGCGGTTGAACGGCAGACCCATCTTCTCGAGGTCCAGCACGGCGTCGATGGCTTCCTTTGCCATGACCTCGGCGGCGTCCTGGTCAACGAGGTAGTCGCCGCCCTTGACGGTGTCGAAGGTGTGCCATTCCCAATTGTCTTCCTCGACATTGGCCAGGGCGGCGCACATGCCGCCCTGCGCCGCACCCGTGTGGGAACGGGTGGGGTAGAGCTTGGTCAGTACAGCCGTCCTTGCGCGCTGGCCGGATTCAATCGCGGCGCGCATGCCGGCGCCACCGGCGCCCACAATAACGACGTCGTACTTATGGACCTGCATACTGTGCTCTTTCTGTTGAATCTAGCGATGTAGCTAGCCGAATCTGTTGGCTGCGGGCGTAGCCGCCTGGAGTGTTAGGGCGCCGGGCAGTAATCGGCGACGTGCGGTACTCCGTTGACTACCGGGCAGGGATCAAACGTGAAGATCACGAGGGTGCCGAGTACGACGATGACAACGGTCGCCACGTAGAGGATGTTCTTGAGCCAGAACCGGGTGGAGTCCTTTTCGGCGTAGTCATTGATGATGACGCGAACGCCGTTGGTGCCGTGAAGCATGGCAAGCCAGAGCATGACGAGGTCCCAGACCTGCCACAGCGGGTCCGCCCATTTGCCTGCCACGAAGCCGAAATCGACACCTTCGATGCCGTCTCCGGCGATCATGCTGGTCCAGAGGTGCACGAAGATCAGTACAACCAGGACGATGCCGGACAGGCGCATGAACAGCCATGCGAACATTTCGAAGTTGCCCTTGGAGCCGCCGGTGCGCCGGTACTGCGGTGAGATGCGTCCCGAGCGGGGAGATTCAACGATGGGAGCAGCCATGGCTTAGTGACCTCCGAAAACAACTGAAAGATGGCGGATGGAGAAGGCGATCATGGTGACTGCCCAGAGTCCGATGACGGCCCACAGCATCTGCCGCTGGTACTTGGGGCCCTTCTTCCAGAAATCCACGAGAACGACGCGGAGGCCGTTGAAGGCGTGGAAGACGATTGCGCCAACCAGCCCCAGCTCTCCGAGGCCCATGAGGGGGTTCTTGTACGACTCGATGACGACGTCATATGCCTCTGGGGATACCCGTACCAGCGAGGTGTCGAGTACATGCACCAGTAGGAAAAAGAAGATCACGACGCCGGTAATACGATGCGCAACCCAGGACCACTGGCCTTCGCGGCCGCGGTAGAGGGTGCCTGCTGGTGTCTTCGACACTGAAAAACCTCCCTGTGTCGCAGAGGCGTTAGCGCGTCTTCCACGCTGGAAATTCGCCCCGCGAGAGCACTCTTTCCACAAGCCTAATCTAGGCTCCGTTCGTAGGGTGTTCAATTTAGGGCGCCCTACGTTGTGACCTTGTTAACACCGGTGCCTGTGAGAGGTGTAAAAGCCAGGTTTCACCGGTCTTTTTACGGCTCCTGTTAATGTGGGAGCGATGAGTACTCAAGAGCGTAGCCCCCTGGATCGGTTTCACGGCGTCATCCCGGCCGGCGGAACCGGCACACGACTGTGGCCGCTGTCCCGCGCGGCAGCACCGAAGTTCCTGCATGACCTCACCGGATCGGGCAGCACTCTTATCCGCGCCACCTATGAGCGGCTGCATCCGCTGAGCGACAACCGCGTCATGGTGGTCACCGGTAAGGCTCACCGCCGGGCCGTACGTGCGCAGTTGCCCGAGCTCAAGGACTCGGACCTCGTTCTGGAGAGCGAGCCGAAGGATTCGGGGGCGGCAATCGGCCTGGCCGCCGCTATCCTCTACCACCGGGACCCGGACATCATCATGGGATCGTTCGCCGCGGACCAGGTGATCGCGCCCGTCGAAGACTTTCAAGCGGCGGTCCGTGAGGCCGTTCATACGGCCGCCCAGGGGTACATCGTGACGATCGGCATCCTGCCCACGCACCCGTCCACCGGTTTCGGTTATATCCGCGCAGGGGACGCGCTGGACATCGCCTCCGCTCCCAGCGCGCATTCCGTCATCGAATTCGTCGAAAAGCCGTCGGTCGCCGTTGCCCGCGAATACATCGACAGCGGGAAGTACAGCTGGAACGCGGGCATGTTCGTCGCGCCGGTAGCGCTCATGCTCAAGCACCTCGAAGCCAACGAACCGGTCCTGTATGCGGGCCTGATGGAGATCGCTGCTGCGTGGGATACCCGCTCACGCAACGAGGTTGCCCGCAGGGTCTGGCCCACCCTGCCCAAGATCGCGATCGACTACGCAGTCGCCGAGCCGGCAGCAGCCGCCGGTGATGTCGCCATGATCCCCGGCAACTTCAGCTGGGACGACGTCGGTGACTTCGCCGCAATCGGCCGGCTGAACCCGGCGATGGAGAACAGCAATCTCAAGGTGATGGGCGAGGGAGCCCGGGTGTTCTCCGAGAACGCCTCCGGCATCGTGGTCTCCGATACCAAGCGGGTCATCGCGCTGATCGGAATTGACGACGTCGTCATTGTGGACACTCCGGACGCACTCTTGGTGACCACGAAGGAGCACGCACAGGAAGTGAAGAAGGCGGTGGAATCGCTGCGGGCCAGCGGCGATGTGGACGTCCTCTAGGGCTCGGGGAGGTCCTGCGAGTCACTCAATGACGTACGGTTCGAGCGCTCACCTGCAGGTTGGTTAGGCTTGTGTGGTGCAGAAAACTCCCACCGAAGCTCCCGTCGTCCCGCATATTGGCGTGTGGGTGGCTCCGATGCTGGACGAGCTGACGAAGTTTCGGCGCGACATCCACGCGCACCCCGAACTTTCCCACAAGGAGTACCGCACCACCGACCGGTTGGTTGAGCGGCTGGAATCAGCCGGACTGAAGCCCAAACGGCTCGAGGATACGGGCCTGTACGTGGATATCGGCGACGGTGACATCAGGATCGGCCTGAGGGCGGACATCGATGCCCTCCCGATCCTCGAAGAGACGGACCTGCCCTACGCTTCAACTGCCACGGGCATTGCGCACGCGTGCGGCCATGACATCCACACCACGGTGATGCTCGGTGTTGCGCTGGTACTGGCCAAGATCGACACCGAGTCTCCGCTCGACGGCCGGGTGCGCGTGATCTTCCAGCCTGCCGAGGAGACCATGCCCGGCGGAGCCCTGGACGTCATTGCCCAGGGCGTGCTTTCCGATGTTCCGCGCATTCTGGCCTTGCACTGTGACCCTCGCATTGACGTCGGCCTGGTGGGGACGCGGATCGGCGCCATCACGTCCGCCTCGGACACCGTCCGGGTCGAGCTTAACGGCCGTGGGGGCCACACCTCCCGTCCGCACGTCACCGAGGACCTGGTCTTCGCGTTGGCACACATCGCGGCCAACGTTCCGGCAGTCCTGTCCCGCCGCATCGACGTGCGAAGCGCCGTGTCCGTGGTGTGGGGCCAGATGCACGCAGGGTCAGCGCCCAACGCGATTCCCGCGCACGGTTTCATGTCCGGGACCATGCGATGCCTCGATGGGGAGGCCTGGGAAGCAGCCGGCGACCTCATGGATGAGACGGTGCGCCAGCTCGCCGCCCCCTTCGGCGTGGACGTTCGGATCGAACACACCAGGGGAGTGCCTCCCGTGGTCAACACCGAGGCGGAGACAGGACTGATCGAAGCTGCAGCCCGCGCCGAGCTGGGGCCGGACGCCGTGGTCCTGACTCCTCAGTCCATGGGGGGCGAGGACTTTGCGTGGATGACCCAGAAAGTCCCCGGCGCCATGATGCGGCTTGGCACCCGCACCCCCGGCGGCGAAACCTACGATCTGCATCGCGGAGACTACCGGCCGGATGAGCAGGCCATCGGGTGCGGCATCCGGGTCATGGCCGCCGCAGCAATGCGCGCAGTACTGGGCCTCCGGCACTAAGCCCCCGGCGCCCGGGAAGTGTCGCACGCCTCGGCGCCTTCGGGGAATGCATCGCCGGATGCGGTGGTTGGCAACCTGCGTGAGTAGCTCCAACAATTTCCGCGTGCCCCTGTCCGTTCTCGATCTCGCCACGGTCGGCTCCGGCCGGACCAGCGCCGATGCGCTCGCTGACAGCGCGAGGCTGGTGGAGGCTGCGGATGCCCTGGGTTTCACCCGCTTCTGGGTGGCGGAGCACCACAACATGCCTTCGGTTGCATCGACAAGCCCCGCCGTACTGATCGCGCACCTCGCAGCGAAGACCTCTCAGATCCGTCTGGGATCCGGCGGCGTGATGCTTCCGAACCACGCACCTTTCGTGGTTGCTGAGCAGTTCGCACTGCTCGAAGCGCTGCATCCGGGCCGCATAGATCTTGGAATCGGACGTGCGCCGGGCACCGACCAGATGACCGCCATGGCGCTGCGCCGGCAGGCCGACGGTCTGGGCGTCGAAGAGTTCCCGCAGCACGTTCTCGAGTTGCTCGCCCTTCTCGGAGATAACCGGACGCCGGACCGGGCCATGCGGCTCGTCGCTACGCCGGCGCCGTCGTCCTTCCCTGACGTCTGGCTGCTCGGATCAAGCGGCTACTCAGCGCAGCTGGCCGGGATGCTCGGCCTTCGGTACAGCTACGCCCACCATTTCGGTAACGAGGATCCGGCCGCGGTCATGCGCCTTTACCGTGCCAACTTCCAGCCCTCACCGGCGCTCGAGGAACCCTACGCCATGCTGGCCACCTCGGCCCTGACCGCGGACACGGTGGAGGAGGCTGAATACCTGGCGGGACCGGCGAAGGTGATGGCACTGTCCTTGCGGTCCGGCCGTCCCGCGCCGATCGTCTCGCCCGAGGAAGCGGCTAAGCGTATGTTCAGCGACCAGGAGCAGCTGATGCTTGAGCATCTGCCCGCAATCAAGGCCGTCGGCACGCCCGATCAGGTCACCGCGCGCCTCGAAGAACTCGTGGAGCTCACCGGAGCGCAGGAGCTCATGATCACCGGCACAACGTACGACGTCGGCTCCCGCATTGATTCCCTGGCCCACCTCGCCGGCGCCTGGGGACGGTCTCAGGCGGAGGCGCAGACGGGCGCACCGGCCGGCCGGTAAGTCAACCTACCCGTTGGTAACAAAACTTGAACAATGTGGGAACGGGCGGGTGATTTGGTAGTGTGCCCGGTCACTCCGGCGCTAGAGTAAGCTTCATCATCGAGTCCCGAAACTGAGGCGGGACCGGCGCCACGAACATCAATGAAAACAGAGCTTGCAACCCCTATCAGGGAGCCGCAATTGGACACTCATTGACTTCTTGATCGTGGGCTTACTTCTTATCGGAGGAACATTGAAGAATTCACGGAGCTTGACAGGGCGCCGGACCGGCATGTCCGTTGCAGCACTGGGAGCAGCAGCCCTTCTCCTCGCCGGTTGCGGTGCGCCGCCGGCAGAGACGGAAGGCGGCGGATCCGATCCCGCTGCCGAGGCTACCGACTACGCCGGCTGCATCGTTTCCGACTCGGGCGGCTTCGACGACCAGTCGTTCAACCAGTCCAGCTACGAGGGCATCAAGGCCGCTGAAGAGTCCCTCGGCATCGAGGTCCGCCAGGCCGAGTCTCAGGCCGAGACCGACTTCACGCCGAACGTGAACTCCATGGTCAGCGCCGGCTGCGACATGATCGTTACCGTCGGGTTCCTGCTCTCCGCCACCACGGCAGAAGCCGCGGAGGCCAACCCGGAGACCAACTTCGCGATCGTGGACGACAACCAGATCGACCTTCCCAACGTCAAGCCGATCATCTACGACACGGCGCAGGCAGCCTTCATGGCCGGGTACCTGGCCGCGGGCACTTCGGAGACAGGAAAGGTCGCGACCTACGGCGGCATCCAGATCCCCACCGTGACCATCTTCATGGACGGCTTCGCAGACGGTGTCGCCTACTACAACGAGCAGAAGGACGCCGACGTCCAACTCCTCGGCTGGGACAAGGAAGCACAGACCGGCACCTTCGTCGGCGACTTCACGAACCAGGCTGCAGGCAAGACCAACACGCAGAACTTCATCAACGAGGGCGCGGACATCATCATGCCCGTGGCCGGTCCCGTGGGCCTCGGCACCATCGAGGCCGTTGGGGAAGCCAACGCAGACGGCGGCAGCAACAAAGTGATCTGGGTTGACTCGGACGGCTTCGAGACCGTCGAGACCGGAACCGAGTTCATCCTGACCTCGGTCATGAAGCTCATGGGCGATGCCGTTGAGCAGGTCATCTCTGAGGACGTCGAAGGCAACTTCAGCAACGAGCCGTACGTCGGCACGCTGGAAAACGGCGGTGTCGCACTTGCTCCGTTCCACGACCAGGAAGAGGCAGTCTCGGACGAGATGACTGCCGAACTGGAAGAGATCAAGGCAGGCATCATCTCCGGCGAGATCACCGTCGAATCTGAGGCAAGCCCCAAGTAACACCAGAGTGAACACGCCGCCCGCTTCCCAGGATGGTTCCACGGTCCTGCAGGAACGGGCGGCGTGTTCGCGTTACGGTTTGAATTGACTCTGTATTAGCTGGCGGTGGGAACGGGCAGTTGAAGATTGCCCGTTCCCGCACCAGCTCCCATCAAGGACAGGTTGGTTGGGGTTGTGAAGCTCGAACTGCAGGGAATCACCAAGCGCTTTGGCTCGCTGGTTGCCAATGACAATATTGATCTGGTGGTGAACCCCGGGGAGGTGCATTGCCTCCTCGGCGAAAACGGCGCAGGCAAGTCGACGCTCATGAACGTCCTCTACGGACTGTATGAGCCCACGGACGGACAAATCCTCGTCGACGGAAAGCCCGTCACCTTCCGCGGACCCGGCGACGCGATGGCCGTGGGAATCGGCATGGTGCACCAGCACTTCATGCTCATCCCGGTCTTTACGGTTGCCGAGAACGTCGCACTCGGCGACGAGCACACCAAGGCGGGCGGCATCCTCGACCTCGATAAGACCCGCGCGCGTATCCGCGAGATTTCCGACCGCTACGGATTCGACGTCGACCCCGACGCCCTCGTTGAAGACCTCCCCGTCGGCGTGCAGCAGCGCGTGGAAATTATCAAGGCACTGGTCCGCAAGGCGGAAGTGCTGATCCTGGACGAGCCGACCGCGGTGCTCACGCCCCAGGAAACCGATGAACTCATCCAGATCATCGAGGAGCTCAAAGCCGGCGGTACAGCGATCGTCTTCATCTCGCACAAACTGCGGGAAGTGAAGGCAGTGTCCGACGTGATTACCGTGATTCGGCGGGGCGCCGTCGTCGGAACTGTTGAGCCCAGTGCCAGCACCAGTGACCTCGCTTCCATGATGGTCGGGCGTCAGGTGAGCCTTAGCCTCAACAAGGCGCCGGCAACCCCGGGCGACACCACTTTCGTCGTCCGGAACCTCACCGTCCCGGGATCGGGCGGGCAGAACCTGCTGGACAACGTCAGCTTCGAGATCTCGAAAGGCGAGATCCTCGCAGTCGCCGGCGTGCAGGGCAACGGGCAGACCGAACTCACCGAGGCGATCCTTGGGCTGCACCCGCACGCATCCGGGTCCGTGCAATTGAAGGGCAAGGAACTGCTGGGAATGAAGGTCAAGGACATCATCCGCGAAGGCGTTGGATTCGTCCCGGAAGACCGCAAGATCGACGGCCTCGTGGGGAGCTTCTCCATTGCGGAGAACATGATCCTCAACTGGTACAACGAGCCCCCCTTCGCGAAGGGGTTCGCCATGAAGCCGTCCGTGGTTCTCAAGAACGCGCAGGAAAAAGTCACCGAGTTCGATGTGCGGACGCAGAGTGCCGAGGCACCGGTCAGCACGCTGTCCGGCGGTAACCAGCAGAAGGTGGTCCTGGCCCGGGAACTCTCGCGGCCACTGAACCTCTTCATTGCATCCCAGCCCACACGCGGCGTGGACGTCGGGTCAATCGAGTTCCTCCACAAGCGGATCGTTGCAGAGCGCGATGCCGGGACGCCCGTCATGATCGTGTCCACCGAACTCGATGAAATCAGTGAACTTGCGGATCGCATTGCGGTGCTGCATGGAGGAGAACTCATGGGCGTGGTGCCAGGCGATACGTCGCGCGACGTGCTCGGTCTCATGATGGCCGGTATGACGGCAGAGGAAGCACTGCGGCAGGACGCCTCCGCGGTGGAAGAGCGAAACCGGGCAGCCGGCGGGCACCGGGCTGCAGGAGCGCACCGGGTTACCGGAGAGGAAGACCGATGAGCGTCAATAGACCCAACGCCGGCTCCGCGTCGGAAGAGACCGCCGCGCCGCTGCCCATTCCCGGAACAGGCGTTACGACGCCGGCACCGGATCAGGAGGACCGCGGCAGGGGCATCCTCAAGAGCATCGCCACGGGTTCCTCGCTGGTGGCAATTCTCGCCGTCGTCCTGTCGATTATTCTTGGCGGCCTCCTGATCGCACTCACTGACGAGGACGTCGCGGCTGCATCGACCTATTTCTTCAGCCGGCCGGGTGACACGCTCTTGGCCGCCTGGGAAGCAGCCAGCGGAGCGTACGCCGCTCTCTTCCAGGGTGCTGTGTTCAATCCGGGCGCTGACTCCCTCGGGCTCATGTTCCGCCCGCTGACCGAAACGTTGACAGTCGCCACACCCCTGATCCTTGCGGGCCTCGGCGTGGCGGTGGCGTTCCGCGCCGGGCTGTTCAACATCGGCGCGCAGGGCCAGATCATCCTCGGAGCCATGTTTGCAGGATGGATCGGCTTCTCCTGGCACCTGCCGTTCGGCCTTCACCTTCTGTTCGTGGTACTCGCCGGGTTTGTGGGCGGTGCGCTGTGGGGTGTCATTCCCGGTCTTCTCAAGGCACGTACCGGTGCCCACGAGGTCATCGTGACCATCATGCTGAATTACATCGCGATCTACCTGGTCGGGTTCCTCCTCACCACGCCGTCGTTCCAGAACCCGGGATCGTCGAACCCGATCAGCCCCCGCCTGGACGACACCGCTGTGTTCCCCCAGATCCTCGGCCCCCAGTTCCGCCTGCACCTAGGCTTCCTCGTGGCGATTGCGGCAACGTACGGCGTCTGGTGGCTGCTCAACCGGTCGACGGTCGGCTTCGAACTTCGCGCTGTCGGCGCCAGCCCGTTCGCGGCACGCACCGCGGGAATCAGCGTGACCAAGGGATACGTCGTCGTCATGATGCTGGCGGGCGGCCTCGCCGGTCTCGCCGGCGTGGCGCAGGTGGCGGGTACCGAACGGGTGCTGACCAGCGGCATCGCCGCCAGCTTCGGGTTCGACGCCATCACTGTCGCGCTGCTGGGCCGGTCCCACCCGTGGGGCGTCTTCTTCGCCGGAGTCCTGTTCGGGGCATTCCGTGCCGGCGGCGTCCAGATGCAGACCCTGACGGGCACGCCCATCGACATCGTGCTGGTAGTCCAGTCACTGATTGTTCTCTTCATCGCCGCTCCGCCGCTGGTCAAGGCGATCTTCCGGATCGATCAGAAGAAGACGGCCAAGACGCGCAAGGGCAGCAAGAATCAGCTGGTATCCGGAGGTGCAGCATGAGCATCGCAGCAACCGTTACTGATCCGGGTGTAGCCGGACCCTCTACCCGGAACTGGAAGGCACCGATTGGATTCGGTGTCGGGGCGCTGATCGCCCTGTTCGTCTTCGCGATCGGCGGTCCGGCGGCCACCGCGGTCTTCCGGGTGTCGGATGACTCGGACCGCTTCCGCCTCGCGGATATCGCGCTGCCCGCCAACGTCGTCGGCTGGGTTGTGGCAGTCGCGCTCATCGCGATTGCGGTCTATGCCTTTCTGCAGGTGCGCGGCGGCCGGAGGATCAACCGCTGGGCGGGCATCGCGTACGCGGTCCTCTTCGTGGTCGGCTTCCTCACCTGGGTGGTTGGCATTGCCGACCGGCCCTCCATCTCGCTGGCCGGCCTCGTCGCAGGCTCAGTGACCCTCGCGATTCCGCTGATTTTCGGGTCGCTCTCGGGCGTATTGTGCGAGCGTGTCGGCGTCGTGAACATCGCGATCGAGGGACAGCTTCTCTCCGGAGCCTTCGCCGCCGCCGTCGCTGCCTCCGTGTCGGGTAACGCCTACGTCGGCCTGATCGCGGCGGCGTTCGCCGGCGTGCTGGTATCGCTCGTTCTGGCGATCTTCAGCATCAAGTATCTGGTCAACCAGATCATCGTCGGTGTTGTGCTCAACGTGCTGGTATCCGGACTGACCGGGTTCCTGGCGTCCACGCTGCTCAGCCGCGACTCCGCTACGTTCAACTCGCCGCCGGGTCTTCCGGAGGTCCGCATTCCTCTCCTTGCGGACATCCCGATCATCGGCCCCATCCTTTTTCAGCAGAGCATCGTCGGCTACTTCATGTACGCAGCGGTGATCGTCATCTGGATAGGGCTCTACCGGACCAAGTGGGGTCTGCGCGTGCGAGCGGTCGGTGAGCATCCGCAGGCCGCGGACACCATGGGCATCAAGGTGAACGCAACACGGTTCTGGAACGTGCTCCTGGGCGGCGCGGTCGCCGGTTTCGGCGGCGCGTTCTTCACGCTCGTGTCTGTCAGCTCCTTCACCCGGGACATGACTGCAGGGCAGGGCTACATCGCACTTGCCGCTCTCATCTTCGGACGCTGGAATCCGATCGGCGCGTTCTTTGCGGCACTGCTCTTCGGCTTCGCGACCAACCTGCGCTTTGTCCTGTCGATCATCGGCACGGACGTTCCGAGCCAATTCCTCGCCATGCTGCCGTACATCGTGACGATCCTGGCCGTCGCTGGCCTCGTGGGACGATCCCGACCGCCCGCAGCCGGCGGCATCCCTTACGTCAAGGAGTAGCCCGTGAGTGCACGTGATGAAAGCCCGACGACGACGGACGCTACCGCCCCGATGACGCCACCGGAAGCGGACCTCCCCTGGGAGGAGTTGGCAGAGGCGGCAACGGCGGCCATGCGCAACGCGTACGTCCCCTACTCCTCCTTCCCGGTGGGAGCCGCTGCCCTGACCGACGATGGGCGGATCGTCTCGGGCTGCAATGTTGAGAACGCATCCTACGGACTCACCCTGTGCGCCGAGTGCTCCCTGGTGAGCCAACTCCAGATGACCGGCGGCGGCAGGCTGGTTGCTTTCAGCTGCGTGGACGGTAACGGCAATGCCTTGATGCCGTGCGGGCGCTGCAGGCAGCTGCTGTACGAATTTCGTGCACCGGGAATGCTGCTGATGACAGTAAGCGGTATCAAGACCATGGACGAGGTGCTGCCGGACGCGTTCGGCCCCCAGCACCTCGCAGACACGGGCACCTCAAGCGCCGGCAACACAGAGTCAGGAAACACCACATGAGCGAGCAGTTCGATGCCGTTGACATCATCCGCATCAAGCGCGACCGGGGCACGCTGAGCCCGGCGCAGATCGACTGGACCATCGACGCGTACACCCGCGGCGCAATCGCGGATGAGCAGATGGCGGCCCTCAACATGGCAATCCTGCTGAACGGGATGGACCGTACGGAGATTTCCCGGTGGACGGCAGCCATGATTGCCAGCGGCGAGCGGATGAATTTCTCTTCGCTCGGAAAACCGACCAGCGACAAGCACTCGACCGGGGGAGTGGGTGACAAGATCACGCTCCCGCTGGCGCCGCTCGTTGCGGTCTTCGGTGTTGCCGTGCCGCAACTCTCCGGTCGCGGCCTTGGCCACACCGGTGGCACCCTGGATAAGCTCGAATCCATTCCCGGCTGGCGGGCCCAGCTCTCGAACGACGAGATGATGGCCCAGCTGGCCGACGTCGGTGCCGTCATCTGCGCGGCAGGCGCCGGACTGGCCCCGGCGGACAAGAAGCTCTACGCGCTCCGGGACGTGACGGGAACCGTTGAAGCCATTCCGCTGATCGCCTCCTCGATCATGAGCAAGAAGATCGCCGAGGGAACCGGCTCCCTCGTCCTCGATGTAAAGGTCGGCAGCGGAGCGTTCATGAAGGACCAGACGCAGGCGCGGGAACTGGCCGAGACCATGGTGGCGCTCGGCACGGACGCTGGAGTCAAGACCGTCGCCCTGTTGACCAACATGTCGACTCCGCTCGGCTTGACGGCGGGTAACGCCATCGAGGTCGAGGAATCCGTCGAGGTGCTGGCCGGCGGGGGACCCCAGGACGTCGTCGAGCTGACCGTGCGCCTCGCCGAGGAGATGCTTGCTGCGGCAGGTGTAAACGATGCTGACCCGGCCCGGGCTCTCAGGGACGGGCGCGCCATGGACGTCTGGAACCGCATGATCGAGGCCCAGGGTGGAGACCCCCGCGCGGCTCTTCCGGTAGCGAAGGAATCCGAGACGGTCTATGCGCCGGCCGACGGCGTACTCGTAGAGCTCGACGCACTGGCCGTCGGTGTAGCCGCCTGGCGCCTGGGTGCCGGACGTGCACGCAAGGAGGACGCGGTGCAGGCCGGGGCCGGTGTCCGCCTTCATGCGAAGCCGGGAGCCTCGGTTCGTGCTGGCGAGCCGCTGATGACACTGCTGACTGATACCCCCGAGAAGTTCGACCGCGCGCGTGAAGCATTGGAAACCGCCGTCGTCATTGCTCCGGAGGGTTCACGTCCGGCGCAGGAGCTCATCATCGACCGCATCGCCTGACCCTGTCAGGGATCGCCCCTAGTCCCGGGGGCGGAGGCGGCGGCAGGGAAGATCACCCCTTCGGTCGACGCGATGGGAGCGGTCCAAACCATAACCTTGGAAAAAGGTTGAATCAGGGGTGCGCCGGGGTCATAACCCATGGACCCCTTTCATCCGCTGCTGGCATGGTTTAAGGAGTTCCAGACCACGTCAGGCGGCGGCCTCCGGAGCCATCCGTACAATCCAAGGAGCGCAGGTAGTGGACGCCATAAGTGCTGTCACGAATGGGCTGAGCGATTTCATCCTCAGCACCGCAGAGCAGCCGTGGGTCTACCTGCTGGTCTTCGTCTGCTGCACGGTTGACGGGTTCTTCCCGCCCTTCCCGAGTGAGTCAGTGGTGGTGGGGCTGGCCTCGCTCGTGATTACCGAGGGTGTGCCCAACGCCTGGCTTCTGATCCTGGTTTCTTCGCTCGGTGCTTTTGTCGGCGACAACGTGGCCTACCTCATGGGACGGGGAGTCGGGACGCGCCGATTCCGCTGGATGCGCCGCCCGCGCTCGCAGAAGGCGTTTGAATGGGCCGGTTACGAGCTCGAGAAGCGCGCGGCGTCACTCATCCTTGTGGCGCGATTCGTTCCCTTCGGACGGGTGGCGGTCAACCTCACCGCCGGTGCAACCGGCTACTCGCGACGGCGGTTCGTTGCACTGACTGCTATCTCGGCTATCGCGTGGGGCACCTATTCGGTCGGGATCGGCGCGCTCGCCGGAGCCTGGTTCGAGGACAACCATCTGCTGGGTGTCACCGTCGCCATCGCCGTCGCGGTGGTCCTGGGGTTCATCGTGGACCGTGTCATCAGCGCAGTCCGGGGATCGGCGCCCACCCGGCCGCGCCCGGCGCCCCCGCAGTGTGAAGCATCGGCTCTGGAGAGCGTTGCCGCGCCTGCGGAAGCGCCTTTGGCCTCGCGTAGTCTTGGCCTGTGACTGAACCTATGACTTCCCTTGCTACCGACATCACCTTCGACATCCGCGAGCTGCCGAAAGTCTCGCTGCACGATCACCTCGACGGCGGCCTGCGCCCGGCAACGATCATCGAACTGGCGCAAGCAGTAGGCCATGAGCTGCCGTCGACCGATCCGGTTGCGCTCGGCCAGTGGTTCCGCGATTCTGCCGATTCCGGTTCGCTGGTGCGCTACCTGGAAACTTTCGACCACACCATAGCGGTCATGCAGACCCACGAAGCCCTGGTGCGGGTAGCGAAGGAGTTCGTTGAGGATCTTGCCGACGACGGCGTGGTCTACGGCGAGGTGCGTTGGGCACCCGAGCAGCACCTGGCCAAGGGCCTGTCGCTGGATGAGGCCGTCGAGGCAGTCCAGGAAGGTCTCGACGCCGGGGTCGAAGCCGTCGCCGCAGGCGGCCGCACCATTCAGGTAGGTCAGCTCATCACCGCCATGAGGCACGCTGACCGCGGCCAGGAGATCGCCGAGCTGGCCGTCCGTCACCGCGACCGCGGTGCCGTGGGCTTCGACATCGCCGGCGCCGAAGACGGCTTCCCGCCCGCACGGTTCGCTGATGCCTTCACCTACCTGGCCCAGCACCAGTTCCCCGCAACGGTGCACGCGGGCGAGGCAGCCGGCGTCGACAGTATTGTCGATGCACTCGTGAACGGCCGCGCCCAGCGGTTGGGCCACGGCGTACGCATTGCTGAGGACATCACCGTCGATTTCGACGACAACGGCACGGATTCTCCGGTCGGAATGGCCACACTCGGTCAGGTCGCCGCCTGGGTACGCGACAGGGGCATCGCCCTGGAAATCTGCCCGTCGTCGAACCTGCAGACAGGAGCCATCGAATCGTTCGGCAAGGACATTGCCAGCCACCCGATCGACCTGCTGTACCAGCTCGGATTCAACGTCACCATCAACACGGACAATCGGCTCATGGGCGGCGTGACCCTCACTGATGAATTCGAACTCCTCGTGGAGACCTTCGACTATGACCTCGATGACCTGCTTGAGTTCACGCTCAACGCAGTAGAGGCCTCCTTCCTGCCGCTCGACAGCCGCACCGCGCTCGCTGAGCTCATTGCGCAGGGGTACGACGGCGCCGGCGGAGCATGACGGAAAGAGCACGGCAGGCAGGCGCTTCCCTCGAGCGACTGCTCCGCGTGATCGGGCAACTGCGTGAGCACTGCCCCTGGATGGGCGCGCTGACGCATGAGTCCCTCGCGGAGTATCTCGTCGAGGAGTGCTACGAACTCCTCGACGTGCTGGACGGTGCCGGGAACGCCGACGAGCTGCGCTCGGAACTGGGCGACGTCCTCCTGCAGGTGGTGCTTCACGCGCGCCTGCAGGAAGAACGCGGATCCTTTGCCCTGGCTGAGGTCATCGAGGGTCTCACGGAGAAGATGATCAGGCGCAACGCTCATATCTTTACTCCGGACGGGGCCCTCAGGGAATCCTTCCCGGCATCGGTTGAGGAGATCGAAGCCGCCTGGCACAGCATCAAGCGTCAGGAGCGACCCGCCGAATCCACGCCGTTCGCCAGCATCCCGCCCGGGCTTCCGGCGCTCGCCTCCGCGGCCAAGACACTCAAGCGGGCACAGCGTGACGGGGCCCTCGACACGGCAGAGGGCGCCGTACCAGCCGATGACGCGAGTTCAATGTCGGAGGACGAGCTCGGGGAGGTGCTGTTCGCCGTCGTCGGCCGCGCCGTCGGCTCCGGACTGGATCCGGAATGCGCCCTGCGCCTCGCGGTGCGCAGGTACCAGGAGCGCCACGTGGCTCGAGGAATTCAGCGCACGGATGTCCCGGAATGAAATGACCTCCGTCACGGACGGTCATTGATCCCCGCTTTCAATTAGGCTGAGTACGAATCCCCGCGCAGACGCATCAGCTCCGTCAGGGCTGAGCACGTTTTTTGCTGTCCATATGAAGAAAATTCATAGATCCCTTGATGAACAGGAGCATTTCCATGGCAATCATTGATGCCATTCACGCACGTGAAATCCTTGACTCCCGCGGCAATCCCACGGTTGAGGTTGAGGTTCTGCTCGACGACGACACCTTCGGCCGCGCAGCAGTTCCCTCCGGTGCGTCCACCGGTGCCTTCGAGGCGAACGAGCGCCGCGACGGAGACAAGGACCGCTACCTCGGCAAGGGCGTCCTCCAGGCTGTTGAGGCCGTCATCGAGCAGATCCAGCCTGCACTGCTCGGCTTCGACGCCGGAGACCAGCGCGCCATCGACCAGGCCATGATCGACCTGGACGGCACCGAGAACAAGTCGAACCTGGGCGCCAACGCCATGCTCGGTGTATCCCTGGCGATTGCCCGCGCAGCCGCCGAGTCCTCCGCACTGCCCCTGTACCGCTACCTGGGCGGCCCCAACGCGCACGTACTGCCCGTTCCGCTCATGAACATCCTCAACGGCGGATCGCATGCCGATTCCGACGTCGACATCCAGGAATTCATGATTGTTCCCCTGGGTGCCGAGTCCTACTCGGAGGGCCTGCGCTGGGGCGTCGAGGTTTACCACGAGCTCAAGAAGGTGCTGAACGAGAAGGGCTTGGCCACCGGCCTGGGCGACGAGGGCGGCTTCGCTCCGAACCTGCCTTCCAACCGCGACGCGCTCGACCTCATCACCACGGCCATCGAGCGTGCCGGCTACACTCCGGGCACCGACATCGCCTTCGCGCTGGACGTTGCCGCCTCGGAGTTCTACAAGGACGGTGCCTACCACTTCGAGGGCAAGACGCTCGATTCCGCTTCCATGCGCGCCTACTACGAAGAGCTGGTACGCGACTACCCGCTGGTCTCCATCGAGGATCCCCTGGACGAGGAAGACTGGGACGGCTGGAAGGCCCTCACCGAGACCCTCGGCAGCAAGGTCCAGCTCGTTGGCGACGATCTCTTCGTGACCAACCCGGTCCGCCTGGATCGCGGCATCAAGGCGGACACAGCCAACTCGCTGCTGGTGAAGGTCAACCAGATCGGCACGCTCACCGAGACGCTCGACGCTATCTCGCTGGCCCAGCGTTCCGGCTACACGACCATCACCTCGCACCGCTCGG
The DNA here is from genome assembly GCF_059092925.1 of Arthrobacter sp. MDB1-55. Lineage (NCBI taxonomy): Bacteria > Bacillati > Actinomycetota > Actinomycetes > Micrococcales > Micrococcaceae > Arthrobacter > Arthrobacter sp. MDB1-55. Next base: position 201,080 of record NZ_JBNHID010000003.1, on the reverse strand, counting down.
GCGAAACCGAAGACACCACCATCGCGGACATCTGCGTGGCCACGAACGCCGGTCAGATCAAGACCGGTGCACCCGCCCGTTCAGAGCGTGTTGCCAAGTACAACCAGCTCCTGCGCATCGAGGAAGAGCTGGACGACGCCGCACGCTACGCAGGCCGTTCCGCCTTTCCGCGTTTCACTGCCTGATCACCGGGCTGAGGGCGATACCCTCGTTAAGCAGGTAGCCGTCAGACCGGGATCCACCCCGGCCGGCGGCATGGCATAGCTTGAGCGAGGAGTCCGATGTCCACCCGACGCCCCAGTGTTCCGCGCACAGCACGAGCGCGCACCGATGGGCAGAGGCAGTCGGCTACGCCTCTGAAGCGCCCTGGTCCCCAGGGCGCTTCAGTGCGTTCCAGCCCCTCGGACTCTTCCAGTGCCCCAGGCACATCGCACGCCAAGGACACATCGCACGCCAAGGGTTCGTCGACGGCGCCGTCGAAGCCCCGGACCACCTCTGCCGCTGCCACGCGACCGAAGGCATCACCGTCCGAGGCTCGAGCAGCTGAGCGTTCCCAGTTGGCCGGGGCCATCCGGACAGCCAGCGCTCCTTTCCGCAGGCCATCGGAACGTGCCATCGTCCCTGCGGAAGATGCGGAGCCCATTCCCGCCAAAGCCTTCTCCGGGCGGTTGCTGGCCCTCGCCGTCGTGCTTGTCACCATCACCGTGCTGCTGGCGCCTTCCGTCCGCACATTCCTGCAGCAGCAGGCGGAAACGGATGCCCTGCAGGACCGCATCACCGCACTGCAGCAGGAGCAGGACGGCCTCGAAACGGCGATCGCCCGCTGGGAAGATCCCGCCTACATCAAACAGCAGGCCCGCGACCGTCTCTTCCTCGTGATGCCGGGGGAGACCCGCTACCTCGTCAAGGGTGGGACCGCAGTCGAACCTTCCGAGGAACAGCGCTCAGACGCGGCGCCGGAGGACCTGCCCTGGGCGGACGCACTCTGGGAATCCGTGGAGCGCGCCGCCACCGACTAACCTTGGTTCGTCGGGATACCCCAACGAATGAAGGCACAGGAAGGACCGCAGTGACGGAACGCAACCCGCTTGCACCCACAACGGCTGATCTGGAGACGCTCAGCCGGCAGTTGGGGCGCCCGGTCCGCGACGTCGTCGAAATCGGCGCCCGGTGCGTCTGCGGGAATCCGCTGGTGGCCACCACGGCGCCGCGGCTCAGTAACGGCATTCCCTTTCCCACTACCTATTACCTGACGCATCCGGTCATCACTGCCGCGGTGTCCCGACTGGAAGCCGGCGGGACCATGATGGAGATGACGGAGCGCCTCGAACGCGACCCTGGTCTCGCTGACCGGTACCGCCGGGCGCACGAGGCCTACCTGCGGGCGCGCTCGGAGATCGGGATGCGCAGCGGAATCGGTCCGGTACCAGAAATTGACGGCGTCTCCGCCGGCGGTATGCCTACCCGGGTGAAGTGCCTGCACGTGCTGGTGGGGCACTCCCTCGCAGCAGGCCCCGGGGTGAACCCGCTGGGAGATGAGGCGCTTGAGGCCATCTCGGAGTGGTGGACGGTTGACGAGTGCCGCTGCGCGGGTGCCTGGGACGTGAGCGGTGCCGCTCCCGACCGCGACCTGAGCCGGCACGTGAAGACGCAGGGCCTGAGCCCCGAGGAACTCGACAGGAAACGCGCCGAACGACGTTCGGGAGAAGGGAAGGCCTGATATGCGTACTGCAGCCATCGATTGTGGGACCAATTCCATCCGCCTGCTGATCGCCGACGTCGACGGCGGAGCAGGGCTCACCGACGTGGTTCGCCTGATGCGCGTGGTGCGCCTCGGGGAGGGCGTTGACGCGACGGGCAGGCTCGCCGAGGCGGCGTTGGACAGGACCTTTGGAGCTGTCGATGAGTACGCTGCCCTGATTCATGAGCACGACGCCGAGGAGGTCCGCTTCGTAGCGACCTCCGCTACCCGCGATGCAAGCAATCGGGAGGTCTTCGTCTCCGGCGTCCGGGACCGTCTTGGCATTGAACCGGAGGTGGTCAGCGGAAGCGAGGAGGCAGAACTTTCGTTCTCCGGAGCCGCAAGCGTGCTGGCCAGTGACAGCGATGCACCAGTGCTCGTGGTAGACCTCGGCGGTGGAAGCACCGAGTTCGTGGTCGGCACCGGCAGCCAGGTGACCGCGGCGCGCAGTATGGACATGGGTTGTGTTCGCTTTACGGAGCGGTTTCTGCTCTCCGACCCGCCGACGCACCAGGAGATCGCCGACGCCGAGGTAGAGATCAACAGGATGATCGGCGAGGCTGACGCTGACGTGGACCTCTCCTCTGTGCAGGGCATCATCGGCGTCGCGGGCAGCATCACCACCGTCACGGCGCACGCGCTGAAGCTTCCGGAATACCAGTCGGAGCGGATCCACGGTACGGAGCTCACGCTGGACGAGATCGACGGCGCTGCAACCTCGCTGCTGCACCTCTCCCGGGCCGAGCGCAAGGCCCTGCCGTATATGCATCCCGGACGCGTGGACGTGATCGGGGCGGGCGCGCTGATCTGGCGCACGATCGTGCGGCGGGTGGCCGAAGCCACAGAAGGCCGTGTTCGGAGCGCCGTCGCGAGTGAGCACGACATCCTCGATGGCATCGCGCTCAGCGCCGCCCGGCGGAAGTGACGTAAGCACGTGGTTTCTTCCGCACCAGAGATTCCCCAGCCGCACCGGTCAAGTTTCCTTCCCCGGTCCGTTGCTGCCGTTGTTGCGCTCTCACTGGGTCTGGCGACTTCCGTCGTCGGGCCGGTTGACAGTGCAAGCGCACACGGCGGGGAAATCCGGGAGCGCGAGTACTGGCTCGAGGACTACGGCATCACCGAGGCGTGGAAGGACACCAAGGGCGCGGGCGTCACAGTCGCCGTCATCGACAGCGGCGTCGACGGAAGCCACCCGGACCTCGAGGGCGGCGTAACCGGCGGTACGGACGTCTCCGGCGCGGGTGTGCCAGACGGGCAGCGCGGTATCGGGGAGGTGCCCGAGCACGGCACGCTCGTTGCAAGCCTGATCGCGGGCAGGGGACATGTTCCGGAAGAACCGAAGGAAACGCCCTCTGCCTCACCGTCGCCGTCTGCGTCAGGGTCGCCGTCAGCTGCGCCGTCGAAGTCCGCTGAAGCCACCAAGGAGGAAAAGGAACCGGAGAAGACTCCGGTCCAGGCAGCCGGGCGCGGGTCCGACGGCGTCGTCGGAGTTGCCCCGGAAGCACAATTGCTCGCAGTGTCGCTCTGGATCGGCGGCGAAGCCAGCGGACCCAACCCGGCCGGCGTGAGCATTGATGACCAGATCCCCAATGCCGTGCGCTGGGCCGTGGACAATGGCGCGTCCGTCATCAACATGTCACTCGGCAGCACCTCACCGACCTGGCCGGAGAGCTGGGACGAGGCTTTCCTCTACGCGGAACAGAACGACGTCGTCATCGTGGCCGCTGCGGGCAACCGGGCTGGGGGTTCCGTACAGGTCGGAGCGCCGGCGACGATGCCTGGCGTGCTGGCGGTTGGCGGACTCGATGCCAAGGGGGCAGCCAGCCGTGAATCCTCCTCAGAAGGCATCAGCATCGGGATCGCTGCGCCGGCTGAGAACCTTGTCGGCGCCCTGCCCGGCGGCCTCTACGCAAGCAAGTGGTCCGGGACGTCGGGTGCTGCGCCGCTGGTCTCCGGAGTGGCAGCGCTCATCCGCGCCAAGTACCCGGAACTGACTGCCCCGCAGGTGATCAACAGGATCATCATGACCGCGCGGGATGCCGGCATCCCCGGCCAGGACACCATCTACGGGCATGGAATCCTGGACGCTGCGGCCGCGGTGAACGCGGATCTGGCTGTCCCCGAGGAACGGCTGCTAGGTGCCGGCGGTGTGGTCAGCATGGCTCAGTACATCGAGACGTACCGGCGCGGGGAGGTACCTCCGCCTCCGCCGCCGGAAGCCGCCGCGTCCGAGGAACCTCTGCCCGATATCCCGGAGCCGACGGTTCCCGCAGCACAGGAGAGGGCGTCGACCTCCAGCTCCCTGCCGGCGTTCATTGTGTTCGGATTCGGGGGCCTCATTCTCGTCATCCTGCTCGGTGGGACGTACCAGGTTGTCCGGATACACCGGGAAAACAACATGGCTGGCGAGAGCCGAAGCGGACCGCCGATTGACAGCGGGGCGAGCGGAAATCCTGCGTCCACGGACGCCCTTGACGGCCGGTCGGCAGCATCGGACTCCCGCTAGTGAAGATTTTCACAAAGTCCGGTACGCTGGTCCCATGGCTCAATCCTCCAAGTTTTCTGATCGTCCCCGGATCCTTGTTGTCGGCGGCGGCTACGTCGGTCTCTACGTAGCCCACAAGCTGCAGAAGAAGGTGAAGGATCACGGTGGCATCGTCACCCTCGTTGATCCTTTGCCCTACATGACCTACCAGCCGTTCCTCCCTGAGGTTGCCGGTGGAAACATCGAGGCGCGTCACGCCGTTGTCTCGCACCGCATGCACCTGGCGGATACCGAGCTCATCACGGGCAAGGTGACCGGCGTGAACCACGCCTCGCGTACGGCGACCGTTGAACCAGCTGACGGCAGCGCGCCGTTCGAGCTGACGTACCGAGACATCGTCATCGCGGCCGGCGCCATCACCCGTACCTTCCCCATCGAGGGTCTGGCGGAAGCCGGCATCGGCCTCAAGACCATCGAGGAAGCCGTCGCGCTGCGCAACCAGCTCCTCGAGCGCATCGAGACCGCCTCGCTCATGGAGCCGGGTGCCGAGCGCGACCGCGCGCTGACGTTCGTCGTCGTCGGTGGCGGCTTTGCCGGCATCGAGGCCCTCGCCGAGATGGAAGACCTGGCGCGTGCCGCCGTCAAGAAGAACTCACGCCTCACGCGCTCCGACATCCGGTTTGTGCTTGTCGAGGCAATGGGCCGCATCATGCCCGAGGTCACCGAAGAGCAGGCCAAGTGGGTCGTGGAGCACCTGCGTGCCCGCGGTGTGCAGGTCATGCTGAACACCTCGCTCGCCAGCGCCAAGGACGGCAAGCTGAAGCTCATCAACATGCCGGACAAGTCCCCGGCCGATGAGTTCGAGACCGACACCCTCGTCTGGACCGCCGGTGTGCAGGCCAACCCTGTTGTCCGCAACACGGACTTCCCGATCGACGAGCGCGGCCGTGTCCGTGCCAGCGCGGAACTGCGCATCAGCGGCGACGACGGCCCCCTCGACGGTGCCTGGGCAGCCGGTGACGTCTCTGCCGTGCCGGACCTCTCCGGTGGCGGTGTCGGCGGTTTCTGCGTGCCCAACGCCCAGCACGCTGTCCGTCAGGCCAAGCTGCTCGCTGACAACATCTACGCTGAGCGCTACGGCGTTGGCCGCGTCCGCGAGTACAAGCACAAGAACCTGGGTGCGGTTGCCGGTTTCGGTCAGTACAAGGGCGTCGCCAACATCATGGGATTCGGCATGCGCGGACTTCCCGCATGGCTCGCCCACCGCGGCTACCACGGCATGGCGATGCCCATGTTCGAGCGCAAGTTCCGCGTGGTCGGTAACTGGGTGCTCGGCTTCGTCTTCGGCCGCGACACCACGCAGCTGATGGACCTGCAGACCCCGCGCCGCCAGTTCCGCGAGGCTGCAACCCCGGCACCCAAGAAGCCGGAAGCAGCCCCGTCCCTGGACAAGGGCCGGGTGGAGGACACCGAGAAGACCGCGGCCAAGGCCTAAGTTTCCTTTGAGGACGGCGGCACCTACCCCGGTGCCGTCGTCGTCGTTTAACCGGCTACAGTTCTCGACCGTGAGAGTCCGCCCTGAAACGCCGTCGGACCGCGGCGCAGCCCTCGCCGTCATCGAGTCCGCCTTCGCCGCCGGTGCAACCGGTGGGCGGCCCGTCGAAGCCGCACTGCTTGAGCAACTGTGGGCAAGCCCTGCGTATCTTCCCGCCCTATCGCTCGTAGCAGAGGACGACGACGGCGCCATCCGCGGTTACGTCATCACCACCCGGGCGCGGATCGGGTCGGTCCCGTCCCTGGGGCTAGGTCCGATCGGGATTCTGCCGGAGTTTCAGGGGCGGGGGATCGGCAGCCTGCTCGTGGAGGAATCGATTTCCCGTGCCGAGAAGCTGGGGGAGACCTCGCTGGTGCTGTTGGGAAGCCCCACGTTTTACGGGCGCTTCGGCTTCGCGAGGGCCGATGAGCGCGGAGTCCATCCGCCGGATCAGGCCTGGCGCGAGCACTTCATGATCCGGGCGCTCGGCGGCAACAGGGTGCCGGTCGGCGCGTTCCGCTACGCCGCGCCATTCGAGGCGCTGTGAGAGTCCTCGGCCCTACAGTTGATGACCAGACCCGTTGCATTCACTACCGGACGGTGCTCGACGTGGTCGCCATCAAGTTCAAATGCTGCGGCGAGTTCTATCCATGCCACCTCTGCCACGCAGAAACAGCTGACCACGCAGCAGCCGTTTGGCCTGCGGGGGAGCAGGATACCGAGGCGATCCTGTGCGGCGTCTGCAAGGAGACGATGCGGATCCGGGACTACCTCGGCGCTGACGCGTGCTCCTCCTGCCGCGCACCCTTCAATCCGGGCTGCCGCCTGCACAAGCACCTGTACTTCGGCACTGATGAGGGCCTGGACGCTGCGGTGCCCCAGGTGGGACTCGAACCCACACTGTGAAGATTTTAAGTCTCCTGCCTCTGCCATTGGGCTACTGGGGCGTACCGTGTGATAACCCCAGGCGGCGTGCGCGCTGCCAGGGCGTCCCATCAAGAATACGTGAACACCTACCTGCGGGACTGACCCTCGTCCGACGGCGGTCAATACCCCTGTGATGAGCGTTACAAGGATGTAACCAGATTTGCTTATCTTAGACACGTTTTTGCACTAGCTTTTTCACATACCAGGAACACCTGGTGATCGCATCAAAGGCTGATCGAGCCTTTCGATCGAGGAGATAAATTTCATGACAGCAACACGTAACTCCGCGCGGTTCAGCATCGGGGAGAATGCTCCGCGCGCAGCGAAGATTGCGGCCCTCAGCCTGGGCATCGCACTCTTCGCATCTGCCTGCGGTGGCAATCCCACCCCCGAAGAAGAAGGCGGCCAGTCTTCGGCACCGGCAGCGTCGGGACTGACCTGTCCCGAGAGTCAGCTCGACGCGGGCGAGGCCCCCGAGAAGGGCGACCCAGCCGCAGTACCCGAAGCGGAAACCACGTCCGAAACTCCCCTGGTGCTCGGTTCAATTCTGCCCACCACAGGTGCCCTTGCTTTCCTCGGTCCCCCCGAAATTGCCGGCGTGAACCTCGCCGTACAGGAAATCAATGAGGCCGGCGGTGTGCTTGGCCAGGATGTCGAGATCATCCACCGCGACTCCGGTGACACCACCACCGACATCGCAACACAATCCGTGACGGACCTGCTGTCCCAGGACGTCAGCGCGATCATCGGCGCAGCATCCTCGGGTGTTTCGCAGACCGTGATCAACCAGATCACCGGTGCCGGTGTAGTTCAGATGTCGCCGGCGAACACCTCGCCCGATTTCACCGACTGGGATGACAACGGCCTGTACTGGCGTACGGCACCGTCCGACGTCCTGCAGGGACGCGTTCTGGGTAACTACATCATGGCCTGTGGCGCACAGACCGTGGGCATGATCGTACTCAACGACGCGTACGGTACCGGCCTCCAGGCAAGCATCAAGGAAGCCGTTGAGAGCGCGGGCGGCCAAATCGTTGCAGAGGAACTCTTCAACGAGGGCGACTCGCAGTTCAGCAGCCAGGTGGATGCGCTTGTCGCAGCCGAGCCTGACGCCTACGTGGTCATCAGCTTCGACCAGGCCAACAGCATCGTTCCGCTGCTGACCGGTCAGGGCGTAGACCCGGGTTCCATGTTCTTCGTGGACGGCAACACCGCTGACTACAGTGAAGACCTTGATCCCGGAACACTCGCAGGCGCACAGGGCACCCAGCCGGGCTCCTTCGCGGGGGACGAGTTCAAGGAAGCCCTCGCTGAGATCGACGACAGCCTGAATGTGTGGAACTACGCAGGTGAAAGCTACGACGCCGTGAACCTTATTGCCCTTGCAGCAGATGCCGCGGGCAGCACGGACGGAGCAGCAATCGCAGCCGAGCTTGAGGCAGTCTCCAAGGAAGGCACCGAGTGCTTCGACTACGCAGGCTGCATCACTCTCCAGCGTGAGGGTGAGGATATCGATTACCAGGGCATCTCCGGACCGATCACCTTCGACGAAAACGGTGACCCGACGGAAGCCTTCATCGGCATCTACGAGTTCGACGACAACAACACCCCGCAGCCTTACCGCTCCGAGGCAGGGCAGCTCTAGCCCCACCAGCAGTACCTGATTCACTCGCACAGTACAGAAGAGCCCCTCCCGGCCCGGGAGGGGCTCTTCTGCGTCCACACCAGGTGTCGGCTAGCGTCAACCGGGTTTGGGACCGGAAAGACGGCGTCGTCGCCTGGTGTGGGCGCAACCCTGCAGGTTCTGAGGTCGTTGGACGACACCGGCAATCCGAGAAGCCACGCAAGTCGCGGTCGGGCCGTCGCGGGCCTTCAAGAACGAGCAGGATTGTGCGCGCATCCCCGCACTGGCCTCGAACGCAGTAGAGGCCCCCTCCTGCTGGAGAGGGCCTCTAGAGGCGGCTGAAGACCTAGGCCGTATCGGCGAGGGTCCCGAGGTACAGCTGGATGACCTTGGGGTCCTTCATCAGTTCGCGTCCGGTACCCGTGTACGCATCCTTACCCTGGTCCAGGACATAGGCGCGGTCGCAGATCTGCAGGCACCTTCGGGCGTTCTGCTCCACCATGATCACAGAGACGCCTGCCCGGTTGATCTCGTGAACGCGGAGGAACGTCTCGTCCTGCTTGACAGGGGAGAGACCGGCGGAGGGCTCATCGAGGAGCAGGACCGCGGGCTCCATCATCAGGGCCCTGCCCATGGCGACCATCTGGCGCTCGCCGCCCGACAGGGAACCGGCACGCTGCGCGCGACGCTTGCCGAGTTCGGGGAAAAGCCCGGTGACGAAGTCGAACCGCTCCTTGAAGTCCTTGGGGCGCTGGTACATGCCCATCTGGAGGTTTTCCTCGATGGTCAGGGTGGCGAATACGTTGTTGTTCTGCGGGACGAAACCCACGCCCCTGCTGACCAGCTTGTTTGCCTTCAGCCCCGTGATGTCCTGATCCCGGACTATCACCGTGCCCGAGTGCACCTTCACCAGCCCGAACATTGCCTTGAGCAGCGTCGACTTGCCGGCACCGTTGGGGCCGATGATGCCGATCAGCTCACCCGACCGCGCTTCGATGGAGCAGCCGTTCAGAATGTTCACGCCCGGCAGATAGCCCGCCACGAGATCGGTGACTTTCACGACCGATTTTCCGGGTGCCGCCTCGGCCCCCGTGGTCCGGTGTGGTCCTGCGGTTCCCGCTGCTTCGCTCATGGCCGCTTCTCCTCTTTACCTGTGTCTGACGCGGTGCCTTCAAGTTCGGTGATCCGGGTGTGGCTCAGGAGACCGGCGTCTTCTGTCCCTACGACCGATTCCTCGTCGTGTGCCAGTTCCTCCTCGAGCTTCTCGACGCCCTGGGAATCACCGAGATCCACGTCGTGGTGGGCACCGAGGTACGCATCGATCACCGCCTGATCCTTCATGACGACGTCGGGAGTTCCCTCCGCCACTACGCGCCCCTCTGCCATGACCACAACCCAGTCGGCGACGTGGCGGACCATGTGCATGTCGTGTTCCACGAACAGGACGGTCATGCCGTCGGCCTTGAGGTTCTTGATGTGGTCCAGCAATGACTGGGTGAGTGCCGGGTTGACGCCCGCCATTGGCTCGTCAAGCATGACCAGGCGCGGCTTCACCATGAGTGCGCGCGCCATTTCCAGCAGCTTTCGCTGCCCGCCGGAGAGGGACGCTGCATAGTCGTCACTCTTCGCGTCCAGCTTGAACTTCTTGAGAAGTACCTCCGCCTGCCCGGTGATTTCCTTTTCCCGTCCGCCCCACAGGCCCTTGAAAAGGGCCCGGGCGAGACTTTCCCCAGGCTGGTCGGTCGCTCCCAGACGCATGTTCTCCATGACGGTGAGCTTGCCCATGACCTTGGTCAGCTGGAAGGTGCGCACCATGCCGAGGCGTGCCACCTTGTAGGGAGCGACACCGGCGAGGGACTTCCCGTCGAAGTCCCACTCGCCGCTCTGCGGCGTATCAAACCCGGTGAGCAGGTTGAACAGCGTGGTCTTACCCGCACCGTTCGGCCCGATCAGAGCGGTGATCTTGTTCCGTGGGATCTCGAGGTAGTCCACGTCGACAGCGTTGATGCCGCCGAAGCTTCGGGTCACCTTCTTGACCGTGACAATCGGATCCCGCTTGCGGCAGCCCGGTCCAGGGGTGTCCTCGGTGATGGGCCGCGAGTCGGTCATGTAGTCGATGCCGTCGGCCGGTGTTCCGGTCGATTCCGTCGAATGCGAGACAGCGTGTGCTGCTCGCCGTCCGCCTGATTTTGCTTGGGATTGCGGCGTAGGTTCCGCAGTAGGGTCGCTCATGCGAACGCCAACTCCTTTTTGTTGCCGAGTACGCCCTGCGGCCTGAAGATCATCAGCAGCATCAGCGCAACACCCACGAGGATGTACCGGAGCTGTCCGGCCTGGACGTTGGTGAGGAACGTGATGGCGCCGGTTTCGATGGCGCCGAAGAGGAGGCTCTGAGTCAGCGAGAGGACAACCCAGAAGATCATCGCCCCGATGACCGGGCCCAGTACCGTGGCCATGCCGCCGAGCAGCAGGACCGTGTAGAGGAAGAACGTGAGCTCGGTGGCATAGTTGGCCGGCTGGACCGCGCCGCGGGGGATCGTGAAGATCATGCCCGCAGCAGAACCCATCAGGCCGCCGATGATGAGTGCCTGCATCTTGTAGGCGTACACGTTTTTGCCAAGGGCACGAACCGCGTTCTCATCTTCGCGGATACCCTTGAGTACGCGGCCCCAGGGGCTGCGCATGAGCAGCCACACTGCGAGGCAGGCCAGCGCTACCACTGTCCAGGCCACGATCCGAATGAAGAGCCCGTTCTGGTTCATGCTGACGGGACCGATGTTGTAGGTGCCCTCCGGGATAAAGTTCAGCGCGAAGAAGCCCGACTCAAAGCCCTGGGCCAGACCGTTGGCCGAACCAGTGACTTCGGTCAGGCCGTTGGTGGTGACGATGTACCGCACGATTTCCGCCGCTGCGATGGTCACGATAGCGAGATAGTCCGCCCGCAGCCGCAGGGTCGGGATACCGAGCACGACGGCGAAGATCACCGAGCCGAGCAGCGCCACCAGGATGGCGACGGGGACCGGAGCATTGAAGGTCAGAGTGGAGATGGCGTAGCCGTACGCGCCCATCGCCATGAAGCCTGCCTGACCGAAGTTCAGCAGGCCGCTGTAGCCGAAGTGTACGGCGAGGCCGAGGGCTGCCAGTGCGTAGGCGGCCGTCGTCGGGCTGATGATTTCGCCGAAGGCGAGGGAAAGAATGTTTCCAAAATCCATGTCGGTTGGCCCCTAACCTACGCGCTCTCGGCGGCCCAGGATGCCCTGTGGCCGGAAGAGAAGAACAATGATCATGATGAGCAGGGCGCCGACGTACTTGAGGTCGGCCTCCAGCCAAATGGTGGAGATCTCCACGAAGAGACCTACCAGGACTGAGCCGAGCAGGGCACCGAAGACCGTGCCCAGCCCGCCGAGCACTACACCGGCGAAGATCAGCAGCAGAATTTGCTGGCCCATGTTGAAGGAGACGCCCGGGCGGTAGTAGGCCCAGAGGATGCCGCCAAGTGCTGCCAGCGCGCCGCCCACAACCCAGACCAACCGGATCACCCGGTCCACGTCGATACCGGAAGCCGCGGCCAAAGCCGGGTTGTCGGCGACAGCGCGGGTGGCCTTCCCGATACGGGTCCTGAGGAGCAGAAACGCGATGAGCAGGATGACGATCAGGCTGATGATCAGGGAGGTCAGGTTGTTCCGGGTGATGGAGATGAGCCCGAAGTTCAGCATCTGACCCTGGGCGCCCGGCAGCTGCTGGGTCGCCCCGCCGAAGTTGAACTGAATGATGTAGCGCAGCGCCAGGGCGAGGCCGATGCTCACGATCATCATCGGGATCAGTCCGGAACCGCGCTTGCGCAGCGGTTTCCAGAGCCCGGCGTCCTGGACATAGCCCAGCGCCGCCCCGCCGATCACGGCGAGGATGATTGCGACTATTGCGGGCAGCCCCAGCGCGGCGAAGGCAAACGCCAGCACGGCACCGGCGGTGACCATCTCGCCATGGGCGAAGTTGGTCAGGCCGGTTGTGCCGAAGATCAGGGACAGGCCGACGGCGCTGAGGGCGAGGAGCAGGCCGAAGCTCAATCCTGCGACGGAGCGGTCGACGAGGAGGTCCAGGACGTTGCTGGTTCCCGTGACGATGCCCTCACCGAACAGGAAGAGCGTGGTGATATTTGTTGTTCCGGCGAACGTGACTTCACGCGGATTCTGCTGGCCTTCAGCCAGCTCCACGCCCTCGGGCAGGGTGGACTCGTCGAGCTCCACCTCATAGGTGCCCTGTTCGGGAACGTCAATGCTCCAGGAGCCGTTTTCGCCGGACGTGGTTTCTCCTTCGAAACCCTCGCCGGTGACCGAGATCCGGACGTCAGCTAGCGGACCGTCGGCACCCCGAAGGACGCCGCTGATCCGGTTTTGGAATTCCCCTGCCTGGACGGAGGCGGGGATTTGCCCGTTCACTGTGCCTACCGCACCAAGGGGGGATGCCCCTGCTGCGGGTGCGCTGATGAACAGTGCGGCCAGAAGGCCGGCGACCAGGAGGAATAGCCTCCTGCGCCACGCCGGCGTCGGCTTGGTTATCAAGTTATGAACCTCCACGATGGTGGCTGTCGTCCGCCGAGGTACGACGGCTCTAGAGCCTGTGATCGAAGTCACGCAGTGTGGAGATCATGTTACCTGCGCTGTGTTACCACTATTCGCCATATGGGGGCTGCCAGATAGCAATTGGATAACAACTGTGTTGGTAGTTCTACTCGCGGGTAACCCGGAACCCCGGGGCAGCGCGGTTGACGTCGGTGCAGATGAATCAGCAGGTGAATTAGAGGTAGAGCCCGGTGCCGGCGTCGTCGGTTTCCGGCTGCGCAACGGCGTGGACGTCGCGCTCGCGGAGGAGGATGTAGTCGGTGCCGCCGACATCGACCTCCGACTTGTCTTCCGGGTCGAACAGCACGCGGTCACCGCGGGACACCTGGCGGACACTGGGCCCTGTAGCCGCAACATCAGCCCATGCCAGCCGCTTGCCCATCACCGCGGTCGCCGGAATGACAATGCCCGACGACGACCGCCGCTCGCTGCTGTCCTTGTCCAGGATCACCAGCAGACGGTCATGAAGCATCTTCAGGGGGAGGGAGTCGGACGAAAAGGGCTTCGTGGCTGAGGTGTTTGACACGCCGACAGTCTACCGTTGGACTCCTGCGGATCCCGGTCGCAGTCAGGCGCCGCTTCCGGAACAAAACGGCCTCAAAACCGTTGATATTGGTAGGGTTGAAACATCTCAGCCCCCTAATGGAGGACTACACACAAATGGCACTCGGCGGTAACCCGGTTTTTAACGGTAAAAACTTCCGTACCGCTGCCCGCGGCGACAATCCGGCAGCGTACGGTTCAACTACTCTGGCCAACCAAACGGTCATGAACCAGCAGCAGCTGGAGCACCTCTACAACCAGCCTTCGGCAGGTCCCGCAGAGACGGGACGCATGACGTTCGACGACGTGATCGTCAAGACCATCGCGACCATCGGCGTGGTGATGATTGGCGCGGCGGTTCCGGCGTTCCTCTTCCCGTCCCTTGCACCGCTGCTGATGATCGTGGGCTTGATCGGCGGCTTCGTTCTCGGCCTGGTCAACTCCTTCAAGCGTGAGCCCGTGCCCGCGCTGATCCTCGGCTACGCCTTCCTCGAGGGTCTGTTCCTCGGCGGACTGACGATGTTCCTCGAGGCAATGTTCCCGAACATCGCCATGCAGGCTCTGCTCGGCACCCTGTCGGTCTTCGTAGTGACGCTGCTGCTCTTCAAGAGCGGCAAGGTGCGCGCTACCCCCAAGGCCATGAAGATCTTCATGATCGCGATGATCGGCTACGCACTGTTCAGCCTCGTGAATCTTGGCCTGATGCTCTTCGGCGTCAGCAACGACCCGTGGGGTCTGCGCACCGGCGTGGAGATCATGGGCATCCCGCTCGGCGTTCTGATCGGTGTGCTGGCAATCGGCCTCGCCGCCTTCTCCCTGGTCATTGACTTCACCATGATCAGCGAAGGTGTCCGCAACGGCGCTGCCCGCAAGTACTCCTGGACCGCAGCGTTCGGCCTGACCGTTACCCTGGTCTGGCTGTACGTTGAATTCCTGCGCCTCATCGCCATCCTGCGCGGCGACGAGTAACACCACTGGCACAGACACGAAGGCCCCCGGCGCTTGCCGGGGGCCTTCCGTTTGTTTCGGCTGGAATGGGGATTGGACGGCCCAAGGCTCAGGAAACCCGGCCCGCGCCGTCAGCGGGAGACACCGCAAAAATGACCGGTTCCTTGAATCCCGCGCGGTCAAAAGCATCCGTCACTGCCGCGCTGACGCGGTCGACGTCCTCGACCTGCACAAGCGCGATGGCCGAGCCGCCGAACCCGCCGCCGGTCATGCGCGAGCCCAGGGCTCCGGCCTCCCGGGATGAGTCCACAGCCAGGTCGAGCTCGGGGCACGAGATCTCGAAGTCGTCCCGCATGGAGACGTGGCTGGCATCCAGCAGCGGCGCGATGGCGCGCGGTCCATCGGTGCGGAGGAGCTCAACGGCGGCCTGCACGCGCGCGTTCTCCATGACGACGTGGCGCACCCTGCGGAACGTCTCGTCATCTAGCAGGCCTGAGGCCTCTCGTAGATCAGCTTCGCTCAGGTCTCGCAACGCAGGGACGCCCATGATGTCAGCGCCCACCTCGCAGGCACGACGGCGGGACGCGTAACCGCCGGTCGCGTGGGAGTGGCTGACGCGGGTGTCGATCACGAGCAGCGCCAGTCCGTCTTCCTTCATGGGCAGCGGAACAAGCTCCGCATGCTGGCTCCGGCAGTCTAGGAACACCGCGTGACCTTCCTTGCCCAGCAGGGACGCTGACTGATCCATCAGCCCGGTGGGCGCTCCCACCATCTCGTTTTCGGCGCGCTGCCCGATGAGCGCAAGCTCCGAACCGTTCAGTCCCAGCCGGTACAGCTCGTTTGCCGCCACGGCTACGGCGCACTCGATAGCAGCGGAGGAGGAAAGCCCTGCCCCCACGGGGACCTGCGAGTCGATCAGCAGGTCCATTCCCTGAAGCTCGTGACCGGCCTCCCTGAGCGCCCACAATACGCCCACGGGGTAGGCGGCCCAGCCGTCGACGTCGCCGGCCTTCAGTCCGGAGAGATCCGTGACCACGATTTCTCCGGATTCCGAGAACGTGGAGCTCACGCGGACGGCGGAGTCCTGCCGCACGGCAGCGGCCACCAGCGTGGCGCGGTCGATTGCGAAGGGCAACACGAACCCGTCGTTGTAGTCGGTGTGCTCTCCAATCACGTTGACCCGTCCGGGTGCCGCCCAGATGCCGGCGGGGACGGACCCGAAACGGTCCTCGAACTGCTGGGCGAGAGTCATACTGTTTCCTTCACTGCGGGGGTTGCGGCGCGGAGCGTGGCGGCTACCTGCTCCGGGGTGGTGTCGTTGATGAAAGCGCCCATTGCCGCCTCCGAGCCCGCAAGGAACTTCAGCTTGTCTTCCGCCCGGCGGGGTGAGGTGAGCTGCAGGTGCAGGTAGCCGGCTTCACGTAATTCGGGGACCAGGGGAGCCTGGTGCCAGGCTGCGATGTATGGCGTGGGCGTGCTGTAGATGCCGTCCACCCGGGCGAGGAGCTCGAGGTACACCGTGGTCAGCTCGTCCTTTTCCTCTCCGGTGAGCGCGGCGATGTCCGGAACATGACGGTGTGGCACCAGATGGACTTCCAGGGGCCACCGGGCGGCGAAGGGCACGAAGGCGCTGAAGTGTTCGCCCTCAAGGACCATGCGCTCGCCCGAGTTCCGCTCGGACCTCAGGACCGAGCCCATCAGGGTCTCCCGCCCGTCGACGGCGTCGAAGTAGCGCCGGGCTTCCCGGCCCATCAACGCCGCCCGTGGGGTCACGAAGGGGTAGGCATAGATCTGACCGTGGGGGTGGAGCAGGGTTACGCCGATGTCCGCTCCCCGGTTCTCGAACGGGAAGACCTGGCGAATTCCCTTCATCGCGGAGAGCGCTTCCGTTCGGTGTGCCCAGGCGTCTATGACGGTGCGCGCCCGCTGCGGCGGCAGGGACCCGAAGGAGCCTTCGTGGGAGGAATCGAAGGCGACCACTTCGCACCGCCCGAAGGCCGACGTCGTCGTTCCCCAGCCTGTGCTCCCGGACTGGAGGTCGGGCAGTTCGCCGAGGTCCGGGCCGAAGGACGAGAATCGGTTCTCGAAAACCACGACCTCGTAGTCGGAGGCGGGGATTTCGGAGAGGTTGTGTGCGGTGGAGGGGCACAGGGGACACTGATCGGCCGGCGGAAGGTGCGTGCGCGTTTGGCGGTGCGCGGCGACGGCAGTCCACTCGCCGGTCAGCGGGTCGTACCGCACGTCGCCGGTGCCCCCGCGCTGCGGCAGACCGCGATGGTCGACGACGGCGGCACCATCGCGGTGGAGGGCTGCCGATTCTTCGGTGGCGTCGAAGTAGATGAGTTCGCGCCCGTCGGAGAGACGCGTGGGGATTACCTGGGTCATGGTGTGTCCTGGGTGTGGGAGGGAGTGCTGCCTCGGGCGGCGAGGACGCTGGTAGTGAGTGTGTAGCGGGGGTCGGATGGCTGTGAGTCGGTCACGATGCAGGAGACCTGATCGACGCCGGCGATGCGGGCAAGGCTTACTGTCCCGAACTTGGTGGAGTCCGCGAGCACAACCAGCCGGCCGCACTGTTCGGCGAAAGCACGATTGGTGTCCGCTTCCGCCAGGTTGGGCGTGGTGATGCCGGCCGAGGCGTCGACGCCGTGGGCACCCATGAAGCAGATGTCCACGTTGAAGGACCGGACCGTGGAGGTGGCGATGGGTCCGACCAGCGCCTCCGAAGGAGAGCGCTCGCCGCCCGTGAGCAGAACGCTGACGCCGGGCGGGGCGGTCCGGTGCAGCTTGTCGGCCGCAGGGAGGGAGTTGGTGAGTACGGTCAGCGGCCCGGAAAGGTGTTCGACCAGTCGGTAGGTCGTGGTGCCGCCGGTCAGGGCGAGCGTCATGCCCGGTTGGATGAGCGTCGCAGCGGTCGCGGCGATGGACTCCTTGGCGTCCGTCCGTTGGTCCGCGTTGGCGCCGAAGCCCGGTTCGAGGGCATTCAGTGCGGTCCGGGATGTTGCCCCGCCGTGCACCTTGCGCAGGGCGCCCACCGCATCCAGTCCGTCGATGTCGCGGCGGATGGTCATCTCCGAAACGCCCAAGCTGTCCGCAAGCTCGCTCACCCGGACGGTGCGCTGGACGCCGAGCTTCGCCAAGATGGCGGCATGGCGGTCGGCTGCGAGCATTACGGCACTCCGTTTGCAGAAGAGAGGGAACCCCTAACAAAATACAACGAATCCGCACAATTTCAAACAGTCCGACGGAAGGAACCCGGATGGTGTTGTGGAAAGATTGAGTCATGACGCGTTCGACGCGGCGGAGTTCGCAGCCATCGTTCAAGGGCGCCTTTGCTGCGCCCGAGGAACGTCCGCTCGGTGGGGACGTCCCGTACGCGCTGGTGGTCAGTGCTGCGTGGGCCTGGCGCGTAGGTCTGATTCTGGTGGTGTCGACGGGACTCCTGTGGCTGCTCAGCCAGATCACCCTGCTCGTGATTCCCCTGATGATTGCCGGTCTCCTCGCCAGTCTCCTGGCCCCGGCGGTGGGCTTCCTGCGGCGCCGGAAGGTCCCGGGCGGAGTGGCTGTGGCCACTATTGTCCTGGGTTTCCTCCTCGGCGTCGCCGCCACCCTTTCGCTGGTAGGGCAACAGCTCGCCGTAGGATTCGCTTCGCTCTGGGGTGAGGCCCTGACGGGCATCCAGCAGGTCCAGGACTGGTTATCCGATGGCCCGCTGCGCCTCACCACCTCCCAGATCGACGGTTTCCTCGACGAGGTCGCCAGCGCGGTGGACAACAACAGCGGTTTGATCGTGAGCGGTGCCCTCTCCTTCGGTGAAGGCGCCGGATACTTCCTGGCCGGGCTGCTGCTGACGGTTTTTGCGCTGATTTTCTTCCTGCACGACGGCGATGCCATCTGGCGCTTCATCGCCGGCCTTGCACCGCGGCGTGCCCGAGCAGCAATCACGGGGGCGGGCCTGCGGGGCTGGACCTCCATGGCGAACTACGTGCGTGTGCAGATCCTGGTCGCGTTCATCGATGCCATCGGCATCGGGCTGGGCGCGGCGATCATCGGAGTACCGCTGGTGCTCCCACTCACAGTCCTGGTTTTTCTGGGCTCGTTCATCCCCATTCTTGGTGCACTTTTCACCGGAATGGTGGCGGTTCTGCTGGCCCTGGTGGCCAACGGGTGGGTCAATGCCCTGGTGATGCTCGCCATCGTGCTGGTGGTGCAGCAGGTCGAGGGGCACATCCTCCAGCCCTTCGTCATGGGCAGGGCCGTCTCATTGCACCCGCTCGCCGTGGTGCTGGCTGTGGCAGGCGGCTCCCTTGTGGCAGGCGTGGCGGGTGCCCTGTTCTCGGTTCCGTTGTTGGCAATCCTCAACACTGTCGTTCGCTATATTGCCAACCGCGCCTGGGAAACCGACCCTGCACTCGGTGTTCCCGCCCCGTATCCCGAACCGGGCGGCTCCATTACTCCTTCGTCCCGTCCATCCGGTGAGTTCGTCGAACCGGAACCCTCCACGAAAGAAGCGTCATCGTGACCACCGACCTCGCCCAGCTGGCAGTGACCCTCGAGGATGTCCTCGAAGCGCAGAAAATGCTCGACGGCGTCATCGCGTACACGCCGATCGAGGAGTCCCGCGCGCTCGGGCGGTTGACGGGCGCCAAAGTCTCGCTCAAGTGCGAGAACCTGCAGCGCGCCGGCTCCTTCAAGGTGCGCGGCGCCTACGTGCGGATGGCCCGGCTTTCCGCCGAGGAGCGCGCCCGCGGCGTCGTGGCCGCCTCGGCCGGCAACCATGCCCAGGGTGTCGCGGTCGCGGCTGCACGGCTGGGCATCCAGGCCCGCATCTACATGCCGTTGGGGGTCGCCTTGCCCAAGCTTGCTGCAACCCGGGGGCACGGTGCTGAAGTGGTGCTGCACGGCCACAACGTGGATGAAGCCCTGACTGAAGCCAAACGGTACGCCGATGAACACGGCGCGATCTTTGTGCATCCCTTCGACAATGTTGACGTCGTAGCAGGGCAGGGGACAATCGGCCTCGAGATCCTTGAACAGGTGCCCGACGTCGACACGATCCTCATGGGCGTTGGCGGCGGTGGACTGTTGGCCGGTGTGGCCGTCGCAGTCAAGGCTCGTGCACGGGAACTGGGCCGGGAAATCCGCGTGATCGGCGTCCAGGCGGAGAACGCCGCCGCCTACCCGCCATCGCTCGCCGCTGACGCCCTGGTTCCACTGACAAAGGTGTCGACCATCGCGGACGGCATCGCGGTGGGACGCCCGGGCCAGCTTCCGTTCTCGATCATCCGCGAGCTGGTTGATGACGTCGTCACCGTCAGCGAGGACTCATTGGCGCGCGCGCTGATCTTCCTCCTCGAGCGGTCGAAGATGGTGGTGGAGCCGGCTGGTGCCGTGGGCGTCGCGGCACTGCTGGACGGGAAACTCACCGAGAACGGCGCGAACCCGGGGAACACCGCCGTCGTGCTTTCGGGTGGCAATATCGATCCGATGCTGATGCTCAAGGTGATCCAGCGCGGACTCGCCGCCGCGGGGAGGTACCTCGTGGTGCGCATGCTGCTCGATGACCGCCCGGGCTCGCTCGCGACCATCTCCAGGATCATCGCGGAATCCGATGCGAACGTGACGGGGGTCGACCATACGAGGGTGGGCGGATCCATCAGCATGGGTGACGTGGCAATCACCATCAATATGGAAACGAAGGGCGAGGAGCACTGCGAGCAGGTGCTGAACAACCTGCGGGCTGAGGGTTTCCAACCCGTCGTCATCCAGGGCTGACATGCTGGCTAAGCGGGCACGCGCCGGTCTGATCACGGTCATCGTTTTCGCTGCAGTGCTGTGGGCGGTGCAGCTCCTCAATACGCTCACCGGCTTCTACCTGATCCGTGTGCTCGGCATCGAACCGCGCCAGGTGGAGGGGCTCGACGGCGTAATCTTCGCGCCGCTCCTGCACGCCGACTTCGGTCACCTTTTCAGCAACACCCTGCCGCTGGTGGTGCTTGGCTTCCTGGCCTTCCTCGAGGGGGTGAGGCGCTTTGTCATTGCGGTCTCGGCCAGTTGGCTCGCATCGGGCGTGGGCGTGTGGATCTTCGGGGGAGGGGTGACCATCGGGGCGTCCGGCGTCGTCTTCGGGCTGTTCGCCTACCTGCTGGTCCGCGGCTTCTACAACAGGGACTGGAAGCAGATCCTGCTCGCCGTGCTGCTCTTCGGGATGTACGGCTCGCTGCTGTGGGGCGTACTGCCGCAGTTCGGCTCGAATATCTCCTGGCAGGCCCACCTTTTCGGCGCACTCGGCGGTGTGCTCGCGGCCCTGATACTGAAACGGCGGCCGACCCCTGCCGGGACCGACCGCCGTCTGGCGAGCTAGCGTCGACTAGCCTGCGTAAGGCTTCGCCGAGAGGATCTCGACGGTAATTTCCTTGCCGTTGGGCGCGGTGTACTTCACGGTGTCTCCGGCCTTGTGTCCCTGGATCGCTGCGCCGAGCGGGGACTTCTCGCTGTACACGTCCATGTCGGTGTCACCTGCTACCTCGCGGCTGCCCAGGAGGAATGTTTCCTTGTCTCCGGCGATGTTCGCCTCAACCAGCATGCCGGGTTCCACGATGCCGTCATCAGCGGGGGATTCTCCGACGTGGGCGTTGTTCAGCAGTTCGGTGAGCTGGCGGATGCGGGCCTCGGCCTTGCCCTGCTCCTCCTTGGCTGCGTGGTAGCCGCCGTTCTCCTTGAGGTCTCCCTCCGAGCGCGCCTGCTCAATGCGGGCAACGATCTCGGTGCGGCCGGGGCCGGACAGGTGGTCCAGCTCAGCCTTGAGGCGGTCGTAGGACTCCTTGGTGAGCCAGGCGACGGGTGCGCTGTTGGTGGACACGATATCTCCTTAGGTACGTCGAAGCCCTGAGCGGGATTCGGCTGCGGCCTTTGCCGTGATGTGCGCATCAACAAGCAAAGACCCCGCCTGCGTGATGGCCTTTGTTCTGGACTACTCCAGTAAGAACCACGGCGGGGCGGGGCGGAACGTATCAGTCCATTATAGTCAGCATGGCCGGATAACCCAATAACGGCGCGGATCGCCAGCGCTTTCGACGCGACGTTACTCGGTGATCCAGCAGGCGTTGACCCCGCCGGTGACGCCTTCGGATTCGGTCCGGACCGGGGTGTTGTGGGAGGTGGTGCGGCCGTCGATGCTTGCTCCCGGGTTGCCGGGAGGGATGGTCACCACAGTCCAGCCGACAATGGCGTAAGACTCGTTCAGGACCTGCACGGCGCACTGTGCGGTGGCCGCCGGATCCTTGGTGACCTCGTAGTCCACGCGCGCGAGGTTCGGACCCTCGATGCTGAAGCCGACATCCTTGGATGAGACGGGCGGTGTTCCGGCGAAGAGACTGAACACGCCGGTGGCGACGACGGCGACCGCCAGGACCGTCCAGATCAGTAGGCGGTTCCGCTTCCGACGCTGCGCCGACGGTGTGCGCTGTGGCTTGGGGGCACCGTAGCGATTGGCTACTCTTGGTACTGGCGCGTGGTCGGTGCTCATCGGTTCAAGTTTACCAACCGGTACTTCAGTTCGTTCACCTCGTTTCCAGCCGATGGTCCAGCGGGATCACCGGCGTCGACAGACCAGGAAAGATTCAGGAGCCTTCAGTGTCCAGCCCGGATAACACCCCCGACGCGCCCTTCCTCCGCGCGGAGAACGACGGCGGCCTCCGCCTCCTTGCGGTGCACGCACACCCCGACGACGAATCCAGCAAGGGCGCCGCAACCATGGCCAGCTATGTCGCCGCGGGAGTATCCGTGATGGTCGCAACCTGCACGGGAGGCGAGCGCGGCGACATCCTGAACGCACAGATGGCCGACGTTCCGCATGCACTGCGCGACCTTGCCGGACTGCGCCGGCTTGAGATGGCGGAGGCAGCGGCCGCCCTTGGCATCGAGCACCGTTGGCTCGGATTCGTCGACTCGGGGCTGCCCGAAGGGGATCCGCTTCCGCCGCTTCCCTTTGGCTGCTTCGCGCTGCAGCCGCTGGAGCGCGCTGCGGCCCCGTTGGTTCGCCTGGTCCGCGAGTACCGCCCGCACGTAATCCTGAGCTACGACGAGAACGGCGGATACCCGCACCCTGATCACATCATGGCGCACCGGGTCGCGGTTGAGGCTTATGAGGCAGCCGGTGATCCGTCCCGTTATGAAGGACTTGGTGAGCCGTGGGAACCGCTCAAGCTCTACTACGACCGCGCCTTCAACCCGGAGCGGTTCCGTGCCCTGCACTTCGCGCTCGAGGAAGCGGGCCTGCAGTCGCCCTACGCCGAGCGGATCGCCGCCTGGCTGGAGGCTGACGCCGAAGGCCACCAGCCCGCGCGGCCCACCCACCCTACGACCACGCAGATCGACTGCGGGGACTATTTCGAGCACCGGGAGCGCGCTCTGCTGGCGCACCGCACGCAGGTTGAGCCGGAGGGCTTCTTCTTCGCGGTCTCCGCGGATCTGCAACGCAAGGTGTGGCCGTGGGAGGACTACTCACTGATTCACTCCCGCGTACCGCACGAACTGCCTGAAACGGACTTCTTCGCGGGCATAGAATAAGTCCTGTGGGCTGTCCCGCTCCGGGACATTTCCGCCGTAGATACTCGTGAAAGTGGTGCTCTGGAGTGTTCTCCCTGCTGAACCTGGCCGCAACCGTGACGCCTGCGCCGGGTGATGAGCCCTCGCTGCGCCCGGGGCTGGATCCCACACAGGTCACTCCCGGCCTGCTGGGGTTCCTGGCCACGCTGTTCCTGGTGATCGCAGTGATCTTCCTGATCCGCGATATGACCCGCCGGATCCGCCGCGTGCGGTACCGCGAGATGGCCAACCTCGAGGCCGAGGAAGCAGCCGCCCGGAAGGCTTCCGGGAATGGAGGCGCCGCTCCTGACCCGGCAGCCGAGGCATCTGACGGCTCCGGCCGGCGCCGCACTCCCGGCGGCAAATACGGCCCCGACGCCCCATAACCATGGCTGACCGGCTGCGCAGTGAGGCTTCCGCTTATCTGCGTCAGCACGCCGACAACCCGGTTGACTGGTGGCCCTTCACCGAAAGTGCCTTCGCCGAAGCTGAACGCCGGAATGTCCCGGTCTTTGTCTCGGTAGGGTATGCCGCCTGTCACTGGTGCCACGTCATGGCCCATGAGTCCTTCGAAGACAGCGCAATCGCCGATTACCTGAACGCTCACTTCGTCTCCATCAAGGTGGACCGGGAGGAGCGCCCCGACGTCGATGCTGTCTACATGGCCGCCACCCAGGCCATGACCGGGCAGGGCGGGTGGCCGATGAGCGTCTTCACGCTTCCTGACGGCCGGGCCTTCTTCGCCGGTACCTACTACCCGCCGGTTGCGGTGCAGGGCAGGCCGTCATTTCGCCAGATCCTTGAGGCGATTACCGACGCCTGGACGGGACGCCGCACTGAGGTCGAGAACAGCGCCGCCCAGCTCGCCGACAACCTCGGAGAGGCCCGTCGGCGCAGCGGGGGCCTGCTGCGCCTGCGGAACGAGAGCGGTGGGCCGGCGCCGGAGGAGACACTCGCCGCCGCCGTCGCAGCGCTCGAGGCCCAGGAGGACCCCGCCTACGCCGGTTTCGGCGGGGCGCCCAAGTTCCCGCCGTCGTCGGTGCTTTCCTTCCTGCTGGCCAGAGCCCGTTCAGACGACGACGGCACGTCCGCCGCGCTTGCCGGCCGCACGCTCGAGCGTATGGCGGTCTCGGGGATCCACGATGTGCTGCGCGGTGGATTTGCCCGCTATGCGGTGGATCAGGCGTGGGCGGTGCCGCACTTCGAGAAGATGCTCTACGACAACGCGCAGCTCATACGCGTCTACGCCAGCTGGGCGGTGCAGGCGGAAGACCCGGAGCAGAGGGCGCTGGCGGAGCGGACGGCCCGCGGCATCGCCGGCTGGCTTGAGGCCGAACTGCAGTTGCCCGGTGGTGCATTCGCTTCTTCGCTCGATGCCGACACCGTGATCGAAGGCCGACGTGTGGAGGGTGCAACCTACACCTGGAGCGCCGCGCAGGTGCAGGCAGTACTCGGAGACCAGGCAAAGCCTGTGCTGCAGCTGTTCAACACGGAGGAAGGGCAGGTGGAGGACGGAGCGTTCACCCTGCACGCCGGACGTCTGTGGAGCGCCGGGGAGCAGGCGCTGTGGGAAGAGGCAGCGCCGTCGTTGCTGGCATCGAGGCTCGATCGGCCGCAGCCGGAGCGTGATGACAAGGTTGTGGCGTGCTGGAACGGCCTGGCCGTCGGTGGACTCGCGGACGCCGGGGCGCTGCTCGGAGACGCCGGGATGCTTCGCCTGGCCGAGGGCGTCGCGCGCTATCTCCTGCGGGTCCACTGGGACGGTGCCCGGCTTCGCCGGGTGTCGCACTCCGGAAGCGCTGCGGCCGTCGAGGGGTTGCTGGAGGACTACGCCGGAGTGGTCGACGGGCTGCAGGCCCTCTACGCGGCGACGGGCAACACGGAGTGGTTCGAGGCAGCGGAGGACATCCTCGGGGTCGCGTTGGAGCGGTTCACCGGTGCTGACGGAGCCGTGGTGGACGCCGCGGACCTGGACACTCAGCTGCGTTCGGCACAGGGGGAGCAGAACGCGGCCGATCCCTTCGACAACGCCACTCCCTCGGGCGTCGCCTTGCTGGCCGGCGCGCTGGTGACGTCAGCGGCATACACCGGTTTGATCGAGCGGCGTGCCCGGGCCGAGGCCCTTGTTGCCCACGCGGCGGTGCTGGCACCGCGCGTGCCCCAGGCGGTGGGGTGGGCGCTGACGGTCGTGCAGTCCGCGGTCAATGGGCCGCAGGAGGTGGCCGTCGTCGGGCCTGCCGGTCCGGAACGGGATGCTCTCGTAGCGGCCGTGCGGCGCAATGCGAAAGCCGGGGCGGTGCTGGCGGTCGCGGATGAAATCGACGTGACCGGCGAGCGTGCCCCCGGCGTCGTGCCGTTGTTGGCAGGCCGGACGGCAGGGAACGACGGCGCTCCGCTGGCCTACGTGTGCGAGGCGATGGTATGCCGGCGTCCCGTTGCGGGCGTGGCCGAGCTGGTGGCGCTGCTGCGCGGCCAGCCTCCGGGCCCTGCTCCTCAGAATTGGTCCTGAAGGTCGGATCCGGCACCGTTGGTCCCCGGCGAAGGTACTAGTGCTGTACTGAAGGACCAGATGTGTGCGCAGCGCCGCCGGGGATCTAGCGGATGGGATCCATGACAGCGATCAGGATCGCCATGAAGTGCGAGGCGAACGCGGCAACAGTGAACGCGTGGAACAGCTCGTGGAAGCCGAACCATTGCGGACTGGGGTTTGGCCGTTTCAGGCCGTAGATCACGGCACCGGCGATGTAGAAGACGCCGCCCACAATAATCAGGACCGTCGCCGGTACGCTAGCGGCCAGGAAGTCGGGCAGGAACAGCAACGCCGCCAGTCCCAGGGCAATGTAGATCGGGACGTATAGCCACCGCGGCGCGTTCACCCACAGCACGCGGAAGAGGACTCCCGCAATAGCACCGCACCAAATCAGCCACAGCAGGAAGACGGCTTTGTCCTGCGGCAGCAGGGCCCAGGACAGCGGCGTGTAACTTCCCGCGATCACCAGCATGATGTTTGTGTGGTCAAGCCGCTTAAGGATCACCTTGGTGCGTGGTTGCCAGTTGCCGCGGTGGTAAACGGCGCTGACGCCGAAGAGCAGGACGCCGGTGAAGGCATAGATGGCGGAAGTGATCTTTCCCGCCGTCGTGGGTGCGAGCGCGATGAGCAGGATTCCCGCGATGATTGCCAGCGGCGTGGCTCCCAGATGAATCCACCCGCGCCACTTCGGTTTGATGTTCAGCGCGTCGGCGGCCCGTTCGACGGCGGATTCCACGGGTCCGTCGACAGGAGCCGACTCGTCCGGGTTCTGCGGGGAATTGGGCGCACCGGACGGAGGGAAAACGCGTCGGCTCATGCCCGGAATTCTAGCGGACCACCGACTAAGTTACTAATGAGTAACAAGTGCTTTCCGTCGTCGTGCAGTACGTGCCGGTACGGTAGGACATGAATCCTAGCTAGCTGATCGAAGGACAGGTGGGCGCTGCCGTGAAGTTTCCGTCGTTTGCCTACAACTACTACGAGCGCAAACTCCAGCGGTCCCTGGCAGCCGACCGCATTCCCCACCACATCGGCGTCATGGTCGACGGCAACCGTCGGTGGGCAAAACTGGCCGGAGCACCCACCCGGCACGGCCACCAGGCCGGTGCGGACAAGATCCTCGAGTTCCTGGGTTGGTGCCGGGAGCTGGGCGTCGAGATGGTCACGCTCTACATGCTCTCCACCGACAACATGAACCGTTCTGCCGAGGAAATCGAGCAGTTGCTGGACATCATCGGGAACACCCTCGACCGACTAGGTGAAACCCGTAAAGTGCGCGTCCAACCGGTGGGGGCGCTTGACCTTCTCCCGGAACACCTCGCCTCGAAAGTCACTGAACTTGCCGGGCGCACAGCCTCCATCGAAGGACTCCATGTCAACGTCGCCGTGGGTTATGGCGGTCGGCGCGAGATCGTCGACGCCGTCAAGGAGCTGTTGCTTCAAGCTGACTCCGAGGGATCGACCCTCCCGGAAGTTGCGGAGAACCTGACGGTCGGTCAGATCTCCGAGTACCTGTATACGCGCGGACAGCCGGACCCCGACCTCGTGATCCGCACCTCGGGGGAGCTGCGACTTTCCGGCTTCCTCATGTGGCAGAGCGCCTACAGCGAGTTCTATTTCTGCGAGGCCCTCTGGCCGGATTTTCGCCGCGTCGACTTTCTCCGAGCTCTTCGAGATTACGGGCGGCGCCAGCGGCGCTTCGGCTGCTGAGCCGGCCCCCGCAGCGTTACCCAAAGTTCAGCCGGGCTTCGCGCGACACGCGCTTGAAGCGACTGCCGACGTCGTCGTTTGCGGGCGTAATGTCAGTTCCATCGATCGGCACCCGCCGACCGAACGGGAAGGCCACCTATGCAGGCAACGTGCCCAACAGCACACGCACTAAAAAGGGGAGGCCGTGCGCGGCCTTCTGGCCGGCCCGCCTCACCCAAGCCCTAGATATTCTCGGGCGCGAGCGCCCGGGGAAGTGGAGTTGAAGTGGCCACATCTCGCCCAACACAGGCGCCAGCAACCGACACCACCCAGGCCCGCCCGGCAGCGCAGGATGAACTCCTCGCAGCGGCGGGCCTTTCTGTTGTCGAGAGCCTTGGCAGCCGCAGCTACGTTCTGGATACGTCCGTGCTGCTGTCAGACCCGCGGGCCATCACCCGCTTCGCCGAACACGAGGTGATCCTGCCGATCGTGGTGATCACGGAGCTCGAAGGCAAGCGTAACGACCCTGAGCTGGGCTACTTCGCCCGCAAAGCGCTACGGCTCCTTGACGACCTGCGGGTGAAACACAACGGGCTGAACCAGGCCATTCCGTTGGGTACCGAGGGCGGCACCCTGCGCGTCGAACTCAACCACGTCTCCACCGAGGTGCTGCCCGTCGGCTTCCGCAGCGGGGACAATGACTCACGCATCCTCGCCGTCGCCAAGAACCTCTCGGACGAGGGGCGCAACGTGACCGTGGTGTCCAAGGACCTGCCGATGCGCGTCAAGGCCTCCGCCATGGGCCTCCAAGCGGATGAGTACCGCAACGAGCTCGTGAAGGACTCCGGCTGGACCGGGGTGGCGGAACTGGACACGCTGGACGACGACGTCGACACCCTCTACGCGCATGAGCCCGTCTTCCTCCCGGGAGCCGCGGAACTGCCCGCCAACACCGGCGTCATCCTCCACTCCGGGAAGGGCTCGGCCCTGGGCCGGGTCGGCGCCGACAAGCAGGTGCGGCTGGTACGCGGTGACCGCGACGTTTTCGGACTGCATGGTCGGTCCGCGGAACAAAGACTGGCCATCGACCTGCTGATGGACCCCGAGGTGGGAATCGTGTCGCTGGGCGGCCGCGCGGGAACGGGAAAGTCCGCGCTGGCGCTGTGCGCGGGACTGGAGGCGGTGCTGGAGCGTCGGGAGCACCGCAAGGTTGTTGTGTTCCGTCCCCTGTACGCGGTCGGTGGTCAGGAGCTTGGTTACCTGCCGGGGAGCGAGAGCGAGAAGATGAATCCGTGGGCGCAGGCCGTCTTCGACACGCTGGGCGCGCTGGTGTCGCAGGAGGTCGTCGAGGAGGTCATGGACCGGGGCATGCTCGAGGTCCTGCCGCTGACCCACATTCGTGGCCGGTCCCTGCATGACTCCTTCGTGATCGTTGATGAGGCGCAGTCACTAGAGAAGAACGTGCTCCTCACCGTGATGAGCCGGATCGGCCAGAACTCGAAGATTGTCCTGACTCACGATGTGGCGCAGCGGGACAACCTTCGGGTGGGCCGGCATGACGGCATTGCCGCCGTCGTCGAAACCCTGAAGGGGCACCCTTTGTTCGGGCACATCACGCTGACGCGGTCCGAGCGCTCGCCGATCGCGGCCCTGGTGACGGACCTGCTGGAAGGCGCCGAGGTCTAGCTCCACAGGATCCTGCTCATCCCGTGGCGGGTCAGCCGACCTGCCACGGGATATGCTCCCGGACATCGGTGAGTGTCGGTGGGGCGTCGTTGAACAGGTCATCGATCATGTACTCGTTCACCCCTTTGATGGCAAGGCGGTGGCCGCACCCCTGAAGGGGGCCATCGAGCGCAGTAGTTGAGACGCAAATGGCGGTCGCGACATCGACCACCACCCGCGTCCGCCCCTGTCCGATCAATGGGCGGCCGGGCGTGAACGGCTGGTAGGAGATGTTCGGGGTAGCGGTGGCGGCGAGCACGCGGCGGCCCTCGTAAATCTCCTCGCCAAGGTCGTCAAGTTCGACCCGGTTCGCGAAAGGTGTCTCGTACGGGACCGGGGCATCACCGGCCAGCTCGACCGGGTCGAGCATCGCCGCCCACCGCGGGTCGCCGAAGACCGGTTCGCCATAGGCGGCCTTCGGCCTGCGGTGCACGTAACCCACCTCGTTGTAGACGGGCGTAATCAGGCTCGGCGCCACAAGCCACGAACTCTTGCTCGAACTGACGTAGAACGAGTCACGGGAATGCTCGGTCCCCGTGCTGCTGTGGAGAAGCGCTCCATCCGCCGTTTCGACGCGCAGCGCCGCAGGTCGACGCACCCAGGCGCGCAGGGGATCCGACTCCCCGTCCGTGCTGATCCACGACACTGAGAAGCGCACCGTTTCCCAGCGCCACGGCGAGGAACGGCAGAGGGATCGGAAGACGCTCGCCGGGGTCGAACCGCTGGAAGCGGACATATCCACAGTGTAAGCCCGGCATGTGAGTCAGGGCAGGAGATTCAGCTACGGTAGGCACATGCTGGCGCTGATGGGGGAGTACTGGGACACGGCTCCCGTGGCATTCTGGCTATGCGCCCTCGCATTGATCCTGCTCGCGGTGGTCGGAATCTGGCTCAGTGTCATCGACATCCGAACCCACCGACTGCCCAACCGCATCATTTTCCCGTCTTACCCTGCCGCGGGCGTGCTGCTCATCGCCGCGGCGTTCGCCGCCCAGGACTGGGGGAGGCTGGTGTCCCTTGCCGGCGGGGCAGCGGTCCTGTGGGTCTTCTACTTCATCCTTCGCCTCATCTACCCGGCGGGCATGGGCTTCGGCGACGTGAAGCTGGCCGGCGTGCTGGGACTGTACCTCGGCTTCGTCGGGTGGTCGTTCCTGTTGTGGGGAACCTTCGCGGCGTTCCTGCTCGGGGGCTTGTGGGGCGTCATCCTCATCGTCAGCAGGCGGGCGAATGCGAAGACGGCCATTCCGTTCGGGCCGTTCATGATCGTCGGAGCGGGCGTTGTCCTCGCATTAGGCTGAGAATCATGCCTACCCCTGACTTCGTCCAGGACCTGCGTTCCAAAATCGGCCACGACCCGCTGTGGCTCCCCGGAGCGGCGGCGGTGGTGTACGACGACGACGGTCGCGTCCTGCTCGGACGCCGCGCCGACACCGGCCAGTGGACGCTCATCACCGGGATCATCGATCCCGGTGAGCATCCCGCGCAGGCAATCGTCCGGGAGGTTCAGGAGGAGACCGGGGTAGCGGTCGAGGTGGAGCATCTGGTGAGCATCGACGTCGTCGGGCCCATGACGTTTCCCAATCAGGACGTATGCACCTTCCTGAGTCTGGTGTTCAGATGCCGTTACGTCTCAGGGGCCGCCCGCGTGAATGACGACGAGTCCATGGACGTGCGCTGGTTCAGTCTCGATGACCTGCCGGACCTGAACCCGCTGCACCGCAAGCACGCAGAGAACGCGCGCTACTCGACGGGCGTCCCTGACTTCGAACGCTGATCGCTAGGGGTTCCTGGATCGCCCGTGCCCCTGCTCGGCGCTGCGGCGAGTTCGCGTTCCAACCGTCCCACCTCTGCCCAACCCGTCTAGGAAACGTTTTCTGAAATATGTGCTCACCCCTTGAATGTGACAGTCCTCACCATTAGGCTGGTCCTCGTTGGTCTCCGTGAATCGTTTCATTGCACCCAGGAATCCTGTCCTTTTCTCGTGCCCTGTTGCTCTCGGTCGGCCCATGAACCACCCCAAATTTCACTGTCGAAACCACAAGGTGTGATGCCATGACCCCCGGAAATCCCCGCCCGCACTCTGTGCGCGCTCTTATCGCAGGAACCGCTATTGTCGGTCTCTGCTCGGCTACAACGCCGGCCATAGCGGCGGAGGAACCGCTCAACAAATCCTTCGACTTCGGAACAGCCACCAGTCCTGTCGCGGACGGGTGGACCGGCGTCACGGAAACCACCAAGTACTCCGCTGAAGCCGGATACGGGATCGTACCGGTCGATGGAGCAGCGCCGGTATCCCGTAACCGCGCTTCGGACCCGGTGGACCCGCTCAACAACGACTTCGTCCTTGGCTCGGCGTGGGGCTTCGCGGTGGACGTTCCCAACGGCGCTTACAGTGTCCGTGTCCTGTCGGGTGACCAACTCGCCGGAACGAGCACGACGACGACGAACGTGAGCCTGGAAGGCGTACCCGCGGGCACCATCAAGTCCCGTCAGGCTGTCTCCGAACAAACGTGGCAGACAACTGTCGAGGACGGTCAGCTGACCATCGACCTCACCGGCGTCGGTGCCGGTGCATACGTCAACGGAATTCAGATCACTGAAGCCGAAGTGGCACCGGAACCCGAGCCGGAACCGGAGCCGGAAGAACCGGTTTCGACTCTTGCCGCGCCCCAGTCGGTACGCATGTCGCATGTAACCGCTGCCGGTGTCACCCTGCGCTGGAATGAAGTCAGCGGAGCCACCGGCTACGTCGTGAGCCGGTCCGACACCGTTGACGGCACCTACACCAAGGTTGCGGGAACCGGCGACCGGACGGTTTACCTGACGGATGCCGTGGATACGACGAAGGTCCACTACTACAAGGTCCAGGCACGCGGGGCGGACGGTCTCTCGAAGCCGTCGGCTGCCGCCGCATCCAGCTTGAGCACAGACGCTCCAGCCCTTCCTGACAACGGCGTGCTGTCGCTCGACCTCGGAAACGGGGCGACAGCGGCCGGTGCCGTGCGGGTGGACGCAACCAGCGCCTACACCGCTGAGAACCGCGTGGGCTTCGTCGATGTGAGCCAGGTCAGTGCAACCGACCGTGGCGGCGAGAACGCTGCGCGCTCGGACTTCGTCACGGTAGGTGACACGGAACTCGTCGTGGACCTGCCCAACGGCAACTACACGGTGGATCTCATCGCCGGTGATGCGCAGGGCGCGACGGATATCGCCATCACGGCCGAGCAGATGGCAAAGGTGCAACGCACCGAGAAGCTCGCGGGCCAGTACCTTGAGATGGGATTCAACATTGCCATCGTGGACGGCCAGCTGAACCTCGAGTTTGCAGGCGCGGCCGCGAATCTGAATTCACTCGTGATCACCCAGAAAACGCCGAATGAAGCCGGTACCGAGCCGACCGCGTGGATCACCGGTGACTCCACGGTTCAGAGCTACACCGCTGACTACGTGCCGCAGGCCGGCTGGGGCCAGATGATCGAGCGGTTCCTGTCCGATGACGTCACCGTGGAAAACAAGGCCATCGGCGGACGCAGCGCCAAGAACTTCATCAGCCAGGGTCGCCTGGATGAGGTGCTGTTGAACGTCAAGCCCGGCGACTACCTGTTTGCCCAGTTCGGCCACAACGACAACAGCTATGGTGTCGACGACCGCTGGGCCGCCCCGGGCGATTACTACGAGTATCTGCGTACCTTCGTGGACGGCGCCAAGCAGCGCGGCGCTACTCCGGTGATTGTCACGCCGGTATCCCGCCGGTCCTACAACGCAGAAACCGGTGAAGCGAACGTATCCTTCCCGGACTACGTTGCCGCCGCGTCCAAGCTCGCCGCCGAAACGGGAACCCCTCTGGTCGACCTTTCGGCTTCCAGCCGCGCCTACCTCACGGAGATTGGGCCGGAAGCAGCAAAGTCAGTCTTCCTGCACGTACCTGCCGGCGTCTACGCGAACCGGCCGAACGGCACCGTGGACGACACCCACTTCCAGGAGTACGGTGCCATCCAGATGGCGCGCCTCGTGGCGACCGATGTGGCAAAGCTCGACATCCCGCTCGCCTCGGAGGTCGAGTCGGTTGAACCGCCGGCAGAGGTGCCCGCAGCGCCGACCGGTCTTGTCGCAGGCAGTGTTTCCAACGCGGGAGCACAACTGACCTGGGACGCAGTCGACGGCGCTGACATCTACAAGGTCTTCAGCAAGAAGGCCGACGCCGGTGAGGACGCCTACGTCCTCATCACCACCTCCACGTTGCCGCTGGCTTCAGTCGGTGGCCTTGAGGAAGGCCAGTCCTACGACCTTCGTGTGGTGGCCGTGAACGGGCGGGGCGACTCCGCGCCGTCGGACGCTGTCCGGGTCACTACCAAGGCGCCGCTGTACAAGTTCGACGTTCAGCTGAAGGGTAATCCCCTCATGCCCGGTTACACCGAGGTGAGCCAGGCTTCGGTCTACACCGCAGAAGCCGGCTGGGGATGGCTTGATCCCGCAGGGATGGCCGGCCGTGACCGCGGGATCAACTTCGATCCTGCACCCACCGACCTGGAGCGCGACTTCCTCCTGCCGACCCCGGACCACGAGTTCGTGGTTGACGTTCCCAACGGCAGCTACGCCGTGAAGACGTACAACGGCGACTGGATCGGCACCAGCCGCTCCAACGTCCAGATCGAAGGCAAGGACTTCGGTTCCTCCAACGCCGGTCGCGCCGCGGTGTCGCAGAAGATCAGCCAGCCGGTTCTCGTGACCGATGGTCAGATCAACCTCGTCATGACGGGTGCTTCCTCGCGCCTCAACGGCATCGAGATCACTCCGCTGTTGCTGGCTCCGACCAAACTGGCCGCCGACGACGTCGTTATCGACGGCAATGAGGTGGCGGTGTCGCTGAGCTGGACCGGCAATGACGACGCCGTTGCGTACCGGGTCTACCGGCAGTCGGCCGGTGCCAAGGCAGAGCCGCTCGGTGACGTCGAGGGCACGTCCTTCGTGGACACGACAGCCGACATCGGCCTTGAGTACACCTACACCGTCGTCGCGCTCGATGCGGCGGGCGCGGAGTCCGTGCCCTCCAACGCGGTCGAGCTGACCACCGTCGATCCCGATGTTGAAAAGGCACCGGTTCCGACCGGCCTGACCCTTGGTGACGTCAACAAGAACGACGTGACCGTCAGCTGGAAGCCTTCCGAAGGTGCGCTGTTCTATCACGTGTTCCGTGCCGATCCCCAGGCGGACGGTTCCTTCAGCGAGATGCAGCTGGTAGGGCGTGCAGAGGACACCACGTTCACTGACACGGACGTTCTCACCACTGTGGAGTACAAGTACGCGGTGGCAGCGGTGAACGCAGGCGGCGTCTCGGCGCAGTCAGAGACTGTTACCTCGCCGGCAGTCACCACGCTGGTGCGTCAGGCCGAGCGTCTCGACCGCTCACCGGTGGCCGTAGCCTCCGGTGAGGGTGTGTACCTGGGCTGGCGCATGCTTGGACTGGATCCCGAGGAGATCGGGTTCCACGTCTACCGCAACGGTGACCGGATCACCACCGAGCCGGTCACGTCCAGCACCAACCTGCTGGACGCCGAAGGCACAGCCGATTCGACGTACCGCATCAGCACCGTCATGAACGGCACCGAGCGCTGGGCCACCGAGGACTTCGCGGTGTGGGATTCCCAGACCCTGGACGTTCCGCTGGATAAGCCGGCCGATGGCGTCACCAAGGACGGCCAGCCGTACAGCTACCGGGCCAACGACGCCTCCATTGGTGACGTCGACGGCGACGGACAGTACGAGATCGTGCTCAAGTGGGATCCGACCAACTCGAAGGACAATTCCTCGGCAGGCTACACCGGCAACGTCTACGTTGACGCCTACGAGCTTGACGGAACCCGCCTGTGGCGCATCGACCTCGGCAAGAACATCCGGGCAGGCGCACACTACACGCAGTTCCAGGTGTTCGACCTTGACGGGAACGGCACCGCCGAAGTGACCATGAAGACCGCCGACGGAACCGTGGACGGGACGGGCGCCGTCATCGGCGACGCCCGCGCCGACCACCGGAACTCCGGCGGCTACGTCCTGACAGGTCCGGAATTCGTCACGGTATTCAACGGCGCCACCGGTGCAGCGGTCGACACGACCGACTACATCCCGGCACGCGGCGATGTTGGTTCATGGGGGGACACCTACGGCAACCGCGTAGACCGTTTCCTCGCCGGAGTCGCCTACCTGGACGGCGAGAAGCCGAGCGTTGTCTTCAGCCGCGGCTACTACACCCGCGCAGTGATCGCAGCGTACGACTTCGACGGCACCACGCTGACACCACGGTGGACCTTTGACTCAGACGAGTCAGGGGACCAGTACCGCGGACAGGGCAACCACCAGTTCTCGGTTGCCGATGTCGACGGCGACCAGAAGGACGAGATCGTCTTCGGTTCCATGACCATCGACGATGACGGCACCGCCCTCCACAACACGGGCCTCGGGCACGGTGACTCACTGCACGTGTCGGACTTCGACCCGACGCGGAAGGGGCTCGAGGTATTCGCAGCGCACGAAGACATGGGGTCCTCGGGTAACAAGGGCGCCACGTACCGTGATGCTGCAACGGGAGAGATCATCTGGTCCATCCCCGCGACGAAGGACACCGGCCGCGCGGCCATGGCCGACATTGATCCCAGGCACCCCGGTGCCGAGGGCTGGGCCGTCGGCGGAGACGCCGCATGGAACTCTCCGGTGGGGCAGCTGCGCGCAAGCAACGGCGACCTGATCGCGGAGCAGATCCCGGCGGCGAACTTCCTCACCTGGTGGGACGGAGACCTGCTTCGGGAGATCACCGACCACGAATGGACCGAGGCCACCCGCACGGGTGTTCCGACCATCTCCAAGTGGAACTACGAAACCAACACGGAGGACGTTCTTTACCGGGCCGAAGGAACCGTCACGAACAACGACACCAAGGGCACACCGGCCCTGCAGGCGGACCTGTTCGGCGACTGGCGCGAAGAGATCGTCACCCGCACCGACGATTCCACCGCCCTGCGTATCGCCACCACGGTGAACGTAACGGACCACCGGCTGCGCACCCTGCAGTCGGACCCGGTCTACCGCCTGGGTGTTGCATGGCAGAACACCTCCTACAACCAGCCTCCGCACACTTCGTACTTCCTCGGGGAAGGCATGGAGAAGCCGAAGGCGCCGAGCATCGCCTACACCGGCGAGGAGCCGGCACCGGGTGAGCTCGTCAAGCCGTCCTCCACGCCGGATGCTCCGGTGAAGGATGACCTGACGGACGAGAACCAGCTGGATCTCGGCCTGGCCAAGCAGAAGTTCCCCCGTGGAGCGTCGGAGGTCGTTCTCTCGAATCTGCCTGTGGAGGGGTACGTGCACGTTTACCTCGGCCAGGCAGCGCTCGGCTGGCACCTCGTGAACGACGACGGCACCGTCACCATCACCACGCCGGAGGGCACCCGGCCGGGAGGCAACCGCGTGGCTGTTCAGTCCGCCGCCGGAGAGTTGCTCGGCTGGGACCGCCTGGTGGTGGTGGGGCCGGCCCGCTAACGCCACGTTGACCTGGCAGGACACGCGCCGAATGGCCCGCCATACGGGGTGTGTCCTGCCAACTCACGGAGGTTCGATTCGTTAATCAGCGAGGGCCCGCCATGGATAGTGCTTCCATGGCGGGCCCTCGCTCGTTTGTGTGAAGTGAGGCGCTACTGCGGCGGGCGCGTCATGGAGAGTACGTCGAGAGCCTCGTCCAGCTGCGCTTCGGTCAGCTCACCGCGCTCCACATACCCGAGTGCGACGACGGCTTCCCGGACCGTGAGCCCTTCAGCCACGGCCTTCTTGGCAATCTTCGCCGCGTTCTCGTAGCCGATGTACTTGTTCAGCGGCGTCACGATCGACGGCGATGCCTCAGCGAGGAAGCGCGCGCGCTCCTCGTTGGCGGTGAGCCCGTCGATCATCTTGTCCGCCATCACGCGGCTGGTGTTGGCGAGCAGGCGGATGGACTCAAGCAGGTTGGCGGCCATCACGGGGATGCCGACGTTGAGCTCGAACGCACCGTTGGTCGAGGACAGGGCGATCGTGGTGTCATTGCCGATGACCTGGGCGGCGACCATGATGGCCGCCTCGCAGATGACGGGGTTGACCTTGCCCGGCATGATCGAGGACCCTGGCTGCAGGTCCGGGATGGCGATCTCACCGAGGCCGGTGTTCGGGCCGGAACCCATCCAGCGCAGGTCGTTGTTGATCTTCATGAACGAGTACGCGATGTTGCGCAGCTGCCCCGACGCCTCGATGAGGCCGTCTCGGTTGGCCTGGGCTTCGAAGTGATTGCGGGCTTCTGTCAGCGGCAGGCCGGTATCTTCGGCGAGCAGCTCGATCACGCGGGCGGAGAAGCCGGCGGGGGTGTTGATGCCGGTACCGACAGCGGTGCCGCCGAGCGGAACCTCAGCAACGCGGGGGAGCGAGGCGTTGATGCGCTCGATGCCGTAACGGACCTGAGCAGCATAACCGCCGAACTCCTGGCCAAGGGTGACCGGGGTGGCGTCCATGAGGTGGGTGCGGCCGGACTTCACGACGCCGGCGAACTCCTCGGCCTTGCGCTCGAGGGACTCAGCCAGGTATTCAAGGGCCGGGATCAGGTCATTGATCAGCGCGGACGTGGCAGCGACGTGCACCGACGTCGGGAAGACGTCGTTCGAGGACTGCGAAGCGTTGACGTGATCGTTGGGGTGGACCACCTTGTCGCTGCCGCCGTCCTTGAGTGCACGGGAGGCGAGTTCGGCGAGAACCTCGTTGGTGTTCATGTTGGACGAGGTTCCGGAACCGGTCTGGAACACGTCAATGGGGAAATCGCCGTCGTACTGTCCGGTGGCAACCTGGTCAGCGGCGGCCTCGATGGCGCGGGCGAGCTCTTCATCGAGCACACCGAGTTCGGCGTTGGCCGTAGCGGCCGCCTTCTTGATCCGTGCCAGGGCCTCGATGTGCGTCCGTTCCAGCGTCTTGCCGGAGATCGGGAAGTTCTCCACTGCACGCTGGGTCTGTGCGCGGTAGAGGGCGTTCGCGGGAACCCGAACCTCGCCCATGGTGTCGTGTTCTATGCGGTAGTCGACGTTCTCCTGGGAATCAATTGTCATGCGCCAATTCTGGCCGGTCGCGCTGGACGCGACAAATCACCGAGCCACAAATCACAGTCTCGAACGCCATACGCCATTCGCCACACGCCACGTCACACGTCACGACGCCACGTCAGAGACTGCCCTGTTCCGAAATGACGTCGGCCTTGCCCTCGTCGAGCCGGTAGGTGACGCCGACGACGGCGGTGGTCCCCTTCTCGACCGCGTCGGCAATCACGCGGGAGGAGTCGACAAGCCGCTGGCCTGTCTGCCGGATGTGCTCCTCAACCATGCCGTTGATGTCATCGACACCGTTGCGCCGTGACGTCAGCACCGACGGCGTGATGCGCTCGACGAGGTCGCGGATGAAACCGGTCGGCATGGTGCCCGATTCCACCGACTGGGCAGTCGCGGTGACGGCACCGCAGGAGTCATGTCCGAGGATCACGATTAGGGGGACCTTGAGCACGCTCACGCTGTATTCGAGCGACCCGAGGACGGCGTCGTCGATCACCTGGCCGGCTGTTCGGACCACGAAGATGTCGCCGAGCCCGACGTCGAAGATGATTTCTGCCGCAAGACGGGAGTCGGAGCAACCGAAGATGACGGCGAAGGGATCCTGGGTGTTCACCAGTGACGCTCGTCGGGAAGCGTCCTGATTGGGATGGGATGACGAGGCGGAGATGAACCGCGCGTTTCCATCACGGAGTTTCTGCCAGGCTTCAGCGGGGGTCAGTTGTGAGCTCACGATTTTCACTGTACTGCGCCCCGGCCCTGGCCCGCCCGGTTGGTGACTTTACGTTGAGCGGGTCTCGTTCAGTTGACGTGCCGGTTCAGGTGAGTGCTACTTCAGTTCGTCGAGCACTGCGCTGCCGAGGAGGTCGAACTGCGCCAGATCGGCCGTTCCGTTCAGGATGAGCGTGAAGCCGTCCTGCTCGGTGGTGAGGAAAGCGTCGCCGGAGGTGCTGTCGAGCAGCTCCCAGGTCACTCCGTCGATCACGCGTTGCCCGGACGGCTCGGCGCGGTCCACGCGCTGCGACAGCCACGTGGGGTTCGAGGCGTTTGTCTGCGTCACCTGGATGAACTCCCGCTCGGGTGTGAGATACCCCACCTCCCAGAAGGCGACCCCGTCGGAAGCCGAGCCCGTCCAGCGCGCGTAGTTGGAGGTCCAGCCCTCCGGCAGATCGGCGGCGACCGGGGTGTACCCGGCGGCGTCTTCGGCTTCTGTTGCGATGGTCGCGACGTCGACGTCGCGTGTGTACGTGTCCGCTGTGTGCGTGGGATTGAGGAGCACGACGAACAGAACCAGCGCCAGCGTGACGGCTGTGGCGATGAACATGCCGATCGATGAGGCATTGGCGCGCTTGGCCTGCTTGGCGGTCAGTACCGGGGTTGCCGGTGCGTCCTGCTGGTTTTCCTGGGTGCTGCTCACCTATCCATTGTCGCTCACCGCGGTCACGTCACGGAAATGGCCGGATAGCGGCGCACCATTATGATTGGCGCAAGAGGGTCCGCTAATTCGATGATGAGGTAAACGTGTCCGACACCGTAAAAAAAGCCCAGTATTCAACCCTTTCCCCCGCCCTCGCGGTGGGCGACGACGAACCGGACCGCAACCTCGCGCTGGAGTTGGTGCGCGTCACTGAAGCCGCAGCCATCGCCGGCGGTCACTGGGTGGGTTTCGGTGACAAGAACAAGGCCGACGGCGCCGCAGTCGACGCCATGCGCTCATTGCTTTCCACCGTGCACTTCAACGGCGTCGTGGTGATCGGCGAGGGTGAGAAAGACGAAGCGCCCATGCTGTACAACGGCGAGCGTGTCGGTGACGGCAGCGGACCCGAGTGCGATGTCGCGGTTGACCCGATCGACGGCACCCGCCTGACCGCCCTTGGCATCAACAATGCGCTTGCGGTTCTTGCCGTTGCCGAGCGCGGCACCATGTTCGATCCCTCCGCCGTCTTCTACATGGAGAAGCTGGTCACCGGTCCCGAGGCCGCGGACATGGTGGATCTCCGCCTGCCCGTCAAGCAGAACCTCCACCTGATCGCCAAGGCCAAGGGCAAGAAGGTCAACCAGGTGAACGTGATGATCCTCGACCGGGACCGGCACCGCCCGCTGGTGCAGGAGATCCGTGACGCCGGTGCCCGCACCCGCTTCCTGATGGACGGCGACGTCGCCGGTGCCATCGCGGCGGCACGCGAAGGCACGGACATCGATGCCCTCATGGGTATCGGCGGCACTCCGGAAGGCATTGTTGCTGCCTGCGC
Source organism: Arthrobacter sp. MDB1-55 (assembly GCF_059092925.1). Classification (NCBI taxonomy): domain Bacteria; kingdom Bacillati; phylum Actinomycetota; class Actinomycetes; order Micrococcales; family Micrococcaceae; genus Arthrobacter; species Arthrobacter sp. MDB1-55. Next base: position 160,767 of record NZ_JBNHID010000003.1, on the reverse strand, counting down.
CATCAAGTCCCTCGGCGGCGTAATCCAGGGCCGGCTGTGGCCCACCAGCGATGACGAGAAGCAGAAGGCGCTCGACGCCGGACACGACCTCGATCGGGTACTTTCCACCAATGACCTGGTCACCAGCGACAACTGCTACTTCGCTGCCACCGGCATCACTGATGGTGACCTGGTGCGCGGCGTCCGCTACCACGGCGGCAAGGTACTGACCCAGTCCATCGTGATGCGGTCGAAGTCCGGCACCATCCGCGTGGTCGACGGTGAGCACCAGGCCCATAAGTGGGAGAGCTACGCCCGCCTGAGCTAGGCAAGCCGTCAGGTTGTCCCATGGACCGGACGCGTGCGAAGGACTGGCTGATCGGTGCTGCCGGGATGATCGTTGTCCTGGTGGCCGCCGTCGGGATCTTGTGGTTGGTTGTGAGCGACCCTGCCGGTGGGGGAGAACCGTCGCCGTCGCCGTCCCAAGGAGCGCAAGCTTCCGACGGCGGGACGCCGGACGCGCAGCCTCCCGCCGACCTTGGTGCGGACGACGTGTGGCTCGCTGACCTTGCGCTGGACGCCGGGACGGTGGTGACCCCCGACTCGGTGCTTCGGGACGTCCGGGCTGTTGGGCAGGACGTGCTGACAGGCCCGGACGGTCTGGTCGCTGCACGGCTCACAGTCGACGCGACCGTGCCCTTCGAGGTCGTCGCGGACGAGCTTGGCGGAGGGGCGGAGGTTCGCGCTGCCGACGCTGGGCAGGTACTGGTGGTTCGGGTCGTTGAGGTTTTGGGGCGCGAATTGCGCGTCAAAGCAACCGGGACCGTCGACGTTGAAGCGGGCAGGCTCGTGATGGAGCCGCGTTCGATCGACGTGGGCGGACCGGACTTCCTCTCCAACGCCACCGCGGCCGTCGTGCGCAGGTTTGTGACGATCGAGCACAGCATCGAGGGTCTGCCCGAAGGTCTGGTCCTTCAGGACGTCACGGTCCAGGACGACGGTTTCCGTGCCAACCTCCGCGGCGAGGACGTCAAGCTCGTTCCGTAAGTTGCACCCGGGCCCCTGCCGATAGCGCCTCCTGGCCTCCCACCCCTCGCTGCGTTCGGCGCGGGTCCCTCGGCCAGTAGCGCCTATCGGCCCCCCAACGCTCGCTGCGCTCGCATCGGGCCCCTGCCGATAGGCTTAGCATCATGAATCTTGCCATTACTCCTTGTTGGAACGCGCCCGAATGGGATGCCGCCGTGAACCGCCTGAGCGGGCACCCGCAGCAGCTCTGGGGCTGGGGACAGACCAAGGCCGACCACGGCTGGCGGACTGAACGGCTCTTCCTCAAGCAGAACGGCGAGACCGTCGGATGTGCCCAAATCCTGATCCGGCGACTGCCGATGCCCTTCCGTGCGCTGGTGTACGTGCCGCGGGGACCTGCCTGCCGTGCCGAAGACGCACGTCAGGTCCTCGAGGCTGTTGCGCAGTACGCCCGCGAGTCCTACGCAGCCACCGTGCTGAGCATCGAGCCTGATTGGGATGCGGATTCGGATGTCGTCGAACAGGTCCGTGCCGCGGGATTTCGGCCCACCGACAACACCATTCTGATACCACGTACGCTCATCCTCGACCTCTCCCGTACGGAGGAGGAACTGCTCGGGGAGATGTCGAAGAAACACCGCCAGTACATCCGGAAGTCGGGCCGGGAAGAACTCGACTTCCGCGAGGTCACCCGGGAGGAGCTGACAGCCTGCCTTTCGGTGTACAAGGAAACCGCCGAGCGTGCCGGGTTCGGCATCCACGAGGACGCCTACTACCTCGACATCTTCGACAACCTGGGTGGCGCGTCGCCGGTCTACGCAGCGTTCCAGGGCCAGACCATGGTCGCGTTCCTCTGGCTGTCCGCGAGCGCTTCCACCGCCTTTGAGCTCTACGGCGGAATGACCGAGGAAGGCGAACGCCTGCGTGCCAACTACGCGCTGAAATGGCTCGCCATCCGGTCAATGAAGGAGCGCGGCGTGCAGCGTTATGACTTCAACGGTCTGCTGAACGACGGCGTCTCCAAGTTCAAGATGGGCTGGGCGAAACACGAGAACCTGCTGATGGGCACCTGGGACAAGCCGCTCTCACCGCTCTATCCGGCCTACGCCACCGCCATGCCGCTGGCCCGCCGCGGGCTGTCCACAGCCCGCAGTGCCGTCAAAACGCTGCGGAGCACAGCGTTGCCGGCACTCCGCGCTAAGGCCGAGTCTCTTCGCGCGGGCCGCGCACAGGCCCCAACCCGCCAGGGTTAGCGTCGCCGGCGGCACCCACGGTGACGGCGAAGGCGACGGCGGTGCCGTCGTCGTCGTCGCCTGTCTCGTCGCTGGTGTCAAAAGCACAGCGGGCCATGACCGGCGACTCATTCGCGGGGATGAAGGCGCTCTGCCCGCGGTGCAGGATGAGGTCGCCCTTCGGCGAGTCCAGCACCAGGGTGCCCGAGACAACCAGCACCACGGCAGGCCCGTTCTGGGCGATCGGCATGTCGGCGGAGACGGCGTCGTCACCGAAGGACACCGGGAGCTCGATCCGCTGAAGCTGGAACTCGTCGAACGGGGGGCAGTACAGTTCCTGGCCCAGGGGCGTGGACTCCGGCTCCAGCAGGGGGAGGGCGAGAGGAGCGAACTCGACGGTCTTCAGCAGCTCGCCGGTGTCGACGTGCTTGGTGGTCAGGCCGCCGCGCAGCACGTTGTCCGATGACGCCATAACCTCGATGCCCAGACCCTCAAGGTAGGCATGTACGTTCCCGGCAGGCAGGTACAGCGCCTGGCCGGGTTGCAGGGTGATCCGGTTGAGGAGCAGCGCGACGAGCACGCCCGGGTCGCCCTCATGATGGCCGTTGAGCTGCAGGACTGTTGCGGCGGCCGAACTCAACCGGCCGTCCCCGGAGCCGTCGGGAGTTCCTTCCTCGAGGGCCTCGACAACGGCTCCCACGGCTGCGCGTGTCTCGGCCCCGCCGGTCAGCAGTCGGGTGAAGGCCTCACGCAGGGCGGTGGCTTCGTCGGGAATGCCGAGATCGCCGACGACGGAGCTCAGGATGGCCGGCGCCCACCCCTTCTGCTTCTCCACCAGCCCGGTGAGCGCAGAGAAAATCTCCGCGGCTTCGCTGGGCGCGCGGAAGCCGCACAGCGCGTCGAACTCGGTCAGGGCGAACATCAGCTCGGGTTTGGAGAACGCATCGCGGTAGTTGCGGTGCGGCGCATCCTGGGGAACCGACGCACTGTTCTCCCGATCAAACCCTGCGCGCGCCTGGTCCCGGCTGGGGTGAACCTGCAGCGAGAGGGGGGCCGCTGCCGCGAGGACCTTCAGCAGGAACGGCAACCGGTCGCCGAAAGCCTCACGGGTGAGGGCGCCGAGGGATCGGTCGGGATCGGAATCGATCAGGTCGTCCAGTGGCGTGCCGGTATCCCCGTGGCCGACAACCGTAGACGGCGAATCGGGGTGCGCACCAATCCACAGCTCCGCCTCCGGACCGCCCGACGGAGTGCGTCCCAGCAACTCTGCGATGGCGGTCGGTGAACCCCATGCGTAAGGGCGCAGCGGGTTGTCGAGCTGGTACATGCGGCGGTGTCCGTTCGTTAGGCGGGGGAGCATTCCCCGTTATCGGCCAACAGTGATTCGAGCGTAGACCAGTCCTGATTCACAGCGAGCTGGTGCAGGTACTCCTCGGTGATCTCACCCGTCACAGTCTGTGCCGGGAGCACAGTGGGTAACGCTTCGACAACCCCGGCACGGTCCACTTCCAGAACACCGGCGGCCGCGGCCTCGGCATCGCCTGTTGCAGCCGCAAGGGTCTCCTGCACGCGCTCATGAACCAGCGGAATGTCCGGGTACGTGGAGAACAGCTCACCCGGCTCACCGAAGTCCGGAGCGCCGATGGTGAGGCGGCCGACGTCGTGGTTCTTCGCCTTGATGGCCAGGTCTACGAAGCTGCCCAGCTGGTCGCGCGGAAGGTCGGTCTCGACGATCTGCGTACCCGCGGCGGCGATCTCCTGGAAGCGGGTGAGGACGGTGGCGGGATCGAGTTGGGCGATCATTGCCGCTTGCACGCACTGCTGGCGCCGGATGCGGGAGTAGTCGGTGGCGTACTCGCGCGAACGGGCGTACCAGAGTGCGTGGTACCCATCGAGGGTCTGGACTCCGGGAGCAATCCATTCCGACGGCGGGAAGTACCGTTTTGGGTCGCTGCCCGGGATCTCTTCGGAGGTGATGGGAACCCAGCCTCCGGCGTCGATGGTGATGCCGCCCATGGCGTCGATCAGCTGCTCGAATCCGGCCATGTCCACGAGGATGTACGCCTGCACCTCGATGCCGAGAATGCCGCTCGCTGCGTCCATCATCGCTTCGGCCCCCGGGTCCTGCGACTCCGGGTAAAGGTCAGCGTGATCCTGGCTGACCACCGGGTAGAGGCTGTTGATGATGCAGTCGTTGCCGCAGTTATAGCCGTCCGGCCACACCTGCCAGAGCGGAGAATCTTCCGAGAACGGCGCGTTCTGGAAGTCGCGGGGAATGCTGAACGTGACGGTGGCCCCGGACGCGGCGTCGACACTGATCACCGAGATGCTGTCGGGGCGCCGTCCCAACCTGTCCTCACCGGCGTCGCCGCCCATCAGGAGGAAGTTGTAGCGCCCGTCGACCGGATCGAAGGCGGGACCGGCCTGGAAGATGGAGCCGAAGGTGTTGCGGCCGACGTTGAGCAGGTACGCGGCGTACCCCAGGCCGCCGCTCGTCACGAGCATCAGCAGGGCGAGCGATGCGGCGACGGCAGGACGCATTCCGCGGTCCAGCAGGGGCGGGCGAATGATCCGGAGGGTGTTGAGGAAGAGCAGCGCCCAACCGACCGCCAGCGCCACCAGCACCGCTATCAGCAGGAGGGAGAACCACTGATTCGTGAGAAGGGAGACCAGTAGTTGCCGGTTCAGCAGCGCCAGAACGACGCCGGCAATCACCAGGAGCCACGCCGCGAAGGTGATCCGCAGCGCCCGGCGGCCAAGCTTGCGGTTGCCGGCGACGATCTGCGCTGATCCGGGGATCAGGAGGGTCAGGAAAAGAAGCAGGAACGCCCGCTTCGTGCGGACACCGGACTGGGCTGATTCCGGATAGCGCACCGGATCGGTCAGCATGGTCCGTTCGGAGGGCTGGCCGGGATGAACCGCCCGGCTCATGCGCCGCCTTCGGTCGCGAACGCTCGCCCGCCGGTGCGCTCGCGCAGCTTCGCGCCCTTGTCGAGGGCGGTCTGCCGCAGCCCCGCGGCAAAGTCCGTGAGCTTGCCTGACAGATCCTGAGCGAACTGCCCCTCACCGGCGGCGAGGATGCGCACAGCGAGGAGCCCCGCGTTCCGTGCTCCGCCGACCGAGACCGTGGCGACCGGAATCCCCGCCGGCATCTGCACGATCGAGAGGAGCGAATCCATGCCGTCGAGGTGCTTGAGCGGAACCGGAACACCGACAACCGGCAGCGGCGTCAGCGACGCCAGCATTCCGGGGAGGTGCGCTGCGCCTCCCGCGCCGGCGATGATCACCCGCAGGCCGCGATCGGCAGCCCCGCGCCCGTACGCCACCATGTCCTCGGGCATACGGTGGGCGGAGACGACGTCGGCCTCATAGGGGACGCCGAACTCTTCGAGAGCAAGCGCGGCGGCCTCCATGACGGGCCAATCCGAGTCCGAGCCCATGACCAGGCCAACGAGGGCGCCGGTGGGGGAGTTGTTCACGATGTTTCCTTCCGGGGGTCGCGGCCGTCCCTGAGGATTGCCGCAGCGCGCTCGGCGCGCTCCCTGACCTGTGCCGTCGTGTCACCGGGCAGGGCTATAGCGTTTACGTGGCCGATCTTCCGACCCGGGCGAACGCTTTTGCCGTACGTGTGGATCTTGGCGGCGGGCTCTGCCTGCAACGCCGTCGGAAAGGCACTATACAGCTCTGCGTTGTTCCCGCCGAGGATGTTCTTCATGACCGCCACACCGGTGGCAAGCGAGGCGTCACCCAGCGGTAGGTCCAGGACAGCGCGCAGGTGCTGTTCGAACTGGCTGGTCACGGCCCCGTCCATGGTCCAGTGGCCGGAGTTGTGCGGGCGCATTGCCAGTTCATTGATGAGGAAGCCCGCCTCGCTGTCCGGGACCTCGAACATTTCTACCGCCATGACTCCGGTGACGCCGAGCTCTTCGGCAATGCGCAGCGCGGCTTCTGCGGCGGTGCGGGCCAGGCCCGGGGCCAGGTCCTGGGCGGGCGCGATCACCTCGTCGCAGACGCCGTTGACCTGGATGGAGTGAACCACCGGCCAGGCGCGCGCCTCGCCCTGGGGTGAGCGCGCCACAAGAGCGGACAGTTCGCGTGTGAACGGTACCTTCTCCTCGGCGAGCAGCGCGGAACCGGTGAACCAGTCCGCACTCTGCGCGGCGTCGTCGTGCGAATCGATGATCCGCACGCCCTTGCCGTCATAGCCGCCGCGCGGAGTCTTCAGGACTACCGGCCAGCCAGTACGGTCACCGAATGCCCTCAGCTCTTCGATGGAGGAGACCGCACTCCACCGGGGATTGGGGAGCCCGAGCCGGTCCACGGCCGCCCGCATCACCAGCTTGTCCTGTGCATGGCGGAGCGCGTCGGGGTGCGGCTGAACGTTCACACCGGCGTCCACGAGGGCGCGGAGGTGCGCTTCAGGCACGTGCTCATGATCGAAGGTGAGAACGTCCACATCCTTGGCGAAGGCCCTCAGGTCCTCGAGATCGGTGTAGTCGCCCACCGAGGCGTTCGCGACGGCGGCCACCGCAGAGACGTCGGGGCCCTCCGCCAACACGCGCAGTTCAATGCCAAGTTCGACGGCGGGTGGCGCCATCATTCGGGCGAGCTGGCCGCCGCCCACCACACCAATAACGGGAAAAGTCACCCCTTCAGGGTACCTATTGTCGAGGGGGTCCCCTTGATGTGACCTGTTCGCAACTGCGGCTTCCTAGGAAAGACACAAACTCCGTCGGTAAAATGGGCCCTTAGTTCCCGCGCTGAAATTGCACATGCTGGTTTTCAGCTTGTTCGTCTTGCAGAAACCGGAGAGTCATGATCACCACACTTGTCGACCGCACGCGGGCTCTCGCGTCTCTCTTCTGGAGAGAGCTGGCGAAGTTCGGCGCCGTCGGGGGTGTGGCATTCGTCATCGACAAGGGTCTTTTCTGGCTTCTCATCCACGGGGCCATGAAGGACAGTGAGGTCAAAGCGCAGGTGGTGTCGGCTGCCATAGCGACCGTGTTCGCGTGGATCGCCAACCGGTACTGGACTTTCCGCCATCGACGCCAGGCCAACGTCCTCCGCGAGCTCGTGATGTTCCTCTTCATCAATGCGATCGGACTGGGTATCGCGGCCGGATTCGTCTGGCTCGCCAAATACCCTCTCGACATCTCGGACCGCACCGGGCTTTTCGTGGCGGGGGTCGTGGGAACCGTTCTGGCAACAGCGGTCCGCTTTATCGCCTACCGGTTCTGGGTCTTCAACGAGGAACTCGATGCCGAGCCTGCATTCGCCCACGACCACGAACTGATTCACCCCAGCGCCCACTCGGAGGAGGCGCTTGAGCCTGCTGTGACACTGGCTGCCGACGGCGCCGCTCCGGCCAGGCATCCGGCCGCAGCTAAGCAGCCAACCGAGCAGTAATCCGCTCGCCCTCCACCAGGCGGTCGGTCACCTCCACGCTTGAGTGCACGAGCACCACTGTCCCACCGCTCGCCCAGATGCGGACGGCCGCCGTCAGGACCGTATGGAGTGGCAGTGTTGCCGGGACCAGCCAGATGCCCTCGGCTGAGCCGATGCCCCCAGCTGTCAGATCACTGAAAGTGGCGCTGGTGCCGCTTGCCCGCAACAGTTCGGCGCCGGCGTCCGCCGGCGCTTCAAGGTAGACATCGCCGAAGGAGCGGACTGTCGCCGCGTAGTCGACGGCATCGCTGGGGACGGCACCGGGCCAGCGCATGTCCAGGGCGCCAGGGGCTACAAGTACGAGCAGTTCGTCCGGGTGGTCAGGCTCGCCGCCATCGGCCGGAGGCTCCATGGTGGCTCGTATGTCCGCGGGAGCACCGCCGTCGAGCAGCGTCACGGCGCCCACCTGCCAACTGGCAAGCGCCCACACGAGCGTTCTCCAGTGCGGCGGCATCTCCACGGCGACCACGCTGCCCGCGCCGGCATCGAGCTCCTCGGTCAGCAGGTTGGAGGTTTTGGCCACCCAGTTCTCCAGTACCCGCCCGGAGAGCTCCACGCGTTCGTGGTCGGGGCCGTACCAGATCAGGCGCGGCGCGCCGGCGGCTGCTCGGAAGGAGGCGAGCAATCCTGAAATGGACTGAGATTCGGCCACCGGGTGCCTGCCTTTCGGGTGGTGAGCGTGCTGACCTGCGGGTTCAGTTGCATAATTGTGAGGCGCGATGCGCGTGGCGTGCCACCGATCCAAGAAATTAACTCTATAAGATTCCTTCGCCGCTTGACTCGATGCGACTTACACGCGTGTAATTAGGTCATCGGATTTGCTTCGGCGGACGGGATTTCGGGGTTTCTCAGCGACTTGCTGGAGGCGCATCTCCCACACTAGCTTCTGGCCGAAGCTGCAACACCGGGAGGCTGGTATGGGGCAAGCAGAGCACATTCAGGACCGCACGACCATCGCGGCCCAGGCGTCTGCGCGCTACGGGTCGCGCGGCGTTCCGCAGGACTGGTATGTCGATCCCGCAGACCCGGGTGCCGCTGAGAGGTATAGGGAGCAGACCCAGTCTCTGGAAGATGAGGCAACCGCCTTCCTTGCAGCACATGAGGCACTGAGCGAGGGCGCCGGCGTCGAGGATTTCCTTGATGCAGACCCCAAGGACGCTCCTCGCCGTCACGCTGCTCCCGAACGGGTTGAGCAGGCAGTGTGGATAGGCCTTCCGGGCATCGGTTCCGACTTCGATGATGAAGGCGAACTGGGCTGGCAGGCGGACGCGCTGTGTGCGCAGACCGACCCCGAGGCGTTCTTCCCTGAGAAGGGCGGCTCTACACGGGACGCCAAAAAAGTATGCGGTGCGTGCAACGTCAAGGCACAGTGCCTTGAGTACGCGTTGGAGAATGACGAGCGCTTCGGTATCTGGGGCGGTCTCTCCGAGCGTGAGCGCCGCCGGTTGCGAAAGCGAGCGGTCTGATTCATCCGCAACAAAGGGTCACAGCCGTTGTCGTAGCCCACAACGGAGCCGAGTATCTTCCCGGCACGCTGAAAGCACTCGGTCAGCAGACCCGACCCCCGGATTTCCACGTAGGAGTCGACGCCGGTTCAACTGATGAATCGGCGTCACTTCTGCAACTGCAACTTCCGGTGGGTTCTCCCGTAGTGGGGGCGGCCGCCCGCAGCGGCTTCGGTGCCGCAGTGCGCACCGGCCTGGCCGAGATTCCGCCCAGCCGCCGTGCGGACCCTGACAGCGGGGTTCACGACTGGATCTGGCTCCTGCATGACGACTCCGCTCCCGAGCCCACCGCCCTGGAGGCACTCCTGCGCGCGGTGGAGCTCGCACCTTCCGTGACGGTCGCCGGCGCCAAGCAGGTGGAGTGGGAGCACCGCCGAAAACTTGTTGACGTAGGCCTGTCCATCAGCCGGTGGGCCGAGCGCCTCACTCTCATCGACGTAGACGAACTGGACCAGGGCCAGTACGACGTCCGCAGCGACATGTTCGCGGTCAACTCGGCCGGCATGCTGATTCGCCGCGACGTCTGGGACGAACTGGGCGGCTTCGATTCCGCACTGCCCGGAACCGGCGACGACGTCGACTTCTGCTGGCGTAACCGCCTCGCCGGCCACCGCGTGGTGGTGGTGCCGGAGGCAGTCATGCGCCATGCCGGATCGCGCGCCAACCATTCAGCCACCCTTGGTGCCGCGCGCCGAGCCGAGGTGTATCTCCGCCTGAAACACGCAACGCTGTGGAAGGTGCCGTTCCTCGCGGTCGGCGCCGTCCTTGGCGGGTTCGCCCGGCTCATCCTCGGCTTATTGGCGAAGGACCCGGGCTACGGCGTCGGGCAGCTCACCGCGAGTATCGCCGCGGTGTTGAAGCCATTCGACCTGTACCGTTCCCGGCGCTCCGCTGCCCGGACCAGGCGCCTGCCGCGGTCGGTCGTGCGCGCCCTGCGCACCGAGCGCCGCGAGGTATGGTCCCACCGGAAGTCCGTCGTGGAGGCATTCTCGGCCCGGGGGCTCGAGGACGAGTCCTACGCGCAGAGCACCGCCGCCGAGGTTCCCTCGGGCGACGCACACGATGACTTTGCCGCCCTGGAAGGGCCGTCCCGGATCTGGGCCGGCTGGGGACCGATCGCGGCGTCCCTGGTTCTGCTGGGCGTGTCACTGGTCGCGCTGCGCCAGTTCGTCGGGGCGCCCGCCCTCGCAGGGGGTTCGCTCCTGCCGCTGTCGCCCGACCTCGCGGAAATCTGGTCCAACGGCTCACGCTGGTGGATCGACCTCGGCGCAGGTGTAGCCGGCCACGGCGATCCCTTCAGCTACGTGTTGTGGTTGCTGTCCGTACTGGGTTTCGGTAACGGGAACGCCGCCGTCGTCTTCGTGATGGTGTGCGCCGCTCCTCTGGCGGGCCTCGCGGCGTGGTTCGGGTCGGGCGCCTTCGTGCGCAGCCGGTCGCTTCGACTGTGGGGCGCCTTCTTCTGGGGTTCCCTGCCGGTGCTTCAGGTGGCCGGCGGTAGCGGCCGGCTCGGCGCGCTGCTGGTGCACATCCTGCTGCCGCTGGTTGCACTGGCGCTGATCCGTGCCGTGGGCCAGGCGCCCGGCCGGCCGGGCGCCCAACAGAACGACGACGCCGATTCCAGCGCGCGCCAACGCTCGCTCCAGCTGATGCTGAAGCCGGGGATCAACGGTGTTCCCAGCTGGACGGCTGCGGCCGCAGCGGGCCTGCTGCTCGCCGTCGTCGTTGCTGCCGCGCCGTCGCTGCTGGTCTTCTTCGTCCTGGCGGTGGTGGCCATCACACTGGTTGCGCGACGCCGCGCCAAGACAGTGTGGTGGTCACTCCTGGCGCCGCTGGCCCTGTTTGTTCCGTTCGCAGCCTCCACCCTCGATCGTCCGTGGGGGATCCTCGGCGACCCGGGAGTACCGCTTCCGTTCGACGCCGCACCGTTGTGGCAGCAGCTGCTGGGCTACCCGCTGGCGTTCCCCGCGTTCGGCACTCTCGGCGCGTTCCCTGAGCTGTCCGAAGGACCCTGGCCGCTGGTGGTCTCGCTGATTGTCGGACTGCCGGTGCTGCTCCTTGCGGCGACGGCGCTGTTCCTGCCGGGCAAGCGGCGGGCAGCCGCGCGGGTGCTGTGGGCTCTGGCGGTGCTGGCACTGCTGGGCAGTGTGGGGAGTTCGTTTGTGGTGACGGCGGTCGGTTCGTCCACGCTCATTCCGCCGTTCAGCGGTCCGTGGGTTTCTGTTGTTTCGCTGGCACTTTTGGCGGCCGCCCTGCTCGGCGGCGAGTGGCTGCTGCAGCGGCTGCGTGCCGGCAGGTCAACGCGCTCCGCCCGGTCTGTCCGGGCCGCCCGGTTATGGTTCACGGCTGCGGCGTTGGTGCTTGCCCTCGGCCCGGTGACGAGCCTTACAGTCTGGCTGCTTCCACAGCTTCGAACACCGGATGTGGCGGTGGAGGCGACCAGGTTCGGTACGGAGTCCATGGTGCAGCCGAGCGCCAGCCGTACGCTCCCCGCTACCGCGGCTGACCGCGGCACCGACGGGCAGCGCAGTTCGACCCTGGTCATGAAGATCGATGGTGACAACAACGTCAGCGCGTCCCTGATGCGCGGCAGCGGCACCACCCTCGACTCCCTTTCCCAGATCTACGCAGCCCGCCAGCTCCATGGCTCGCTGTTTGACGCGCAACTACGCGAGGACGACGACGCCGCAGCCGACATCCGCCGGACCGTCGCCACCCTGGTGGCCGGCACCGGGGTGGATCCCCGCGAGGAACTGCGGCGGCTTGGAGTCGGCTTCGTGGTGCTGCAACAGTCCGATTCGGCCGCGGAAGTGCTCGCTAGCCAGATTGATTCCGTCCCCGGCCTGGTGTCGGTAGGCAATACCGAGTCAGGGTGGCTGTGGCGGGTCGAGATGGCGCCCTCGGGTGAATCCACCGGCGCTGCACAGGTGGGACGCCTGCGCATCGTGGACGAGTCCGGCACCACGCTGTCCGTGGTCAACTCGGATGCAACCACGGCGTCTGCGGAAGTCCCGTCCGGCCCTGAGGGGCGCCTGCTGGTGCTCGCCGAGCGGTCCGCGCCCGGCTGGGAAGCGACGCTCAACGGCGAGCGGCTGGAACAGGCACCGTCGGAGTGGAACCAGGCCTATGCTCTGCCGGCTGCCGGAGGGCAGCTGCAGGTTCACTACGTCACGCCGTGGGAACCCTGGTCGGGGCTTGCCCAGGCAATCGTGTTCGGCCTGACCCTCCTCCTTGCGGTTCCGATGCCTGCCCGGCCGCGCTTCGTCCACATCCCGCAGGGCAGGGCGCGTACGGCAAGCGAACCCGTATCCACCGGTCGCCGTGCGGCGGCGCCGGAACCGCTGATTCCGTCTGAAACGGCTGAGGATGAGCGAGCTGATCGCCACCCGCAGGACAGCCGTGATGACGCCGCAAGGGACGCTGGTAATCCTGAAGACCCTGCGCGTGAATCGGCGCTGAGCAGCGGAAAGGCTGGCTCCTGAGATGAGTGCGACACACAAGGACCGCAAGACCGCCGTGCCTGCCAACCGACGCGGCACCTGGGTGCGCGGTGCAGCGGGGATCGCAGCCGGCGTCGTGCTGGTTTCTGCTACCGGTGCCCTCGCGGGGGCGAGCATCGTCCAGAACATCGACGGCGCCGCGGAAGCATTTCCGGTGCCGACCGCGGCGGTCCCTGCGGGGGAGTATTCGGCGGTGTGTCCGGAGCCGTTGCGGTTGCTTGAAGGCACCGTGGACGGCGGCGATCCCGACTTCAGCCCGGTGTCGGAAACTGCCCTCAATCGGGTCAGTGCCATGACGCTCAGTGACCTCGGGGGTACGGTCCCCGGCTCGGCAATCGCACCGCTCTCGGGTGGAGATCCGCTCGCCGTCATCGCGGAGCAGGTACCCGAATCCGAACGAGGCGAACCCCAGGTCAGCAATGAGGACGGACTCACCAACCGCGTGGCCGGTGTCTCGGCAGGGCAATCGGTTGAGGGTGCAGCCGTGATGCGCGCCCAGGCCCTTGGCGAGCAGCGCGCCACCGCCGGCGCCGGATTCACCTACACCGCAACGGACGGTGACCTCGCCGGTCTGGCGGTGGCGCACTGCCAGGTTCCCTCGAATGACTTCTGGCTGGTCGGTGCCGTCACCACTGTCGGTGCCGCAGCGGTGCTGAACCTGCACAACCCGTCGCAGTCGCCGGCCACTGTGAATCTTGACTTGTATGGTTCCAAGGGCGTTATCGATGCGCCCGGCGGCCGGGGGATCCTGATCGCTCCGGGGAAGTCTGAGTCAATCGTGGTCGCTGGGCTTGCCGCTAATGAGGAAAATGTTGCCGTCCGGGTCCGGAGTTCCGGCGGCCGGGTCAGCGGGTTCATTCAGCAGAGCGTGCTGCGCGGGCTGACTCCGGGCGGGGTGGAACTCATCCAGCCCTCGGCTCCCAGTGCTGCCTCGCAAGTTGTTCCGGGCATCCGCATTCAGGTGCCCGATGAGATGGATGCGATTACCGCGCAGGAAGGCTACGCCGGTGCTGCGCCGTCGCTGCAGGTTGCGGTCCCGGGTGGCACGGATGCCGTGCTGGACGTGCGGGTCTTCGGTCCCAGCGGCGAAGTGGAACTACCCGGTGGGGGAGTCGTCACCGCGACCGCCGGCGCGGTGACCGCAATTCCGCTCGATTCGCTGCCCGAGGGCGACTATTCAGCGGTCATCAGTTCGGACGTCCTGATCTCTGCATCGGCGCGGGTCTCCCGTGGTTCGGAGCCGAAGGAACCGCTGGATCTGGCACTCGTTCCCTCGGCCGTGCGGCTGGGCAGCCAGCATGTCTCGGTCCTGCCGACCGGCGCGGGCTCGGCGTTCGTCTTCAGTGCACCGTCCGGCCGGGCGGAGGTCCGGCTCACGCCGGTCAATGCTGACGGGGCGTTCGGCAAGGAGTTGGTGTTCGACGTCGCCGGCGGCACCACGGTCACGGTGCCTGCCGCTGACCTCGGCAAGGGGACGGCAGCGGCCCTGATCGGCGCCTCGGGAGACCCGGCGTACGGTGCCCAGGTAGCAACGCTCGACGGCGACACTCCCGGCATATCTGTAGCCCCCATCCCGGCGGGCAGCTCAGGCCAGCAGAGTGTCGCCGTGGATATCGGCTTCTGACCGGTTCCTTCAGGCCGGTAACTCAGGCCGTGACTTAGGCCCGTGACCGCCCGTAGGCGGGGTCAACCGCCTCGGGGGCCATGCCCAGCAGTTCGGCCATCTGCTCCACAATTACGTCGTGGACGAGCTCGTTGGTGGGCATGTAGCCCTTGGCCGTCATCTCGATGGGATGCCGGTACACAGTGATGGTGGCCGGTCGCTTCGCCGCTGCGGGCTTCGACGAGCCGAGCAAACCCCGTACTGCTGCGGGAGCGAGTTGCTCCAAACCGTCCGGGATCTCCTGGACGATGATCTGAACGTCCTGGATCTTGTCGCCCCATAGCCTCTCCAGGCGTTGGGCTGACTCCATGACCCAGTCTTCGAACCGTTCGGAGCGGGTCCGGGCGCCGGGCAGGTGGGACGGAATGAGATCGCCGCGCAAGCCTCTGCCGTGGCGGTCGCGCCGCCTGCCGGCGAACCGGGACTGGCGGCCAACCGGCCCTTCCGGTACAGCCAGGCGAATCGAAAGAGAGCTATCCCGCATGGGGAAACTCTAGTCCGAACCCGTGCCTGCTGCATCACGGCGACGGGACACGGTAGGCTAATCAGTCGTGGGATCGATCAGGCAATGTTCGCGTTCAGCGTGCCAGCGTGCTGCTGTGGCAACGCTCACCTACGTGTATGCCGATTCCACCGCGGTGCTGGGTCCGCTCGCAACCTACGCGGAGCCCCACTCCTACGATCTTTGCGCTCCACATGCTGAAAAACTCACGGTTCCTCTTGGCTGGGAAGTAGTCCGGCTCGCTATGCCGTCCGGCCCGCCGGAGCCCAATCCCGATGACCTGTTGGCGCTGGCCAACGCGGTTCGGGAAGCTGCGGTTGACCGCAGTGCGCCCGAGCCGGCCGCCCCGCACGGGCCGAAGTCGCCGCTGACGCCTCCGCCCGGAGAAACGGGAATACGCCGCGGCCATCTGCGGATGCTCCGCGACCGCTAATCTCTGCTCCTGCTCCTGCTCTCCGGCACCATCCACAGGATTCTCATCGCGCCCGCGCTGCGCGATACCCTTGTAACACCGCACCAACGTGTCCCGGCTGTTGCAGCCGGCACGAACGCTGCACCCGGAATCCTTGAAAGGCTGCACCACGTTGCCCAATATCGCCTCTGATCTGTTGGCCATCCTTCGGTGCCCCGTCACTGGATCCGCACTGGTGCAGGAAGGCGAGGTACTGCGCTCGTCCGCACCCGACCCCACCGGCAGTTTCGTGGAGTACCCGATCGACGAGTTGATCCCCGTGCTGCTTCGCCCTGAACTGAGGACAGCGGAGACTGCTCCCGCTGCCAACCCGACCGCCGCTTCCACCACTGCAGAGGAATCTTCAACAAAATGACATTTGACTTCAAGGTCGCTGACCTCTCCCTGGCCGAAGCGGGCCGCCACCAGATCCGCCTCGCCGAGCACGAGATGCCCGGCCTCATGGCACTGCGGCGCGAGTTCGGAGAGAGCCAACCGCTCAAGGGGACGCGTATTGCGGGTTCCCTGCACATGACGGTGCAGACTGCGGTCCTGATCGAGACCCTCACGGCGCTCGGAGCGGAGGTCCGGTGGGCCTCCTGCAACATCTTCTCCACGCAGGATGAAGCGGCGGCGGCCATCGTCGTCGGGCGTGGAACGGTAGAGGAGCCGGCCGGCGTGCCGGTATTCGCCTGGAAGAACGAGACCCTCGAGGAATACTGGTGGGCCACCACCCGGATCCTGCAGTGGCCCGACGGTGAGCCCAACATGATCCTCGACGACGGCGGCGATGCCACGCTGCTGGTGCACAAGGGCGCCGAGTTCGAGGCCGCTGGAGCCGTACCCGAGGCGCCTACCGAGGACGACGTCGACTACTCACACGAATACACCGTGGTTCTCGATGTATTGCGTTCCTCGCTGGCCGAGGACCCCCAGCGCTGGACGCGGATCGCGGCGTCGATCCAGGGTGTCACCGAGGAAACCACCACCGGTGTCCACCGCCTGTACCAGCTGGCGGAGCAGGGCAAACTTCTCTTCCCGGCCATCAACGTCAACGACTCGGTGACGAAGTCGAAGTTCGATAACAAGTACGGCATCCGCCACTCGCTGCCCGATGGCTTGAACCGCGCAACCGATGTACTCATCGGCGGCAAGGTCGCCGTCGTCTGCGGTTATGGGGACGTCGGAAAGGGCGCGGCAGAAGCCCTCCGCGGCCAGGGTGCGCGCGTCATCGTCACCGAAATCGATCCGATCTGTGCCCTGCAGGCTGTCATGGACGGCTACCAGGTGGCCAAGCTCGAGTCGGTGCTCGCCCAGGGTGACATCTTCATCACCACCACGGGCAACAAGGACGTCATCATGGCGCACCACATGGAGGGCATGAAGCATCAGGCCATCGTCGGCAACATCGGTCACTTCGACAACGAGATCGACATCGCCGGTCTGGCCCGGATCCCGGGCATCAAAAAGGTCGAGATCAAGCCGCAGGTCCACGAATGGGTGTTCGATCACGGGACGGACCGGCAGCGCAGCATCATCATGCTGTCCGAGGGCCGTCTGCTGAACCTCGGTAACGCCACCGGTCATCCGTCGTTTGTGATGAGCAACTCGTTCGCGAACCAGACCATTGCCCAGATCGAGCTGTTCACCAAGCATGGGCAGACGCGCGAAGACGGGTCGCCGGAGTACAGCAACCAGGTGTACGTGCTGCCCAAGATCCTCGATGAGAAGGTTGCACGGCTGCACCTCGACGCCCTGGGCGTTGAGCTGACCGAGCTGTCGAAGAGCCAGGCCGAGTACCTGGACATCGATGTGGCCGGACCGTACAAGCCGGATCACTACCGGTACTAGAGGGGGAGCGCTCCTTGCGGGCGGGTCGCAGGTAGCCCGAAACCCGCAGCGGGGCACGCTCGTCCCGGCGTGAAATTGTAACCGGACCGATGTGTGTCCGTTGCAGGCTGCCCGGCGGCGCGCGCGTAAAATCGCATCTGGACAGCAACTAGCAGGCAGGGTATAGAAGCATGTCGAACTTCTCCGAGGACAACCAGCAACGACGGCGAGGCTGGAAGATCGGCGCGCTCATTGTTGCTGGGCTGCTCGTGGTCGGCGGCGGCGCAGTCGGTGCCATCACCGCGCCGAGCTGGGCCAACTTCGGGGACGAGCCGGCGGCAGCGCCGTCGTCGTCCGCTCCTGCCGACAAGGTTCAAGATGATGAGCCGGACGCTGAAGAATCCGAAGCACCCGACGCCGAGGAATTCACCTTCGGCGTGACACCGACGGATGGCGCTGCAGCGGTGAACCCGGCCACCCTGCCGGAGATCCAGGCGAAAAAGGCCGCAGTCAAGGACGTGGTGCTGGCGCCGGTGGGCGGCGGCGAGCCTGTTGCCGGAACAGTTTCGGAGGACGGATCCTCCTGGAAGGCTGACGGTCCGCTCGCCTTTGCGACCGAGTACTTGTTCGAGTTCGTGCTCGTCGACAGTGCGGGCACGGAGCACCGCCAGGAGCAGACCTTCACGACCGTCCAGCCCGAGAACGAGGCGAATGCCTGGATGTACCCGGCTCCCGGTTCCACCGTGGGTACCGGTCAAGCCATTGAGATCACGTTCAGCGAGCCCGTGGTCAACAAGGACGAGGTCGAGAAGGCCATCACCATCACCAGCACGTCCGGCCAGGAAGGTGCGTTCTACTGGCTGAACGACACCGAGGTCCGCTACCGCGCAGAGGAGTACTGGAAGCCGCATAGCACCATCACCGTCGACATGCAGTTGTTTGGTGTCGACTTCGGCAACGGGATGATCGGCAACTTCAACGACACCTATTCGTTCAAGACCCACAACAACCGGCTGGCCGTGGTGGACAACGCCACGAAGGAGATGCAGGTCTTCATCGACGGCAAGCTGGAACGGACCTTCCCCGTAACGCTCGGCACCGAGGAATGGCCCTCCTTCTACGGCCTGTACACCGTGATGGAGCAGTACGAGCAGACGAGGTTCTCAGCAGAATCCATTGGTTTGAAGCCGGGCGACCCGGCCTACTACGAGGCTACCGATGTGAACTGGGCGAGCCGCCTGTCGAACGGCGGTGCGTTTGTTCACGAGGCGCTACCTGCGGCGCAGTCGGTGCTGGGCGTTGCGAACGTGTCCCACGGTTGTGTCGGCATGAGCCCTGAGGGTGCCAAGTACTTCTACGACACCTTCGGTCCCGGGGACATGCTGGAGATCCGCAACACCGACACCGGTCCCGTCCAGGTGTGGGACGGTTTCGGGGACTGGAATGTGTCCTGGTCGGACTGGACCGCGCAGCAGGCCTGATTTCTTCGGCGCTCCCGGTCGGTCTGTCCGGCGAAGCCTCGGGAGCTGTATGCCGTCCTCAGGAGCTGAACGGCAACTTGTGGAGCTGCTCGGCGGTACGTGATGTGCGTTCGCGCTGCTTCGTCATCCGGGCGTAGTCACGGTCGCGCCGTTCGGAGACGACCGCGTTCAGGAAATCTTCGGGCAGCGTGCCGGCCGGCGGGGCTGGGAAGACGAACGCTGACGCTTCGCTGGCGAGTTCGACGGCGAGGGCAGCGCGCGCCGGAGGAGTGAGCCGCGTTGCCTGTCCGATGAACTGCGAAATGCGGCGGGTCAGTGCGTCCGGCAGTTGGGCGACGTCGGCGGTCCTGATCCAGTCCTGCAACGACGGCGGCAGTACAGCACGGGTGCGTGTCTTGACCACGACGCGCTCATGCATTGAATAGGTGCCCGCGAGGAGGTCGCCGAGCCGTTTGGAACGCTCGTTGAATACGGCCACCAGGAACGCGAGCGAGCCCACCAGGAAGTAGATTTCGAGGACAGCCAGCATCCCGCGGATGAAGGCGTGCCGGAAGCGGATGGAACCGCCGTCGTCGCGCACTATCCGCAGGCCCATGACCAGGCGACCGAGTGACTTGCCTCTGGTCACCGTCTCCACCGTGACCGGGATGACCACCAGGACCAGCACCACCAGCACCAGTACGAGCGCCTGGGTGAGCGCGGCGTCGAATGACCCGCCGAACGTGTTCCCGACCGCAACGATGACGCCGATGATCACCAGGAATTGTGCGAGCAGGTCGATCATCAGGCTCACGGCGCGCGCGCCGAACGATGCCGGGCGCAGCTCAAGAACGACCGCTTCGCCTGTGATGACCGAGCTCATGGACTGTCCTCCCCTTGGATGATTTCAGCTTAGCCGCCCGATGGCCGTACTCCCCGGGGGCTAAGCTGATCGGGTGGATCTGGACGCATTCGAGGAAGTTAACCGCGCAGACTGGAACCGGCTGGATTCGCTGACCCGGCAGCGTCGGCTGAGTGGTCGCGAGGCGGATGAGCTGCTCGACTTGTATCAGCGTGCGTCGACCCATCTGTCGATGATCCGATCCATCGCGCCGGAGAGTGCGCTGTCCAACGAGTTGTCGATGCGGTTGTCGCGGGCCCGGACCAGGTTCACCGGCGCCCGGTCGAACGTGCTCGAGGATATAGCGCGGTTCTTCGTGATCTCGCTGCCGGCGGCCTTCTACCGGATCCGATGGCTGACCGTCGTCGTCGGCGTGGTGTTTGTGGCGGTTGGCTGGCTGTACGGGGCGTGGGTTGCCAACACGCCCGGCGTGATCGCGGCGCTGGGTAGTGATGAGGAGATTCGGCGGTACGTCGAGGAGGACTTCGTCGACTACTACTCGGAGAACCCCGCCGCGTCTTTTGCCGGTCTGGTGTGGACCAATAACGCGTGGATCGCGGTACAGGCGGTGGCGTTCGGAATCACCGGCTTCTGGGGCCCGTTCATTCTGTATCAGAATGCTCAGGGGGTCGGGATTGCCGGAGGGATGATGGCGTCCTACGACAAGCTCGATGTGTTCTTCACCTACATCTTGCCGCACGGCTTCATGGAGCTGACCGCAATCTTCATTGCGACGGCAGCCGGACTCCGCATCTTCTGGGCGTGGGTTTCGCCCGGTGCCCGGACCCGATCGCAGGCGCTTGCCGAGGAAGGCCGAGCACTGATCACCGTTGCCCTCGGACTGGTTCTGGTGCTGTTCATTTCCGGCCTGGTGGAGGGTTTCGTGACGCCGAGCCCTTTGCCTGTGTGGTTGCGGATCGGCATCGGCTTCCTGGTTTTCGCGCTGTACTGGGTGTACACACTGGTGCTCGGAAGGCGTGCCGTTCGGGCCGGGTATACCGGCGACCTCACTGAGGAGGACCAGGGGGCGTCCGTCCTGACGGCCTAGAACCTCCGACGGCGTGCCCCACAACGCCGCTCCCGGACCGCGCGGGTACTGTCGTAGATAGGAATTCCATCCAAGGAGACAGTCGTGGCTGACAAAGTCGAGAACCAAAACACGAGCGGACCGGCAGGCAGCGAGCGTCGCGCTGCACTGCGTTCGGACGTGCCCGGCGGGGGTTCAACCCGCCTTCGCGAAAGCGGCTTCCCCATGCGGAAGGCCAGCACTCTCCCCGATGTATCGGCCTACAGCGAGCCGATCAGCAGCGGAACGTCCGAGTGGGGATCCGAGGAGCCCCACCATGAGCCCGTTGCGGCGGTACCCGCCACGGACGACCCCTCGACCCCGGCTACCCAGCAGATCGCCGCAATACCCGTCACGGGGAAGGGTGTCACCGACACCGACGCCGACGCCGACGCCAGCGCTCACGTATCAGAGGGCGCCCGGGAAACCGACGACGATCCTGCCCCGGACACTTCCGCCCTCACCATCCGCCCGCCCGAGGAAGACGTCACCCGCCGGGCGAGCCAGCGCGACGAGGCCGCGGCCGCCAAGCCCGTCCTTCCCCGCGTGATGCAGGTCGTTGTCGCCGTATTCTTCCCAGTGATTCTTCTCGGAGCAGCTGTTCGCGCGGTCACCACGCCGCTGTTCCTGTGGGCCGAGTATCACCGCCCAGGTTTCCCCGCTGACAGCTACGGGTTCAGCACTGAGGACAGGATGACATACGGCTCGTACACGATGGATTACATCCTGAACTGGGCGCCCGCCCGCTACCTGGGAAACCTCGTCAACACCGACGGCGACCAGCTGTTCCTCGACAGCGAAGTCGGTCATATGGCTGACGTGAAGGCTGTGCTCTCTACTGGCTTTGTCGTTGCAACCGTCCTCGCCATCCTTGCCATTGCGGCCTGCGTCTATCTGGCTCGCCGCTACCCCGGAGGAATCCGGCGGGCTCTGTTCTCTGGTGCGGTTGCGACCCTTGTGCTGGCCGTAGTCCTCGCAGTGGCGGGTGTGCTGGCATGGGAAACCTTTTTCACCCAAGTGCATGCGCTCTTCTTCGCCGACGGCACCTGGACCTTCCGCCTCGACGACACCCTCATTCGACTCTTCCCTGCCCAGTTTTGGATTGACGCCGCTGCGGTTGTCGGCGCAATTGTGCTGCTTGGCTCGGTGTTGACACTGGTGCTGACCTGGCCCACCAGGGCGCGTCGCGAGAAGTCGGCGAACGCGTACGCAAGGCGCCGAGCGGCGGGCGGCGTCTGACTCTTCAGGAGTACAGCTTCTCCACGGCGGTTGAATACTCCTTGAGCACGGCTGCCTTCTTCAGCTTCAGAGTCGGAGTGAGGTGCCCGGAGTCGACTGAGAATTCGGCGTCGAGAATGGTGAACTTCCGGATCTGCTCGGCCCGGGAAACCAATTCGTTCGTCGAATCGACGGCCGTCTGAAGCTCGGCACGCAGCGCCGCCTCCGGCACCGGCGTGCTGTGACCGTTGGCTGCGGCCCAGTTCTGCACGGCCTCGGGATCGAGCGTCACCAGCGCAGCTACGAAGGGCCTGTTGTCGCCCACCACGAGGGCATGCGCCACGAGCGGATGCTCGCGCAGCTTCTCCTCGAGCGGGCCGGGTGCGACGTTCTTGCCTCCCGCCGTCACCAGGAGATCCTTCTTCCGGCCCGTGATGTGCAGGAAGCCGTCCTCGTCCAGGGTGCCGAGGTCGCCTGTGCGGAAGAATCCGTCCTCGGTGAACGCCTCGGCGTTGGCGGAAGGGTTGTTGTGATAGCCCTTGAACACCCCGACGCCGTTGACCTGGACCTCGCCCTGGTCATCGATCCGAAGCGTAGTTCCCGGCATCGGAATACCCACCGATCCGACGCGGGAAAGCCCCACGGTGTTCGTTGTACAGGGCGCTGTGCTCTCAGTAAGCCCGTAACCCTCCAGGACGTTGATTCCGGCACCGCGGAAGAAGTGAGCCAGGTGCTCGCTCAGCGGCGAAGCACCGGAAACCGTGTGCACCACTTCACCGCCGAAGACCGCCCTCAGCTTCGGATACAGCACCCGGTCAAAGAGGGCATGGCGCGCCCGCAACAGCAGCGACGGGCCGCGTCCGCCCTGCGCCCCAGCATCAAGAGCACGCGAGTATGCAACCGCGGTGGCATCGGCAGCGCGGAACAGCTTGCCCTTGCCGGCAGCCTCCGCCTTCTGCGCTGCCGTGCTGTAGATCTTTTCGAAGATGCGCGGCACCACCAGCAGGAACGTGGGCTTGTACGCTGCAAGATCCTCCAGCAGTTCGGTCGCATTCGACGTATGCCCAAGCTTCACCCCACCGGCCACACAGACCAATTGCACCGCCCGCGCCAGCACATGGGCCAGCGGGAGGAACATGATGGTCCGCGCGTTCTCCTGCTTCAGCAATTCGGGCAGGAACTCGACCGTGTTGACCGCGAACAAGGCGAAGTTGGCGTGCGTGATCTCGCACCCCTTGGGGTGCCCTGTTGTTCCCGACGTGTATACCAGCGACGCCACATCCTCCAAGGTCCGGCTTGACCGCGCTGACTCGAGCTCCTCGTCGCTCACGGACTCGCCCGCGGAGATCAGCGTGGCGAAGGAGGATGCGCCGTCGTCGTAGTTCATGAGGATCAGCTGCGCGTCAGGCGCGGCCTGGCGCACTGTGGCCGCCTTCTCCTCGTTTTCGACGAGGACGACGACGGCGGCAGAGTCCTCAAGGATCCAGCTCACCTGGTGTGCCGAGGAGGTCTCGTAGATGGGAACGGTGACGGCGCCGGTGAACCAGATGGCGAAGTCGGCCAGAGTCCACTCGTAGCGCGTCTTCGACATGACCGCGACCGAGTCGCCGGGTTGCACACCCCGCGCGATCATGCCCTTGGCGAGGGCGCGCACCTGATCGAGGAAGCACTCGGTACTGACGTCGTTCCAGGAGCCATCCGACTTCACCGCATAGAGCGGAGCCTGAGGCGCCCGCTGGTGCTGTGCGAGGAGCAGGTCGGTGACGTTGAAGTCTGCCGGAAGGTCGACCATGAGTTCGGTGGAGGATTCACGCATAGGGTGCAGCTCACTTTCCCTCGGAGGCGACTGGCGCCGTGTCAGATCCAGCTCGGCATCCACATCCGCAGACGCCAGGAGTCGTAGGGGATGGTTTCGGCAGTCCAGATGGGCAGGAAGTACGCGGCGACCAGGACCGCAAGCACAACGAATCCTCCCACGAGCACAATACCGCTCCGTCGCCGCCAGGGACTGTCACCGGGTCCGCCCAGCACGAGTCCGAGGACGTACGTCAGCGAGAGGATGAGGAACGGCGCGAAGGCGATGGCGTAGAAGTAGAACATGGTGCGGTCCGGGAAGAGGAACCAGGGCAGGTATCCGCCCGCGATGCCAGCCAGGATGGCTCCGGCCCGCCAGTCACGCCGGCCGATCCAGAACAGCAGCACCACGACGAGCGACAGGGCGCCGGCCCACCAGATGACGGGGTTGCCCAGCATGAGCACCGACTGTGAACAGTCCGAGGCGCCGCAACTCAGCCCGTCGGACTCGTAGTGGAAGTTCGTGGGCCTTCCGACGAACAGCCAGGACCAGGCGGTGGCCTCATACGGGTGCTCGCTGCTCAACCCCTCGTGGAAGCTATACGCGCTGCGGTGATACTCGGCGAGGGAGCGCAGGGGAGCAGGCACCCAATCCCACAGCGGGTCCGGATTTTCGGCGGCCCACTGCCGGTCATAGGCGTCGGAGGACAGGAACCAGCCCGTCCAGGTGGCCAGATAGACGAGCAGCCCCAGCGGCACAATGGACGCGAAGGCCTGAAGTCCATCCCGCACGACGGCGCCGACCCCCCAGCGCCGGATGCCCACTGCGCGCCGGGCGGACATATCCCACAGCACGGTCATGAGCCCGAAGACCGCAATGAAGGGAAGCGCCGACCACTTGGTGCCGAGCGCCAGCCCGAGCGCCACACCCGCGGCGATCCGCCACGGTCGAAGCCCCAGCCACGGCCCGTACAGCAGTTGTTCGCGGGTGGGCTGACCCCGTTCGCGCGCATAGCCGGCCATGAGTAACGCCAATCGCCGCCGCGCCCAATCCCTGTCCAACACCAGCAGAGCGAAGGCAACGAGCACCCAGAACATCAGGAACACGTCGAGCAGCGAGGTGCGCGAATGCACCAGGTGCTGCCCGTCCACAGCCATCAGGAGCCCTGCGATAGCCCCCAGCACAAGAGATCCGAACAACCGCTGCGCCACCAGGGCAAGGATGAGGATCGACAGCGTTCCCACCACCGCCGCGGAAAACCGCCAGCCGAAGGGATTCGACGGACCGAACAACGCCATCCCGACGGCGATCATCCACTTGCCGACCGGCGGATGCACCACGTAGTCCGGGGTCTCCAAAATCACCCCGGGATTGCCGGCATTGAACGACTCGTCCGCTTCCTCGGGCCACTCACGCTCATACCCGGACAGCAGGAACGAGTAGGCGTCTTTGACGTAGTACGTTTCGTCGAAAACCAAGGTGTCCGGTTCACCCAGCCGGACGAACCGCAGCACTCCGCCGATCAGCGCCACCAGCACCGGCAGCAGCCAGCCCCACAGGCCGAACCGCACCTGCTCGCCGAGGAGCCGCCTGCGCAGAACCCGTTCCGAAAAAGCCGTACGCGCCGAAACGACCCACTGCCGCTCATACCCCTCGCGGGGGGCGGCAGCGGTGGTGGTTTGGCTCACCGCATCATCGTACCGAGCGCCCCTGACAGTTCGGTGCGGGCCATGAACGCTGCGCATCCCTGAACGCTGCGCCCCATCAACGACGGGCCTTAACCAACTAGGCTGAACCAGTGACTGAGGAAACGAACGACGACGGCGCCCGCCCCCTCCCGGAGGACGCGAACCTCACGGAGGCTGACCACGAGTCAGATCCTGTAGCAGACGCGGAGGCAGACGACGAGGTTGATCTCCCGCAGCCCCTCCTGCCCGAAGCCCTCACACCGGGCAACGGCAGCATTGTGCTGGCCGCGACCCCGATCGGCAACATGGGGGACGCGACGTTCCGGCTGGTGTCACTCCTGGAGACCGCAGACATCATCGCCGCCGAGGACACCCGGCGCCTGCAGCGGCTCATCCGCTCGCTCGAGGTAACACCACGCGGCAGGACCCTCAGCTACCACGAGCACAATGAAGCGTCCCGTACCCCCGAACTGCTCGACCTTGTCGCTGCGGGCGCAACCCTGCTGCTCGTGACTGACGCCGGCATGCCCTCCGTCTCCGACCCGGGATTCCGTCTGGTCGAAGCCGCAGCTGAGCGCGGCATCCAGGTCACCGTTGCTCCGGGTCCGTCCGCCGTCCTGACCGCACTGGCGCTCTCCGGACTTCCCACCGACCGTTTCTGCTTCGAGGGGTTCCTGCCCCGGAAAGCCGGGGAACGGGCAGCACGATTGGCTGAACTTCGCACCGAACGCCGCACCATGGTCTTCTTTGAAGCACCGCACCGCCTCGAGGTCATGATCCGGGCACTGCACCAGGAGTTCGGTCAGGACCGGCCCGCCTGCGTCACCCGAGAACTCACCAAGCGTTACGAGGAAGTGATCCGCGGACCGCTCCGTCAGCTCCTTGAGTGGGCGGAAGGGAACGAGATCCGGGGGGAGATCGCCGTCGTCGTCGGTGGTGCACCGGCAGACCAACCGACCGCCCCCGTCGACCATGTCGGTGCGGTCAATGAGCTCATGAGCCAGGGGCTGCGCCTCAAGGAGGCCGTCGCCGCCGTCGCCGAGGACGCGCGGGTCAGCAAGCGGGAGCTGTACGCGGCAGTGGTGGCTGCCAGGACCTGAGCCGGCCGCAATCCGGGCAGGGGACCGACTGTGCAACGTCACAGTGGATCACCGCTTTCGTGGTGCAGGTTTGTATGGACATGGCCCGAAACGCAGGGCTAGCGTGAGAGCCCTGACACACAACCGATTCAGAGCTGACTGAGAGCCGACTTCAGTTGAGCGAATCGACGACCGTAAAGGCTCCCCGGATGACTATCACCGCCCAGCGCGAACAAGACCTTCTGTCCTCGGTCCCCACCGGCCTGCTCATCGGCGGCGAGTGGCGCGACGCGTCGAACGGGAAGACCTTCGACGTCGAAGACCCGGCTACCGGCAAGACACTCCTCAGCATCGCCGACGCCAGCCCTGAAGACGGCAAGGCCGCACTCGACGCCGCAGTCGCCGCACAGGACGAATGGGCGAAAACGGCGCCGCGCGAACGCGGCGAGATCCTGCGCCGCGCCTTCGAGCTGGTGACTGAACGCGCCGACGACTTCGCGCTCCTCATGACCATGGAAATGGGCAAGCCCCTGGCCGAGGCCCGCGGCGAGGTCATCTACGGCGCCGAGTTCCTCCGCTGGTTCTCCGAGGAAGCCGTCCGCATGTCCGGCCGATACTCCACGGCTCCCGACGGCAAGTCGCGCATCCTCGTCAACAAGAAGCCCGTCGGCCCGTGCCTGCTGATCACCCCGTGGAACTTCCCGCTGGCCATGGCAACACGGAAGATCGCTCCCGCCGTCGCCGCCGGCTGCACCATGGTGCTCAAGCCCGCCAACCTCACCCCGCTGACCTCGCTGCTGTTCGCGAAGGTCCTCGAGGAGGCCGGCCTTCCCAAGGGTGTCCTGAACATCGTCAGCACCACCAGTGCCGGAGCGGTCACCGGGCCTCTCATCAAGGACAGCCGCCTCCGCAAGCTCTCCTTTACGGGTTCGACGCCGGTCGGCCGCCGCCTGCTCGCGGACGCTTCCGAGAACGTCCTGCGCACCTCGATGGAGCTTGGCGGCAACGCCCCGTTCCTGGTCTTCGAGGACGCTGACCTCGACAAGGCCGTCGACGGCGCCATGGCCGCAAAGCTCCGCAACATGGGCGAGGCCTGCACCGCTGCCAACCGCTTCATCGTGCACGAGTCCGTCGCCGCGGAGTTCGCCGAGAAGCTTGCTGCCCGCATGAAGGGCGTCACCCCGGGCCGCGGCACCGAAGACAGCTCCAAGCTGGGCCCGCTGATTGACGGCAAGAGCCGCGACAGCGTGCATTCCCTCGTGAAGGACGCGGTCGACGACGGCGCGCGGCTCCTCTCCGGCGGTGAACCCCTCGACGGCCCCGGCTACTTCTACCCTGCGACGGTGCTCGCGGACGTTCCGTCGAAGTCCCGCATCCTGCAGGAGGAGATCTTCGGCCCGGTAGCGCCGATTGTCACCTTCTCGAACGAGGACGACGCCGTCCGGCTCGCCAACAACACCGAGTACGGACTCGTGGCATACGTTTTCACCCGCGACCTGAACCGCGGCCTCCGGATGGGCGAGCGGCTCGACACCGGCATGCTGGGCCTCAATGCCGGCGTCATCTCCAATGCGGCGGCACCGTTCGGCGGCGTGAAGCAGTCGGGCCTGGGACGCGAGGGCGGTTACGAGGGGATCGAGGAGTACCTCTACACCCAGTACGTCGGCATCGCCGACCCGACCGCCAGCTAGGCGCTGTTCCGGATTTCCCACCTTCTGCTTCGACGCCGCCCAGAACGACGGCGTGTCCCAACCGACACGCCGTCAGGGCCGCCAGAAGGTGGGGAAACCGGACCGCGGAAGCCCAGCACCCGAACTACGAGGACGCGGAAACCAGATCCTCGCTGCGCTGGGCCCCGAACGGCTGCCACAGCGACTTCGGCCACAGCCGCGCGCGGACCCGTGCCGGCAGCGACGCCGACCGGCGCAGCGCCTCGGTCACCGCCTGAACATCATCCCAACCGTTGGCGGCCCGGATGTCCGCACCGGCGAACTCCGCGTACTCCTCTTCCTCGTAGGAGCGCCGCAGCCGGAAGATGGCACCCGCGGCGGCGTCGTCGAACCGGCCGCGTTCCCGAAGCCGCTGCTCGAACGTCCGCGGCGTGTCCGTCGGCAACGGGGCGAGCCCGTAATCGGCCGCCACCTCGACCGTCTCCGCCCATGCCATCGTTGCGGCTCCCACTCCGCCCGTGTTGGCAGTGACAGAACGACGACGGCGCCGCGTCCGCAGCACCCGCCACGCCATCGGCGTCAGCGCAAGCACCACGAGCAGCAGGGCAAGCACGACGCCGAGGGTTGAGCTCCGCTCCGAGCTTTCCCGCGCCGCGTCGGCGGTTTCCGCCTCCTCCGCTTCAGGAGAGGGGGTTGCCGTGGACGGGGGAACCGGGCCGACACCAGGGTTCAAGCTGTCGTTGTCGATCGACGGGCTCACCGGCGACAGGGACGAGAGCGCGTAGTCCGGCACCACACCGCGGGACGGCGTCGGCTCGAACTGCACCCACCCCACGCCCTCGAAATACAGTTCGGGCCACGCGTGGGCGTCCTTGGAATTCACGGAGTACTCGGTGAACTCAACGCCGTCCGGGCTAAGGAACTGCTCGCCGGTGGGCGTACCGGGGGAGTAACCGACGGCGACCCGGCTGGGGATGCCCGCGAGCCTCGCCATCACGGCCATAGTTCCGGCGTAGTGCACGCAGTACCCGGACTTGGATTCGAGGAACCGGGCCATGACATCGAGGCTGTTGCCGTCATAGCCGCCGTCCACGGGCGCATCGACCGAGTACACGAAGGACGGCCCGCGGAGGTAACTCTGGATGGCGATCGCCTGGCTATACGGGTTGGAAATGCCCTCCACCACCGACGCCGTCGTGTCCCGGATGATGCCCGGCAGCGAACCGGGCAGGGCGAGGAACTGTTCGGGCACCGCCTCCGGATTGGCTGCCGGGATCGCCTGCAGCCGCTCCCTCGTCAGCACGGGTTCGGTGCTTTCCACAAGGTAGTCCTGGTCCGCGGTGGAGCCGCCGTCGATCGCGAGGATGCTGAGGTTCCCCGGGTCGTAGGCCCACCGCCCGTTCAGTCCGTTGATGGAGACTGGAGCGTACGGTGCCAGCAGCCAGGGGCTGGTGAAACTTTCAGTGTCGATTCGCGTCAGCACCGTCTCGCCGGGAGGCTGGCCGTCACCGGCCATCTCCTCGACACCGGCTACGCGCTGACCGAGCCGCTGATCCGGCTCCCAGCGCTGCCCGCTGAAGTCCTCCAGCGTCACCGACCGCAGGTACAGCGGCTCCTCAGCCGTCGTGGCGTACTCGATCCGTCCGAAACCATTGGGATTACGCAGGTCATTGCCCAGTGTGACGATGGGATTCAACCCCGTCGCGGTACCCCACAGGTTCACCCGCGCTCCCTGCGGGAACACACCCGAATTGAAGCCCGGGATGGCCAGCGGAAGGACGACAGCGATGCCCAGTGCCAGCGCACCGATCGTCAGACCCCGCGACAGATGCGCACCGGACAGCTCGCCGGAGGACGCTGAGTCCTGCCGTGCCTCTAGCCAGTGGGCGGTCCCGAGCAGCAACAGATATCCAGCCACCGCGGCGACGAAGGACGGGACACCCACGCTGTTGATGCGTACGACGGCGGGGACCACCAGGATTGCCAGCAGCGCCAGTCCGCTGGTGGCCGGCATCCGGAGCGTATTGGCGAGCGTGTCGACGAGGATGGCGATGATTCCGATGCCGGCGCACACCACGAGGAAGAGTCCTCCGGTTGGCAGGACGGGCGCCACCTGCGACACCACAGTGTTCTCCGCATGACCCAACAGCACTGACAGCCGGCCGACGAAACCCTCGCCCGGGAAGAAACCGAGCGTGCTCTGCCCGGGGAAGAACTGCCAGATCAGGGACCCCGCCAGCGCAACAACACCCACGAGGGGAGCGAAGTACCCCGGCAGCCGGGACCAGCGGGACAACGCCATGAAGAACAGCACCGTTCCCACCGTCACCATGACGGGCGTGAACCAGGTCCAACCGAAGATCACTCCTGACAGGCTCAGCGAGGTCAGCATGACGGCCGCGAAGGAGGCAGCGCTGATCAGGAGGTGCCAGTGCGTTCGGCGCGGAGCCTCCTGCCGGTTGGGTAGGAGGCGTTGCGCCTGTCCGCTGGGGGCGGGGCGGGAAAGAGTGGCTGTCATGCCCGTGCTCCTGTGCCGAGTGGGCCGGTCTTGATTGTGGTCTTCGCAGTGGAGGAAGTCACCGTGGCAGGCGGCGTATCGAAGTGCGCCCAGGCCGTGGGAAGCGAAGCGTTCGGTGTTACGGCGACAACATGCCAGCCGGCGCCGCGCAGAACGTCCATCACTGCGTGCAGGTCCCGCGGCCGTTCACTGACGAGGACGGCGAAGGACTGCGAGCCGTACTCCGCTGCGGGTCCGAGGTCGCGGGCCTCAGCCTCACTGATCGCACCGAGCAGCGCGATCAGCGGTCCGCGGTTCTTCAGGCCGGCCAGCTTGTCCAGCATCGGGTCACCGAAGGGTAGGACGGTGGCGGAAGGGCCGCCGCTGCCCGGACGCCGCACCGCGTGGGAACCGGACCAGCCGGGGGCGCCGGACGCCCGCTTCTGCGACGCTGCCGAACGCTTCGTCGGATCAGGCAGCAGTTCGAGGGCCGCGAGCCCCTGGGCGATGTTATGCAGCCCGCCCTGGCCTGAGAATTCCTCGTCGTCGGGCCATGGCGCGGACACCGAGCGTCGCAGTGCAGGCGCTCCTGTTTCGTCGACGAACCGGAGCGAATAGCCGCGTTCCAGCAGGTGCGCCGCGATCGACACGGCACCGACCACGGCCCACTCGAAGGTGGGGGAGGAGAGCATGCCCGAGTCGGTCTCGGGATCGCCGCCGAACGCCGAGAGGAAACCGGACCCGTAACTGGCCTGCCGCTGATCGAGGATCA
Organism: Arthrobacter sp. MDB1-55; assembly: GCF_059092925.1. Taxonomy (NCBI): domain Bacteria; kingdom Bacillati; phylum Actinomycetota; class Actinomycetes; order Micrococcales; family Micrococcaceae; genus Arthrobacter; species Arthrobacter sp. MDB1-55. The sequence goes on along the minus strand of NZ_JBNHID010000003.1, from coordinate 129,491 downwards.
GGGTGGCTTCGGGGGTGGTGACAGATTCTTCCTGCCGCACCATGAGTTCGTTGTGCCGGGCGGTCGCAGCCCAGTGCACCCGGCGCATGGGATCGCCGTGGCGGTATTCGCGGGTCATGACGTCGTCGTCGCTGGGATTCGCATTCCGGCGGGTGACAGCGTTGCCGTCCGTGCCCCGGACCCCGGTGAGCGGCGAGTGCGGCAGCTCCAGCGGGCTGGGGGTGACCACCAGCCGGTCCGTCCCGCCGAGCGTGTGCCGGGAAATGCCCAGGCCGAAGGGGTCGGTGAAGCCGGCGGTGACGGGGCCGACGTCGTACACGCCCCTCGCGGCCGACCGCAGCCGGTACTCATACAGGCTCACCCCGCTCGGGGTGGGGTGGCGGGCGGGGAAGTGGAACTCGGGGGCGTCGCCGAAGCGCTGCGGAAGCTGTTCGCGCATCACCACGGAGCCGCCCAGCGGACCGTCGGAGGCTACGGACAGCGTCACCGTGGTGGTGAACCCTGTCTCCATGCTCTGCGGCGCGAAGGTGCGGTGCACCGTGAAACTCGGCTTGACCAGTCGCAGCACCAGCACGGACACCAAGGGCAGTAGGACCAGCAGGAGGCCTAAGTACAAGAGGTCCCGACGGCCGAGGAACTGGGCCAGCAGGAGTGAAAGGACACCGGCCGCGGCCAGTCCCCATCCCCTCGCGGTCAGGATGCGCGGTAGCCGTTCGACCAGTCCCATGTGCTCAGCCGTTTCGGGAGGAGGCGCTCGCCGCGTCGCGTGCCACCGGCACCCGCGCGAGGATGCCGGAGATGATCGACGACGGCGTCTCGCCGGAGCTGAGTGCCTTCCGGTCCAGGATGAGCCGGTGGGCGAGGACGGATTCGGCGACGGAGCTGACGTCGTCGGGCAGGACGAAGTCGCGGCCTTCGAGGGCCGCACCGGCCTTCGCCGCTCGCAGCATCTGCAGCAGGCCGCGGGGGCTCGCACCGAGACGGAGCTGCGGGTGCTGCCGGGTGGCATGCCCGATGCCGACCGTGTACTCCTTCACCGCGGGGGAGACGTACACCTGCCGGACCTGGCGGATCATCGCTGCGACGTCCTCGACGCCGGCGACCGGCTGGATGGAGCGCAGCGGTGAGACCGACTGGTGGGTCTCGAGCATGTCCATTTCCGAGCTCATGTCCGGGTAGCCCATGGAGATGCGGGCCATGAAGCGGTCGCGCTGGGCTTCGGGCAGCGGGTAGGTGCCCTCCATCTCGATCGGGTTCTGGGTGGCAATCACCATGAACGGTTCGGAGAGGCGGTAGGACGAACCGTCCACCGTGACCTGGTGTTCCTCCATGCACTCGAGCAGCGCGGACTGGGTCTTGGCGGAGGCACGGTTGATCTCGTCACCGATGACGATGTTCGCGAACACCGGACCGCGCCGGAACTCGAACCGGTGGGAGTCCTGGTTATAGATGGAGACGCCGGTGACGTCCGAGGGCAGCAGGTCCGGGGTGAACTGGATCCGGTTGACGCTGCAGTCAATGGTCCGGGCGAGGGTCTTGGCGAGCATGGTCTTGCCGACGCCCGGTACGTCCTCCAGCAGCAGGTGACCTTCGGCGAGCAGGACCGTCAAGGCCAGCCGGGCGGCGTCGGGCTTGCCGTCGATGACCGTGTTGATGGACTTCAGGATGCGCGCGCTGGTGTCGTGGAACATCTCGCCTGTCATGGGCGGACGAACAGTATCCGCACTGGGCGCCGTGCTGCCGTTGGGGGTGGCGTACTGATTGTGGGCGTCCATGGATACCTTCCGGAAACGCTGCCGGGAACGCCAAACCACGACGGTGTGGGAAACGTCAGTGGAACACGTGCGGGGCAACGGTTGCTAACTAGCTCAAGACTACTAGGACAACTGAGGTTCGTGGCGGAAAGTTCCGCTCGCCAGCGCGGATCCGGGCAGACTGCAAGAAAAGTCTAGGGTTGGACTATGTGCACCAGTTCGATCCCCGTTCAGTACCGGCCCGAAGAGACGACGGCGGAAGACTCGCCCACCGGCCGGTCACGCGCTCCCGAGGCGGGCGGCCGCAGCCGGAAACTGGAGTACCCGCCGGCGCCGGAGCCGCTTCCGTACCCCGTGATGGACAACCACACGCACCTCGATTTCCGCGACGGCCAGGTTGCCGTGAGCATCGCCGACGCGATGGATGCGGCGGAGGCCGTCGGCGTCGGCTTCGCGGTGCAGGTGGGCACCGACCTGGAGTCCTCCCGCTTCACCGTCGAGGCGGTGGACCAGGACCGGAGGCTGCTCGGCGCCGTCGCGATCCATCCCAACGAGGCGCCCCTGCTCGCCGAGGCCGGCGCCCTCGAGGACGCGCTCGCCGAGATCGAGCAGCTCGCGCAGCACCCGCGCATCCGCGCCATCGGCGAGACCGGCCTGGACTACTTCCGCACCGGCGAGGGCGGGCGCGAGCGGCAGGAGTACTCCTTCCGCCGGCACCTGGACATCGCCCGCCGCCTGGATCTTGCCCTGCAGATCCATGACCGGGATGCGCACGACGACGTCGTAAAGGTCCTGCGCACAGAGGAACCTCCCGCCCGGGTGATCTTCCATTGCTTTTCCGGCGACGCCGACCTTGCCCGGATCTGCAACGAGAACGGCTGGTTCATGTCCTTCTCCGGAACCGTCACCTTCAAGAACGCACGCGGTCTGCGCGATGCCCTGGAGATCGCCGACCCGGCCCTGATCCTCACCGAAACCGATGCGCCGTTCCTCACACCGCACCCCTTCCGGGGGCAGCCGAATGCCACCTATGCCGTGCCCTACACGGTCCGGTTCATGGCGGAGCATCTTGGCTCTGACTTGGAGGAACTCTGCCGGTCTGTCAACGCCAACACGCGGCGTGCGTACGGGGAATGGGAGTGACGCGGGACAAGTAAGCCATTTTGCTAGCTTGCCCTTGTATCACAGTTCGATTACGGTGGGCTGATATTAGCCGGGGTCGGGGAAGGCTTTCGACTAATGCTGTCCGCTGCGACGGGTCTCTTCTTTGTTGTACCGCTGGCGTTGAGCCGCGCCTGATTGACGTTCTTACTCAGGCGTGCACAGCTCAACTCAAGCGGTGTGCTCAAGGGTGCCCGCCGTCGTCGTTCATATGCCTGTGCACTGATGCGCTGTGCCCACTGCTGGGACAGCTGTTCCCGTGCGCCCACGTCCCCGTGCCCGGATGCGACGCGGGATGGATATTTTGTGACACAGCGGGATGCGAAAGCCTGGGCAGTTCTGGCCGGGCAGGGAACGGTGATGGCGAGTCTGGTTGTCGGGCTCGTGGCCTTTGTCGGCACCGGCAAGAGCGTGGAGGTCGTTGTCGACGGCCAGTCGCAGACCGTCCAGACCTTCGGCGGCACGGTGGAAGAGGTCCTGAGGACCGCCAACGTCACCGTTACCGCGAATGACGACGTGTTCCCGTCCCTCGCAAGCTCCGTTGACGACGGCGCCGCCATCCAGGTCAACAAGGCCACCGCCATCGAGGTCCGGCTGAATGGAGCCGAGACCGTCGTCCACACCACCGGCGAAACCGTCGGTGAACTCGTGAACGAGCTGGGTGTGGCCCGCGAGTCGGACATCTCCGCTCCGGCCGAGACCCGGTTGGTCACGCTCAGCTCCACGCTCAGCATTTCGACACCGAAGACCGTCACCCTCGCCGTTGACGGCAAGAACCACCGCATCGAGACCACCGTGAACACCGTGGCGGACCTCCTGAAGGATGCGAAGGTCACCCTCGGCGCCGAAGACCGGGTTTCCGTGCCCGTCAACAGCTCTGTGATCACCGGGATGGGCCTCAAGGTCACCCGCGTCGAGACCGGCAAGAAGATCACCGAGACCGAGAAGATCGACTTCACCTCCACCGAGGAAGAGACTGACGAGCTGCTCGTCGGCGAAAGCGAAGTTGTTCAGGCCGGCGTCGAAGGCGTCCGCACGCGGGTCTTCACCGTTAGCGTCATCGACGGCAAGGAAACCAGCCGGGAAAAGGTCAGCGACAAGGTCACCCGCGAGCCGGTGGCAGAGATCGTCGCAATTGGTATCCGCGAGGAAGAGCCTGAGCCGGAGGAAGAGGAGCCGGCTGCAGCGAAGGCCGAAGCGCCCAAGGTCGACGAGATCGAAACGCCCGAGCCTGCCCCTGCCGCGGTCGCTTCCGGCGGCGGCGCGTGGGATGCCCTCGCCCAGTGCGAATCCGGCGGGAACTGGTCCATCAACTCCGGGAACGGCTACTACGGCGGCCTGCAGTTCAGCGAGTCCAGCTGGCTCGGAGCCGGCGGCGGCAAGTACGCCCCGCTGCCGCACCAGGCATCGCGCGCCGAGCAGATCGCAACCGCCGAGGTTCTCAAGCAGAACGGCGGCTGGGGACACTGGCCGTCCTGCTCCTCGAAGCTGGGACTGCGCTAAAACGCTGATACGACTGCTTTCGCAGCGCCCGTGCCGGTTACCGGCACGGGCGCTGCCGTTTTTTCGGGTCCCGATGTGCCGGATTGCTCACTTCTCGCCGGAGGGTCCGCACAGCAGGGCCGCCATCCCGGGGAGCGCGCAGCGACCGCAGGGCAATAGGGAGCAAACCGGAACGGGTGAATGCAGCTGGCGGGGCTGCCCGACGCGCCCCGCTACGATGGCTAGGTGAACGACAAGGCGAGCCCATCCCCACCACAGGCCCTGCTCGGCGCGACTGAGATCCGCCGGCTGGCAGAGGAACTGGGGATCCGTCCCACCAAGACGCTGGGCCAGAACTTCGTCATTGACGGCAACACCATCCGCAGGATCGTGGCGGCTGCCGCCGTCGATCCGGCAGAGACGGTGCTCGAGGTCGGGCCGGGACTGGGGTCGCTGACCCTCGGGCTGCTGGACGCCGCACAGCGCGTAGTGGCCGTAGAGATCGACCCGGTGCTCGCCGCACGCCTGCCGCAGACCATCGCGCAGTGGCGCCCTGAGCGGGCCGCGTACTGCGACGTGGTCGAGGCCGATGCGATGCGCGTCACCGAGCTCCCCGCCGAGCCCTCCGCGCTGGTAGCCAACCTCCCGTACAACGTTGCCGTCCCCGTGGTGCTGCACCTGCTCGCGCACTTCCCGTCGATACGTCACGGACTCGTCATGGTGCAGGATGAGGTGGCCGATCGCCTGGCCGCCCCTCCGGGCTCCAAGGTGTACGGCGTGCCGTCGGTGAAGGCGCAGTGGTACGGCCGGATGCGCAAGGCCGGCGTCATCGGCATGAATGTCTTCTGGCCTGCGCCGAAGATCGCCTCCGGCCTGGTCGGTTTCGAACGGCATGATCCGCCCCGGACCACTGCCTCCCGCGAGGAGGTGTTCGCCGTCATCGATGCCGCCTTCGCCCAGCGGCGCAAGACCCTCCGTGCGGCCCTCGCCGGCTGGGCGGGAAGCGGTGTCCTCGCGGAGCAAGCACTGACCAGGGCCGGCGTCGACCCCTCGGCCCGCGGCGAAGTCCTCGACATTCACGCCTTCGCCCGCATCGCGGAGTCGAAGCAACAGCTGCCGGCGTAGGCCGGCCTCGTTCCGGACACATTCCTGCACCGTCCGGACCAGTACGACGACGAATGCGCCGGCTAAGCGCGCAAACTCGCCGTCCGCCGTCGTCCCCTTGACTAGAAGCTGCAGGATTGTGCTCGGCCGACCCCAAGCAGGCAGTAGACAATTGTTGCAACGCAGAAACGGCGGCCTCCCGAAGGAAGCCGCCGTTTCTGCGTTTAACGAGTAGCCGGTGCTTACAGACCGCCCTGGCGGGTTGGAGGCATGAAGCCGCCGGTCTGGTCCTCGTCGTCGCGCTCGGCTGCGCTGCGGGTGTCGCTAGCCGCGAGGCCGTCCGAATCACCCTCGGTGTCTACCAGGCCGTTGGTCTGGTCGAAGGGCTCACCCAGGGGACGCTCGGAAGCGATGCCAGGGGAGACATCGACGGGAGCGCCGGCGACGGGCGTGACGTCCGGCGGGGTGGTGTCCTCGACAGGGACAACCGGCGTGACCGGGATGTCCGTGGTGGTCGATTCGGTGTCAACGGTGTCCTTCTTGCCACCGCTGGCAGCTGCCACGCCTGCTGCTGCGGCCGCTGCGACGCCTACCGCTGCGGCAGCTGCCTTACCGGAGATGCCGGCCTTGCCGCTGTCGCCGCGTGATGCTGCGGCGTCATCAACAGTGGGCGAACCGACGGTGCCGCCGGCAACGGCTCCGCGCCAGGCGCCGGTTGCGTAGCCCTCGTCCTCGATGAACTCCTTGAAGCGCTTGAGGTCGCCCTCGGCTTCCTTCTCGACCACGTTCAGCTTGTCGCCGATCTTTTCGATCATGCCCTCGGGCTCGTACTCAAGCTCAAGCTTGATGGAGGTCTGGCCGCCGCCGACGTCTTCGAATGAGACGGCTCCGGCGTTGGTTGCACCCTCGGTGGCTGCCCATGCCACGCGGCGGTCGGGCTCCTGTGCGAGGATCCGTGCCTCCCACTCGCGCTTCACTCCGCCGATCTCAGCGACCCACTTGAGCCGGTCGTCGGTGAGCTGCTCTACCTTCTTGACCCCGCTCATGAAGTGGGGAAACTCTTCGAACTGTGTCCATTGGTTGTAGGCCACGCTCACTGGAACGTTGACCATGATCTGCTTCTCGATCCTCGTGCTCACAGCGTCTCCTTCGGATAGGAACGTCCGATGAACTGGTAATTCATCAGTATGCTTACCATACCCATCGACCGTACATCTGACTATGGCCGGACACAAGAACCACGACTTCGTTCGCCGCGTGGCCCGGTCCTCGCCGCCCGCTGCACACAGTGCTTCAAAACTGCGTAGATCCTGCGCTTCTTCCCCTGATTGACGGCGAGAATCCGGCTTATGCTGAGTTCGGTTTGAACGTTTCTTGGGGGAGTGCGTGAGGAAAATCCTGGGTTGGGCTGTCATCGCAGCCATCATCTTGTGGGCTGCTGCCTTCTTCATCCTGAAGTCCACCCATGACCGGGTGACCGAAGAAATGCTGGCCGTCGCGGCCCAGATGCGGGTCCCTTCCGGCTGGACCCTCGAAGACGAGAACGTTGAGCGGGAAAAGCTGATCTGCCTCAACGCCAATCCGTGCCCAAGCTTGAGCCGCACCTGGCAGACAGACACCGAGCTGGATCCGGAAAGCTTGCGGAACCTCGCCGCATCAGCCGGATGGGCTGTGCAGTTGGAAGGCGATTGCAGCCGGCCGTCCGGCGCTATCGGACGCCGGAGTGTGTGTTCAGGCCACACGATCGACGGCGGGTACGAGGTCACACTGCGCGTTGACAGCCCAGATGAGGGTGCTCCCAGTCAGTTCTGGTTGCATCTGGAAGCTTCCGGCGAATAGCGCCGAAGGCCCTGCGCATTCTCGCGCGGAGGCAGCAAAAGCCGCGTCTGCGGCAATTGTCGAAATTGGGGGACCGAAATGCTCTTGAAACGTCCAAGCCGTGCCGCTGCAGTGCTGCTGAGTACTGCTGCAGCGGCCACATTACTGGTAGGAGTGCCGTCAGCCTCGGCCAGCGGAGAGCTTTCGGCTCCCTGCGCTGATGTGGAGTCGGTGTTTGCGAGAGGTTCGGGTCAATCGACCGGCGAGCCTGAGGTGGTGCGCTTCGTCTCGGAGATCGATCGGCGCATCAGCCCGGCGCTGACCCATCACCCGTACGAACTCGGCACGGAAACCATCGACGGGAACCAGTATCCGGCCGTGCCGGTGGGCGCCGGGTCCTGGGACAGTTTCTGGAACACAGTAGGAGCGGGGTCGAGCGGTGGCGGCAGTTTCGCCTATGGCGACAGCGTGAACGAGGGCATCGCAGAGCTCGACGCGTATCTGACCGAACGGGCTGCGACCTGCGCAGACTCGGTCTTCGTTCTGGGTGGATACTCGCAGGGCGCGCAGACAGTTGGCGAAACCTACGTCGAGACGCTCCCGGACGATTTGCGGCAGCGGGTGATCTTCCAGGGACTGTTCGGCGATCCGAAGCTGCATTTGCCGGAAGGTGAGGGTTTCAACCCCCCGGCATGCCGTGGAGAGGAATATTCGGAGTGGCGGCGGGACGTTCCTGACTGCGATACCGACGGTGGCAGCCTGGGTGCCCGCGATGCCTACCTGCCCGAGGGGTGGACATCGACCACCGGCCTCTGGTGCGCCGATGATGATTTTGTCTGCGGGTCGGCGAAGAACCCGCTGACCACCTCCGGGCATGAAGACTACGAGGCTGCCGGCGGCGACATCGATGCCGCGGCGCGGGAGATCGCCGAACGCCTTGCTGCCCAGTTCCCGGACAAGGCCGACGAGATCGACAAGAACATCAACGAAGCGGGAACCGGGACCACGGGCCTCGACGTGGTCTTCCTCATCGACTCGACCGGTTCCATGGGCTGGCAGATCGAGGACGCCAAGCGCTTCGCGGCCAACATGGCCACCACCATCCAGGAGCACCGCGGTCGCGTGGCCCTGGTGGAGTACAAGGACGCCGGTGACGCTGTGACTGCGCGGATCCTCTCGGGTTTCAACGAAGACACCACCGAGTTCAACCAGCAGCTTGCCACCATCTACCCGTATGGCGGAGGGGACTTCCCCGAGGCTGTTCTGCACGCGCTGATGACGGCCTTCAACGGCCTGGAATGGCGCAACGGTGCCACCAAGGCCGCCATCGTGCTTACTGATGCCACCTATCATGATCCCGACCGAGTGGACGGAAGCACCCTCGAAGCAGTCGCGAAGCGTGCGCTGGAGATCGATCCCGTGAATGTCTACCCCGTTGTTCCCGCACACTACGGCAGCTTCTACACCCAGCTGGCAGAGGCCACCACCGGTGAGGTCATCGTCAACAGCGGCGACACGGAAGCGGCGCTCACCCGGGCGCTCACCAAGATCAATACGCGGCCCGTCGCCCTGATCAAACACCCGCACTACTACGCGCAGCCGGGCCAAAGTATCAGGTTCGATGTATCCGATTCGTACTCGCCGGCGTCGGAAATTGTCTCCTACGAATGGGACTACAACGGTGACGGGGTCTTCGAGGAATCGTCCACGACTGCCGTTGCGGTACGGACCTATTCTGAGGTGTTCGACGGCGTCATGCAGGTGCGGATGACGGATGCTACTGGCACGGCCTCCAACATCTCCGCCTTTGTCGAGGTGGGCGGCGCAGGTCCGGACGCGGGCCGCCTCCCCGCTCCCGAGTCCCTGCAGGCCGCGGTCACAGCAACCCAGGACGGAATCAGCACCGTCGATGTCACCTGGGATTACTCCGCTGCAGCGGCCTACCGGTTCGGGATCACCGTCAACGGCATTCCGGTCGGTATGACGGACGGAACCGCTCGCTCCTTCACCGTCACTGACATCGAGCGGGCGGAGGACGTGGAAATCGGAGTCGTTCCGTTCACGGAGGCAGGCGACATGGGCTTCAGCGCTTCCGCGACAGTGCCCGGGTTCCGCTATGACTTCGCCGGCTTCCAGCCCCCCGTGAGCCCTGCCGGAGAGGTGAGCACCGTGACTGCCGGTCGCGCAGTGCCGCTGAAGTTCAGCCTCGGCGGCGACCAGGGCCTCGAGGTTCTCTCCGGTGGCGCACCCGTTTCTGCTTCATCCGAATGCAATACCGTGCCCACCGGCGAAGGTTCACCGGCTGCGTCCGCAGGCGGCAGTGGCCTCCAGTATGACGCGGCCTCCGACACCTACACCTACGTGTGGAAGACGGACCGTGCCTGGGCGGGCACCTGCCGGGTCCTTCAAATGACGCTCGATGACGGTAGCCTCCATGAGGCGGTCTTCAGGTTCAGCAAGTAACCTTCCGGCCGTTTGAGAGTAATTCGCATGGCGCGGGTCCTTCACTGGGCTCGCGCCATGTGCATTAACGAACTCCCGCCCAACCTTTCGATTCGGTCACGACGCTTCTCGCCCTCCGGTTGCTGTCTATATGCTCGACGGGATTGCGACCATACCCGGGGGCGTTCATGAGGAAACTGGCTGTCAGCCTTGTTCTCGTGATGGGACTTGTCTGGGCCGGGGCCTTCATCTTCGTCAAGAGCTACCGGGATGACGTGGCAGCCAAGGTGGGGCCCATCGCAGACCAGTTCAAAGTTCCCGGCTCCTGGGTTGTCCTGTCGGAGCACATCGAGAGGGAGCGTTTCGTCTGCTTCAACAGCAAGCCCTGTCCGACACTGAGCCGCACGTGGCAGGCCGATCGGGTGATAACGGCCGATGACATCCGGCAGCTGGCCAGGAACGCCGGCTGGGAGTTCGAGATCGAAGGCACGTGTGAGCGGCTGGACGAAGCGGTCGGTATGAGCACTGTGTGCTCTGCGCTTGCCATCTATGAGGGACAGCAGATCCAGTTGCGCGTCGACAGCCCCGAACCGGGTGCAGCAAGCGTCCTGCGACTACACGTCATGGCGTCCAACGGGTAAGCCACACCCTGATGCCGAACAAACTGCATGCAAGACAAACTGCATGCCGAACACACTCCATAACAATCTGCTCACGTGATGCTTCCGTGCTGTAGCGAGGTCCTTCCACCCGGTAGCGTGCTTCGGGTAGGCGATGCAGCATTGCACGCCTTACCGCGGCGGTTCCCGCCACCCTCTGGTTTAACCCTTCACGAGAGTAAGCCCTTGCCCAAGCTGCCGTCCGTCATCGCCCTCACTCTGACCACCTCCCTCCTCCTGGCGGGCTGTTCTCTCGGCTCACCCGACGAGCCCGCTGCGGACACAGCCACGCCATCCGACTCTCCTTCGCCGTCGGAAGCTCCGACACAGGAAGCGACGGCGACCGACGAAGCCGAAGGGACCGAGCCGAGCACCGAGCCGTCCGACGTGCCCACCGCAGAGCCGACGACGGCGGCACCGGTCCCCACCGATGAACCCTCCACGGACCCGGAGGATCCCTTCGTGCCTCCGCCTCACGGCGAGCTCAACCCGCTGGAGCCGGCACCCGGTGATCCGTTCGTCCCGCCGCCGCACGGTGAGCCGAACCCGTTCCCCAACAGCCCGCAGCAGGGCCCCGGCACAGGCGGGGGGAGCGTTGCCTACCCGCAGCCGGGTTGGCCAGGGCCGGCCATCAACATCGTGCCTGGAACGCTCACTATCAGCGGCTCCGGCTACGCCCCCGGGGAGCGGATCGAGGTCATCCTGGGTGCGCCCCATACGGATCAGCAGCTACTCGACCAGTCAACGGTGTATGCGGGTCCTGACGGCTCGTACACGTTTGACATCTACATTGGCCCAGAGCTAGCCGGCGCAGAGTACGGGCTGATGACCGTCGCTCCGGACCGCGGGCAGTGGGCCGCTGAGCAAAGCAAGCGTTTCCTCTCGCTGCGAGTGTCACCCAACCCGTGACCTCGAGCAGCCCGAATTCAGCGGTAGGCCCGTCGCGACAGTGAAGCGAGTCGATTTTGGGAACCGGCACCCGAACGTTTACGTTGTAAACGGATGAGGCGTCCATAGAAACGAAAGCTTGGTGCAATCGATTTGGAACTCGTCGATCTTTTGATAGGCATGGCCATTCTCACGCTGCCCGTAGTGCTTCTTGCGGCGGCCGCCAAGGTGGTCCTTGACCGCAAGGCCAGCGCGCAGCGTCTGCAGCCCATCCCTGTTGAAGTAACGGTCGACAACCGGCGAGTCCAGTAAGCATCACCTCGGCGCGAACCACCCGTACTAAAGTTTCTCCTGAGCCCTGACGTGATCTAAGTTGGACACCATGGTGGCTGGGAAGACGGCAGGGATGCGTACAACAGGCCCCCGCGCCGTTCGGGTGAAGGCGCCGGGCAAGATCAACGTCTCTTTCCGGGTGGGAACACCCCGTGAGGACGGCTACCACAGCGTGGCCAGCGTGTACCTTGCCGTCTCCCTCTATGAGGAAGTTACGGCGACAGCAACGGACGACGACACCATCACCGTCACGGTCGACGGCCAGGGAAGCCTGAACCTCCCTATGGAGGAAATCCCGCTCGACGCGAGCAACCTCGCCGCCCGCGCGGCGGCGCTGCTGGCCGACCTGAGTGAGAACTCCACCGGCGTGCATCTCAACATCACCAAACGCGTACCGATCGCCGGTGGCATGGGCGGCGGGTCCGCCGACGCCGCAGCGGCCCTCCTTGCATGCGACGCGCTGTGGAACAGCGGTTTCTCCCGGGACGAGCTCGCGAAGATCGCCGTCGATCTTGGTGCCGATGTACCGTTCGCACTCATCGGCGGCACCGCCGTCGGAGTGGGGGTGGGGGAGCAGCTCACGCCGGCAATCTCAAAGACCCCGCTGCACTGGGTCCTGGTGTCTTCGGCCTTCGGGTTGTCCACGCCCGCCGTGTACCGGACCCTGGACGACCTGCGCCTCGCAAGCGGTGAGGAAACGCCGGAGATTCCCGAGATTGACCCGCAGATTCTCAGCGCCATGCGCTCGGGGGATGCGCACGCGCTCGCTGATCTACTCCACAACGACCTGCAGGCCGCGGCCCTGGAATTGGCGCCTGAACTGAAGGACGTGCTCGGTGCGGGCAAAGATGCGGGTGCGCTCGCGGGCATCGTCTCGGGCTCGGGTCCCACGGTAGCGTTCCTGGCCGAGTCCGCGGACCACGCGGCAACGATCGACGCCCTGCTGTCCACCGCCGGGTTGACCACCGAACTGGTGCACGGCCCCGCGCATGGTGCGCGGATAGTCAGCGACTACCTGGCCTGATTCCGGCCTTCCGTATCGGTCCCCGGGGACTTTGTACCCCGTTCGAAGGCCCGGATGACCGCTTGTGCGTGTTCCCGGAGGGTAGCGGGTTGGACGGCATGCGGAAGGTCGAACTTCTGCTCAAGGGCTTTTGTTTCCGATGCGAGGAGATCCTGACCGTCCGGGGTGATGTCGACGATCTGGCTGCGCTTGTCAGGCCAGCGACGGGACCGGGCTACCAAACCCTTCCTGGCAAGCCGTTCGACCGTCTTTCCGACTGTCTGTGACTGGATTTTGAGTTCCTCCGCCAAGTCGACCTGACTGAGCGCTCCGCGGAGGGTAAGGACGGACAGGATGGTCAGTCCTGCATAGGTGATTCCGTGTGCGGCCAGGTCCTCGTTATACGCGTTCTCGACGAGTCGGCCCGCCGTAATTATCAACCGGGCAGTCGGCCACTGTTCAAGGTTCGACATAAGCGCCTTAGGGAGGGTGGCTGGTCCGGCAGGATGCGAAGCCAGTCCAGCGGGTTAAAAGAACAACCGGTGTGGGAACTTGCAGCAGTCAGCAGTCCCCACACCGGCCGTGAAAAGCGGATTGTCTAGCGGGCGGTGTGCGTGCGGTTGCGGTCGCGGCTCAGGAGCACGCCGAGGGCAATCATGGCGACACCCAGAACGAAATGCAGCCAGTTGTCGGCGTTGTTGACCGGGACGAAGTTGGCTGCCGAGTCGCGATCGATGACCAGGCCGTAGATCCACAAAACCAGGTAAACGGCGCCACCGTAAATGAGGTAACTGCGTGCGCCCGAGACTGTCCGTGCCAGGGCAAGGCCCGCGACCCCGAAGAGCAGGTGCACAAGGTTGTGCAGGATGGACACCTGGAAGACACCCAGAAGCATTGCTGCGGAATCATGCCCTGCGAAGCTCATCTGGTTGTAGTCGCTGGTGATGCCCGGAATGAATCCGAGAACGCCGACGAGAAGGAAGACGGCTCCGACCGCGGTAGCGGCTTTTTGAATGTCCGTACGGGTCCTGTCACCTGTGGCTGAATTGTTTCCTGTGGTCATGATGTTTCCTCCGTGATGTGAGTGATGGTGGGCGCTCGGCTAGGAGCCGTTCGCCTGAATGGTTTCTTTGGCGTCGCGAGTTTGGTCCTGAAGGTTGGAGGCTGCGTGGGCCCCTTCGTCCTTGACGGCTTGCGCTGAGTCTGTGGCTTTCTGCTTTACTGAGTCGACGGCGTCAGTAAGGGGATCCTTCAGACCTGACGCCACCTGCTTGGCGGCGGCGGTTGCCTCGGTTACGAGCGGTTCTGCCTTTTCCTTCAGCGCGGACGCAGCCTCTTTCTCTTTCTCGCTTGCTGGAATAAGCGACGCCGCGAGCATGCCGGCTCCGAAAGCGATCAGTCCCGCCGCAAGGGGATTGCCCTGCGCCTTCGTTGTGACGGTCTGAGGCGTGCCCTGAAGAGCGTCTCCGGCGCGATGCACGGCTGAATCGACGGAATCCTTGACGCCGTCAATTGTTGTGTCACCGTTCAACCCGAGGTCGGCGCGGGTCTGTTCGATGTCGGCACGGATTTCTTTGGGTACTTGGCTCATGGGGTGTGCTCACCTGGTTTCAGGGTAGGAGGGATTTCTTTGACGGTTGCGGCAGTGGCTGGCACTCCGCAAATGGCTTTCATTTCCTTCTTGCCCGAAGGGCAATGGACAGGTCCCGGGTTACATCACCGAGGAGGTCCCCCAGCGACTTCTTGTCATGCTCCTGGGTGCGGTAACGCTCGTTGGTAGCGATGAAACGGAGGAACTCATGGCCGTGGGCCGGCTTCCGGATTGTCGGTGTACGCTCCCACGCCCGCCGGCGGTGCGTCCGCAGCCCACACCACGCCCGCGTCACTGCTGCTCGCGGTGCCACCCAGCGGGGCGGCAGGAATCGTCGGTGGATGCACAGGAGCAGGGCCCAGGTCCTGTGGTGAGGACCCGTTACCGGCCGTAAGACCCCGGGCCAGGCGCCCGGCCAGGAGGCCCGCACCGGCGGCAACGAGCAGGAAAGCTCCGGGACGACGACGGGCGAAACCCGTGACCTCGTCGAGGAGGGAGCCGGGATCGCGGCCGTCGAGCCATCCGGCCACGGCATCGGTGCGCCGTGCTGCCTGCTGCGCCAGGTCCTTGGCCAGTCCTTCATCGGTACTCTCTGCCATGGAGGAGAGCTCATCGCTGATTGAGCGGATGCCATCCGTCACCTTCTGTTGTTGGCTCCCGGCCTGGCTCTTCAGGTCGGAGCCGAGCTGTCCGAGGAGGTCCTTGGCCTGAGCGCCTGCCTCCTGGGCTACGTTCTTCACCTCAGCGCCGGCTGTCTGTGCGACGTTCTTGGCCGCATCGAGACCTTCATGCCCAACGTCAGTTGCTTCCTGCTTCACCGCGGTGGTGGTCGAAGGCGATTCCGGGGTTCCGTTGTCGGGAACGGGAGGGGTTGATGTAGCCGGTGCTACCAAAGGATCTTGTGACCAGTCAGTCGTCATTGCATCCATCGATTCTGTTCGGTGCTGTCCCTTGAAGAACAGCAGGTGCTCGGAAGATCCGGCGAACCGGATGTGAAGCTGGCTTACTAATTGCAAGCTAAGCATGCTTATTGTCTCTACACAAGAGCGCAGAACCGCATGACTCTGCCTACGGGACGCTCACCGGGGAAGATGTGGTGTCGATCCTCTTACGCTGTCGCAGTCAGTAGACTGGGTGAAGCATCCCCGAGTCGCGTGGGGATGGGCATCGCCGTGGTAGGTCAATAGGGCGCGTATTTGTCCGCGCCCTATTGTGCGCCCGCGACCGCAATCGGTCGTCGATAGCGCCGCCTGCCGCACGTCGCCGGCTGATCGCGGCTCCAGATAGACCTCTAACGAAAGCAGTATTCACGTTGGCCCACCTGCTCGGTGCTGAGAACATCAGCGTCACCTTCGCCACTCGGACTGTCCTGGACGGCGTCACCCTCGGACTGGAGGAGGGCGACCGGATCGGCATGGTCGGCCGCAACGGTGACGGCAAGTCGACCCTGATGCGCCTGCTCGCCCAGCGCACCACGCCCGACGACGGCCGCGTCACCAAACGCCGCGACGTCACCGTGGGCTACCTCAACCAGAACGACGTGCTCGACGGCGACCTCGACGTCGGTGCCGCCATCGTCGGCGACCAGGCCGACCACGAGTGGGCCTCCAACCCGAAGATCCGCGACGTCATGGGCGGGCTCGTGGCGGAGGTGGACTGGCACGCCCGGGTGTCCTCGCTCTCGGGTGGGCAGAAGCGCCGCGTGGCGCTGGCCAAGCTGCTGATCGGGAACGACGACGTCATCATGCTCGATGAGCCAACCAACCACCTCGATGTCGAGGGTGTGGCCTGGCTCGCGGAGCATCTGAAGCAGCGCTGGCGTCCCACCGAGGGCGGGCTGCTCGTGGTCACCCACGATCGCTGGTTCCTCGACGAAATCTCCACCCGCACGTGGGAAGTCCACGACGGCATTGTGGACGGGTTCGACGGCGGTTACGCCGCCTACGTGCTCGCCCGCGCCGAACGCGACCGCATGGCCTCCGTTGTCGAGGGCAAGCGCCAACAGCTCGTGAAGAAGGAACTCGCGTGGCTGCGCCGCGGCGCCCCCGCGAGGACGTCCAAGCCGAAGTTCCGCATCGAGGCAGCCAACGCGCTGATCGCCGATGTCCCGGAGCCGCGCGACTCGCTCGCTCTCAGCAAGCTCGCCACCGCCCGATTGGGCAAGGACGTGCTGGACCTTGAGAACGTCTCGCTGGAGCTGGGGGAGAAGCCCCTGTTCAAGGGAATCACCCTGCGGCTCGCCCCGGGCCAGCGCCTCGGGATTGTCGGCGTCAACGGCGCCGGCAAGACCACGCTGCTGCGGCTGCTCAATGGGGAGATGGCGCCGACGTCGGGCCGGCTGAAGCGCGGCAAGACCGTGCAGACGGCGATCCTGTCGCAGGACGTGCGGGAGCTCGACGACGTCAATCACCTCCGCGTCACCGAGGTGATTGAGCAGGAGAAGCGGGTGGTGTCGGTCGGCGGGAAGGAAGTGTCGGCGAGCCAGCTTGTGGAGCAGCTCGGGTTCACGAACCAACGGCAGTGGACTCCCGTCGGTGATCTGTCCGGTGGCGAGCGGCGGCGTCTGCAGCTCCTGCGCCTGCTGGTGGGGGAGCCGAACGTGCTGATGCTCGATGAGCCCACCAACGATCTCGACACCGATACCCTCGCCGCGGTGGAAGACGTGCTGGACGGCTGGCCGGGCACGCTCGTGGTGGTCTCGCACGACAGATACCTGCTGGAGCGCGTCACCGACACGCAATTGGCGCTGTTGGGTGACGGCAAAATCCGCGACCTGCCCGGAGGCGTGGATCAGTACCTGCAGCTGCGCCGCGCGGCAGACTCCGGTCAGGGCTTGGCCGGCACTCCGCTTTCAGCGGACGGCAACGGTACGACGGCGGCAGCCGGTTCTGCTGGCCCGTCGCCGGAGGAGGCCCGCCAGGCGAAGAAGGACCTGACGCGCATCGAGCGGCAGATGACCAAGACCAGTTCGCAGATCGAGAAGATCAACCAGCAGATGAGCGACGCCGGCAGCAAGGCAACCGTCGACTTCGAGAAGATGGCCGACCTCGACGCGAAGCTGCGTGAGCTGCAGGGGGAGCAGGAATCACTCGAGGAGCAGTGGCTCGCGGCCGCGGAGATCCTGGGGGAGTAGCGCCCACTGCGCCACCGAGCCCGCACTTGCACCTAAGTACTAAGGGTGCTTACCTTGTAGATAGTAAGGGAGCTTCATTAAGGGCCTTACTTGCCGAACAGAAGTTGCCAGACATTTATCCGTATCAAGGGAGAGCATCATGACAACAGCAAACACACCCGCCGCAGGTGACAGAACAAGGACGGATATTCAGAAGGCCGCGACCGCGGTCGGCGCCGTTTTCCTGCTTGTCGGGGTCCTTGGATTTATCCCGGGCATCACCAGCCAGTACGACCAGATGAGCTTCGCGGGTCACGACTCCGAAGCGTTGCTGCTTGGAATCTTCCAGGTCTCAATCCTGCACAACATCGTCCACCTGCTCTTCGGTGCAGCCGGTCTTGCCATGGCTCGCACCGCTGCCGGGGCACGGAACTACCTGATTTACGGTGGTGCCGTGTACCTGATCCTCTGGATCTACGGTCTGGTCATCGACCAGGACTCGGCCGCCAATTTTGTGCCGGTGAACGGCGCCGATAACTGGCTGCACCTGCTCCTTGGTGTAGGAATGATCGCCCTGGGTCTGCTGCTGAGCCGTAACCGCACCCGGACGACTCATACCAGCCACTAGACGATTGCGTCCGCGTCGGCCGGTGCAGGGGTGCAACAATCCTTTGCGCCGGCCGAAGGCCTTTAACCCGCCTCTGTTGGAGGAATCGATTCTCACAATGCTGTCTCTCAGAAGCGCCCCCCATGTCGAACCTTGATGAGTGGCCCACTGGACGCCTGATGTTCACCGCCGCACGGTTAGTCGAGAACGCTTACAACGAGGAACTCGCCGCCTACGGAATCACCTATGCCGCGCTCACCATCCTGTCGGTGCTCGCAGTCCGAGGGGCTCTGTCACAGAACCAGCTCGCCACGGACTTGAAGGTGCAGTCCCAGACGCTGGGGAAAATGGTGGACGCACTTGTTCGGAAAGGCCTAGTGACCCGCACCCGTCATTGGCGCGATCGCCGAAGCCACCTGGTCGACATCACACCGAACGGGCTGAACATTGTAGAAGATATCGCTGCACTCGAAGAGAAATTAGAGCAAGCTGGTGCTGCGCGGGAAGCTACCCTCAGAGATCACGCTCAGATGCTCATCCGAACCTTCGATCGAGAACGGTACATACCCTGAAACGGTGTGACACCGGAGCTTAGAAGGCTTTCGCTTCCGCCCGCGGTTCCTCCAGACTGTGATCGTCCTGTGGCCGGGGTTCAGGTTCTACGCGCGCATCCCTATGTGTCAACGCGGAGGCTGGACTTCCTAGCTTGGCGGTGCCACTATGGCCGCATAGCGGGCGGTCGCTCGGCAACAGCGCTCTGGAGGGGGAGGAGTAGTACCCATGTCTGCGCCCGTGGATGTGATCCTCGAGCAGATCTCCTTGTCATCGATAGCTCAAGAGTGACTGACACAAGTAGGTGACGATTGACTGGCACATCGATGACGCCGCACCCTGGTCAGCACCGTGCGGCAGCGTGGGCTCGCCGCCACCGGACCGCGGTCGGCTTTGTGGGTGCTGCGGCGGCAGCAGGTTTAACTGCGGTTTGGCTGGTAGTAGTGCCCGAGAAGGCTGATCAAACAACTGGGTTGCAGGAATTCGCCATTCGCTGGGGACACCCGCTCTGCTGGGTTTTTCTGGCGGTGGTGGGGGTTCTCTTTGCCCTCGATTCACCTAAGCGGATTCGTGATGGGTTTGCCTGGGCTGCGGCAGGTTCCTATGCAGCCTTCTTGGCCGGGATGGTGTTGTGATGCCCCCGGAACGCAATATCGGTTCGACGTAGGATTGCTGCTCCGGAACTCGCAGCGGGGGAGATCCCGGGGAAGTAGAGCGCCAGTCACCTGGGTAGGTGAGTAGGGGATCATCGCACGGTGTTAGGACCTATCGAGGAGCGCGCTAGGTCCAGAGTCACCAATCCGGGTGACCCGGGGACGTTGATCCGGAGGGCGGCGACGTCGTAGCGTCCTGTTCCCTCAAGCTCCGGGTAGGGGTCTGGCGCTACCCAGGCAGGATTTGAACCGGACATCTCCGCTGGGTCTGGCTGGTTTTGTGCATTGGCCACCAGTGAAAGGACGCTGTCGCCGCCAAAGAGTTCCGCTAGTGCGGAGGAAACCAACGAAACCAGCGGATCGGCCAGAGCGTGCAGGTCGGTTCTGAGGCCGGTGACCAGCGGCTGAAGATTGTGGTCTAGAACCCCGGCAAGGAGCGGACCCAGAATCTGATTCGACGCGAAGCCAGCCAGACTCTTGGTAACACCATCGACCACGCTGCAAAGGGAGCCGACGAGGGTGCCGGAACAGACTCCGGAAGCAGTCACATCTACTTTTATGTCGCCCTGTCCCGCCCTCAGTGCTGCCAGGCTGACTCCTGTCCCGGTGGTCGAGTCTCCAATGGAGATACTAAGCATGCCTACTTCGACGGGCAGCAGCCCGTTCATCAGCTTGAGCGGCAAAGTAATGCTGAGCTGTACTTCGATAGCGTCCAAACTGTGTTCGATCGCCGTCAAGACCCGGACGGTCCATTCGTCCAGTGTCGATTTCAGGGCGTGCGTCAGCGCGTCCAAACCCGTGTGGTTGATCAGCAACTGAGTATTGGGAGCCAAACCGTTCAGGCCGGCCGAATCCTGATATTCCGGGCCTAGCAGCGCAGCCAAATCTACGATGACAGTGCCTTGCTGCGGAGCGATAACCACGGTTCCCTGCGCATTGCTAATCGGCTCCGTGAGGAGAGATCGTACTGCGGAAAGATTTATGGTGAGGCCTAGGTCCGCCACCATGTTCTTCTCATCCAGCAACAGCGCGCCGAGCACTGGTCCCAGCCCGCTGGGGCCGAGGACGAGATCTGTTGTTTCGTCAATCGCCCCGGTAGGGCCGCCCAGCTTTGACACCGTTGACTCGAGGTCGCTTAGCCCGGCATTCGTTGTGGAGGTGAGACCTCCGACGAGGGGAGTCTCCAGCTCGGCCTCCACACCCGCAATCGCGTACTGCCGGCTCATCGCGGAATAGATGTTGCCTTGCCAGTCGGCCGTGCACTTGTCCAGTTGTGCCCTGCTGGCCACCGCTCCGATGCCGAGGCGTACGTCCGTGAGGTTGGTGATAGCGGCGCCCGTGCCTTCGCCCAAGACCAGGTCCAGGACCGTGCCCAGTTCAAGTGTGGCGAAGCGCGGGAGCTCGGGGTCTGTTTCGGGGTGCAGGTCGATGCCGCCGGAGTTGCTGACCGTGCCGGCCGCGCCCGCGGAGTAGCCGGTCTCCTTCGCCTGGCCGAACTGATTGATCATGCCCGCTTCGGCTCCCAATGGAAGGACCAGCACGCCCGTGAGCCCGGCGTTGGCCGACTGTAGCGCCTCGACATTCAACGGGTTGGCGTAGGCATCATCGCCGAGTCCTGTTGCGTTCTGGGGATCGACGCTCGACTCTATTCCGTCATGAGCAACGACGACGTCCTGCACCCCTGCGAGCGTGTCCAGATCTGTGCCGAGCACCTCACCCCCAAGTAGCTTGCCGGCCCCTCGGGTTGTTGCATTGTCGGTGGTCGCGCAGTCGAGCGTGCCGACGGCGGCATGGTTCCATTCACGGTCGGTCCAGCTTGCGGCAGAAGTGGGAATGATGAGGGTGCCGATAAGGGCGAGCCCGGCAGAAGCGGCAACAGGCCCACGCAGTGGCCTCATGACTCCACCCCTTTGTGCTTTCGGAAACGGACGGCGATTCCGGTAACGGCAAGCAGCAGGCCGAGACCACCCAGTCCGAGGAGGCCACCGGCCCCGGTATCTGCGAGCGGTGTGCGCGGAGGGTATGAGGTTGGAGGCGCGTTGGTGACGTTCTCGGCATCACCGAGCGCGTTGAAGCCCAGCCCGAAAGTGGCGGCGCTGTCCTGGAGGTGGTCGGGCAGGTTCATCGGCATGGTGAACCTCGCGTGGATGTACACGCCCTGCTCCGCTGACAGGAAGCCCAGGTCATGCACCCGCTCAGGATCGATGACGTTGAGCGGCGCGTCGACGATGCGAATCGCGCCGGAAGCGCACTGTTCCTGTATCCACGGCTGACCGCAACGTAGCAGCGTGAGCTGAGCACCGGCGTCGTTTTCTGCCAGGGGTCCGGCCGAAACTATTTGTAGGCTCAGGGGGCCGGAGAAACCCACCTGCAGCTTGGGCGTGACAGTCCATGCAACCGAGTCGCCCGGCGTGAGGTCCTTGAATTTGAGTGGATAGGGGGAGACCTCCAGACTCAGGGGACCATCCGTGGTGTTGACGACAGCCAGCGCATGCTCCTGAGAGGTTGCATCCTCTGCGCTGGCAGGTAAGGAACCCATGAGGCAGGAAAGGAGCAGCACTCCCGCTGCCCGTAGAGTCATTGCCAACATTCGAGCTAACTTTCGATCGGTCTGGCTAGGGTGTTCTTGCCTGCCGGCCAGAGCACCCACAGCACTAATGAGCTGAACAGCACGGTCAGTACGCCCATGCCCACTGGAGACCGGACGAACTCGGCCATTTGACCGCCCCACGGGACGCCGACGATCATCAGACCAACGCGCTCGACCAGATACGGGTGGGGATCGTCCGTCTCATTGGCGTCTCCGCGCAGCGTGAGCGCGATTCTGCCGCCGGTCTCAACTGAAGGCGGAGCGACGGCGACCACCCGGTGTGTCACGGGGCGGTGGTCCGGGCGCTGGACCATCACCACATCGCCGGGCACGACCTCGGCTGCGGGAGTGTCCTTGACCACCAGCAAGGCGCCGGCGGGCAGGCTCGGAGACATGGATCCAGTTACCAGTCGCACAGTGTGCAGGCCGGCCACAGGACCCACCACAGCCACCGCAACAACCAGAGCTGCAATGGCCATGGACACGGCATAGAGGATTCCGGACCGGTCGATGCGATTGTTGCCCCGGTGCCTGGGCTGTCGCCTGGTAGTGACGCTGAAGGGAGCCACGAATTACTTGGAGATGGCCTCGAAGTTCCAGACTGGGGAGGCAGCCTGGCCCTGAAGTTGTTTATTGGCAGCGTTGGCTTCGGTGTTTGGCAGAGTGAGAGCGAAACAGAGAGTTTCTTCGTTGCCGCTGTCGGCCTTTAGTTCAAATTCGCGTTCTTCATCTACCGCGTTCAAAGCAGAACCGGCAGCAACGATTTGCTTGCCTTCAGTAAGACTCTGAGCGAGACCCACAGCGTTACATGCCTGAGGGCCGCTGACCCGACCCGCCTGATACGTGAGCGCGCTGTACAGCAACTGGGAAGAGCCCTCAAGCGGAGCCTCAGCGTTCAGCGTCAGATCACCGGCGTCCGAACCGCTTGCCGTCCTGAGGCGAACGAATGCATACACCGTTTCGCCCGGTACCAGCGACGACGCTTCTGCGCTGAAGTCGATTCGGCCGCCCGGACGTGTTTCCCTATCGGTCCAGGAGGTAGCGTCAGCGGTAACGTTCTGCTGTACATTGAAGCTGCTTGTGCCGATGAGCCCAGGGTCTGCGCCCGCGCCACCAAAAATCCATTCAGTGTCGGTCCAGGCTGCGAGCGAGGTGACGGTGGCCCCTGCCACCAGGACGAGTCCTGCGGCAGACAGCGCTATAGCCTTTTTTTGAGTTGCCTGGCCATGATGGTTGCCCATTTGATTCCCCCATTTGTACGTTCATCCGCCAGCGACTATCACGCTGGCAACATCCAATAACGGCAGGGGAGATAAACCCGGTTTCCCCAACCGCGAAGTCCATTGATGAATATTTCATCTCCCAACTATGTTTTCGGCCCAAACCGCTCAAATTATTCTCAACTTTTCTTCAAGATTCCGTTTGAGAAAAGGGGAGCGGTAGCTGGCGGCACCATGGGGAGAGCGCCGCAGGCGTGGAGGGTCCAATCTCTTAGACCCTCCAGTCCCGAACTGTTGCAGGACGCAGGGAAGGTCCGGCATCGAGATGCCGGACCTTCCTTTCTACCTTCCGCTATGCTTGGCGCCGACGGAGAACGAGCACCAGACCTGCGCCCAGCAATGCCAGTGCGAGAGTTACGGCGCCACCAATCTTCGCTCCGGTGTCCGCCAGCGGCTGTCCGCCCTTAGCCGGTGTCTTGTCGGCGTCGTCCGTGACCGGATTGCTGCCGCCGTCGTCCGTCACCGGATTGCTGCCGCCGTCGTCCACGACCTCTACGGGCACGTAGGTGACTGTCACCTGAGCTTCTACGGTGTTTCCGCGGGTGTCGGTCACCGAGTAGGTGATCGGCGTCGGGTTACCGGTGAAGCCGTTAGCCGGGGTGAAGGTGATCGCGCCGGTTTCGGTGTTCACGGTCCAGCTGCCCTGTCCGGCTACGACCAGCTCGGTGACGGGGTTTCCTTCACCGTCGATGATGCGAACGCTGCCGGGGTCCAAATCGCCCTGGTCGTTGCCGATGACGTCGACGGTGACCGGGGTGCCCTGCTTATTGTCCAGTGACTCGTCGTTCGCAGCTACCGGGGTGTATGCAACGGTGATCTCGGCCTGGACGGTGTTTCCGCGGGTATCGGTCACCGAGTAAGTGATCGGCGTCGGGTTGCCGGTGAAGCCTTCTTCCGGCGTGAAGGTAATCGCGCCGGTTTCGGTGTTCACGGTCCAGGTGCCCTGTCCGGCTACGACCAGCTCGGTGACGGGGTTACCTTCACCGTCGATGATGCGAACGCTGCCGGGGTCCAAATCGCCTTGGTCGTTGCTGATGACGTCGACGATTGCCGGGGTGCCCTGTTCGTGGTTCTCGGACTCGTCATCGATGGCGATGGGCAGGTAGGTGACTTCGACCTCAGCCTCCACGGTCTTTCCGCGGTTGTCGGTTACCAAGTAGGTGATTTCCGTCGGGTTGCCGCTGAAGCCTTCTTCCGGTGTGAAGGTGATGGCACCAGTGTCGGTGTTTACGGTCCAGGTGCCTTCGCCGGGAACGACGAGCTCGGTGACCGGGTTTCCTTCGCCGTCGATGATGCGCACGCTGGTTGGGTCCAGATCGCCCTGATCATTGCCGACGGTGTCGACCGTCACCGGTGTGCCCTGCTCGTTATCCTCGGACTCATCATCGGTTGCAACGGGCAGGTAGGTGACCGTTACGTCAGCTTCGACTGTGTTGTCCCGGGTATCGGTCACTTCGTAGGCGATCGGTGCTGGGTTGCCGCTGAAGCCGTCCGCCGGCGTGAAGGTGATGGCGCCGGTTCCGGTGTTGACCGTCCAGGTGCCCTGGCCGTCAACCACGAGCTCGGTGACAGGGTTGCCTTCGGCGTCGAGGATGCGAACACCGGTTGGGTCCAGGTCACCCTGGTCATTAGCGACGACATTGACCGTCACCGGTGTGCCCTGCGCGTTGTCGAGGTCCTCGTCATCGGCAGCTACCGGAAGGTAGGCGACGGTGACGTCCGCCTCTACGGTGTTGCCGCGGGTATCGGTCACCGAGTAGGTGATCGGGGCGGGGTTGCCGGTGAAGCCGTCGGCCTGAGTGAAGGTGATGGCGCCGGTGTCGGGGTTCACCGTCCAGGTGCCTTGGCCATCAACCACGAGCTCAGTGACGGGGTTGCCTTCACCGTCGAGGATGCGGACGCTGGCCGGGTCGAGCGCGCCTTGGTCATTGGCGACGACATTGACCGCCACCGGTGTGCCCTGGGCGTTGTCGAGGTCCTCGTCATCGGCAGCTACCGGAAGGTAGGCGACGGTGACGTCCGCTTCTACGGTGTTGCCGCGAGTATCGGTCACCGAGTAGGTGATCGGGGCGGGGTTGCCGGTGAAGCCGTCGGCCTGAGTGAAGGTGATGGCACCGGTGTCGGGGTTCACCGTCCAAGTACCTTCGCCGGGGACGACGAGCTCGGTCACCGGGTTCCCTTCGCCGTTGATGATGGACACGGTCGAGGGGTCCAGGGCACCCAGGTCGTTGCCGACGACATCGAGGGTCACTGGTGTGCCCTGCGCATTGTCCTCGGACGCGTCGTCGGTAGCGACGGGCAGGTACGTGACCGTTACGTCAGCTTCAACAATGTTGTTCCGGCTGTCGACTACTTCGTAAGTGATCGGTGTCGGGTTGCCGCTGAAGCCGTCGGCCGGGGTGAAGGTGATGGCACCGGTTTCAGGGTTCACGGTCCAGACGCCCTGGCCGTCGACCACCAGTTCGGTGACGGGATCGCCGTCACCGTTCAGGATTGCCACGGCGGAGGGGTCGAGGTCGCCCTGATCATTCGCGAGGACATCGAGCGTCACCGGTGCGCCCTGCGCGTTGTCGAGGTCCTCGTCATCGGCAGCAACCGGCACGTAAGCGACAGTCACTTCTGCTTCTACGGTGTTGCCGCGGGTATCGGTTACCGAGTAGGCGATCGGCGCCGGGTTGCCGGTGTAACCATCCGCCGGGGTGAAGGTGATGTCCCCGGTGGCCGGGTTCACGGTCCAAAGGCCCTGACCTTCAACGGCCAGTTCCGTGACGGGGTTGTTCTCCCCGTCGATGATGCGGACGGTGCTTGGATCGAGATCGCCCTGGTCGTTGCCGGCTACGTTGACTGTGACGGCCGAACCCAGGATGTTATCGAGATCCTCATCGTCAACTGCCACTGGCGAGTAAGCGATGGTGACCTGAGCGTCGACGGTGGTGTCGCGGGAATCAGTCACCTGATAGGTGATCGGTGTCGGGTTGCCGGTGAAGCCTTCGGTCGGTGTGAAGGTGATTGCACCGGTTTCGGGGTTCACCGTCCACACGCCCTGGCCGTCAACGACGAGTTCGGTGACCGGGTTGCCGTCACCGTTGACGATGGAGACGCTGCCCGGGGTCAGGTCTCCCTGATCGTTTTGGAGGACGTCGAGCGTCACTGCCGAGCCCTGCGTGTTGTTCAGGGACTCGTCGTCGGCTGCGTCCGCGGGAATGGGCGCGTAGGTGACGGTGACCAGAGCGTCAACGGTGTTGTCGCGGGAATCAGTCACCTGATAGGTGATCGGTGTCGGGTTGCCGGTGAAGCCGTCCGCTGGGGTGAAGGTGATTGCGCCGGTCTCGGTGTTCACCGTCCAGGTGCCCTCCCCGTCAACAACGAGTTCCGTGACGGGATCACCCTCGCCGGTGATAATCCGGACGCTGTCGCGTTCCAGGTCACCCTGATCGTTTGCGACGACGTCCACGACAACGGGGGTGCCATTCACGTTATCCAGTGATTCATCATTCTCTGCTTGGGCCGGAGTCAGAGCGGTGGACGTGAAACTGCACGCGACGTTCTGCACTCCGGCCGGAAGAGTGAACTCACCCACGGTGCCGCTGCCGGACGCAATAACCGCGCCGGTGGCAGGGTCGATGCACTGCCATACGGTGCTGTAGTTGTTTGGATCGGTTGCACCTTCGGGTGTCTGCTCAATCGTATAGGTCTCACCCGGCAGGAGCAGGAGCGGTCCTACCGTGGCGGAAGCGTCTTCACCGACGGTGGTTGCGATGTTGCCTGTGCTGATACCGCCCCCGCCGATCGTGATCGTGAACTGGTCTTCGGGATTGACTCGGCCGCCGGGGAGAGTGACGGACGCCGAACCCGTGAAGGGCACAGCATTAGTTGCAAGGTCGGTGACTGCGACGCTCAGAGTCCGGCGTTCGAGGACGGCCCCGGTGATTGGATTGACCCGAAGGAAGCCGTTCTGTCCGCTGCCGGCGATGTAGAGGTAGCCGTCGTTGGCGAAAGCCATGGAATTGAGCGCCAGGCCGGAGCTGATGGAGGCGCCTACCCGGGTTGCCCTTGCCGTGCCAGCACCGAGCTGGCCCGCATCCACCCGGTAGAGCTGGGCAGAGGATGTACTACCCGACACGAAGTAGAGGTTTCCCAGGCTATCGAAAGCCAGGTCGCCGTTGCCGCCGGGGGCACCGTCGGCTGTCACAGCGATCGTGCTGGCCCCAACCACGTTGGTAGCGGGGTTGTAGGTGGTGAAGGTGAAGACGTTCCCGTTGGACTGGCCGCCGAAGTAGTACAAACCGGTCACCGGGTCGACACCGCCCATGGTGTTCGCAACCGCAGTGCCAGCACGGGAAGCTGTTTCCCAGGACTCTGTGGCCGCGGTGTACTCGTAGACCGTCGTACTCGTTGTGAAGAACAGCTTGCTTCCATCACCGGCGACGCCGATCTGGTTGAGCCCTGTCACGCGGCCCGGTGCGGTGAGCACGGTGCTTGTCTCACCAGTCGCCCGGTCGACAACGACGATGTTTGATGAGTTCGTTTGCGTCGCGTACATCGCCGACGCTGGGAACGGCTCCGCGGCGAAGGCCTGCTGAGGAATTCCTATCAGAGAACCTGCAAGTACTGCTGTGGAGAGAGTGGCTCCCCCGATTTTCGGGAATTTTCGGGCATGACTAAGAGACTGGTGAGACTCGGGTGACAACGATCTTCCTTCCAAAACAGGGCATGGCGCGGCCCCAATGCGCGTGTGTGAAAGCCGGTTTTCCCCCAAAACCAGGATCGCGGCCTGTTTCACTCTAATGCCACTGTGTAGGGCTTTTTCAACGCAGAAGATAACAAGTCGGATACGGTTCAAACTGGCACAGTGATCGGTCACTCCGAAGCGCGCGGGTCATGCGGGGACTAGGGCTCAGATTTCCCTAAGTTCCTTCCGCTGGCTCTCCCCGGAGGAAGCCCGCCAGGCGAAGAAGGACCTGACGCGCATCGAGCGGCAGATGGCCAAGACCAGTTCGCAGATCAACCGGGAACCCGGCGCCATTCCTCGGAAGGGCCCCTCTATGACATCGCCGCAGAAACCCCTATTGCGCCTTATTCGATCGATCCGCGGTGGCACGAACTGAACCACGCGGGAGGCTTGTCCGGCGATGACGCCGGCTTGAACCGTTTTGATCCCAAGCACTTCCTCTTGCTTGGCGGCGTTATCCCTGCCCGGCCGCGAGGCGACCCGTGTGTGGGCGATCTCCGCCATGAAGGCGAACATCGCGACGGGAAGCAGGCGACCAACATTGGTGGCCCATAGTGAATGTGGATTACTTTCCGACGCGGACCCGATTCCTCGACGGGTCCGGAGCAGCCGACAAACACACGATCGCGGTCGACTTCCTGCATTGGATCACGGGAAGGGTCCTCGCCACGCGCACGGTCGCCATCACGGCCGGCTGATCGTAGGGCTCAGAGCTGGTCTATTTCCCGCCAGACCTCCATCACCACAGCTCGGGCGAACTGCTCCGCTTTTTCGGGTTCCCTGTCGAGGATTGCGCGGGCAACGCCTTCGTGGTTGTCGAACGAGACCGGCGCCGGGTTGGCCGGTGAGAGGCCGAGATCGGTACGACCGGCAAGGACCTCGGTCACAATGCCGTGCAGTGAGGTGAGCATGTCGTTGCCGCTGGCTGCAAGTAGCAGCGCGTGGAAGGCGATATCGGCTTCGAGGTAGGGCTGCTGATTGCCCTCACCCTTCTCCCCGAGCGTCCGCAGTGTCCGGGCCAGCTCGAGCAGCTCATTGGCCACCTCAGGGGTTGCGCGGGTGGCGGCGAGGCGGGCAGCGGTGGGTTCGAGTGCCAGCCGCATCTCGGTCAGGCGGCTGAGTTGGGCGACGCGTTCGGATCCCATGAGTCGCCACCGGATGATCCGGGGATCGAGGACGTTCCAGGCGCTGACGGGAAGTACCGTGATGCCGACGCGCCGGCGGGACTCGATCATGCCCATCGACTCGAGGATCCTCATCATCTCGCGGAGAACTGTCCTGGAGACGCCGGTTTCCTCCTCGAGCCGGGCAAGGGTGATCACGCTGCCCGTCGGCCTGATCCCCTGAGCAATCTCAATGCCGACGCGCTCAAGAACCGAGTTATGCAGTACGGGGGCAGGTGCCGCCGACCCGGCCTGCGCGGACGGCGCGGGCAGTGAAGACGCCGCACCATGCAAAGATGTCACCTTTTCTTGCTCCTGCATTGAAGTGTGTGCCAGACTACGAGGCGAATCGTCATTTCGCCCTGCCTGGGCCCCGGAAATCAATGGAGAATCGTATGGAGAATTTCACCCAGACGCTGGGGGCGGGGCCTCTACTGGGGATTGCCGCGGGCGCGATCGCCCTCATCCTCATATTGGTCATCAGGTTCAAGGTACACGCGTTCCTCACACTGGTCCTAGTCTCCCTCGTGACAGCGTTCGCCACTGGAATTCCTACCGGCGAAATCGTCAACGTGCTCGTATCGAGCTTCGGCGGAACGCTCGGATCTGTCGCATTGCTCATCGGTCTTGGAGCGATGCTCGGCAAGATGGTCGAACACAGCGGCGGCGCCAGGGTCCTCGCAGACAAGCTGGTCGGCGCCTTCGGTGAGAAGCGCGCCCCCTTCGCCCTCGGCCTCGCCTCGCTCATCATGGGCTTCCCCATCTTCTTCGACGCCGGCCTGATCGTCATGCTGCCCATCATCTTCGCCGTGGCCCGGCGGATGGGCGGCAACAACGTCCTGCTGTACGGTATCCCGGCCGCCACCGCCTTCTCGGTGATGCACGTCTTCGTGCCGCCCCACCCCGGCCCGGTGGCAGCCACCGAGCTTTACGAAGCGAACCTCGGTTTGGTGCTTCTCATCGGCCTGCTGATCGCCTTCCCGGTCTGGTACGTGACGGGTTACCTGTGGGGCAAGTTCGTTTCCTCGAAGTACGTCATTCCGGTCCCCGCTCTGTTCGGATCGATCGACAACGACCAGCCCGTCAACCCGCCCAAGGCATCCACCGTGGTGGCGATGCTGCTGCTGCCGCTGGTGCTCATCTTCATGAACACAGGTCTCGACTACCTGAACGCTGCCGGCGTCGTCAACGCCGATGAACAGGTCTGGGTACAGGTCCTGACCACTATCGGTTCATCACCGGTGGCGCTGCTGATCTCCGTGCTTGTCGCTACTGCCGTCCTGGGTCACCGTCGCGGTGAGAACGGCACGGCCCTGGAGAAGGTGCTGGATTCCGCGCTGGGTCCGGTGTGTTCCGTCATCCTCATCACCGGTGCAGGCGGAATGTTCGGTGGCGTGCTCCGTGCGTCCGGCATCGGTGACGCTCTCTCGGATTCGCTCGCAGAAGTCGGCCTGCCGGTTATCGTGGCTGCCTACGTCGTCGCGGTGATCCTCCGCGTTGCGCAGGGTTCGGCAACAGTGGCGCTGGTAACGACGGCGGGCCTCATGGCACCGGCTGTCCTGGCCGGCGGGTTCAGCCCTCTCCAGATTGCTGCCGTCGTGCTCGCCAGTGCTGCAGGTTCGGTCTTCGCCAGCCACGTCAACGACTCGGGCTTCTGGTTGGTCGGCCGACTCATGGGCATGGATGTGAAGACCACGCTGAAGACTTGGACCGTTCAGCAGTCACTCCAGTCCGTCGCCGGTTTCCTGCTGACCCTCGTTGTCTTCTGGATCGGCCGATGACGGCGAATACCTTCGACATCACCGGCCGGCTTGCGCTGGTCACCGGCTCCTCCCGTGGCTTGGGCTATGCCCTCGCCTCAGGCCTGGCGCAGGCAGGCGCGCGGGTTGTGGTGCACGGACGTGACCCTGAAGCCGTGCAGCGTGCCGCAGACTCCATCGGAGAAGCAACCGGTACGACGCCGGCGACCACCACGTTCGACGTCACCGACGCCGGTGCCGCCGCACAGGGCATCGAGGCGCTCGTTGCCGAGCATGGAGTGCCGGACATCCTGGTCAACAACGCGGGCATCCAGCGCCGCGCACCGTTCAACGACTTCGATCCGGCCGACTGGGACGCCATCGTCACCACGAACGTGTCCAGCGTCTTCTACGTTTCCCAGCAGATAACGCGGCGTATGGCCGAGCGCGGTTCGGGCAAGGTCATCAACATCGGTTCGGTCCAGTCGATGCTCGCACGGCAGACCATTGCGCCCTACTCAGCCACCAAGGGCGCCGTCGCCATGCTCACCAAGGGCATGGCGGCGGACCTCGCGCGTTACAACATCCAGGTCAACGCCATTTCCCCGGGCTACTTCGCCACCGAGATGAACCGTGCCCTGGTTGAAGATGAGGCCTTCAACTCCTGGGTGATCAACCGCACCCCCGCCCAGCGGTGGGGGAAGTTTGAGGAACTCGTTGGAACGCTCATCTACCTGTCGTCCGATGCATCAACCTTCGTGTCGGGACAAAACATCTTTGTTGACGGTGGGATGACGTCCGTCGTCTGACGCCGCGCTTGGCGGCCACCGTCGTCGTCAGCTGAAACAGTGGAAATCGAAGGAGAGCCACCACCATGAAAGCCCTCGTCATCAATGGGAAGCTCGACCTCGTCGAGACGGAACTTCCCACGCCCGAGCCCGGACCGGGGCAGGTCCGGCTCCGGATGGCCTTCGGGGGCATCTGTGGATCTGACCTGCACTACTACAACGAAGGCGCCAACGGCGAGTACGTGGTGCGCGAACCCCTCGTCCCGGGCCACGAAGTGTCAGGCACCGTGGATCTGGACCCCTCCGGGGAGTTGGCCCAGGGCACCCCTGTGACAGTCCATCCGGCTACCTTCGGGAACCCCGAACCCGGGATCGAGGACCGGCGCCACCTGTGGCCCGGCGGCGCGTACCTGGGCAGTGCGTCGACCCAGCCCCACACCCAGGGTGGTATGAGCGAGTTCCTGATCGTGGGCAAGGACATGGTCCGGGTGCTTCCGGAGGGCCTATCGCTGCGGCGGGCATCCCTGGCGGAACCACTGGCCGTGGGGTTGCACGGGATCACCGTCGCCGGCGGAATGCGGGGCAAACGCGTGCTCGTGTCCGGCTCAGGGCCGATCGGTCTGCTCGCCGCCGCCGCGTGCCTGGCTGAGGGTGCCGCTGAGGTCGTTGCGAGCGATGTGCTGCCGGGACCGCTCGAACGAGCGCGGCGCCTCGGTGCCCACGGCACCATCCAGGTAGGGGCCGAAGACATCCCGGCCATGGCGTTCGACGTCGTCCTGGAGTGTTCCGGCGTTCCCGCCGCCGTCAGTGCTGCGCTGGTGGCCGCGCGGCGGGCCGGCGTCGTCGTTCAGGTAGGAATGGTGCCCAACGAACCGCGGGCGATCAACCTCGCACCGCTGGTGTCCAAGGAGATTCAGCTCCGAGGGGCCTTCCGATTCAATGACGAGATCGACCGGGCCATCGAACTGCTTGAGGAGAACCCTGCCATCGAGGACGTCATCACGCATGAACTTCCGGCGGACAGGGCGCTTGAAGCTTTCGCGATGGCCAAGGATTCCGAGAAGTCCGGCAAGGTCATCGTCTCGCTGTGGCAAGACGAACGATGAGCACGCTGAGCGAGCACCAGGTGACAGGGGAGACCGGGAAGGTTGTCCTCGGGGTCGACCTCGGCACAACCAGTACCAAGGTGGTTGCCTTCCGGACCGACGGCACGCTTGAAGCGTCGCACTCCGCAGGCTATCCGCTGGATGAACCGCATCCGGGACACGCCGTGCAGGACCCCCAGCTCATCCTTGCTGCGGTGCTCGAATGCGTCCGTGAAGTTGTGGCCGAGGTGGGCGCGAACCGGGTTGCGGGGCTGTCGTTCAGTTCGGCGATGCACAGCCTGATCGGTCTTTCCCCGACCGGAAAGCCGCTGACCGGCGTAGTCACCTGGGCGGACACCCGCGCACAGGTTCAGGCGGAGCGCCTGCGTGCCTCGGCCGGTGGCCTCGCGCTGCACCGGCGCACGGGCACGCCGTTGCATCCCATGTCGCCGTTGCCGAAGCTGGTCTGGTTCCGGGAGCAGGAGCCAAAGCTGTGCGAGAGCATCGGCTTCTGGGTCGGCATCAAGGAGTTCGTCCTCTCAAAGCTATGCGGTGCCCTGGTCGTCGACTATTCCGTGGCCTCGGCAACCGGGCTGCTGAACATGAACACCCTTGCCTGGGATGAAGAGGCCCTCGCCATCGCCGGTGTGCAGCCAGAGCAGTTGCCGGAGGTGGTGCCGACAACCACCGTGCTGCCGGCCCTGACTGACGACGCCGCTGCCTGCATGGGCTTGCCGGCGGCGACACCGGTGGTGGTCGGCGCCGCGGACGGTCCCCTCGCTAATCTCGGCGTGGGCGCGGTTCATCCGGGTACGGCGGCGTGCTCCATCGGAACGAGCGGGGCAATGCGGGTTGCTGTGGAGCGCCCGGCCGTCGACCCGCTCGGCGGTGTGTTCTGTTACGCGCTCACGGCTACCCGTTGGGTGGTCGGCGGCGCGATCAACAATGGGGGAGTGGTGATGGGGTGGGCTGCTGATTCTCTCGCGCCTGACCTGGCCGACCCGCCGGAGGAGGAATTGCTCGCGCTCGCGGCGAAGGTTGCGCCCGGGTCCGGCGGGCTCCTGATGCTCCCGTACCTGCTGAGTGAGCGGGCCCCTCATTGGAGCTCGCTCCCGCGGGGGGCCTATGTTGGTCTCACCCGTGCACATCGCCGGGAGCACCTGGTGCGGGCGGCAATTGAAGGGGTGTGCCTCCAGCTGGCGCTGGTGCTGCATTCGATGCGGTCGGCCGGGCTGGAGGTGAACCGCATCCGGGCGACCGGTGGTGTGATGCGGAGCCCGCTGTGGCGGCAGCTGCTGGCGGATACGTTCGGGATGCCCGTTGAGTTCGCGAGCGGCCAGGAAGGGTCGGGCTTCGGTGCTGCGCTGCTGGGTATGGAGGCTCTGGGGCTAATCGAGTCGATCGACGTGGTTGAGGACATGGTCCAGATCGAGGAAACCGTGCGGCCGCACCCTGCTTCTGCCGCTGTGTATGCCTCCCTGCTGCCGGTCTTCTCCGAGCTGTATAACGCGCTGGTCCCGACTTTCACGTCCCTGCGTCGGCTTGCCCCGTCGCTGCCGATCGACCTCGCCGAAGATTCGGCTGGACCGGAGTAGCGCTGGATAGAATCGGGTGAACTGATCTCACCTTGGGGGATTCATGAAGCGCCTTTTGATTCCGCTCGTCCTTGTGATCGCTGTGACTGGCTGTACAACGACGACGCCGGACCGAGCTCCCGCCACGACCTCGGAGCAGGCGTCCGCACCGAACCCTGAAGCGATGGGTCCAGGCGATTATGCGTTTGTTACCCAGTCCGGTGCTGAGGGCGTGGTCTCGATCCCGTCGACAGGCGGTGCCACGAGTATCGCCGTCTCGGTCGACAACACCGCCGGCACGGACCCCGTGAGCTTGACCGGTGTGACCATCCAGGGGACGGACGGCCAGGAAATCCTCTACACGAACCCAGGGGGCGACGTGCCTCCCTTGAGCGAGGAGAACCTGGTGTTCACGGGCGAGGAGATCCCGTCAAGCTTCAGCGGCGTGTCGGTGCATGAGTTCGAGGGCTCGTCCGTCAACGCGGTTCCGGCCGAATAGGCAGGCTCTCGGCTTCTAGCCATTCAGCCGCGGCGGCCGACGTGCCGAGAGAGTAGTTCGCACTTAGCGCTGCAGGCTTTTCGCAAGGAGTCTCGGGCAATCTCTGAAGGTGCGCACTGTTGCTGCTGAAGGGCTGGTGAGAAGCATGAGGCTCATGAAAAGAACTGTTACGGCCATCAAACGGTTCCTTCAGAGAGTGCGGAACAACATCGTGATACTCGAAGGCCCGGACGAGTTCACTTACTGACACCCTCGTGGGTGGTTGCTAGGGCCGGCGCCGTTTCCTGAACTTGCTGCGTAGCTTGTTCCAGTCCAGAGACGTGAACCCGATATATAGGGCTATGGCGCCACCAATCAGCAGGGCCACCATGCCGATGATTGCGACGACGCCGGCGGCCCCGGGCCGGTCGATGTGGAATCCGTGAAGGCGAATCGCCAAGATGATCGCTCCTAAACCGGAGATAAGAGCGATTCTCGCTCGGCGCGGTTGAATCCTCATCCGCCGACTCTATCCCGCTGTTTCCTACCGCTTGTACCCCACCGCCGGGATGCACCGACCATTACCGATACCATTAGGGGTCAGTCTTTGGGAACAGGGGAGCCATTCGCTTGAGTACGCAGAACTATTACGACGACGACGCCTCGCCTCGTCCGGTTAAGAGGAAGCACCCTGTCCGAAACGTTCTTCTGGTCCTGCTCGCGTTCGTAGTGATCGCGGCGGGAATCGTCGCGGTGTACACACTTAGCCTTGCGAACTCGTTCAACTCCAAGACGACCACCATCGAGACGGCGTTTCCTGAGGAAGCGACGCGGCCGACCCGGGCCGCTGCCGCTGAAGGGGCAATGAACATCCTGCTGATGGGAAGCGACGAACGAGCCGCTGATACGGGCGCCGACGCGGCGCCCGTAGGCGCGGATGGCGGGCGCTCCGACACGATGATGTTCATGCATATTCCGCAGGACAGAGCGAACATCTACGTCATGTCGATCATGAGGGATACCTGGACTGCGATTCCCGGCCACGGCGAGCACAAGATCAACGCGGCGATGTCTCTTGGCGGGGTGCCGTTGGTCGTCCAAACTGTCGAGACAATGTTCGATGCACCGATCGATCACGTCGTGATGGTGGATTTTGAGGGTTTCCAAGGTCTCACCGATGCCTTGGGAGGCGTAACCGTCAACAACCCGGTTGCTTTTCAGTCCCGTGGCAGCGAAGGCGAGTTCTTCGAGCAGGGCAACATCAACCTGGACGGCGAATCTGCGTTGAAGTTCGTTCGTGAGCGGTACGCCTTCAGCGACGGTGACTATCAACGCGTACGCAATCAGCAGCTCTACATCAAGGCTGTTATGTCGGAGTTCCTCAGCCGGGAAACGCTCACAGACCCGGCCAAAATCAGCCGCATAGTGGACGAGATCTCGCCCTACCTGAGCGTTGATGAGGAATTCGACGCTGGGACCGTCGCATCGCTGGCTCTCGGCATGCAAAGTATCCGGACCAACGATGTCGAATTCTTCACACTCCCAAATCTCGGCACCGGCAGCTCCGCCGACGGTCAATCAATCGTCATCAAGGATGATGCGGCGATTGCAGAGATAGCCGGTGCCCTGGACGAGGGTTCGTTGGGGGAGTATCTCGAGTCTGCAGACCCCGCGGCAGCCGGGTCCTGAGGTCGCGATGAGAATTATCTTCGCGGCGGTTATCTGCCTGCTTATGGTGTCAATGCCTGCGCCGGCCTTGGCACAGGAGGACGGGCCGCGTTTGATACTCCCGGTGGTGACACTGCCGTCACAGCAGCCGGTTCCCGCTCCGACCTCAGACCCAGCCCCTTCGCAGGAACCCGCCCCGGACCCGGCGCCGGCGCCCGCCGAACCTCCCGCGCCGGCACCAGCGCAGCAGCAACCCGTCCAGCAGCCGGGTCGTGCAGTCGACCCTGAGACAGGGTTCGCAATTGACCCGGTGACCGGATACCTGGTCGAACCCCAGACCGGGTTTCTCATAGAACCCGGAACGGGAAACCTAATCGACCCTGCAACATACTTCTATACAGATTTTCGTTTGGACTTTGAGACTGGGGCCGTCGTCGAGATTGAACCCGAGACCGACGAGCCCACAGATGAGCCTTCCACGGAGGAACCCGAGCCGTCGCCGACTGCGACGACACACAGCGCCACACCGTCCCCATCGCCTTCCCCGTCAGCCACCACTGCAACGCCCAGCCCCACTGCAGTTGACTCAGAAGCGACGGCTGACCGGGACGAAGTTTCGGTTGGAGCACATCCGATCACGCGCGCACTGGTCATTCTTATGCTTATAGGTTTGGGAGTGCTCTACTACGCCAAGCTGCGCGGCAGTAGCCGACGCTGACGGGTCTTTAGTAGATCAGTAAGCCTATTCTTCTGGTGCGGCGAGCACATTGATCTCGCTGCGCGCTCTGACAGCGATTATTCTCATCGGGACTAGCACTCTGCCTATTGCGCTCTTGATGAGATTGTCAACTATCGGCTTCGAACGGTTCATCGCGAATCCCTTCTAACGGTCTCACTGAGGTAGTAAGCCTACTTCGCTTATTGTGAAATCA
Organism: Arthrobacter sp. MDB1-55; assembly: GCF_059092925.1. Classification (NCBI taxonomy): domain Bacteria; kingdom Bacillati; phylum Actinomycetota; class Actinomycetes; order Micrococcales; family Micrococcaceae; genus Arthrobacter; species Arthrobacter sp. MDB1-55. The sequence continues at coordinate 92,303 of NZ_JBNHID010000003.1, read as the reverse complement.
TTGCCCGTATCGGGTTGATAGTCGCACGATTGTTAGACTGTCAAGAGGTCCCACGCGATTTAGCGTGAAATGTCAGGAAATGAAGGGGGGATCTGCATTTGCGTGTGTTACTTATGACGCACTCTTATTCGCCTGAACACAGCCCCCCACAGCGCCGTTGGACCCAGTTCGTCCAGTCGTTTCGGGCCGCTGGTTGGAATGTCGACGTGGTGGCGCCAGTAGCGCACTCACCGCATGGGCGTAGGACCCTGCCGAAGAAATTAGCAGGACGCGCGTTCAGAGCTGACACCGGCGCGTACGGAGAGATTGTCCGCCGTGTTCCCTACCTTTGGCACCCGACTACGCGCATCGGCCGGCTGATGAATCATCTCTTTTCGGCCGGGATGAGCATCCCCGTCGCCGCACTTTGCGCAAGGCCTGACGTCGTTATCGTGACAGTACCAAGCCTGCCGATACTCGGCGCTGGGTATGTGGTGGCGCGCATGCTCAAGCGACCGCTAGTTGTTGATATGCGGGATGCCTGGCCGGATATCGCCCGCGACGCTCGCCTGATCCAGGGAAGCGCGAAGAGCATCACCGAGCAGGTGATTATGGCGATCCAGGCCCGCGCTAATCTGGTGGTGACGGTGACGTATGGTTTCGCACGGACGTTGCGCGAGCGGGGCTTGAAGAATGTAGCGACCGTCAGCAACGGCGTGGACATCGACCGGCTGGAAAAACTGGACCCGGTCCCGCTTGAGAAGAGCCGGTTGGACGTGCTGTATCTGGGAAATCATGGTGAAAGTCAGCATCTTGATATTCCCATCCGCGCGGCAGCACTCGTCGGGGACCGAATGCGCCTCACAATGGTGGGCCACGGCGTGCGGCGGAATGAGCTGAAGGAACTCGCGGCGGGGCTCAAGGCCCCAGTGGAATTTCATGATCCCGCGTATGGTCCCGAAGTGATCGAGTACTACCGTCAAGCTGACAGTTGCATTGTGGCGCTGCGGGACGATTGGAAATCATTCGAAACAACTGTGCCCTCCAAGACCTACGAGGTCCTTTCGATCGGTCGGCACGTGACTGGGATGGTCCGCGGTGAGGCCAGGAAGATCCTGGAAGACGCCGAAGCAGGCCATATCGTGAAGGCCGACCCCGACGCGCTCGCCGAGCTCTGGCGGCTTCTCGCCGATGATCGCACCCAACTGCAGGTGAACGGCAGCGGGCGCCTCTGGGTGCAGCACAATGCTCATGTGCATACGCTGGGACAGTCCTACATCGACCTGCTTGCTGAAGTTGCGGGCGGCGGCCCGCACAGGTGAGCCTCCTTCGCAACGCCCGACTTATTGCTGCAACTGTGGCACAGCACTTGGGCGACGATCCCGTTTTGCTTGCATTGCAGATATTTCGCCGTCTGCCTGCACGATTGATGCATCCGGCGGCACATGCCTTGCGCCTCCTTCCGGGCCCCGTTCCACAAGCGATGGGAGCCCATCTCCTCGGAAATTATGACGTACGCAATCGCGTACTCGATAAGGCATTGAAGTCGAAATTATCGAGAGCGAAGGCAGCCCGGCTGGCGGAAATTGCTCTGGCTGCCAACGAGCCGGAGAGGTGCGATCGCTTACTCGCCCAAGCAGGTTCAGCATCAGCCACCCGTGCCCGGCGCCGTTGGTATGACGGAGACATGACCGGCGCAATCGCCGAACTCTCTACTGCCGGTCAACTTAAGAAGGCACAGCGCCTGCAGAGTGAGTTGCGGGTTTTTCAGGGTTGGTCCCCGAAGCTCGAAGCGGTTCAAGGGTACAAGCCGAAGAGGAAGACGGTTCTTCACATTCTGACAAATTCCATTCCACACACGGGGAGCGGGTACGCCCAACGATCCCACTCAATATTGAGTGCCCAGTCACAGCTCGGATGGTCGGTGCATGCAGTAACGCGGTTGGGTTACCCCGTGCAGATCGGCAAATTTCTCGCAAAGGATCAAGACGTGCTGGACGGCGTCAATTACCACCGCTTGCTGCCCGGTACCATGCCGACGGGCTTTGACGAGCGTCTGCAAGCTCAGGCGGAAGCGGTTTTGCAGCTCGCGTTGATTGTAAGACCAGTCGTCCTTCACACCACAACGCACTTCGTGAACGGACTGGTCACTCGCGCAGTGGCTGACGCTCTTGGTATCCCGTGGGTGTATGAAGTGCGCGGAAACCTGGTGGACACTTGGGCATCCACGCGTAGTGATGCGGTTAAATTTAGCGAGCGATATAAACTCTTCACTGAGTGTGAGGCGGCTGTGACACAAAACGCGGCCCTAGTGGTTACTTTGGGCGAGGTCATGAAGCAGCGAATCCTGGACGCGGGCGGTGTCCGTCGCGAAGTCCTGCTGTGCCCAAACGCCGTTGGAGGCAAATTCCTGGACGAACCTATGGAACCAAGTGCTGCTCGTGAGCTCCTTGGGCTGCGCGGGGACGGTGTCTTCGTCGGATCAGTAAGCAGCTTGGTGGATTATGAGGGACTGGACACGCTCATCCGGGCCGTTGCACTTTTGGCCGATGACCGTCCCAACTTGCGGTGCTTGATAGTTGGGGACGGTGTCGCGGCACCGGGACTAGAGCAACTTGCCCGGGAGCTGGAAGTCGACTCCCGTGTCACCTTTACCGGTCGGGTACCGCGCGAGCAAGCCCACCTGTACCACCAAGCGCTGGACGTGTTTGTGGTGCCGCGAAATGACCTTGAAGTAACGCGAACTGTAACTCCGCTGAAGCCTGTGGAGGCCATGGCTGCAGCCCGACCCGTGGTGGTTAGTAGACTTCCGGCGCTGTGCGAAATAGTGACCAGCTCAGTGACGGGCCTCTCGGTTGAACCGGGCGACGTTGCGGCGCTGGGTCGCGCGTTGATGGCGTTGACTGATGCTCGCGGTGCGCGGGTCACTCCCGCGGCTATTGCCATGGGAGCAGCGGGACGGCAGCGTGTACTGGCAGAGCGCACATGGGCTCGTAACTCACAATCCATCGTCGACGCGTATGGCAAGCTAGCCTGCTGATGGCCGATATGAACTCACCCATATCGCTGCCAGATCCGGCAGGTGTTCGCTCTTTGCCGATCGACACGCGGGGTCTGATTCGGGTGGGAGCCCGGCCGGGATTCATCGATTATTTAATTCAATTGTGGGAACGTCGTCAATTCATAGTTTACGATGCGAAAGCGAAGATTCAGAGCGGAAGCCGAAAGGATCGTCTCGGCAGCTTTTGGCTAATCCTGAATCCGGTGCTGAACGGTTTAACCTACTTCCTCATTTTTGGCTTGCTTCTCCAGACGAGCAGGGGCATCGATAACTTCATCGGGTACCTGGTCATAGGTGTTTTCCTCTTCCAGATCTCTTCGCGTTCCATATCCAACGGGGCTAGATCACTTCAAACAAATCGATCGATAATAAAGGCGTTCACATTCCCTCGGGCGACCCTACCCATAGCGGCTAACATGCGGGAGCTCCTCGCAGCAGTCCCCGTCGTGATAACGATGCTGGTCATCATCCTTCTCCTGCCACCAACCGAGGATATTACTTGGCTTTGGTTTCTTCTGCTCCCCGCTCTTGGACTCCAGATCATGATGAACCTTGGACTTAGCCTCATCTTGGCGCGGATAGTCTCCCACGTGAATGACTTCGCACACCTGATCTCGTTTGGACTTCGACTATGGATGTATGGGTCGGCCGTTTTCTTCTCCTATGACAGGTTCATTGGAAACGACTTCTTGCTTGCTTTGGTAAAGCTCAATCCTCTCTTCAACGTGTTGGACATCGCACGGGATTGCCTCCTGTACAGTCAATTGCCCACCTGGCAGTCCTGGGCGATTCTTTCAGCTTGGGCGTTGGCATTCATTGCATTTGGCACCGTTTTCTTCTGGCGAGGTGAGGAATCTTATGGTGCCGAGTGAGTCAACAGTGAGCACTTACATGCGGGCGCGTCCCACAGTCGTCATCGACCGGGTGAGTATGAGGTATCAAGTCACCTCGTCAAGCGAGCGCAATACACGACCAGTCAACCGATTAGCATCGCGATTACGGCGGGGAAGGTCGACGGTTACTGTGCGGGCGCTGAATGAGATGTCGCTTGTTGTGAACCATGGCGAGTCCGTGGGAATCATCGGTAGGAATGGTTCTGGCAAGAGTACTCTCACCAGGCTAATCAGCGGTCGAACGCGTCCAACTAGTGGCTCTGTATACGCATCAGATATTCCAGTGATGTTGGGCGTTAACGCAGCGCTGATTCCTGAACTTGCGGGAGATCAGAATGTCATATTGGGCTGTCTGGCCATGGGTATGGATCGTAGAACAATTTCCGCGAGATTCCCTGACATCGTCGAGACTTCGGGATTAGGCGATGCAATCTATCTTCCTATGAAGTCGTATTCTTCGGGTATGGCGTCACGGTTAAGGTTCGCAATCGCCACCTCGATTGACCCCGAGATCCTCCTCATCGATGAAGCGCTGAACACAGGAGATGCCCAATTCCGAGAGCGAAGCAAAGTTCGAATTAGTGAGTTGCGGCAGGAAGCAGGGACTGTCTTTATTGTCAGCCACAGCCTGAGCACCGTCGCTGACATGTGCACGCGGGCAATTTGGTTGGACAAAGGGGACCTACTGATGGACGGGGATGTAGGTACTGTCACTGAGGCGTACTCGCGCTTCACCTCCTTACTATCAAAGGGAAACGACGCCTCAGCTGAGGAACTACGCAGAGCTGCGCGCGAGAGTCTGATCGCCACGCAGGTGTTGGAGCGGGTAACGGGTAGGCGAAGTGCGTGAGAGGTGCCCCGCGCTTCTGGGCGTTGCGGTCGTTCGAATGGGCAACCAGGGCGACGTCGCTCGTACGCAACATGTCTCACGTTGGGCAAATGACTAGAAGGGGAACCGAATGAACAAGATCACAAACGTTGCTGTAATAGGACTCGGATATATAGGCCTGCCCACCGCCGCGATCCTGGCGACTAATGGGTTGGATGTAACCGGCGTGGACGTCAACGCGGAGACTGTTGAAGCGGTCAACAGGGGAGAAGTACCCTTCGTTGAGCCTGACTTGAGCGTGCATGTTGCTGGAGCGGTAAGCCAAGGTCATCTGTCTGCATCAGCAGAAACTCCAAAAGCGGAGGCATATATCGTCGCCGTGCCGACCCCGTTTTTGCACGACAAGAGCGCGGATTTGAGCTACATCGAGGCTGCAGCTCGCGGCATCGCGCCTCAACTCGAAGGTGGAGAGCTTATTATCCTCGAGTCCACGTCCCCCCCAGGAGCTACCCAGTATCTTGGGGAATATCTGATAGATCTTCGGCCAGATCTATCACTCGACGGCAAGGATGGTAGGCCCGCGATTCTCCTCGCGCACTGCCCAGAAAGAGTATTGCCCGGACGAGTGATGATTGAATTAGTGACGAATGACCGGATCGTCGGTGGTATCACGCGAGAGGCAGCCATAGTTGCAAAGCACCTTTACGAGGTGTTCTGCCAAGGCGCAATTCATCTGACTGATGCAAAGACTGCAGAGATGGCGAAACTGGTTGAGAACTCCTATAGGGATGTGAACATCGCCTTCGCAAACGAGCTATCCATTATCAGTGAGAAGATTGGGGTCGATGTTTGGGAACTCATCTCGCTGGCAAACCACCACCCGCGCGTCAATATCTTAAAACCTGGCCCGGGTGTTGGAGGGCACTGCATTGCCGTCGACCCTTGGTTCATAGTCGCTGCTGCCCCCGATGAATCCCGGCTGATCCGCGCGGCACGGATGGTCAATGACGACAAGCCAGAATACATTCTTGACCAGACATGTGCTGCGGTTGCGGCGACGGGTGCGACGGCAATCGCGGCCCTCGGGCTAGCCTTCAAAGCGAACATTGATGATCTCCGCGAATCTCCAGCGGTCGACATCGTTGATGCCTTGAGTTCTCGACTGCCGGAGGTCGCTGTTAATGTAGTCGAGCCTCACATTCGGGAGCTTCCGTCCCGCCTGTCGAATGAAAACGTTCAACTCATGTCCCTCGAGTCTGCGCTGTCGGATGCTGGAGTCCTCCTCCTTCTCGTTGACCATGATGATTTCCTCGAAATACCGAGCGAATCGCTATCGCATGTTCAGATCATCGACACTAGGGGATGTCTAAGGACGAGCCCAGAGGTCGCAGAACTGGTGGCTCGGGCTTGATCAGCTGAGAGATGCGCGGTGGTGAATAAAGACGTTGCCCTGAAGTAGGAGAACTGTGAGAGATTTACGCAAGATTAAATTAGGCAAATGGACCAAACTTCTCCTGATAAGCAGCGCTATTTTCATCGTGACTTCATTGGGGCTAGCGGTATTAATTGGTGGAACCTCACCGGCTGGTAGCGTCTCTTCGCTGGTGTTTCTTGCCCTAGCGCTTATGATTTTCTCGCTTGGTGGGCTAGTCGAACTGCGCTCGAGATTCATTCGTTCCTCCCGTAAACAATCAGCGCTTAATAATGGCGCCCTCCTCCGGCAGGAGAGCGATATCCGGTCGATTCTGGATCAGGAGCGCGCTTGGGTTCGGGACGCACTCAAGAGGGTCGACACTCAAGGTCTGATGCGCTCTCTTCAATCGGCTATTTCTCAGCAGGATAGGGAGAGGCGCGCAACTAATCGTCGGATAGTTCAACTGGCGGTAGAAACGGGTGCCTGTAAGGGGCTCTTCACTGAGACTGAACTGCTGCAGATCGTGCCCGACATGATTCAGGATGACCCACTGACCGCCTTTTGGTTGCTAGACCAAAACGGCGTGCTTCAGCTGCTTCCACTTACACCCCGGCGCAGGTTGTCAATCGAATTGCGTTCTCGCGGCTACTTGGAGAAGAGCCTGATGGTGCTCGATAGCATCGCATCAGTCACCCGAACGGAGCGGGACCTCAGCGCACTCGCCAGCCGGCAGTCCGAACTCGACGTCCTTCGTGGGAATTATGCTTCGAAGCTGCAACCGAACGGTACCACGCTAGAAACGATCCCCGGGCATGTCCTTCACATCGTAGGAAAAGCGTTCCCGAAGACAGAGTCTGGTTACACTTTGCGGACGCATTACACTGCGCGCGCGCAACGGGACATTGGCTTTCAAGTCTCGGTGGTAAGCCAGGTAGGTGAGAATTTGGAGCCCGAGCAATCCAATTGGGAGACGATCGAAGGCGTGACCTATTACACGCTCGCGGGGTCCCCGAGGTCAGGTCGATCGTATTCTGATTGGCTTGATGAAAATATCGAGGGGGTGCGAGAGGTGGTTGAACGCGCACGTCCAGCCCTTCTGCATGCCCATTCGGACTTCTTCAATGCCATCACTGCTCAAGCAATTGGTAATCATTTCGGTATTCCGGTCATCTACGAGAACCGCGGTTTCTGGGAAGAATCATGGCTCTCTCGCACCTCCCAAAAGTATGGTATCGAAGACTGGACCGATATTGAGCGCCGGTGGGGAATGCCGGATGCCTATACGTTACGCCGGGATCAAGAGGTGGAGCTTAGGTCTTCAAGCGCGCATATCGTCACGTTGGCTGAAGTGATGAAGGGGCACATATCTCAGTCTGGTTACCCTGCTTCGCAGATCAGCATCGTCCCCAACGCGGTGAGTGTTGACGATTTTCCTGTTCTGACTGACGAATCTGACGATTTGCGCGAAACCTATGGCATTCCCGCTGGCGCTATAACTGTCGGCTATATCTCTTCGATCGTCGAGTACGAGGGTATTGACACCCTCATTGAGGCATTTTACGACTTGAGGGAGCACGTGTCCGAGGATGTGAGACTTGTAATCGTCGGAGACGGTCCTCACCTGCTCAAACTTGAAGCGCTCAATGCTCGACTCGGTGCAGCGGGGGTGACGTTCACAGGACGTGTACGCCATGATGAAGTCCTGCGATATTACGGTCTCATAGATATTTTCGTAGTACCACGACGGCCTTCGAAGGTGTGTCAGCTTGTGACTCCGCTCAAACCATTCGAGGCGTTCTCTACAGGTCGCACGGTTGTGATGTCCGATGTAGAAGCATTGAAAGAGATAGCTGAGGACTCAGGAGCGGCCACTCTATTCACTGCGGGTGATAAAGATTCGTTGTCGGACACTTTGCGCGGACTCATCGCTAGCGAGCAGCAGCGCAAGTCACTTGCACACGACGGTGCTGCTTGGGTTCGCTCGGAACGAACGTGGGCATCTAACGCGCAACGCTACGCTGAGGTCTACGCCAACTTTGAGGTGTTGCCCTATACCGCGAACGTCGTGCTGGCCGAAGCAGCCGACAAGGTTGACTACGAGGAACTTCAACGATGGATTTTGGCCCGCGACATCTCCGATTACATTCGGTGGTTCGACACTGAAACTGGAGCTTCTCCGGAAGAGATCGAAACTGTTGGATGGACTCTAACCGGGTTCCCCCCGGTTCCACTTTCCCTGCCACTAGACTGGGACACCCTATGCACCACTAACCGATCCTGGGCTTTTCACCTGCACGCCTGGGAATTCATGGATCCGATGGTGCGGGCCTATATGGCGTCGCGAGATCTGCAACTGCTCGAGTGGTGCTTGGATCGGGCTCTCTCATGGCTCGATACTTACGTAACTCGCGACTCCGGTCGGGACGACAGTATGGCTTGGTACGACATGTCGCTTGGGCTGCGCTCTCCGCGTTTGGTCGGACTGATCGCCCTTGCGTTCGACGCGGGAATTGATGCCTCTGTTGTCCGGCGTTTGCTACTTGGTGCATTCAAACACCGCCACGAGCACTACCTCGATAAGTCATTCAACCCGCGAACGAATCATGGTTACTACGCTGCGGTTGGTCAGACAGTCCTGGGACGCACCTTGCGGCCGCTGGTCGGAATGGCAGAGCTAGAGAGCCAAGGGGAGCAACGCCTCGGAATGATGGCTGCGGCTCAATTCAAGGAGGATGGTTTACATAGTGAGCATTCACCTGATTATCACCGCATGGTTCTCCGGTCTTTCGAGCTCTGTATAGAGCAGGGCTTGATTCGCGATCCCGAAGTGATTGAACGAGTGGAAAAGGCTGCTCATGCTCTTGGCTGGCTTATCCAGCCAAATGGGCGACTCGTTCAATTCGGTGATACTCCTGAACGCGTGATGAGTTCGAATAGAGCTCCGCTTTCGGCAGACGATAACACCAACTTCCTTATATCTAACGGCAGTGTAGGCCGCCCGAACGATAAGACCTTGGCGGTTTACCCCCACGCTGGATATGCGTTCGTGCGGCAGCCGCAACCCATGCAGGCATCGGCCTTCGATGGGTCTTCTTATCTTGCTTTTTCCTCTGCGTTTCATTCGCGGGCGCACAAGCACGCGGATGACCATACTTTCGTTTGGTATGACCGCGGTGCCGAAATATTGGTAGACGCCGGTCGGTTCGGCTATGGGGAGTTGCTACCGATGGACTCCCCACTCCGGTCGAAGGGCTACTACTACAGTGCTCCCGAACGACAGTATGTAGAGTCGACCATTGCTCATAACACCGTCGCACTGGACGGTGAGAATCACGAGCGTAGGCGGCGAAAGCCATTTGGGTCGGGTCTAAGGGACTGCTACCAGGAGGATGAGATCTATGTCCTCACTGGTGTTGTCGACCACCCCGACTGGAGCCATCATCGTCGGCTGACGTTCCTCCCGGGACGATGGTTGGTGGTCGAAGACGATATTGCCGACAACAGCGGACAGCCACGAGACATGCGTTCTTGGTTCAACCTAGCCGGCAACTTCGATTTGGAAGTGTATGACAATACAGTGAAGGTATCGTGCGAGGATTGGGACGAACCGTTGTGGGTCGCCAGCGACGCTCCGGATGGTTTGATAGTGCCCGTACGAGGCCAAACAGACCCGCTTAGGGGTTGGAGGTCGGTACGTGACAGAACGATGACCGAGACCTGGTCATTAGGTTTCGCTGCGTATCAGGAAACCGCAGCAGTGCTGACTACGGTTTTCAATTTCGGAGAATACCCTCTGCAAACGGATCCGCGCTGACTTCAGGGCACCGCCGCCGTGCAAATTGCGACTACCGCCCATGTTCGCGGTGTCCCGGTCCCCGATCACCAGACCTCGGACCTGCCCGCAACTGCGGCATTACCGTGCTGGCATGCCAATTTGCGGACCTCGCAGCCAAGGGCGGGGTCGGTGCGGCGGTGAGAACTCGCCCAAGGCCGACCTCGTTCGAACCGGCGCAAATTCCTGCGGCGACAACGCGTCCTCAACTGAACTGGATGTGCCGGGCGAGGTGGCCAACCGGGTGCGGTTGAAGTTGCGAGCGCCGCGGTGCTCGTGCAAGCAGTCCGGCCATGATTGATGAGCCCTTCCGGGAACCACGACCCGGACCCCGGGCGATTACACAGTTGAGGCCTGCACCGCCGACGAGGCCGGGTTCCTCGACCTCAATGGAGGTACTCGGACCTTGCTGGTCGAAGCAGCCACCACGGGCGCCTAGCGTATGAACGCGAGGATGGCCGAAGCCCTCACCCTGGCCGCATCCTGCGCCACCCCCGTGTCCTCGGAACGCCGCGCTACAGACGTTTTCGCGCGGCGACCTATCCTCAATACTCAACGCCTTCACCAGCCGTCCACCACACACGCTGCCAAGGAGAACCGATCCCTGACCCAAGGCACGTAGCCTGGTACAAGCTGGGGAGCACAGAGGAGGCAGCTGAATAAGCCAGCTCAAACGACGATCGCTCCGCCGGTGCCAGTCCGGAATCTTAAGAAGCGCCCTAGGAAATCGATTTGTTCCCGCTATACGAAACATTGCAGGTCAGGAATCTTTGGATAGCTCCGTTACGTCTGAAAAGAGTGATGAACGGAGATGAGCCGCGGCAAAATGAGTGCACGCCAGTTTCTCAACGACAGGTTTCATCTCCCAAGAAACATCTCCATACCTTTACGTACTTCTTGCATGTATTCGTCCGGTGGTGGTACACGGTGCCCGGGGCCGAGGTCAGGTGTGTACACCCGAAGGTTGCCTGCATTGTTCGAATTCTCGAAAGCAAACTTCAAAGGTAAGAAGTGCTCTTGAAAGTGATGGTCGTCACCCGTGTTCTGAATCAGATATACGCGCCGGTCGAAATCAATTTCCTCGAACCGTTGGATTACGTCCATACGCGAGGCCAGATTGGGGTCGTCCGAAACACTGGAACGCCCAAACAGGTTTTGATGAGCCTCTTCGGCGATTCGGGGGGCGTACCTGTCGATTGTTACCTGAGGGTTGAACGCGACGACGGCCGACTCAGGTAAGTAGCTAGATACTTGAAGAGCTGTGAATGCACCTCCAGAATTGCCTACGAGAAGGACTTTCGATGCTCCTGTTGACCGAGAAATCCCAACTATTGTCTCAGCAATCTTTGCATGCAGGTTCAGATTCTCCCGGCCGGCGTACCATGACAAAATCATGTTAGCGTCCAGATCAAGACACGGATCCGAGAAGAATGCTAGGGGGCCGCGCTTTAGTGTCTCCATTGACCGCATTCGTTCGAAGCGAGGCATCGTATTTCGTACGCGGTCGGTGGCGCCGTGGAACATCACAGAGAGGATTGAGCCAGAGCTTTCAAAGTTTAGATAGGACGGCAGTACAAGCTGACCAAAATCAGTCGTCCAAATGTACCGGCTGGGCGTCGTTTCGAAGTGGGTGGGGACCTTCGTTCCAGTGACCAGGGGAACCCCATAGTATTCGTGATGAACGGCGACATCGTTACTCCAGTTAACGACGGGGGTTCTCTTCTGCTGTGAAACAAGGCCGCAGCGGTTTACTAGATCCTTGTATTCGGATCCAGCCAGATCAATAAGTGCGGCGCCCAACCCATAATCGCGGTACCCGACGATTTCGTGTTGCTCGATAAAGGCTAGTAGATTCTCTATTCCCTGACGCCTAGAGCTGATAGTTCCGTCACTTGAACGAACTACATTCTTCGCGGTCTCGATAGCCGCAATGGCCTTCAGTTCTAGATCTTGTGAAGCATTCGCATCACGCCCACCGTGAAGAGCGCCATTTCGAATCGCTTCTGCGATTTCGTCGGCGGGGGACTCGAAAGACCCAACCCCCGCGCCCTCAGGAGTAACCACTAGCTGTTCTCGATGAGCTCCTTTTGTGACTAGAACGGCTACGCTTCCACCGTCCATCGGCACTCTAGACACGTCGAGCGGGTTCTTTTTGCTTACCTCGCTAATCAGGACGATGAGACGTGTGCTGCGCGCATTGATACGGACGAATATCCTTTTTCCGAGCAGCGCGTCCTCTCTAGCCGTTTGCCGGATGGGCTCGACTCGGACTTCGATTGGTTGATTGAGCCACTCAATAGCTATCTGTTTTCCATTTTGATGGATTACGACGCCGGAGCCCGTCACTTCTACTTCAGCGTCAGGGGGCACAACCCAGTTCTGGGTCCCCACGTGAGCCTCAGTACTCCTGAGCTGATCGATCACTAGTAGGTAGTCGCCAGACTCTGAGTAAATGACACGACGCCTGAACTGAACAGGACGGTACGCAAGATCGTTCAGCACATACTCTCGTGACCGCATCGCTCGCCGGATGCGAACAATTTCTGACTTTCCATGCGGCCTATAACGATAATTGTCTATCTCGATAGTGTTGTGGAGATACCGTTTGTCGGCGTTGCCATCCTTGAACGCTAGATGCGAATTGATGTCGGTAAGCCATTGTTCGCCGTTAGTGAAGAAAGTAAGTGCTCCGTTGTCGGGGCGCCGGCCTTCCGTTCGAGCATCACCATAGCGAACCGAGAAGAAAGTCTCGTCCTCAGCCGCCCGCTCTGTCTCTCCCCAGCCACTTCTGCTGAAAATCCAGCCGGACGAGGCGATGAAATCTAATTCTGGCGGGGGATCTCCTTCCGCTCCCGCGGTAAGAGCATAAGATTCAGTCCTGGTTCTGGGGGGAAAGACGTCCCACTCATTTTGGCCATCGACGCCAGCGAGGTACCCATCTGGTCGGGTGGCATGTACCAACAGGTCGCGCGCCCCGGTGAGTCTCTGTTCCCACGCGGAATATTCTTCGAAGCAGGAGCGGAACTTTACGACCGTGTTGAGCCACATTTCGGCAGCTCGAACTGCGTGCCCGGGCGATGCACCCTGCGGAAGGCCCTTCTCATCGACGAACGTGTTCAGAGCAAGCCTGAGAAACTCACTGATACGCTTTTGCGGGTTTGGAAGCACGAAGGAACACAAAGCGTGCACGCTGAGAATCTCTTCGAGGTAGGCGCCTCGACCGGCTTTGATTCGATTAGAAAAATACTGGAGGTGATTCTCGAGCGCCCCATGTAATGTTTCGACGTTCGTTGCTGATGGCATATTGGCGGCGAGACCACGCGCGATCACCTCGGCTCTCTGAAGGGCGGGGATAAGCCCCCAAGCGCTCTCCGGCACTTTCCCAGATTTTTCTGCTGCGCACCAATCAGCTACGATTTCTTCCCAAAGATGCTTATCACGCGAATGGGTGGGCTCATTCCTCCGGAGCACATCTACCCAACGCAGCGAATTCAATTCCATCTGCCACAGACGATCACCATAAGGATCTGATATCCATATTTCGGAGGCGGGTAGATCCCAAAAGGCACCTCGAATCCAAGCGCTCCGTTCGTGGAGTCTGACCGCCTGCTGATCATCTGTACGGCGAGCCCGCAAGAGTCGCAATTGATCATCTAAAGCGTTGCGCAGATCATCACACATCTCTAACTGAAGCCCTGTCATGCCAATGCCCGATTTTTGGCTGACGATATAACCCTATTGAGCCGAGACACATGCTCCGGAAGAAAATCAATCCATATTGCACGGTTGAACCAGGATTCATGAGAACCAACTGCTTCGTTTTGATCGACGAGTTGCAGAAAGTGTGTTAGCCGCTCGTTCTTCAGATAACGATTCCATAGTTTAGGACTTTGAATTGTATGGCGGAAGTACTCAGCATCAATATGCCAAGTACGCAAACCCTTATTGTTGGCAACCTTACTTTCCGCCGCCTGCGCTTTATAATACGGGACACCGTCCCATTCAGGGATCGCAAGCTTTGCGAGGGTCCGTGGAGCTAGTTTATCAATGCGTTGCTGAACCGTCAGGTCATACGCTGCTCGAATGTACGCGGCCGTTCCAAGCAGAACAGTGCTTGTCGTGTTAAGAGATTGATTGTGCCACCGTCGCAGTTTCTCCCTTAGGTAGAAGACATCAAGACTCGCTAGCCCACTCTGCCCTGCGCTGCTTGCCTGCTCGTATTCCTCGTCGAAAAAGTCCGGCAACAGGGAGTGCGCGAACTCGGTTGGTACGTTTCCGGAGTACACGCGCTCGAGGCGCTTGAGCGGATGCGGCAATTTAGAGATTTGCTCGGTGAGGCCCGGGCGGCTGTAAAAGTATCCGTGTGTTATCTCGCCGTTAGTTCCGCCAATCGAAAGGGCGGCGGCAGATGCCGGCGGGCGAACGTTGGTCTTCATGTTCGTCGGGGCTGCGTCGCCGTCCCACATATCGAAGGCCTTCGCGAGGCGTTCTTCGATGGGCATCGTTACACCTGAAGGTTTCGGCTCGGTGACACGGTGGGTTATGCCTTGCGCTTGGAAATCGACCCGACCCGCATATATGTCAAGCAACTGGCGGGCAATCTCCACCTCTCTTTCGAGCACGCCCAGCGTAACTACGTTCGCGCTGCTTCCCCCAGACAGCCACAGGCCTGCCGTCATTCTTGAGTCTTGGCCACCGCTCAGGTAAACGGTCGGAGTCTTGTGGCTCAGGTTGTCCAAGTTTCTTGCTACTACCCGAGACTGTCGAACTGTGTCCGCGAAGTCCACTGGCTGGTCCCTTGCGCCCACAAGTTCCCTTAGCGGAAGGTAAGTTTCGCGCGTAATCGATCCGTCTTGGCCTACGTTTATGCGTGCAGCGGCAGGCACTCTCTCGATTCCCACAAAAGGAGTTGAAGAACCACTGAACCACCCGAAGTTTGCGAACTTGCCCACAGCGGCATCGTCGATTTGGACTTCTTTCTGAAGAAAGAATGAAACCATCCCGATATGGTTACTAATTGCTACGAATTCGTCATTCTCCACCATGTAGCAGCGTCCGAATCCAAGGATATCTGTCCAAACCTCAACTCCATGATCTCGCCGTACGCGGTAGCCGAAATGATTGATCAAGAACTCGTTCTGCTGAGCCCTTCGCACCATCGCAACGATAGTTTGTGACCAGGTAGATGATGTGACTTCTTGGTTAAGTGGAACCGGTGGTTGAGAGAATCCGTATATCTCACCGTTCTCCTCCAGCCAAGTCGGCACCGTCCAAGTACGGCCCATGCGGTTGGCGTTGAAGGCGACCATGCCAGATGTTCGATGGATAGCGTTCTTGTCTGACTCGCCAAACACTTCGTCGACATGTGCAATAGCTGAATCAGCCAGCGTCGGCAATAATGCTCGACCTTTGACATTTCGTGCCACGCAGATGAAGTTTACGTTCACTTTCCACCGTCTCTTCTAATCTGTGAGCATTGCGGCGCAGACTTGAGCGCATTTCTTTACGTGTTCTAAATAGTTACAGCTTCGCTACCGGCGATGTTGGCTGGCGAGGGAAGTTGCGCTCGGCTGACTTTCCATCCAGCAACGAGTATGCTGCGGCCAGATCGCGAATATGCGGAGCGTTGGCAGTCACGTTCAACCCTCGGTTGATTGCACGCAGAATCTCCAGTTTTACGCCATCTACTGACGGTGCGTTCTTTTCATTGCTCATTACTATCTCCCTCTGCTTGAGTATTAGGTGTGTTCACGCTGAGAAATCAACTAGTCGATGTCCAAGTCCAACGAGTTGATTGATGGCCGCGATTGTTCTGACGGAGGCAAGCCCATCGCCGTACGGGTTGACGGCATTGGCCATGGAATCGAAATGCTGCTGGTCATTGAGGAGGCGGCGAACTTCTGCGACAATACGATTCTCGTCAGTGCCGATGAGCGTGACGGTGCCGGCTTGAATGGCTTCGGGCCTTTCCGTGTTGTCACGCATCACGAGGACGGGCTTCCCGAGACTAGGCGCCTCTTCTTGGACGCCGCCAGAATCGGTCAATACAATGTGAGAAACGCTAAGCAGGCGGGTGAACTCACCGTAGCCCAGGGGCTCCGTCACGATCACGTTCGTTTTTCCCTCGAGCGAGGGGAGGACTGCTTCTCGAACCGCAGGGTTCTTATGAACAGGTAGCACGATAACAAGCTCCGGTTCGTCGTCCGCAATGCGGGCCAGAGCTCTTCCGACCCCTCTCATCGCATCACCCTGGTTTTCACGACGGTGGGTTGTTACGAGCAGGATTCGGCTTCCCGCTGCGGCGAGCTTCTCAAGCCGATCATCGATGAACGGAATCTCCTTTTTCACCGTTGAGAACAACGCATCAATGACTGTGTTGCCGGTGACTACTATGTCAACTTCCGGCACTTTCTCGGCAAGGAGATTGGTTTTGCTGGTTTGTGTTGGCGCGAGGTGCAGGCTAGCAATCTGAGAAGTGATTTTGCGATTCGCCTCCTCGGGGAAAGGGGAGAAGAGATTGCCAGAACGAAGACCCGCTTCCACATGGACCACTGGAATGCCGTGATAGAAAGCGGCGATCGCTCCAGCGGTAGAAGTGGTGGTGTCGCCCTGAACGATCACGGCATCAGGTTTGGAGGCGCTGAATAGTCGGTCCAACCCATCTATGGTCTTAGTCATTATCGAATTCAGCGTCTGACGTTGCTCCAGGATATTGAGGTCGTGATCCGGGATGATTCCGAACAGATCATTCACCTGATCCAGCATCGCCCGGTGCTGTCCTGTCACAGTCACTACGCAGTCGAAGTGTTCCGATTCCTGAAGAGCTTCTATGATGGGAGCCATCTTGATGGCCTCGGGACGGGTGCCATATATGGGCATGATGACAGGCAAGAGCGCTCCCTCACTACTTGATAAGTGACTACGCCACCCTATCCCAGCAGAACCAGCGCGAGAATTAGCGTCGGGATTGCTACTACGACTAGCACAGATAGAATCAGCGCAATCGCCCGCTTGCGGCGATACGAGGGTGCATGCGCGGTTTGTGTAGTCACTAAAGCAGGAGCGTCCAGCTCACCGCGGGACTGGTCGTTTGCAATTTCTCCGCGACGGCGACGCTCAATTGCCCTTGTTAACCCGGATGCCCCCTGACCTCTCGCACCAGGATTCATATGCCGTGCCGCGGGCAAGGAAGACTCGTGATCGGCCAAGCCGCAAACCTCCGCATCTCCTTGCCCCCGGTTCTGCACCACTATAGTGAATGGATTCGTAAAGCCACGTCAATCAACAAGGTGCGCGACTCTGCGATGTCGGTGTGCCGGTTGTTTTGGTTGAGCCAGCTTGGCGGCCAAGGGAGTGAATCAACCTGCTGAGTCGCAGGACATTGCCCCGACATGGCAAACTAGGTAGTCGCGTGCACTAGCCCGGGAACGCCGGGCGCACGCGGTCCGCTCTGGTGTAACGGCAGCACCCCAGCCTTTGGAGCTGTGGAGTATAGGTTCGAATCCTATGGGCGGAACGGCAGGCCAGCAGGCGTCAGAGACAGGCAAGGAGCGGCCCCTTACGTGAGCCACGAGAACCAGTCCACCCAGGCGGAGTCAACGCCTGCAGCAGTGATAGTTCTGGCAGCCGGAGCCGGGACCCGAATGAAGTCCCGGACACCCAAAATTCTTCACCGCCTCGGTGGCACCTCGATGGTCGGGCACGCTCTCGCCGCCGCCCGTGGGCTCGCTCCAAAAGAGCTCGCTGTGGTCGTCCGTCATGAGCGGGACCGCGTTGCCGCACATGTCGTGGAGCTGGATGCCGGAGCGCTCATCGTGGATCAGGACGAAGTCCCCGGCACCGGACGCGCCGTCCAGGTCGCGCTCGACGCTCTGGATGCGCGACTCACAGTTGAGGGAACCGTCGTCGTTACCTACGGCGACGTCCCGTTGCTTGACACCGCAACTCTGCAGGAGCTTGTTCGGACGCATGAAAAGGAAGCGAACGCTGTAACTATCCTCACGGCAGTCCTCGACGACGCCAGCGGATACGGACGTATCGTCCGTGCCGAAGACGGCACCGTAATAGGCATAGTGGAACACAAGGACGCGACCGAGGAGCAACGCGGAATCACGGAGATCAACTCCGGCATCTACGCGTTCGACGCTGCAGTGCTCCGCGAAAGCCTCACCAGCGTTGACTCGAACAACGCACAGGGCGAGATGTACCTGACGGACGTTCCGTCCATTGCGCGGAAGGCAGGCGGTCGCGTAGCAGCGGTCATCTCCGCGGACCGCTGGCAGGTCGAGGGCGCGAACGACCGCGTCCAGCTTGCAGCGCTCGGAGCCGAACTCAACCGGCGCACACTCGAACGGTGGATGCGTGCCGGCGTGACCATCGTCGATACCAACAACACCTGGATCGACGTCGATGTCCAGCTTGACGAGGACGTCACCATCCTGCCAGGAACTCATCTCCACGGCTCGACGCAGGTCGCAAGGGACGCAGTTGTGGGCCCTGACTGCACTCTTACCGACGTCGTCATTGAAGAAGGCGCCAAAGTGATCCGCACACATGGCAGCGGTGCGCGCATCGGTGCCGGAGCATCAGTGGGGCCCTTCACCTACCTGCGTCCGGGCACCGTATTGGGGGAGTCGGGCAAGATCGGCGCCTTCTACGAGACCAAGAATGTCACGATCGGTCGCGGCTCCAAGCTCTCCCATCTCGGCTATGCCGGCGATGCGGAGATTGGCGAGAACACCAACATCGGCTGTGGAAACATCACCGCTAACTATGACGGTGTGAACAAGCACCGCACGGTCATCGGCAGCGAAGTGCGGACTGGCTCCAACACCGTCTTCGTTGCCCCGGTATCCATCGGTGACGGCGCTTACACGGGCGCGGGCGCCATCGTACGCAAGGATGTTCCTGCCGGCGCCTTGGCCATCGTCGCCGCGTCCCAGCGGAATCTGGACGGTTGGGTTGAAACAAACCGCGCCGGTACTGCCGCCGCCAAAGCTTCCTCATCAACGACAACATCAACGGAAGAAAGCGATCCTTCATGAGCGAGATCACGGCACGCGGGGAAAAGAAGCTGGTCCTCGCCTCGGGCAGGGCTCATCCGGAACTCGCGGAGGAGATTGCGAAGGAGCTTGATACTGAGCTTCTGCCGGTCTCCGCGTACGACTTCGCAAACGGCGAGATTTACGTACGGTCGGGCGAGAGCGTACGCGGCACTGACGTATTCGTCATTCAGGCACACCCTGCACCACTGAACAACTGGCTGATGGAGCAGTTGATCATGGTTGACTCGCTGAAGCGCGCCTCAGCGAAACGCATCACCGTAGTGTCTCCGTTCTACCCCTATGCTCGGCAGGACAAGAAGGGCCGCGGCCGCGAGCCCATATCCGCACGGCTGGTTGCTGACCTGTACCACACAGCGGGGGCCGACCGTCTGATGTCCGTCGACCTTCATACTGCTCAAATTCAGGGCTTCTTCGACGGGCCGGTTGACCACCTCATGGCGATCCCGCTTTTGGCGGACTACATTCGAGGCCGAGTTGACGCCGACAACATCACCGTGGTCTCACCCGATACAGGACGAGTCCGAGTTGCTGAACAGTGGGCTGAACGCCTTGGTGGAGCGCCGCTCGCCTTTGTACATAAGAGCCGGGACCTCACGGTTCCGAACCAGGCGGTATCGAAAACTGTAGTGGGTCAGATTGAAGGCCGTACGTGCGTGCTGATCGACGACATGATCGACACCGGTGGAACCATCTCCGGGGCCGTGCAGGTACTGAAAAACGCCGGAGCCAAGGACGTCATCATTGCGGCGACGCACGCCGTGTTCTCTGATCCTGCAGCTCGCCGTCTGGCCGAATCAGGGGCGCGCGAAGTTGTTGTCACCAACACCCTTCCGATTGGACCCGAGAAGCGTTTCCCGCAGCTAACGGTTCTCTCGATCGCGCCGCTGATCGCGCGCGCCATTCGTGAGGTCTTCGACGATGGATCGGTGACGAGCCTTTTCGACGGCAACACCTGAGCCGTCACAAACTGGGGAGCCGACCGGCGTTACTGCTGGCCGGCTTCCTTATTTTAGCCCGTGTAGCTAAAGCCTCCGCAGCTTCTCGGTCAGTGCGAGCCGGATCGTGGGCCACTCGCCGTCGATGATCGAGAACACCACCACGTCGCGGACGGTGCCGTCCCGCCACAAGTCGTGATTGCGGAGAACGCCGTCCTGCTTGGCGCCCAGTGCGGCAATGGCACGGCGGGACTGATGATTGTGCCAGTGGGTGCGGAACTCGACGGCGATGCAGTCCAGCGTCTCGAAAGCGTGGGTGAGCTGCAGCAGTTTCACCTCCGTGTTGAGGCCGGTGCCCTGCGCGCTCGGAGCAATCCAGGTGGAGCCGATCTCCAGGCGCCGGTTGTCGGCTCGGATGTTGAGGAAGGTCGTCATTCCGATTGCGCGGCCGTCACTCATCCGGCGGATGGTCCACGGAACTACTGTGCCGGCGTCGTGCTTGTCCAGGCGGTTCTGGATCTCCTCAGCCATGCCGGCAGGGGAGGGGAGCCGGGTGTACCAGGCTTTGTAGAGGTCGTTCTCGGCTACAGCGTCCGCGAGATCCTTGGTGTGCTCTATCGCCATGGGCTCGAGAGTGGCGAGTTCGCCGGCGAGGGTCGGGATCGAGAGGAAGTCCATAGCGAAAGGCTACGACCCGGTAAGTGTTTCCAGGACATTAAGCGCAACGGCGGTTCCGTTCTCCTTTCGCATCAGCTCGCCAGTACGCGTCGCCTGCTTCCTGTACTTCCCTGCCTGCGCCAGGGCGCCCGTCAGCCTCTCCACGGTGAGCTTCCGATAGGGGATCGGCCCAGGACCGAGGCCGCGCTGATGCAGGAGGTGTCCCCAGAACGGCTGGTCGGCGATGAAAGGCACCACCACAGACGGAATGCCCGCCCGCACTACGGCATGAACAGAGCCTGCACCTCCATGGTGGATCGCAGCGGAAGCATGCGGCAGGACGGCATGGTGGTCTACTGATTCCCTCACCAACAGGTCGCCGCCGCTTCGGGCTTCAGTGGGAACGTCGATTCCTCCCCAGCCGCTGGCCACCAACACCCGCAGACCGTTCCTGCGAGCCGCCTCGACAATTGCGTCACCCCGAGCGCTCGCGTCCCCGGCCTTCATCGAGCCAAACCCCGCGTAGACAAAGTCGCCGCCCTCCACGAAATTCTTCAGTTCCCGATCGATGTCTTCGGCCGACGCGGAGTGTCCCGTCCAGTGACCCGTCAGATGCACCGAGGCCGGCCAGTCTGCAGGCCGGTGCAACAGCAGGGGACTGATTGGAATCAACGTTGCCCGCGGAGACGTGACAGACCGTGGTGCGGACGGAAGATCTTTAACGGCTGCCGCAAGCTCCTTCTTGAACATCAGCGTCGCCACGTTCGCCATGCTGTAACTCGCTTTGTTCAGCGGACCCAGATTGCGGGGGATGAACGGGGCCGGAAACTCACGGGTTGGCGTCGACATCGGAATGGTTTCCACCAGGGCCGAGGGAATTCCCAGCCTCTCCGCCGCGATCGGAGCACTCAGGACTTTCGGGTGGTACACCACAACGTCCGGGGCGAAGTCGGTGATGAGTTCCACAGCGGTCGACAAAAGTCGGCCAAATGACGGCCGGACAACAGCACGGAATTCCTTGGCCGCGAGGCCCGGTGAAACGCCGTGGTCGCTGATGAACTGGGCGAAATCAATACGGAGACTGACAGTATCGAGGCCGGTAGTGTCCACCCCGGAGTTGTCCGGGATGGCAGTCCGGACCTGGTGTCCCCTGCCAGCGGCCGCGCGTGCCAGAGCAATGAACGGTTCCACGTCGCCGCGGGTCCCGGCGGTCAGCAGCATAATCCTCATTGCAGGTACTCCATTGTCCAGAATGAATAGGGCTCAGATAGGGCTCAGCATCAGGCGGCCACGTCCCGCCGGCGGAGGAACAGCGCTGCCAGCGCAGCACCGGCAGCAGCAACGACGAACAATCCCCATGCCTCGGCCTGGTTGAAGGATTCCACCGGCATGGCAGAGGTGTGCCGGAACGGACTGGCGTCCTGCAGCCACTCCGGCAGACCGAACAGCCCCCCGAACTCGCCCAGCACAAGGCCCGCAGCGAGCACCCCCCAGCTCAAGGCGATGCTGAGCCGCGGAACCAGGGCAAAGGCCAGCGCAGCCGCGGCGAGAAACACCAGGGCGGCCGGTACATGCGCCAACGCAGCCGGAATCAACGACCAGGCAGGCCCATTGCCGGTGCCGGACAAGCCCAGGCCTACCGCGGCCGCAACACCTGCTGTGGCGGACACCAGAGCCGCGGACACGACCGCGACCAGCAGATTCGCACCAAGCCACCGTTGCCGGGAAGCAGGGGTGGACATCAGGAGCTCGGCCCTGCCCTCCGCTTCCTCGGCCCGCATGCGCAGGACGGCCTGAATGCCCGCCGCCGCGGCGAAGACACCGACGATGCCCAACAGTGCCGTCACGAAAACATCAACCAGCCCGCTCTGCCCACCCGGTGCAAGCCGGGCCAGAAGGTCGCGCAACTGTTCCACTCCGGACGCTGTCTCAGACACCAGCGGGCCAAGGGCCCCGGCCATGGCCCCCAGGACGGCGGCCGCAACGCACCACCCGATGACGGCGGAACGCTGCAGGCGCCACGTCAGGCCCACGAAAGATGCACCCCCGAGGCCGGCCCGCTCCCTGCCGTTGCGGTGGGAGAGCAGGCTGGCACCCAGGTCCCGGCGTCGTCGGATCAACACGGCGAGTGCTCCCAGGGCAACGGCGGCAGCGAGCGGGACCAACAGCGCGGTCAGGTTGGCACTGGTGAACGGCCGCACCTGCTGACCCCAGCCGATCGGCGAGAAAAGCGCCGGCCAGGCGCTCGTCACGTGAAGCAGGTCTGCCGAGGGAGTGCCCAGAGCATCCCCGACGCCGCGGACAAGATACGCCGCACCGACCAGGCCCGCAGCCGCCCCGTTAGCGCTCCTGCCGGTGGGCATAACCTGGACTACGACGGCCGCAACGCAGGTGAAAAAGAACCCCACCACCCCGACGGCGGTCCCGGCTGCAAAAGCCCCGTCCACAGGCAGCCCGGCAGCGGTGAAGGCAACGGCAACAACGATGACGAGCACCAGGTTCGCCATAGCGCCAAGCACCAGCGTCGCGGCGAGGCACGCCGTCCGCGGAAGAGGCACGGCACCGAGAAGTTCGGCCCGTCCCAGCTCTTCATCCGCACGCGTATGCCGCACCACCAGGAACGTGTTCATCAGGCCGGCCAGGACAGCCGTGAACGCGTACCCCTGGAAGAACACCACCGCACCCACGCCGGTCCCGTCCGGCAGGCCGCGGAGAAACAGGAACGCCGGATTCGTCGCTGCCAACTGGACGATGGCCGCCCGCGATGCCTCATCGTCGAACTGCGTGGCGACGGCGGTCGAGGTGACAAAAGTGAGCAGGGCGATGCCCAGAATCCAGATCGGCAGGGTTACACGTTCCCGCCGGCCCTGAAAGCGGACCAGCCGCAGCACGCCCGGCATTACACAACCTCGCCCGTGCTGCCTGCGCTGCTGTTGCTCGTGGCGGCATTGCTGCTCGGTGCCGTCCTGCTGCCATCGCTGTAGTGGCGCAGGAACAGAGACTCCAACGACGGCGGAGCCACAGACAAGCTGCTGATTCCAGGCTCAGCGATACCCGACAGAACGGCACCCAGATCTCCGGCGTCGGCGTCGAACTCGACCGCGCCGGAACCCACACTGACGCCATGGGCACCGCTCAACGCAGCCACGCGTGACGGGTCGGAGAGACCCGTCACGCGGAAGTGTGTGCGTTGAAGGTGCCGCAACTCGGTCAGTGTGCCCGATTCCACTGCGGCTCCGGAGCGGATGATGGTCACCCGGTCGCACAGCTGCTCGACTTCACTCAGGATGTGGCTCGACAGCAGAACCGTGGCCCCATCGCGGCTGACGCGCTCGACCTGGCGGCGGAACACGGCATCCATGACCGGATCCAGGCCGGCGCTCGGCTCATCCAGCAGGTAAAGGGGTGCAGGGCGGGCAAACGCGGCTATGAGCGCCACCTTCTGCCGGTTGCCTTTCGAGTAGGTCCGGGCCTTCTTCCGCGGGTCGAACTCGAATTCATCGATGAGGTCGCGGCGCAGCTGCTCGTCGCCGCCGCCGCGCAGCCCGGCGAGCAGATCGATAACTTCACCGCCGGATAGGTTCGGCCAAAGGCTCACATCGCCGGGGACGTAGGCGATGACCCGGTGGATTTCAACCGGATCCGACCAGGGGTCCAACCCGAAGACCCGGGCGGTCCCGGCCATAGGACGAATGAGGCCCAGGAGAATGCGCAGAGTAGTGGATTTGCCCGCTCCGTTCGGCCCCAGGAAACCGTGCACCTCTCCGGGTGCGACGCTGAGATCGAGGCCGTCGAGTGCTCGGGTTCCGCCGAATTCCTTCACCAGGCTTCGGGCTTCAATAACAGGTTGTGCTGGTGCGTTCATAGCCGTAACTCCTAGCTGGTACCACGAACGCCCGCGGCCGCGCCGGGGCGTTCCGCAGGTCATGCCTGCGGGCCGACCAGGCTTCCCGGCTCTCCAATCCACAGCATATAGCCGCCCTCATCCCCGCGGAAGCGCACTGCCGACCCCCAAACTCCCGGGTCCCGCTGGGAGATTGAAACCCGAGCAGACGCCGGCATGCTGTAGGATTGACCGTTGATGCCTAGGCGAGGGAACGCTTCGCTCTGATTCCAGAGCTTGTTCCGTTATCGACGGTGGCTGGCGGCTTTCCTGACAACGCGCATGTTCGCGGGTAGGGACGGTGCCGGGCTTCGTTGCAATCGCTCGGTACGTCCAGAAGACCATAAACACTCAGGAGACATCATGTCCGAGCAGAAGCTCGCCGCAGAACTGCGCACCGATTTCGGTAAGGGTGCTGCCCGCCAGGCACGCCGCGCCAACAAGATCCCCGCCGTCATCTACGGCCACGGCGCAGACCCCATCCACGTGCTGCTGCCCGCGAAGGCAACCACGCTGGCGGTCCGCCACGCGAATGCCCTGCTCAGCATCGACGTCGACGGCGAAGCACACCTTGCCCTCGCCAAGGACGTACAGCGCAACCCCCTCAAGCAGATCGTCGAGCACATCGACCTCTTGACCGTCCGCTCCGGTGAAAAGGTGACCGTTGACATCAACATCCACGTCGAGGGCGAGCCTGCAGCCGGCGTTGTGACCAACCTTGAGCAGACCACGGTGTCCGTAGAAGCTGACGCTACCCACCTGCCCGAGTCCCTGACGGTGAACATCGAAGGCCGCAAGGTTGGACAGCACGTCCACGCTTCGGACCTTGAGCTCCCCAAGGGCACCACTCTGCTGACGGATCCCGAGACGCTGATCATCAACGTCACCTCCCCAGTAGTTGCCGACCTCGGCGAGGGCGAGACCACGGTTGACTCCGACGGCGGCGACGCTTCTGCTGAGGAAGCAACCGGCGACGTTGCTCCTGAAGTTGTCGAAGACTAAGCACCTCCTCAATGGCTGACAACACCTGGCTCATAGCCGGGCTCGGGAACCCCGGGCCCGGTTATGCCGGTAACCGCCACAACGTGGGCCAGATGGTCCTCGACGAGCTCGGTGCGCGGCTGGGTGGCAAGTTCAGCAGCTCCAAAGCACGCGCCGTCGTGCTCGAAGGGCGCCTAGGGATCGGTGGGCCGAAGCTGATCCTGGCGAAACCGCTCACCTACATGAATCTCACGGGCGGACCCGTGTCGCAGCTGGCAAAGTTCCACGGGATCGAGCCGGACCACGTGGTGGCGGTGCATGATGAAATCGACATCCCCTTCAACACGATCAAGCTGAAGATCGGTGGGGGAGAAGGCGGCCACAACGGTCTGCGCGACATCAGCAAGGCCCTCGGTACCAAGGACTACCTGCGGGTCCGCGTGGGCGTGGGACGCCCTCCCGGCAGGCAGGAAGCCGCCGATTACGTGCTGCGAGACTTCAGCACCACCGAGAAGAAGGATCTGCCGATCCTGCTGGAGGAAGCGGCCGACGCCGTCGAGAGCGTGGTCCTGAACGGGTTAACGGAAGCCCAACAGAAGTTTCACACTGCAAGCAAATAGCGGTAAACTGGTCGTGCAGTTCCTGACCGGACTGCCTGGCCTGATGGCCCCAAAAGCGGGGGCCGACGTTGGGCGGCCTCTGAGACTGGGCCACCCCCATCCCAACGTCGGTCCCTTTTTTGTACCTTGTCTAGGTAGCCGAATATTCAGGTTGATTGAGTAATCAGAAAACTTTGGGTGCAACGCTGCCCGGACGGGCGTAGTCTATTGCCCTAACGCACGACGTGTTGGGGCGGACTAATGGGAACTTGCGTGATGTCCGGTGCTGACGAGGAGCTGTCTGTACCGCGAGTAGATGAACTACGGCCAGATTGCAGATGGCTGCGAAGAGCTGGGACGCGGCGATGCTGAATGTCCACGGTGAGTGGCCGCTCGTAGGCCGCGATACGGAGCTTGAGGACGTCCGCGACGCTTTGCTTGACAGCAGTTGCAGCGGAGTGATCGTCACCGGCCAGTCTGGAGTGGGAAAGACCGCGCTGGCTCAGCGAATCGCACGTGATCTCGATGACTCCTTCGAACTTGTGTACGTGCGCGGTTCTGCGCTCGCGTCGAAAATGCCCTACGGAGCCCTTAGCTTTGTCCTCAGCGATCTCGACGACGCGATCGTGGACAACCCCCTGATGCTGTTGCGCGGACTGCAGGAACTGTACCAACGCCGTGAAGACGGCAGGATGACCCTTATCCTCGCCGACAACCTCGAGGAGCTTGACTCCTCCTCTGCCATGGCCCTGGCCCATTTGGTGCGGGTCGGCGCGGTGAAGCTGATTGCTATCTGCCAGTCCATCGACGCCTCGCCCGAGGAATTCGGCGACCTCTGGAAGGACGGGGCGCTGCGCCGGATCGATATTGCGCCGCTCGGCCTCGCCTCCACCACCAAGCTGCTCTCCGCGGCGCTGGACGCGCCGGTTTCGCGT
This sequence comes from Arthrobacter sp. MDB1-55, assembly GCF_059092925.1. Classification (NCBI taxonomy): domain Bacteria; kingdom Bacillati; phylum Actinomycetota; class Actinomycetes; order Micrococcales; family Micrococcaceae; genus Arthrobacter; species Arthrobacter sp. MDB1-55. The sequence continues at coordinate 65,240 of NZ_JBNHID010000003.1, read as the reverse complement.
GCCGCCGCTGCGAGCATGTGGCACACCACCGGAGGCAATCCGCTCTTCCTGCAGGCGCTCACCCGCGAGCAGGTCGATACCGGGGAAATGCAGGAGCGCGACGGCGTCTGGGTGGCCAAGCCTCTCTCCGCGCCGAAGACGCGGCGCTCGATGACGGACTGGATCATGGTGCGCGTGCGCCGCCTGCCGGCGGGGGAGCGCGAGGCGATCGAGATGATTTCGGTAGTGGGGGTCATCCCGCTTGAACTGTTGCTTCGCTTTGTGCCGTCATCCGCTGTTGACGGTTTGCAGCAGAAAAAAATCATCTTCATTGAGCGGAGGGACACTCCGCTGGTGCGGATAACGAACGGCCTCGTGAGCGAGGTGGTCCGGACCCAGGTGCCGCTCGGGCGGGGACGCGAACTGATGCGGGCACTTGCGCTCGAAGCACGGGAGTGGGACATTCCGCCGATTGCCCGCATGACTTTCGCTGCGTGGTGCATAGATACCGGCGCGGACATCGGTGCGGAAAGCCTTATCAACGCTGCGTGCCTCGCCAACCGGCACCGTCAGGGAACGCTGGCTCTGCGCTTCATCCATGCGATCCCCAACTACTCAGCATTTCCCCAGGCAGTCATTGAGGAAGCAAAGGCCCTGGGAGTCGAGGGAGAAATCGCTGAGGGTCTTTCGGTTCTTGACCAGTTCCTGAACACGCACGCTGCGCCGGAACTGGAGGACTGGGTTGAGATCCGGCTGCTCCAGTGCCGGTTGCTTATGCGAAGCACCATCCGTTACGCGGAAGCCGATCCCCTCCTGGTCGAGGTCCGCGAGCGGCTGGCGGTCAGTGGCGGCACGGACGTCAGCAGGGAACTCGCCCTCGAAGCCGATGAACTGGCCGCTGAACTCGCCGTCCATAACGGCCGCTACGCAGAATTGCTCGACGAGTACGGCCACCTGCTTACCGACCATTCCGGCGAGCACGACAATGCTGCAGTGCTCGGGTGGCTGTCCGAAGCACTCGCCATGACCGGCCGGCAGGACGACGCCATCAGGCTCGCCTCCTCGGTGCTGTCGCGGCTGGTGGACAGCGGCGGCGATACCCTGCTGCAGGAGGCCGCGATGGCGCGGCTCTTCAAGCTCCTGGTCCTCTCCGGCCGCTGGCTTGAATGCATCGAGATGGCCGCCTCGCCGGCGAACCACGGTAAGGAGAGCGCCTACGACGGATCGGCATCCGAGTTCGCCGAGGGCTGCCTGCTGGCCTACGCGGGGCGGGGAAGCGAGGCTCTGGATAAACTGCTGCCGGCCCTGAGTCAGATGCGCGTCCGCGACCGTCAGCACACCCTGCCCGTAGCCGAGGCGACCACTGCCTACGCCTATGCCCTCGTGGGGGAGGCCCGTGCCTCGCAGGAACATCTGGACCGCGCCCAACACAGGATGGAGCGGCTCCCCTGGCACACCGGGCGAGCGGCTGTGTATTTCGAAACGCTCGCCACCATCGCCACCAAGGCGCCGCTTGAGGTGGCAGAGCGGATGCTCGAACTGGCAGATGAAGACCGGGCGAGGGGCAACCACGGCCATGAATTGCTGTTCCTCTGCCAGGCGGTGCAGCTCGGGCTCGATTCCGCGGCTGACCGGCTTGTGTCCTCGGCACTGGCGTCCCAGGGACCATTCGCCGAGGTCAGCGCCCTGTACGGCAAGGGCGTTGGGTCCCGCGACACGAACCAGCTGCTGCTGGCGGCGCAAAAAGCCGCGGAACTCGGCAACTGCCGACTGGCGTCAGACGCGGCCCGCCTGGCTGCTGAACTCGCGCAGCAGGGCGGCGATCAGGTGACCGTCACAGAGGCCGAGAAGGTACTGCGCGACGTCGGGGCTCCCGGCGTTGCCGGACGGCGCGGAGCACTCGATTCCCTCACCGACCGCGAGCGTAGCATTGCGGTCCTGGTCGCCGAAGGACGCACCAACCGTGATATAGCTCAGGTCATGTGTGTATCCGTACGGACGATTGAAGGGCACGTTTACCGTCTCTACTCGAAACTCGGGGTGTCTTCGCGTAGTCAGCTTGCACTGCTGCTGGAATAGCTAGGCGATGGGGGAATACGGTGATGGCGGCCAGGAACTGGTGGGCCGCGCGGATCTGATCGAGGAGATTGTCGAGGCGCTCAAGGGCTCACAGTATCTCGGTGCCATTCTGGTGGGCGAGGCCGGCGTCGGGAAGACCGCGCTCGCGAGGACCATCGCCAAGGAACTGGACGGCAACGTCTCAGTACTGCCCATCGCAGCCAGCCCCTCGCTGCGGAAAGTTCCCTTCGGGGCGCTCTCTCCGTACTTGCACTCGCTGTCCATCAACGACGTCGGCTCCTCCGTTGCCGTATACCGCAGCATCATGGCGCACCTAGAGGCCAGCTCAAACGGCAGCAAGAAGATGCCGCTGTTCCTGGTGGATGATTCCCATGAACTGGACGACAACACCAGCGTGCTGCTCTCCCAACTTGTTGCGGGCCGTCGTGCACGGCTCCTGGCCCTGGCCCGCACAGCCCCGGGTCCGACGTCCGAATTCGGTTCCCTGCACCAGGACGGACTGCTGCGGCGGTACCACGTTCGACCGCTGAACCAGGACGAGGTGGCTGAGCTCTGCCGCCGCGAGCTTGGCGGCGACGTACTGGCCAGCGTCAGCGCCACCCTCGCACAGATGTCCGGCGGGAACCCGATGTTCCTGCTGGCCCTGCTCCGTCAGGGCAAGCGCTCCGGATACCTCGGTGTGCGGAATAAGGTGTGGCGCCTGGTCGGAGCACCGCCGCCTCTGGACGTCAGCCTCGTCGATCTGATCAAGGTGCGCTTCCGCCGTCGTACGACTGAAGAGATGCTCGTGCTCGAGACGCTGGCGTTGGCGGAGCCGATGCCTATGGACGCCCTGGTGGCGTGCACGGACAGCTCGGCGGTGACCGCGCTTCAGGAGGACGGCCTCATCGCTGTCACCGGCGGCAGGGACCGCCTCGTCAGCCTCAGCCATCCCCTGTACGGCGAAGTGATCCGCCAGGACGTTCCCGCCGGGCGCAGTCTCACCATCCGGCGCCGGGTTCTGGAAGTGCTGGACCAAGAATCGACCACCGCCGAAGGGTTCCTGCGCTTCGTTGCGTGGGGGCTGGACTGCGGGCTGCCGCCGGATGACACGATGCTGCTGCGTGCGGCCGTGGTTGCGAATCGCTTGCACAACGCCGAGTTCGCCCTGCGCGCCGCCCGCGCCGTTCACACGCCGGAGCTTCGAGGAAATGCTCTGGTGGAAATCGCCCGCGCGCAGATCACCCGGGGAAACCTCGCTTACGCCCGGGAAATTGTCGACGAGGTCCTGGACGGGTGCACAAGCTTCACGCTTGCCAAGGAAGCGGCACTGCTGTCCGTGGCCTTGCGGGTCCGTGAACCCAACACGGCCGACGCCATCCGCGCCGACGTCGCGCGGTGGGAACAGATCGCTAACCGAATCGCTGCGTCCTTGGGGGATCCGGAAGACCCCGAGGTGAAGGTTGGCCTTGCCGTCTCCCGCAATGGCTACCTGGTCCTGGAAAGCTTTGCACTGAACTATGAGGGCAAGTTTCGGGAGGCCGAGCCGATTCTGCGGGAGATCCTCGCCGAAGAGTACTGCACCGACGAGGTGCGGCTGGCCGGACTCAGCCTGCTCGGAGAGACGCTCGGCTCCACCGGCAGGGCAATCGAAGGCACCAAGGCCACTGCAGAGGCCCTGCAGATCATCGGAAAGTACGGGACCAAGTTCGTAGGGCACACCGAGTTTGTCATCACCCGGCACTTCGTCTCCATGGCCCATGCGGGGCTCTGGGACGAGATCGAGGAGTTGCTGGACTCGCTTGTCCGCGCCAAGAGTAGCGGACCCGCGGCCTTCACCGGCATCACCGAGTTGGCCGAGGGGCTCATAGCCCTCCGCAAGGGGCTCATGACGAGCGCCCGGACCGCGCTGATCCTCGGCGTTGAGGGCCTCCGGGAATCCGACTCGAACCAGTTGATGCCGATGGCTCTCGGGCTGGCCGCCTTCGCGTGCACGATGGTAGGCGACACGAGCCGCGCCCGCGCGTACTCCCAGGAATTTGAGAGCAACGCAAGCCTGGGCACCCGGCAAGCACAGCTTTTGGGCAAGGCCCACGTGATCGCGGCCAACGCACTGTTTCAGGGTGCGGCCCGGAGCATCGAGGAGCTCCACACCCTGGCCAAGCAGGCTGAAGCGGACGGCATGACCGTACTTGCCGCCGTCGCGCTTGAGCTGGCGAGCCGGCTGGGGGATGAGCGCTGCTTCGAACCGCTGGCCCGGCTCACCTCGTCCTTCGAGGGGCCGGAAGGACGCGTACTGTGCACGACGGCGAGGGCCGCCGCTGCCAAAGACCCAACTGCGCTCATCGAAGCCGCCGACCTGGCACAGTCCTGCGGCTACCTGCTGATCGCCGCCGAGAGCCTGGGCAAGGCCATGCGCTACCTGTCCCAACGCGGCGAGGAACAGAAGTCACGTGCCATCCAGCAGCGCCTGAACGTGATTGTGGGGCAGCTCGAGGGCCTGCAGAGTCCCCAGTTCGAGACGGTCCGCTCCACCTCGAAGCTGACCCAGCGCGAACTGGACATTGCCCGGTTGGCGGGAAAGGGCTACTCCAACCGGGAGATTGCAGAGGCGCAGGGCGTGTCCGTCCGCACCGTGGAGGGCCATCTCTACCGCATCTTCGCGAAGCTCGGCATTACACGCCGCGACGAGCTGCCGGGGGCCGATGGATCGAGTATCGGCTGAGTACTCGGACGGCTGGAAAGGGTAGAAAAACGGGTATCTACTACTCGTGTTCGAAGTAGGTAGCTTTCCTAGAGTTATCAGTGGAGCCGGCGACGTCGAAGCCTTCCCCAGACTAAGGCTCGTCCCCAGCCGTCGTCGGCTCCTTCACGCCTTGCGCGAGTTCGTTCCGGACGGTGTGCCCCCCGGAACGAGGGATATCGTTGAGAGGTGACGATTTCCCGTGACCTTCCTGCTTCTCCGCTTGCCGACCGGCGGGCGGTGTTGTCCCGGCGCATCCGGTTCTTCGTCGCGGCCACCATCACGTACAACGTGATCGAAGCGGTGGTGGCGATCAGCGCAGGGTCAGTGGCGTCGTCGAGCGCGTTGATTGCCTTCGGCCTTGACTCCATCATCGAGGTGACCTCCGCAGCCGCCGTCGCGTGGCAGTTCTCAGCCCCGGATCCTGAGCGGCGCGAGAAGACCGCGCTCCGGTTTATTGCCTTCTCATTCTTCGGCCTTGCCCTGTTCGTCGGCACCGACGCTATCCGCACGCTGATGTGGGGTGGGGGAGCGGAGCACTCCACGGTGGGTATTGCGCTCGCTACGGTGAGCCTGGCCATCATGCCGCTTCTGTCTCTCCTCCAGCGGAGGGCCGGACGCGAACTGGGTTCGAAGTCGGCAGTCGCTGACTCCAGGCAGACCCTGATCTGTTCCTACCTCTCCGGGGTGCTGCTGGTGGGGCTCCTGCTCAACAGCCTGTTCGGATGGGCCTGGGCCGATCCCATCGCTGCGCTGGTCATCGCAGGTTGGGCCGTCAAGGAAGGCCGGGAGGCGTGGAAGGGCGACGCGTGCTGCGTCAATCCTCTCGGTCGGCCCGAACCGGACGAGGCGGAGACCGCCGCCGGGAACGGTTGCTCCTGCTGCTCAGCCTGACCCTTCGACCGTGCCCCGGCGGTAGAATGGAGAGCGCACATTCGCCGTCGAGGGAGTTCCATGCCCATCCTGTCAGCTCCGTCACATCCTCTCTCCGATGATGAAGTGAGCCGCATCCGCAACGACTTCCCGCTGCTCTCCACCGAGCTGAACGGCCGGCCGCTGGTCTACCTCGACTCGGGAGCGACCTCGCAGAATCCGGTCAGCGTCATGGAAGCCGAGCAGGAGTACTACGAGCAGCGCAACGCCGCCGTACACCGCGGAGCACACTCGCTCGCGGTCGAAGCGACCGACGCCTACGAGAACGCGCGCACCCTCGTCGCATCCTTCATCGGTGCCTCTCCGGAGGAGATCGTGTTCACCTCCAACGCCACGGAGGCACTGAACCTTGTCGCCTACAGCCTCTCGAACGCGTCCCTGGGGCTAGGCGGCGAGGCCGCACGGCCCTACGCTCTCGGGCCGGGGGATTCGATCGTGGTCACCGAGATGGAACACCACGCGAACCTCATTCCCTGGCAGGAGCTCGCCGCCCGCACCGGCGCAGCCCTGCGCTTCATCCCAGTGGACGACGACGGCGCCCTCCGCCTTGAGGAGGCCGCCTCCGTGATCGACGGCAGCACCCGCCTGCTCGCGTTCACCCATGCGTCCAATGTGCTCGGCACCATCAACCCGGTGGCCGAACTGGTCTCCCTGGCGCGTCAGGTTGGGGCGCTCACCGTCCTCGACGCGTGCCAGTCAGTGCCGCACCTGCCGGTCAACGTGGCGGACCTCGACGTCGACTTCGTGGCCTTCTCCGGGCACAAGATGCTCGGACCCACGGGGATCGGAGCGCTGTACGGGCGGTCGAAGCACCTGCACGCCATGCCGCCGTTCCTGACCGGCGGATCGATGATCACCACCGTCACCCTGGAACGCGCGGAGTATCTTCCGCCGCCGGCCCGGTTCGAGGCAGGCACCCAGCGGATCTCGCAGGCCGTTGCCCTCGGCTCTGCAGTGAACTACCTGGCCGAGACCGGCATGGACCGCATCGAGGAGTGGGAGCGGATCCTGGGGGAGCGTCTGGTCTCCGGCCTCGAAGCGATCGAGGGCATCCGCGTCCTTGGTCCGCGTGCCGGGCGGCCGCGCATCGGCCTTGCCGCGTTCGACGTCGACGGCGTTCACGCCCACGACGTCGGCCAGTACCTGGACTCCCGCGGCATCGCCGTGCGAGTGGGCCAGCACTGTGCCCAGCCGCTGCACCGCCGCCTCGGCCTGACCGCCTCCACCCGGGCCAGCACCTACCTGTACAACACCACCGACGAGGTGGACGCGTTCCTCGCCGCCGTGGCCGAAGTCCGCTCGTTCTTCGGAGCCTCAGCATGAGCAGCGAACTAGAAAGCCTGTACCAGCAGATCATCCTCGACCACGCGAAGCGGCGGGTGGGGCAGGGGCCTACCGATCAGTCGTCGGGCGCCGACTCATTGGCAACCGGTGAATCCCACCAGCTCAATCCCATCTGCGGCGACGAGGTGACCCTGCGGGTGTGGCTCGAGGACTCGCGGATCGAGCGGGTGGCCTGGCAGGGCGCGGGCTGCGCCATCTCGATGGCGTCGGCGTCGGTCCTCACCGAGCTGGTCAGCGGCAGCACGCGCGACGAGATGATGGAGCAGCTTGACCGCTTCCGGGAACTGATGCGCTCCCGGGGAACAGTGGAGCCCGATGAGGAAGTGCTCGGTGACGCGGCTGCCTTCGCCGGCGTCTCCCGCTTCCCGGCGCGCGTCAAGTGCGCGATGCTCGCATGGGTCGCCTTGGAGGAAGCGGTTCTCGCAGCGAACCGGTGAGGACACCGTTATTCGTGCGGGGGTTCTCCGGTGACCTTATGGTCCGCGTGGTTCATGCCCTCGCGGACTAGGCGAGCCAGGTGCCCGCCGCTGATGCTGTAGATGACGTTTCGGCCTTCTTTACGCGTGGTGACCAGGCCCGAGAACCGGAGCTTGGCCAGATGCTGGCTCACGGACGTCCTTGAGGCGCCGGTGCGTCCGGTCAGGGTGCCGACGTCGGACGGTGACTGGGTGAGCAGCCACAGCAGGTGGAGCCGCGTCGGGTCTGCCAGCATGCTGAAGGTGGCCGCACCGGTGTGAAGTCTGGAGGAGTCGGGTTCGTGGTCGTGATGGAGGCTTGGTTGCCGCTCCAGGGGGAGCTCACTCATACTTCTTCCTCGCTCTATCCTTGCCGACCACTCACCGCAGCCGCGGCTTCCTGCATAGCCGCTTCACGCGGCCACAACCGGAACGCGGCCACTGTGCTCAGTGTAGCGAGGATGGCAAGGACAGCGGCGGACGCCGGTTGCCCGGCTATCGCGCCCACCCATCCTGCCACCGGGTAGCCGATGATGAAGCAGGCGTGGGACAAAGAGAACTGGGCGGTGAAGAGGTAGGAGCGCGTGTCGTCGGTAGCGGCCCGGCGCAGGAGCCGCGCCGAGGGCGTGTTGATCATCGAGGTGCCTACGCCCAGCAGAACCCAGACGGCCAGGAGCACGACCCAGGACGGTCGCAAAGCTGCGACGGCGGCGGCCAGCGCTACCCCGAGCGTGACCAGTGCAGCGCCGGCGAGCATCAGGTCCTGGTCGCTGACACGGTCCAGGATCGCCGGAGTCGTGAGTGACACCACCATGGAGCCGGCACCGTAGCAGGCCAGGGCGACAGCGACCCCGACGTTCGATCCGCCGAACAGGTCCCGCACGTAGACCACGGTGTTGACCAGCACCAGGGCGGTACCGCAGGCGACAACCAGGTTCAGCGCCATCAGCCCGCGCAGGGATGGTTCGCTCAGGAAGATCCGGGTGCCCAGCGTGGTGCGGCGCAGCAGGGAACCCGCTGACTTCGACGGAGCGACGAGGGGAAGCTGGGTGTTCATGACCATCAGGGCCGAGACCACAAACCCGGCCATGGTGCCCACGAACAGGTTGTTGTAGGACAGTACCGTCAGGAGCGCCGCGGCCAGGACGGGACTGAGGAGGGACTCGAGATCGTAGGCGAGCCGGGACAGCGACAGTGCCCGGGTGTAATCCTTCTCCTTCGGCAGGACCACCGGGATCAACGCCTGAAACGCCGGTGTGAAGGTAGCCGAGGCTGCCTGCAGAACAAACACAAGCATGTAGATCTGCCACACCTGGTCAATGAAGGGCAGCATGACGGCGATGGCGGCGCGCACCAGGTCGGCTACCACCAGCACGGCCTTGCGGGGGAGCCGTTCCACCAGGGCTGCCATTACGGGGGCGACGAACACGTACGCGAACATCTTGATGGTGAGCGCAGTGCCAAGCACGGCACCGGCTTGTCCACCCGCGAGGTCGAACGCCAACAGGCCCAGCGCGACCGTGAGGAGGCCTGTTCCGAGGAGCGCCACGACCTGTGCGGTGAACAACCTCCGATAGGCGCCGACTCGCAGAACTTCAATCACATGAGCGATACTATCCATATGTGCACAGTTGAGCACATATCATTCCAAAAGAGACCTAATCTGACACTCTGGCGAAACCCATCGGCGGGACACCATGCCAGCGGTAGAGCTCCAGCCGTGCGGACTCCTGCCTGCGGCCGCTTGAGTAGTCGTAGAAGTTGCGGGCCACGTAGAAGTAGCCGTTGGCTAGAGGTTCGAAACCGACGTCAGCCTTGAACTCCCACCCATATATGCCGGTGTCCTCGGACAGGATGCCTTCCTGCAACAGCGGGAGGACCAGCCCTTTCTCCTCCCTGGGCTGTCCCTCCAGCAGCTCTACTTCCGGCTGGGCCGTCCCATCCACGATGTACAGGTTGTGGTTTGGATACCCGGGTTTACTGCCCCTGTACACGCCCAGGAACCAGAGCCTGCTCGACCGGTCGTAGGACAGATTCTGCACACCGTACCGGGTGTTGCCGGTATGGACGAAGTACTTGCCGTCCACGTCCTCGGGGCCTGAACGGTGTGGGTTCACCTGGGTGAGGGCTCTTTCGTACTCGCTCCACCGAGACACGTCATACTGCAGGATGACCTGGTAGTTATTGTCATCCCGGATGTTGTTCTCGTAGATGCCGTACGCAACCATCAGCTGCTGCGGGCCTTCCGCGTTTCCGAACTCCGGTCCGAAGGAAATCCCGTCAATGCCGCTACACCCATAGCGGTGGTCTGCGGTATCCGCGGTATCGCCGTCGAAGATGCCGTCGCTGTCCATGTCGGCGGTGTAGTCGGCGACGACTTCCCTGAGGTGTACGGCGGTCACAACTCCCGAGGTCTCGGCATCCATCCCGATCCGGACCAGGTTGTCGACGTCGAAGATGGCGACGTAGAAGGCCTCCTCGGCCTTGTATTCCAAGGATCCGTAGACGCGGCCGTCCATCTCGTTGAAGTCAACATCGCCGAGGTGTCCGGTGAAGCCTTCGACTGTGCCGAGGACGTTGCCGTGAAAATCCGTCTTCACGAGCATCCGGGTGAACGAGGAGTAGACATAACCGTTCTTCTCGTCGACGGCGATCCCTTGAATGTGCCCGGTGTCCCAGGACCCGGAACTGATCTCGGTCGGATAAAGCTCGGTCGTGAGCGCCATGAGCGGGGTCTCCCTGGTTGCCTCGGGAGATCGCTCGATCTCCCGTCCCACGGTCCCGAACGTGCGTGAACACCGGGCAACCCGAAACAGGAGCACAGACGAACACCCCGGGTAATTCCGGGGTGTTCACGCAGTGATTAGCGGCGGTTCTCATCCTCGAAGAGGTCGGGGATGCCGTCGTTGTCGGCGTCGACCTTTTCGGCTTCCTCAATCCTGCGGTAGCGCTTGTTGCGGCTGCGCAGGAGCACCGTGGCCAGCAGGGCGGCCAGGAGGGACGCCACGAGGATCGCGACCTTGGCATGGTCATTGTGCTCGGAACCCTGCCCGAAGCTCAGGTCGTTGACCAGGAGCGACACGGTGAATCCGACACCGGCCAGGAGTCCGACGCCGAGAAGGTCCACCCAGCGCAGGTCTGGATCGAGCGTTGCCTTGGTGGTTTTGGTGATCACGAAGGTGGTCAGCAGAATGCCGATGGGCTTGCCGAGGACAAGGCCCACCACAATGCCGACGGTGACCGGATCGGTGAACGCCGAAACGAGTCCCTCCATGCCGCCGATCGCCACACCGGCTGAGAAGAACGCGAAGATCGGCACTGCGATACCCGCGGACAGCGGACGGAAGCGGTGCTCAAAGGTCTCCGCGAGGCCGGGCTTGCCCTCCTCCGGCGGGATTACCTTGCCGTCCCTGCCCTTGCGCAGCACAGGAACCATGAAACCGAGCAGAACGCCGGCCACCGTCGCGTGGACGCCGGAAGCATGCATCAGTGCCCAGGCGACCATCCCGATCGGCAGGAGGATCACCCACGCTGCGGGGGTCCTGCGACCGAAGAACTTCGGGTTCTTTTGCGCGAGGAAGGCAAAGAGCGCGAGAGGAATCAGGGTCAGCAGCAGGGAGGTGAATTCGACTTCCTCGGTGTAGAAGAACGCGATGATGGCAATGGCAATCAGGTCATCCACCACGGCCAGGGTCAGCAGGAAGATCCGCAGTGCACTCGGCAGGTGCGAGCTGATGACGGCCAGCACGGCAACCGCGAAAGCGATGTCAGTGGCCGTAGGGATGGCCCAGCCCCGCAAAGTGTCGGGAGAGCTGAGGTTGACCAGAACGTAGAACAGGGCGGGGACAATTACGCCACCGGCGGCAGCGGCCACCGGGACGATCGCGCGGGCGGGACTTCGGAGGTCGCCGGCGACGAACTCCCGCTTGAGTTCAAGGCCGACGAGGAAGAAGAAGATTGCGAGCAGGCCGTCTGCTGCCCAGTGCCCGACCGAGAGCTTGAGGTGCCAGGGCTCGTAGCCGAACTCGAAATCTCGCAGCGCGAAGTAGCTGTCCGAGAAGGGGGAGTTGGCCCAGATGAGCGCCAGAGCTGCGGCGATGATCAGGAGTATTCCGCCGACGGTCTCCTTGCGGAGTATCTCGCCGATCCGCAGGTATTCGGGGTAGCTGGACCGTCCAAGGACGTTCCTGGGCTGGTGACTCGACACGTAGGCCTCCTTAAGCGGGCAGGGCAAAACACTGCCGACCAGACTTCCCGGCACACCGGCTACCTACCCTAACAGGCGGGCTTGCCGATGCGCCGGGATATGGCTAGGCCACGAGGGTGCGGATGCCGATTACCAGGGTTGCTGCACCGAGAATCATCGACGTGCTCACCAGCATGAAGTGAACCTTCAGGAAGCGGGTGGCTGCACCGTTCTCATCACGCGAGCGGGGGTCCTTGAAGACGCGGCGTAGGAAGGGCGGCCACACGATGAGCGTCCAGATCCCGGCAACGATCAGAACGATGGATAGCGGTGTGGGCAGGTCCATCAGCGGTTCTCCAGCCAGTTCTTCGCCTGGGTCGCCTGAAGGTTCAGGGCCTTGCCGATCATCGGCTCGGCTGCGTCGGCAATCTTGGCACCCATGAACGGGATGGAAGAACTGACATTGCCCTCGACGTCCACACGGGTGGAGGTGCCTTCGGCAATCAGGCGCTGAACAGCGTCGGCCGAGACCGGGACGCCCGCGATGGTGATGGACAGCTTGGCCTCGCGGGAGCCGTCGGCCAGCGGAGCGGTCCAGTTCTCGGTCTGCGTCACCGTGAGGCTTTCGCCGACGAACTTCCGCGCGAAATCAGGCAGCCGGGTGGTGGGCAGGGTGCGCACCGCGGTGAGCGTGAAGGCGGCGGAGGTGTCGCCGTCGACCGTGAGGGACTTCAGTTCGCCTCCCACGTGCTCACTGGTGTGCTTGAGGAACGCTTCGTCGGTGAAAACACTGGTCACCGTTGCGACGTCGTAGGGCAGGGTGGTCGAGGCGCTGAGTGCCACAAATCCTCCGGGGTTTGAGAGTTTTAGTCCTCGTCCATCCTAGGCGAGCCTGAGGATTCAGCCATCGGGCACCGATCGGCGCTGCGCGGTAAGGTTAACGCCGACTCCCGGGATTCTTCGCGAATTTCGGGCTTTCGTGTTGTCTACGTCCCGTGTTGTTCCAAATCCGGCGAAGGATTGTCATGGCCCCCAACGGACCCACCCTCAACGGCCTCCGCGCTGCCCTGCAGGAGGACCCCACCTTCGCCCGCGTGCGCACCAACGCATCCCGTTCCGTCGCTGACCGCAGCACAGACCTCCAGATCGGCGCCCCCACCGGGCTGCGCGCCGCACTGCTGGCTGAAATGGTGGACGGCCTCGCGACAGCAGCCGACGACGGCGGCAGCGGCGTGCCGCAGGCGGTGGTCGTAGCGGTCACCGCCACCGGGCGGGAGGCTGAGGATCTTGCAGCTGCGCTGCGCAGCTACCTGCCGGCGTCGTCGATCGAAGAGTTCCCGAGCTGGGAAACCCTGCCGCATGAGCGGCTTTCGCCCCGCTCCGACACGGTGGGCCGGCGTCTGTCGGTCCTGCGGCGGCTCGCACACCCGGGGGATGACCCGGTGCGGGTTATCACCGCACCGATCCGCGCCGTCGTGCAGCCGCTGGTCGCGGGTCTGGGCCAGCTGGAACCGGTTGCGTTGAAGGTAGGCGAGGAGCGCGAGTTCGATGAGGTCGTCCGCGCGCTCGCCGACGCCGCGTACTCGCGGGTGGACATGGTGACGCACCGCGGTGAATTCGCGGTCCGCGGCGGCATCATCGACGTCTTCCCGCCCACCGAGGACCACCCGATCCGCGTTGAGTTCTTCGGCGACGAGGTTGACCAGATGCGCTGGTTCGCCGTTGCCGACCAGCGCTCGCTGCCCACCGACGGTGACCGGGGTGCTCCGACCGAACTGTATGCGCCGCCGTGCCGTGAGCTGCTGATTACGCCGTCGGTCATGTCCCGTGCGGCGAAGCTGAAGGATCAGCTGCCCGCGGCGGCCGGGATGCTGGAGAAGATCGCCGGCGGGATTGCTGTCGAGGGCATGGAGTCCCTTGCGCCGGTGCTGGTCGACGCCATGGTGCCGTTTGTCGGCGAGCTGCCCGCCGGGTCGATCGCCGTCGTCGTCGAGCCGGAAAAGGTGCGTGCGCGCGCCCATGACCTCGAGACGACCAACGAGGAATTCCTCCAGGCTGCGTGGGCTACAGCGTCCGACGGCGGTGCGGCGCCCGTTGATCTGAGCGGACAGTTGGGCTCGGATCTGGAGGCAGCGAGCTTCCGGTCCCTGACCGACACGCGGTCGTCGGCGCTCGCGAACGATGTTGCGTGGTGGGCGATCACGTCCTTCGGCTCCGATGACCTGCTGACCGACGTCGACAGTTTCACCGTTGCCGCCCGCGAACCGCGCGGGTACCAGGGCGACGTCGCCGAGATGATGGAATTCATCGGCGGGCGCGTGCGTGACCAGTGGCGCGTCGTCGTCGCCACCGAGGGTCCCGGTCCGGCTCAGCGCCTGGCCGAGCTGTTCCACGATGCCGACATCCCGGCGTCGCGCGTCGAGTCCCTCGACGGCGCGCCGCAACCAGGAATCATCGAGATCACCACCGGGTGCGAGGGCCGCGGTTTCGTGCTCGACGGGCTGAAGCTCGGTTTGCTGACCGAGGCCGACCTGCTGGGCCGCACCACGGCTTCGGGCACCCGCGACATGCGGAAGATGCCCTCGAAGCGTCGAAACGCCGTCGACCCCTTGCAGCTGCGCGAAGGCGACTTCGTGGTGCACGAGCAGCACGGTGTGGCGCGGTTCGTGGAGCTGATTCAGCGGTCGACGGGCGCGGGACCTACAAAGACCATCCGCGAATACCTGGTGCTGGAGTATGCGCCGTCCAAGCGGGGGGCGCCGGGAGACCGGCTGTTCGTGCCGACGGACCAGCTGGACCAGGTGACTCGTTACGTCGGCGGCGATACGCCTGCGCTCTCGAAGATGGGCGGTTCGGACTGGGCGAAGACCAAGAGCCAGGCGCGCAAGGCCGTTAAGGAAATCGCCGGGGAGCTGATTCGGCTGTACTCGGCGCGGATGGCGTCCCGCGGGCACGCGTTTGCGCCGGACACGCCGTGGCAGCGGGAGCTTGAGGAGGCGTTCCCGTACATCGAGACGCCGGACCAGCTGACCACGATCAACGAGGTCAAGGCCGACATGGAGCGCGAAGTCCCGATGGACCGTCTGGTCTCCGGCGACGTGGGCTACGGCAAGACCGAGATCGCCGTCCGTGCCGCGTTCAAGGCGGTGCAGGACGGGAAGCAGGTGGCCGTGCTCGTGCCGACCACGCTGCTGGTGCAGCAGCACTTCGAGACGTTCTCCGAGCGGTTCTCCGGGTTCCCGGTGCGCATCCGTGCGCTGTCCCGGTTCCAGACCTCCAAGGAGTCCAAGGAAACGGTGGAGGGACTCAAGAACGGAAGCGTCGACGTCGTCATCGGTACGCACCGGTTGCTCTCCACCGAGGTGCAGTTCAAGGACCTCGGCCTCGTGATCGTGGACGAGGAGCAGCGGTTCGGCGTCGAGCACAAGGAAGCGCTGAAGAAGATGCGCACCAACGTGGACGTGCTCGCCATGAGCGCGACGCCGATTCCGCGAACGCTCGAGATGTCGCTGACCGGGATCCGCGAGACGTCGACGCTGGCGACACCGCCGGAGGAGCGGCACCCCGTACTGACGTATGTTGGCCCGTACACGGACAAGCAGACCTCGGCGGCGATCCGGCGCGAGCTCATGCGCGAGGGACAGGTGTTCTTCGTGCACAACCGGGTGTCGTCGATCGACCGGACGGCCTCGCACCTGCAGCAGCTGGTGCCGGAGGCGCGCGTCGCCGTCGCGCATGGGCAGATGAGCGAGTCGCGGCTGGAGCAGATCATCGTGGACTTCTGGGAGAAAAAGTTCGACGTGCTGGTATGTACGACGATTATTGAGACCGGCCTGGACATCTCGAACGCGAACACGCTGATCGTCGACCGCGCCGACAACTACGGCCTGTCGCAGCTGCACCAGCTGCGCGGCCGTGTGGGGCGTGGGCGCGAGCGGGCGTACGCGTATTTTCTGTACCCGTCGGAGAAGCCGCTGGGTGAGGTGGCGCTGGAGCGGTTGAAGGCCGTCGCGTCGCATAACGAGCTCGGCGCCGGTATGCAGTTGGCCATGAAGGACCTTGAGATCCGCGGTGCGGGCAACCTGCTGGGCGGTGAGCAGTCCGGGCACATCGCCGGTGTGGGCTTCGACCTCTATATACGGCTGGTCGGCGAGGCCGTGGCGAACTTCCGCGGCGAGGCCGAGGAGAAGGCCGCAGAGATGAAGATCGAGCTGCCCGTCAACGCACACCTGCCCCACGACTACGTGCCGGGGGAGCGGTTGCGGCTCGAGGCATACCGGAAGCTGGCGTCTGCCTCGACCGATGGTGCGATCGACGAGGTGGTGGAGGAGCTTCGCGATCGGTACGGCGACCTGCCCGCTCCCGTGGTGAACCTGGTGTCTGTTGCTCGGTTCCGGGTGCGTGCTCGGGCTGTGGGGCTGACCGACGTCGCGATGCAGGGCAACTTCATCAAGTTCGCGCCGGCCAACCTGCCGGAGTCGAAGGAGATGCGCCTGAAGCGGATGTACCCGGGTGCATCGGTGAAGCCCGCGATGAACGCGGCGCTGATTCCGAAGCCGAAGACGTCGTCCATCGGTGGGCGGGACCTCGCCGACGCCGCGATCCTCGAGTGGGCGCAGAACGTCGTTGATGCGGTGTTCGCGGCCTAGGGCTTTGTTTGTGCGTCCTTGCGCGGGCTGGTTTCCCCGGGTTCTAGGCGCGTGTGCGGCGTGTCGCCGGGGACACGCCGTCGTACTGGGGGCCGCCGGGTAGAAGGTGGGGAATTCGGCACCGCGGCTCAGGACGCCGCCTGTCACCCTTTTAGTATTTACAGCGATATAGAAACTTTGGGAAACATGAGAGTAACCACCGGTTTCCCTTGAACTTTCGTTCATACAGTGGGGCTTATCGGGGCCAACGTATGGGACGGGGCCGACAGAATTCAGAGAAGGTCTCGTTATGAACAAAGTAACTAAGGGCACGCTTGCGGCCGCTGCGGCCGGCGCACTCCTCCTCGGCGGTGCCGGAACCTATGCAGTCTGGACGGACAGCGCAAGCCTCAACGCAGGCAACGTGTCAACGGGTGTCCTCACGCTCGACGCAGTCTCGACGCAGGGCTGGTCCTACGACGGCGGAGACACGATCGTTGGTGACGATCCTTCGACCGAGGGAGCAATTGAGACGGCCACTCCGGACATCGTTCCCGGTGACACACTAACTGCCGTCTACAACGTCGACGTCGTTGCCGAAGGTGACAACATCAAGGGCAGCCTCAGCCTGGCAGGCATAGATCAGGCAACTCTTCCGGCGGGCACGACGGTCAGCATTGTGGCCGACGGGGCTGGTGCGGGCCTCGGAGTGAACGGGGCCGACTTGACCTTCACCGAGGCCGCCACCTACGACTTCAATGTCACTGTTACGGTCGATTTTCCCGTCGACTCAGAGGCTGGCCAGAACGGCACCATCGATCTCGCCGGCGCGGAGTTGGTTCTGACTCAGACTGCTTCCTGATTACGCGCCCTTCGGCACCAGACGGCGGAAACGAACCGGCGGGGTAATGAAAAACAGGTTGTGGCTGGCATTAGCCGGAACAGTGGTGCTCGTCGTCCTCGCGACAACGGGCACCGCGCGTGCCCTATGGCGCGATGAAGCTTCCATCAACCCGGGAACGGTCAGCACCGGTAACCTCGAACTGCTCGCGGGCGGCCAGCCCGAGAACTACGTCTTCACCGCACTGAGTGCCAGCAACCTCGCACCCGGACACGAGGTGAGCGCTCCGCTGACTATCTCCAACGGCGGGTCGACGGATCTGGTGTACCGGCTCGCAGGAGTTGCCACTGCCACTTCGACGGCCGCGGACAGGGACCTTGAAGCTGGACTCTCGCTCATCGTCACGAACGACACCGCGTGTGGGGACGGGAGCACCGGGAACGTCGCCACGCTTTATCAGGGACCACTTGCAGCAGCGAGCTATACCGGGACGCAACTTGCACCGTCGTCGTCCGCCAGGCTGTGCCTAACAGTGTCACTGGCTGATGATGCACCGCTGAGCGCGTCCCAGGGGGCAGTTACCGCAACCTTCACCTTCAGAGGAGACCAAGCCCAATGAGGCACGTCAGGCACGACAACGCACCGGAGAAGTCCGGTGTGCTGTCGTGGGTGGGCCAGGTTCTCTCCTGGCTGTGCCTTCTGGCGGTTCTCGGTCTTGTCACGGTGATGGTCGTTATTCCGCAGCTGTTCGGCTCCGGCTCCTATACCGTCCTCACGGGGTCGATGCGGCCGGGCATGCCGCCCGGGAGTCTCATTGTCACCAGAGAAGCCAACCCCGAGGAACTGCGTATAGGCGAGGCAATCACCTACCAGATCCGTTCCGGCGAACCGGCAGTCGTTACGCACCGCATCATTGCCCGTACCTCGAGCAGCGATGGCATCACCTTGACTACGCAGGGCGACGCCAGCCCTTCACCGGACGAGGAACAGGTACGGCCGGAGCAGATTCGCGGCGTCGTCTGGTACACGCTGCCGCTGGTCGGATATGTCAACGGATGGCTGACCGGCGAGCAGCGTATCTGGGCAGTGGGTGGCGCTGTCGTCCTATTGCTCGGCTATACGGCCTTCATGTTCGGCAGCGCCCTGATCGAAGGTGCGCGGTCACGCAGATCGGCCGAATCCGTTGCGGGTGACGTCCAATGAGGAATCGACTGTGGGCAGCGGCTGTTCTCTCCGCCGGACTTGTCGGCGTTGGCGCCATGCCGGCAGTTGCGGCGGATCCCTTGTTGTTCAGTCTCGATGGGAAGGAATGGGACACCGAACTGACGGGCCCAATCTTCGACGAAACACCGGTGCTCGTGCCTGGGGACGAAACTTCGGCGAGTTTCTGGGTGCGTAACTCAAGCCCAGACCCGGCTGACCTGAAAGTCGCACTGGTTGCGGACTTGCCGGCGGCTGGGGAGGACGCGTACCAACTAAGGGTTCGCGCAGCGATGGACGACTCGCCCGCAGCGTCCGGCGGTGAAACCGACCGCGTGCTGCTCGGAGTCGACAGTATGGACCCGCAGGACAGCCGAAAGGTCACAGTCACAGTTGGCCTTGATGCGGCGGCCGGCAACAGCACCCAGAACCTGAACCAACCCATGGCGTTCGACGTGCGACTGACGCAGTCGATCCCCGGCGGAGGTGGTCAAGACAGCGATAGTCCTGTCTCGCCCTCACCAAGCCCGGATCGACAGGTTCCGGCAACGCCCGGGTTGCCCGGGGGACAACCCGAAGCACATCCCGGTGAGCCGTTCGGGATGCTTCCGGACACAGGCTTCACCGCTCTGTGGTGGGCAGTATCGGGAGCAGCGCTCACAACCGGCGGTTTACTCGCGGTGGCATCCAGCCGTAAGAAGAAGAACACCAAAGAAGAAGGTGGCCATGGGCCGGCATAATTCAGCCAACGCGACGCGCTCAACACGGACCGCAGGAGTCCGCCTCCGCGCTCTTTTGTCGCTCGGCATGGTGGCTGGGCTCGGCGCAGTCGGAACTCTTGCGGCCTGGACCGATGAAGCGACTGCCACGGCGACCTTCAGCGCCGGGAAGCTGGACCTGACGCTCAACGGCGATCCTGATGACGCCGTCGACCTGACTTCCCTCTCCATGACGAATATGTACCCTGCGGTCCAGAAGGCGGCGATCGTCGGTGTGTCGAATACCGGCACTCTTCCCTTCACCTACAACATCACTGCGGGTGGAGCGACATCCGCCTTGCTCTCCGCGCTGACGGTTGCAGTGTATGAGACTGACGCCACCGGGCAGCTGAGTACGAACGGCACGACCTGCGTAGGGAAGCTGCTGGCTGCGAGTTCAACGACTTTCGATGCCGCTGAACTGCTGAGCGTTGACAGGCCACTGGGACCCACGTCCTCAGAGCAGTTATGCATTCAGGTGACGTTGCCGGGTAATGCAGCAAATGAGCTTCAAGGCACAACGGCGGAAGCTCTCTTCACCTTCGTTGCTGACCAGGCGCCGTAACGTGCGGCGTACCTCGAAGTTGCAGGAAGCCCTCTTGACCGTCGGCGCGGTCCTCGGCTCGCTGTGCCTGCTGGCTGCGTTGGCCGGCGTGCTCTTCGGGGTGAAGCCCCTGATGTTCAAGTCCGGCTCGATGGAGCCAACTATTCCTACCGGTGGACTCGCGCTAAGCGTTCTGGTGGACGCGGACGACATCCGTGTGGGTGACATCGTCAGCACCGGGAACGCAGCGGGCGTTCGCATCACTCACCGTGTCGCCGCCGTCGGTTCTGCCGACGGGTTTACAGCGTTGACTCTGAAGGGCGACGCGAACGACGTCGTCGACGCCGAAACTTATGCCGTCACGGAAGTGGACCGGGTCTTCTGGTCTGCGCCACTTCTTGGGTATGCCGTGGCCTGGCTCAGCAGTCCCGTGGCGCTGTTCCTCGGCGGTCTGCTCACGGCGTACTTGCTGTATGTCGCGTTCGCTTCACGGGCTCGCGCGGGTGACGATGAGAGTGACGGCGCGGACCATTCAACGCCGAGATCAGGACGCCGGGCATTGCGACAGGCACCACGTCGACGCAAGCGCGAGCTATGGAGAGCGACGAGCATGGCAGTCAGCGCAGGACTGGTTCTTGCCGGTGGAGCGTTCAACGCAGGATCCCCAGCGTGGGCGCAGTTCACGGATGGAGCGACAGCGCATGTTCTATCCGGCGCCGGCTCGCTACCTGCGCCTGGAGTCACCTGTGAGAACGTCACGAACGGGGTCAGGCTGAAGTGGACGTACCAGAGCCTGCCAGTTACACCAACCTTCACTGTTACGTGGAGATCCGGCAACGCCGCGTGGTCCGTATGGAACAATATGACGGCTGTGTCCGCGAAAGAGTTTTCAGTGTTCAGAAGCTCGTTCGACGAGGGGATACTTGCGTTGGGCGGAAACTCGGCGGTGCAATTTCGAGTGCAGGCGCAATCCGGCAACTGGCTTTCCCCGTACGGGACTCAAACTACAAGCTATACGGCGCCGGTGAAGGTGCTGATCTCCCTAACACCGTCGAGTCTCAGGTGCGCGTAGCTCGCAGAGACCGCTGCCGCCGTCGTTACCCGGTGGTAAAGTCGTAGCGTCCATGCGGGTCCGATCACCTGTCCCGACGCTATCGATACCCCCGGCAACCACACCGATCAACGGGTGCGGCGGGAACCGTTCCGGCATGGCAGCGAACAGAAGTATGGAGAACATGTGACCATGGAAACCACGCGCGCCGGAACCACTGTTGCACCGGCGTCGAGGGCCCTGGACGTGATCGGTGGCGACCTCACCGAACGCAGCCTGCGCCGCTACCTCGAAGGCATTCCGGGCGTCGATGCCGTGGGCCTTGAAGCCCGCACCGCAGCCCTCGGGACCCGCTCGATCAAGACCACTTCCAAGGCCTGGGCGCTGGACACCATCATCCGGCTCACCGACCTCACCACACTTGAGGGCGCCGATACACCGGGCAAGGTGAAGTCCCTGGTGGCCAAGGCCCTGGTCCCTGACCCGGACGACATGTCCACCCCGCGCGTCGCCGCCGTCTGCGTTTACGGGGACATGGTGCCGCACGCCGTGGAAGCGCTCGGAGCAGCGCACGACGACGGCGCCCCCAACCGCATCAACGTCGCAGCCGTGGCAACCGCCTTCCCCAGCGGCCGCGCGTCCCGCTCCGTGAAGCTCTCCGACACGTCCGACGCCGTCGCTGCCGGAGCCGACGAGATCGACATGGTCATCGACCGCGGCGCGTTCCTCTCCGGCCGCTACGGCCAGGTGTTCGACGAGATCGTCGCCGTCAAGGAAGCGTGCAAGCGCCCCGACGGCACGTACGCCCACCTCAAGGTCATCCTCGAAACCGGCGAGCTGAACACCTACGACAACGTGCGGCGAGCCTCCTGGTTGGGCATTCTCGCCGGCGGTGACTTCATCAAGACGTCCACCGGCAAGGTGACCCCGGCCGCCACGCTGCCCGTCACGCTGTCCATGCTCGAGGTCGTCCGCGACTGGCACCGCCTCACGGGCGAAAAGATCGGCGTGAAGCCCGCCGGCGGCATCCGTGCTTCCAAGGACGCCATCAAGTACTTGGTCACGGTCGCGGAGACTGTGGGGGAGGAGTGGCTGCAGCCGGACCTGTTCCGCTTCGGCGCCTCAAGCCTCCTCAACGACGTGCTCCTGCAGCGCCAGAAGCTCACCAGCGGCCGCTACTCCGGCCCGGCCTACGTCACGATCGACTGAAGGACCAGCCATGACTTTCCTCGACTACGCCCCCGCGCCCGAGTCGGCCGCGATCCTCAACCTCAAAGACGAATACGGCCTGTTCATCAACGGTGGTTTCGTCTCCGGCAACGGGGAGTCCTTTACCACCATCTCCCCGGCCACCGAGAAGCACATCGCCACCGTGTCCTGCGCCAACGAGCAGGATGTGGACACCGCCGTCGCCGCCGCCCGACGTGCCTATGAAAAGACGTGGTCACGCATGTCCGGTGCGGACCGCGGCAAGTACCTCTTCCGCATCGCCCGCCTGGTGCAGGAACGCGCCCGCGAACTCGCTGTCGCCGAGAGCCTCGACAACGGCAAGCCCATCAAGGAAAGCCGCGACGTCGACATCCCTCTGGTCGCCGCCTGGTTCTTCTACTACGCCGGCTGGGCCGACAAGCTCGAGTACGCCGGGATGGGCCCGAACCCGCGTTCGCTCGGCGTCGCTGCCCAGGTGATCCCGTGGAACTTCCCGCTGCTGATGCTCGCGTGGAAGATCGCACCCGCGCTCGCCGCCGGCAACACCGTGGTGCTCAAGCCCGCCGAAACCACCCCGCTGACCGCGCTGCTCTTCGCCGAGATCCTGCAGCAGGCGGACCTGCCGGCCGGCGTCGTCAACATCGTCACCGGCGCAGGTTCCACCGGCTCCGCGTTGGTCAACCACCCGGACGTCAATAAGGTAGCCTTCACGGGCTCGACGGCGGTGGGCCGGGAAATCGCCCGCTCAACCGCCGGCACGTCGAAGAAGCTCACGCTCGAGCTGGGCGGCAAAGGCGCGAACATCGTGTTCGACGACGCCCCGATCGATCAGGCCGTCGAGGGAATCGTCAACGGCATCTTCTTCAACCAGGGCCAGGTCTGCTGTGCCGGCTCACGCCTGCTCGTGCAGGAGTCCATTCACGACGACGTCGTGGACCGGCTCAAAGCCCGCCTCGCCACCCTGCGTGTGGGCGATCCGCTCGACAAGAACACCGACGTCGGCGCCATCAACTCCGCGTCGCAGCTGGGCCGGATGAAGGAGCTTTCCGACATCGGCGAGCAGGAGGGCGCCGAACGCTGGAGCCCCGCGTGCAACCTGCCGTCGGAAGGTTTCTGGTTCCCGCCGACCATCTTCACCAACGTGTCCACCAGCCACCGGATCGCCAGGGACGAGATCTTCGGCCCCGTCCTGTCCGTGCTGACGTTCCGCACACCGGCCGAGGCGATCGCCAAGGCCAACAACACGCCATACGGCCTGTCCGCGGGCATTTGGACCGACAAGGGCAGCCGCATCCTGGCCGTGGCGGACAAGCTGCGTGCCGGCGTCGTCTGGGCCAACACGTTCAACAAGTTTGATCCGGCCTCGCCGTTCGGCGGGTACAAGGAATCCGGCTACGGCCGCGAGGGCGGCAAGCAGGGCCTCCACGCGTACCTCGCGCCGTCTGCCCCTACCCGCGCTGCTGTTACCGGAGGTGCTCGATGAGCCGCCTGGCTGTCCCCAAGACCTACAAGCTGTACGTCGGCGGCAAGTTCATCCGGAGCGAATCCGGGCGCGTGTACGAGGTTGCGACCACGAAGGGGAGCTTTTCGGTGAGTTCAGTCAACGCCGCGAAGGCCTCCCGGAAGGACGCCCGCGACGCCGTCGTGGCCGCCCGCGGCGCCGTCAGCGGCTGGTCCGGCACCACCGGGTATAACCGCGGGCAGGTGCTGTACCGGATTGCCGAGATTCTTGACGGCCGCCGGGCGCAGTTCGCCGAGGAGATCGCCGCGTTCGAGGGCGTTTCCCTGTCGACGGCAACCGCGCAGGTCGACGAGGCCATCGACCTCTGGGTCTGGTACGCCGGCTGGGCCGACAAGTACGTGCAGGTCGCAGGGAACGGCAACGCCGTGTCGGGCCCGT
The DNA here is from genome assembly GCF_059092925.1 of Arthrobacter sp. MDB1-55. Lineage (NCBI taxonomy): Bacteria > Bacillati > Actinomycetota > Actinomycetes > Micrococcales > Micrococcaceae > Arthrobacter > Arthrobacter sp. MDB1-55. The sequence continues at coordinate 41,411 of NZ_JBNHID010000003.1, read as the reverse complement.
TCTTCAACCTGTCCGTGCCGGAACCCACCGGCGTCGTCGCCGTCATCGCGCCGCAGGCTGCGGGCGCGCCTGGTTCACTGCTCGGCTTTGTCCGCGCTGTGGCGCCGGTCCTCGTGAGCGGGAACACCGTCGTCGTTATTCCTTCGGAGCGTTCGCCGCTCGCGGCGCTGAGCCTCGGCGAGGTCTTCGCGACCAGTGACGTGCCGGCAGGCGTCGTGAACATCCTGAGCGGGTCACCGGCGGAGATCGCGCCGTGGCTCGCAGCGCACGCGGACGTCAACGCGCTGGACCTCCTCGGCGCCGGCGAGCTGGACTGGGTGGACCTGCAGATCGCTGCCGCGGACACCCTGAAGCGCGTGCTTCCCCCGGAGCAGGGGCCCGACGCCGGTGCACCCTCCCTGGACCGCATCACCTTCTTCACGGAGACCAAGACGGTGTGGCACACGAAGGGTCTGCTCTAGCCACCTCCGGGAACGGTCCGTCCATCCCACTGAATGCCTCGTTTCAGTGGGATTGTCCGGACAATCCCACTGAACCACCGGGTTCAGTGGGATCTTCGGTCCAGATTCCTACGCGACGGCAACAGCCACAAGCGCCACGAGCGGGGGAAATCCCTGGCCGATCGCTCCTCCAATCCCGTTCCCGCGCGGACGCCCCATCGCCATGCGGTCAGCGATCACGAGTACCAGGCCCGACAGGAACATGAACCAACACGTGTAGACGACCAGCGTCCGACCAACTGTTTCGTTCCCTGCCATCCAGGCGGCTACCCCGGTGAACGCGCCCAGCCCGAGGAACAGGTTGTAGAACCCCACACCGAACGCCCACAGACGAACGGCGGGGACGTCCTGGGTAGGAGTGGAGAAGATCCGCTGATGCACTGCGGGCCTGGGGAAGATCAGGGCTTCCCACACGAAGACGAGGACGTGCAGAGCGGCAGCGATCGAAGCGAAGACCCACGCGACGGTGATCATTCCGGCACCCCCGTCCATTCCACGGTCACCCCATGCCGGTCCAGCACCTGCCGGATCTCCGGCTCGACGTCCTGCACAGAGCGTCCGAGCGGTACCGAGGAAGCCATGTCGGCATGAAACTTGCCCATCGCTGCCGTCTGGCTGAACACGAGGAACGTGGCCGAGGGTGTCAGGACCGTGAAGGTGTGCAGGGCGCTAGGCGGAATCGCGATGGAGGAACCGGGGCACAGGTCAAAGCCTTCGCCGTCGACCTGAACCACGATCCGGCCCTGCAGCACATAGTAGGTCTTGGCCCAGCCTGTCCGGTGAGGCGGAGTTGGCTCCTCGCGAGGGGCATCGACCTCAAAGACCTCGTAGGCGCCTTCCGTATGGTCGGCATCGACTTTCAGCGTGAGGGTGGCATCCGGCGCACGCAGTTCGAGGCCGTCACCCGGTTGAAGATGTTGCACTGAGTAGCTCATGCCAGCAACGGTAGGCTCGGCTCTCGCGTGACCATATCCCAGATTGTTGGGGGTGACCGGTCAGCAGATGAGTGCCAGACTAAAGGCGTGTGGGAAGAGAGAGCCCGCCGGGCCCGCAGGGATATCGCAGCGCTGGCTGCCTCTGGACTCGGCGTCAATGACCTGCACGCCGCGGCAATCCAGTTGACAGGGCGCGACGTCGGCGCAGAGCTGACCTGTTGGGCCACCATCGATCCTGAAACCCTTGTCATCAGCGCGATGGTCAGCGGCGAAACTCGCCTGCCGCCCGCCTATGAGCCGCTGCTCGCCGATGCCGAATACTCGCCGGATGAGCTCAACACCTTTGCCGCCATGGCACGGAGCCGGAAGCCGCTCGCCCGGCTGTCCGACGTGCCGCGGCAGGATCAGGAGCGGAGCGTCAGGTACCGGAACGTGTGGAAACCGCTCGGGGTCACTCAGGAACTGCGGATCCTTTTCAGCGCCGACGGGTCCTGCTGGGGTGCCGCGGGCATGGTGCGCACAGGGACGGACTTCAGCGACCGCGAGGTTGAGTACCTGACCCAGATTGCGCCCTCGGTCGCTGCCGCAACCAGGCTCGCGGTACGCACCGAACTCTCAGCCCATCGAGGGGGGTCGCAACCGGCGATCGTTGTCCTCGGCTCGTCCGGCGAGGTGCGTTCGGCCACCCCGGGAGCCCGGCAGTGGCAGGAGACGCTCGACGAGTTCGCACCCCACCGCTTCGAGACGATGCTGCACATCATGGTGCAGGGACTTCGGGGCAACTCCTCGACCGGCTTCCGCGCGACTATTCGCGACGGCCACGGTCAGTGGGCCCTGATGGAGGCCAGCCCCCTCACCGGCGGAGACGACGAGCAGATCGCGGTGACAATCAACCCCGCAGCCGGTGCACAGCTCACCAGACTGCTGTTCTCTGCCTACGGATTGTCCGCGCGGGAACGGGCGATCTGCCATGAGGTACTCGCTGGAGCGCCGACCCGGCACATCGCCCGGCACCTCTCGGTGACACCGAACACCGTGCAGGATCACCTGAAGTCTGTGTTTGCGAAGACGGGTGTGACGAGCCGCGGGGAGCTGGTCGCCCGGCTGCAGCCCCAATAGCCCGCGGCGTGCGGGTTGTTCCGTCCGAACTGTCCCACTGAACCCGCTGGTTCAGTGGGATTGTCCGGACAATCCCACTGAGGCACCGGGTCCGGTGGGATATCCCAAACACGACGACGACGGCCACTAGCCTCTGAGAGGTAGGCCCTGCCTAGAAGGGGTGCAACAAGCGGTGCACGAACCGCCGGGTGCGCTCCTCGGTGGGGTTCCGCAACACCTTCTCGGGCGGACCATGCTCCACCACGACGCCGCCGTCCATGAAGACCACCTCGGTAGCGACCTCGCGGGCGAAGGCGAGTTCGTGGGTGACCAGCACCATGGTCCAGTCCTCGTCGGCGAGCTCCTTGATGACGGAGAGCACCTCGCCCACCAGCTCGGGGTCCAGGGCCGACGTCGGCTCATCGAACAGGAGCAGCGTCGGCTTCAGGGCCAGTGCACGGACGATCCCGACGCGCTGCTGCTGACCGCCGGACAGCTCGTGCGGGTACTGGTCTTTCTTCTCCGCGAGCCCCACGCGGGCCAGCAGCGCCTCGGCGTCGCTGACGGCGTCCGCTCTTGATCGGCGCTGTACCTGCACCGGACCCTCAATCACGTTCTCAAGGACCGTCATGTGCGGGAAAAGGTTGTAATGCTGGAACACCATGGCGCTGCGGTCGCGCAGCGCGGCGATCTGCCGCTTGGGTACACCGCCGCCGAAGTCCACGGCAGGGCCGCCATTGAAGGTGATGCGGCCGCCGTCGGGAATTTCCAGACCGTTGAGAGAGCGGAGCACGGTCGTCTTGCCCGATCCGGAAGGGCCCACCAGGGCGACGACGCCGCCGGAGGGGACGGACAGGTCAATCGAGCGGAGCACCTCGTTATCCCCGAAGGACTTCCGCAGCCCCTCGACCTGCAACACCAGTTCACCGTTAGTGCGCGACATAGCGGTCCAGCCTCTTCTCCAGTCGGGACTGCCCTGCGGAAAGGACAAGGCAGATGACCCAGTAAATCGCCGCAGCCTCGATATAGAGCAGCATGAACTGCTGGCTGAACGCGGCTATTTCCTGGGCCTGGCGGAACATCTCGGTCACGAGAATCAGTGACGCGAGCGAGCTGTCCTTCACCAGCGAAATGAACGTGTTCGAGAGCGGCGGCACCGACACCCGCGCGGCCTGCGGCAGGATGATGCGCCGCAGGGTCAGGGTGCGGGACATGCCGATCGTGTGCCCGGCTTCCCACTGGCCCCGGGGGACCGAGAGGATGGCGGCCCGGATAATCTCCGCCGCGTAGCCGCCGACGTTGAGCGAGAACGCGATAATGGCGCTCGGCCACGGATCGATGGTGAGCCCAATGGAAGGCAACCCGTAGAAAATAACGAACAGTTGGACCAGCAGGGGAGTACCGCGGATCACCGAAACATAGGCACGTCCGATCCATGAGACCAGACGGTTCCCACTGAGGCGCATGAGGGCCACCAGAAGCGCAAGAACCAGACCGAAGGCCATGGATGCCAGAGACAGGGGAATGGTTCCGGTGAGGCCGCCCTGAACCAGAGGCCAGAAGGATGTCAGGGCCAGGTCCCAGTCAATGTCCATAAGTTCCTACGCTATCCCAGTGGTTTCTTCGTGGAGCATGCACACGCAAACGGCGAGCACCTGCCGCAGCCGGTGCCCGCCGTCGTCGTGATGGTTACTCGGCGCTGACGTCTTCGCCGAAGTACTTCTCGGAGATCTCAGTCAGCGTTCCTTCGCTGCGGAGTTCCTCCAGCGCGGTGTTGACGGCCTCGACCAGGTCATCGCTGCCCTTGCGGAATGCCAGTGCGCTGCGGGACTGTTCCTCGGTCTCCGCTGCGACCTTGATGGCGTCGTTCGGGGTGGACTTCTGGTAATCGAGGAAGGTCAGCTCGTCGTTGATGGTGGCGTCGACGCGGCCCTGCTCGAGGAGGGTCACCGACTGCGCCCAGCCTTCAACGGCTTCGACCGTGGCGCCGCTTTCCTCTGCCAGCTCGTACCAGTTGCTGGTCAGGGACTGCGCGGTGGTCTTGCCGTCGAGGTCCTCGAAGGAGGTGATGTCGGTGTTGTCGGCGGTGGTGACGATGACGCCGTTGCTGTAGGTGTAGGGATCGGAGAAGGCGTACGCTTCCTCGCGCTCCGGGGTGATCGAGACCTGGTTCGCGACGACGTCGAAGCGGCCTGCCTCCAGCCCGGCGAAGATGGCGTCGAACTGGGTCTCTTCGAACTCGGCCTCGACACCGAGCTTCTCGGCGACGGCGGTGATGATTTCGACGTCGTACCCGGTCAGCTCGCCGGCGCCGCCCTCATGGTAGGTGAACGGCTTGTAGGTGCCTTCGGTGCCGACAGTCAGCACACCCGACTCCTGGATCTCAGCGAGGGTGGTGCCGCCGGCGGTCTCGGTGGCCCCTTCCGAAGCGGTGTCGGAGGAAGCAGAGGAACCGCAACCGGCAACCGCAAGAACGATGGCGGTCGCGGCGCCGAGCAGCGGAAGACGGCGAGAAATCATGTGGGACATCCTTTTGACGCTTGAACGGTGGTGCCCGGGTGCGGGCTATTCATTCCAGCAGTCGACGGCGGGTGGTTATTCCCCGCCGTCACATTGCGTAACATTCGGGATCTGTTCCCGGGAATGCGAAAGGGGACCGCTTCAGTGAAGCGGTCCCCTTTGCGTGAACGAAGGGCTTAGGCCTTGCGGTCGCCCTTGGCCATGCGGTACCCGGTATCCGAGCGGCCGAGGATGGTCTGCGGGATCCAGAACGCCAGGAAGAAGAGCACCAGGCAGACTGCGAACGGCCACACGTTGGTGCGCTCGAAGAACGTGAGCGAGTAGATCGAGCCCGCGAACAGGATGATCATCAGGGCGAATGCGACGATGGTCGCGCCAAGCTTTCCTTCGCCGGAGTGCTCAGGCCGTGACTTACGGTCGTCGCGTGTTTGGTTTACCGGGTGTGCCATGAGTCTCCTCGGTCTGGTGCGTGGCGTCTTTAGCTTAACTCTAGCGTCAGCGGAGCGGCCGCAGGAGCCGAAGTGCGCAGGGCTCAGCCCAGGACCAGCTTGAGCGCAAGCGCCAGCATCACCACGCCGATCACCACGTCCACCACTCGCCAGGTACGCGGACTCTTGAGCACTCCGGACAGTGCACGGGCTCCGTAACCCAGCGCGCAGAACCAGATGATGCTCCCGACGACTGCGCCGGCCGCAAAGACCCACCGCGTCCCGTCGCCCTGCGCGTTGGCGAGGCTGCCGAGGAGCACCACGGTGTCGAGATAGACATGAGGGTTGAGATACGTGAGCGCGAGGGTGGTCGCGACGACGGAGCCGCGGCTCCTCGGTGCCTCGGCGGTGAGGGCAGCCGGCTTCAGCGCTGACATGAACGAGCGGACTGCCCACCAGGTCAGATACGCGGCCCCGCCCCACCGCAGCACATCAAGCACCAGGGGAAAGCTGGACACCAGGACGCCGATTCCGGCGGTCCCGCCGAGGATCAGAAGGGCGTCGCTGACGATGCACAGCGCCACCACCACGCCTACGTGTTCCCGGCGGATGCCTTGACGGAGTACGAACGCGTTCTGGGCTCCGATGGCAATGATGAGCGCAAGCCCTGTCATCAGTCCTGTGCCCCAAATACCTACCATGCCGTCAACGGTACGGAGCAGACCAACTGTAGACAAACGATAGATATTACGGATGCATTAGATTTCCTTCATGCAGTTCGAACAGTTACGCGCACTGGCAGCGATCATCGACGAGGAGTCCTTCGAAGGCGCCGCGGACGCCCTGCGGATCACGCCGTCGGCCGTCAGTCAGCGCATCAAGGCGCTGGAGGCCTCGGTCGGCCAGATCGTGGTGCGCAGGGGATCACCGTGCACGACGACGGAGGCCGGCTCCGCGCTGTTGCGCATGGCCCGTCAGGTGCAGATCATCGAAGCGGAGACCCGCGCAGCCCTGGGCAACGGAGTCGCGGCCCGGACCGTCACCCCCGTCGCCGTGAATGCTGACTCACTCGCAACGTGGTTCGTCCCCTTTCTGGCAGAAGCTGCCGAGTGGGCGGACACCACGCTCGATCTGCGGGTCGAGGACCAGGACCACAGCAGCACGCTCCTGCGGCAGGGAGATGTCATCGGGGCGATCACCTCCGACCCGGCACCGGCCAACGGGTGCCGTGCGGAACTGCTCGGGCACATGCGCTATCTTCCGGCCGCCACTCCCGCTCTGAGCGAGCGGTTCCGCACCGAGGACGGCCTGGACTTCACGCGCATGCCGATGCTCCAGTTCAACGCCAAGGATGACGTGCAGCAGCGGTTCCTGAATGCCCACGGGGTGACTGAGACACCGCCCAAGCACCTCATTCCGTCGTCGGAAGCGTTCCTCGCGGCGCTTCGGGCAGGGCTGGGCTGGGGGATGATCCCGGAGTTGCAACTCGGAACGGACCTCACGGACGGATTCCTGGTGATGCTGGAGGAAGACGCGTACCAGGACGTGCCCCTGTACTGGCAGACGTGGACGCTGAAGTCTGAACGCCTCAACCGGATCACCGAGGCCATCCGCAGGGCCAGCCGCCAGTTGCATTGAGTCGGCAGGACGCGCCCCGGCTAACCGAGGCGGTTTCAAGGGGTGTGTCCTGCCACCTCAACGCGGGGTCAGAGCTGCAGCCGGTACCCGCGCTTGATCACCGTCGCCACCAGCCCGGCCTCGGGCAGTGACTTCCGGAGGCGGCTGATCGTCATGTCGAGCGCGTGCTCGCCGGCATCGCCCGCGAGGACGCCGGCCAGCTGTTCCCGCGACAGTACGGCTCCGTTCGCTTCGATCAGCGTTCGGAACAGGCTCATCGGTGCCGGCGCCAGTTCCACGGCCTGCCCGTTGATGCGCAGGTTCTTCCCGCGCAGCTCGATCAGCCCGAAGCGGCTCGGATACTGCATCACCCGGTGCTGGCCCAGGTATTCGCCGACCAGCCTGATCAGCGCGCCCATGCGGTAGCGCTCCGGAATCAGCGGGGACACTCCCGCGTCCACCAGGGGTTGCGCTGTCACAGGCCCGACGACGGCGGCTGCCACCGGCCCTTTCAGCGCCTGGATGAACGCTTCCCGGCTTCCCATCTCGGATGCCGTGCTGAGTACAGCGTCGACGGCCGGGGCACTGGTGAACGTGACGACGTCGAGCCCGCCGCTGCAGACGGCCTCGATAAGCCGGGGTAGCTGGTCGGCCCCGGCAGGCTTCACCCAGCGGTAAGGCGTCGCCGTGAGGACGGTGGCCCCTGCCTGCCGCAACCTGTCGAGCTGGCGGTAGTCGGTGTAGCCATGAAGCTGAACGGCTACGGTCTTTCCGCGCAGCTCAAGCCCGAGCATCATGTTCACGAGGGAGGCCGTCGTCTCGTCGTGACTGATGCCGACGTCGTTCAGTCCCGCAGCTCGAACAGCACCGCGTGCCTTCGGTCCGCGGACATAGATCTTCGCCTCGCCGAGCACCGCAAGGAGGGGATCGCCGACGCCGGCGGCATCCGCGGCCTCGGACCACCGGCGCAGTCCGTAGGCGGTGGTGACCACCGCGTAGTCGGGGCGGGCAGCGATAATTTGCCGGGTGTCCTCGATCAGCGGCAGGTCGGCAGCCACCGGCGCAATCTTCAGCGCCGGAGCATGCAGCACCGTTGCACCGCGCCGCTCGAGCGCGTCAATCAGGTCACCCGAGCGCCGGTCAGAGGTCACGCCGATACGGAAACCGGCCAGCGATCCGTCAGCCGGAGCATCGGGAAGGGCCGGCGCCGTCACTGTCACGACACCACCAGGGGCCGGCTCAGAACCTGCTCAAGCGTCGCCTGAAAGTCGTGGTGCTGCCGCACCACCTCACCGATCACGACGACGGCGGGGGACGTGCAACGGGCCAGCCCGGCTGCCGTGACAGCCTCGCCCAGGTTGGTGACGGTGGTTCGCTGCTCGGGGCTGTACCCCTTCTCGACGATCGCGACGGGCACAGTCGACGCCAGCCCCGCCTTGCGCAGGCCGGACGTCAACTGCGGAAGTGTGCCGATGCCCATCAGGACAACGATAGTCCCGCCGAGCTTCGCCAGCGCATCGAGTTCCTGCTCCGTCAACGGCTGGTGTCCCGACACGACCGTGAACGCATGGGCAACGCCACGGTACGTGACGGGGATGCCCGCTGCAGCCGGGACCGCGATGGAACTGCTGATGCCAGGCACCGTGGTCACCGGGATGCCGGCAGACACGCACGTGTTGACCTCTTCGCCGCCGCGCCCGAACACGAACGGATCACCGCCCTTGAGCCGCACGACGTGATGCCCTTCCCGGGCCTTGGCAACCATGAGCTTCTCGATGTCCGTCTGGCTGACCGGGTGATGCCCAGGCGTCTTCCCGACGTCGATCAGCTCAGCTCCCGGTGCCAGCTGCGCCAGCGTGCGGTAGGGTCCGAGCCGGTCATAAAGTACGACGTCGGCCTCCCGCAGCGACTGCTTGGCGCGCACCGTCAGCAGGTCCTCCACTCCCGGACCGCCGCCGATCAGCGTGACCCTGCCACCCGGTGGGGCAGCCTCTTCGGAAGCGGTGAGGATGCGGCGCTCGCGGCATGCCTCGCGTAGAGGTGCCCAGCTGTTCTCATCAATCACGCCGCCGACGTCGTCGGAACTTTCCACCACCACTGTGAGGCTGACTGCGTCCAGCAGCCGCGGGTGAAACTGCCCCGGTGTCGCAATGCGGCGCACGGTGGCACCGCCGGCGCTGTACCGGCGGACGGTGCGGCGTGCCGCCGTCGTCGTTCCTGCGATAAGGACGGTCAGTCCCGCGCAGTCGAGGATCAGCTCAGTTCCAGTGGGCTGCGTGCTCATTCTGCTGCCTCCAGATGCTTCGCCATTCCTGGCCGGACCGGGATGCCCGCGCCCAGCAGGACCGGACCCGTGCCCGCCTGCGCGGCCGCGCGCTCTTCTTCGGTCGCGGGCCGGATCTGGCCGCGCTCGGGAACATTGGCGATCCAGTCGTCCTTTTCATGCGGTGCGTTGACGAAGGAGCGGAACCGGCGCAGGCGCTCGGGGTCCTTGAGCGTGGCCGCCCATTCGTCCTCGTAGTTGTCGATGTGCCGGGCCATCGCCGCCTCGAGGTCTTCAGCGATGCCGAGTGAATCGTTGATGATGACGTCCTCGACGTGCTTGAGGCCGCCGTCGAGCTCGGCCTGCCAGGCCGCCGTGCGCTGCAGCCGGTCAGCGGTGCGGATGTAGTACATGAGGTAACGGTCGATGTACCTGATGAGGGTGTCGTCGTCGAGGTCCTTGGCGAGCAGTTGCGCATGGGCGGGCGTCGCGCCGCCGTTGCCGCCGACGTAGAGGTTCCAGCCATCGGATGTGGCGATGATGCCGACGTCCTTGCCGCGGGCTTCCGCGCACTCGCGGGCGCAGCCGGAGACGCCGAACTTCAGTTTGTGCGGGCTGCGCAGACCCCGGTACCGCAGCTCCAGCTGGATGGCCATCGCCACGGAGTCCTGAACGCCGAAGCGGCACCAGGTCGAGCCGACGCAGGACTTCACGGTCCGAAGGCTCTTGCCGTACGCCTGGCCGGACTCGAAGCCCGCGTCGACGAGGATCTTCCAGATCTCGGGGAGTTCCTCCAGTCTCGCGCCGAACATGTCGATGCGCTGGCCGCCGGTGATCTTCGTGTACAGGTTGAAGTCCTGGGCGACTTTCGCGATGACGCCCAGCTTCTCCGGCGTGATCTCGCCACCCGGGATGCGGGGCACCACCGAGTAGGTGCCGTTCTTCTGCATGTTCGCCAGCGCGCGGTCATTGGTGTCCTGCAGGATGCCGCGGCCGCCGTCGAGCACGTACTCGGCGCGTTGGGAGGCGAGGATGGACGCGACAACCGGCTTGCAGATATCGCAGCCGAGTACGCCGGACTCGGGGACGCCGAAGCGCTCGATGATGCCCTCGAAGCTGTCGAGTTCCAGGACCCGGACGGCTTCGAAGAGCTCGGGGCGGGACATGGTGAAGTGCTCACACAGCGCCTTGGAAACCTCGATGCCGCTCTTCTTCAGCTCGCCCTCGAGGAGCTTCTTCAGCATCGGGACGCAGGAGCCGCAGCCGGTGCCGGCCTTGGTGCAGCCCTTCAGCGGCGCCAGCTCGCGGACGGGCTCGGAGCCCTCGCAGGTGTCGCAGCCGTTGACGGCGTCGCGGATGGAGCCGGCGGAGACGTTGTTGCAGGAGCAGAGGATGGCGTCGTCGGGCAGTTCGGTGTCCGGAGCTTCGCCGGCGCCGGCTGCCGAGAGGTAGGCGCCGGGTTCGGCGCTGAGTTCGCGTCCCAGCAGTGGGCGGAGCGCCGTGTAGGGGGAGGCGTCGCCCACGAAGATGCCTCCGAGGAGGGTCTTCGCATCATCGGTGACCACGAGCTTCTGGTAGAGTCCGCGGGCCGGGTCGGCGTAGACGATCTCAAGGCTGTGCTCGGTCTTGGCGAAGGCGTCACCGAACGCGGCCACCTCGACGCCGGAGAGCTTGAGCTTGGTGGCGGTGTCGAAACCCGGGAAGGTTGCGGTGCCCCCGTTGAGCCGATCGGCGACGATTTCGGCCATGGTGTTGGCTGGGGCCACAAGGCCGAGGCACATGCCTCCGAAGCAGGCCACTTCGCCGATGGCCCAGATGTTCGGGTCCTCAGTGGCGCAGGCGTCGTCGACAATGACGCCGCCGCGCGGGCCCATCGTCATCCCTGCGTCGCGGGGGAGTTCATCGCGTGGGCGGACGCCGATGGCGACGACGACGAGGTCCGCGGGAATCCGGCGTCCGTCGGCCATGTCCACGCCCACCATCCGCCCGTCCTCCACCACGAACTCGGTGGGGAACACACCGCCGTGCACCTCGAGACCCTTGGCGGTGATCAGGCGGTCGAGTGCCTGGCCGCCGCCCTGGTCGAGCTGGGTATTCATGAGCCAGGGGGCGCCGTTGATGACGGCGGCCTTGGCGCCGAGGGACTGCATGCCGCCGGCCGCTTCGAGCCCGAGGAGCCCGCCGCCGATGACGACGGCGTCGATGGTGCGTCCATACTCTTCGGTCAGGCGGGCGACCTCCGTGCGGAGGGTGCGGACGTCGTCGACCGTTCGGTAGACATGCGCGGCATCCATGCCGGTGAAGGGGAGCCGTGCGGCGTTGGAACCGGTCGCAAGTACCAGTTGGTCGTAGGGGTAGACATCACCGGCCTCGGTGGTCACGGTGCGGGCCTCGCGGTCCAGCGTTACTGCCCGCGAGCCGGTCGCCAGCGTGACTGCCGGGTGCTCCCACATGGAGGCCTCGCCGAGCGTGAGGTCGACGTCGGCCAGCAGTGCCTGACTCAGGGCAACCCGGTCATACGGCAGCCAGCTCTCCTCGGTGAGAACCGTGACGGAGAAACCGTCCAGTCCACGGGACACCATGGCTTCGACGAAGCGGTGGGCCGCCGGGCCGCCGCCGATGACGAGGACTTCTTGCGTTGACTTGAGGGACATGAGGTGCACCTTTCGCGCTGGGAGTAGTTCTCCGCACTTGGTTATCGAGCGTACGGAGGCCCAGTTGCCCGGTGATTTCCCTTATGTAAACGAAGATTAACTTCACGCTCACCGGCGATTGGTCCCTCGGTGAGATGCGTTTTACGCGCCCGCAACACTCGCGGCAGGAACGTGTAACGCGTTGTTCGTAGCGTCGGATGCAGGCCAACAAACCCGGCACACCGAACGGAGAGACGCATGACTCTGCAACTCGAACACACTCCCGGCCTCGCCCTTGAGGTCGAGGCGTCGTACGACGGCGCCTGGTACCCGATCTGCCGGCTCGAGGACCTCGAGCTGTGCTGGGGCGAAGCCGCGCTCATTCACGGCCGCCAGGTGGCGCTGTTCCGGGTGGATTCAGCAACGGTGTTCGCTGTTTCCCACCGCGATCCGGTCAGCGGCTCACAGGTGATGGCACGCGGAATTGTAGGCTCCAAGGGGCAGAGGTTCACCATCACCTCGCCCCTGCACAAGGAGGTCTACTACCTGGACTCCGGCGAACCCGCATCGGGAACAGGGACGGCTCTTCGGAGCTTCCCGACGCGGGTAATCGACGGAACGGTGGAAGTGCTCGTCTAGAGCCCGAGGGCTTCCTCGACATCGCGGATCACGGCATCAAGCCTGGTCCGCGATGTTGTTTTTGCGTTCCCGACTTCGGCGGCCGAGTCGACCGGCTCGATGACCTCGAGGTAGCACTTGAGCTTCGGTTCGGTGCCGCTGGGGCGGATGATCACGCGGGTCTCGTCGCGGGTCAGGTAGAGCAGCCCGTCCGTGGGCGGGAGGTGGGCGCCCTCGGCCAGATCCTCGGCGACCACCACATCGGACCCGGCAAACGACGACGGCGGTGCCTCACGCAGGCGGTTCATCATCGCGCCCAACAGGCCGAGACTGCCTACCCGCACCGACAGTTGGTCGCTGGTGTGCAGGCCGTGAACGAGCGCCAGCTCATCGAGCACGTCGAAGAGGGTCCTGCCCTCGGCCTTGCAGGCGGCGGTGAATTCGGCCAGCAGCAGGGCTGCGGACAGCCCGTCCTTGTCGCGCACCAGTTCGGGCGCCACGCAGTAACCGAGCGCCTCCTCGTACCCGTAGGCGAGGTTCGGAACCCGTGAGATCCACTTGAACCCAGTAAGAGTCTGGGCGTGGCTGACACCCGCAGCTTCGGCGATCCTGCCAAGCAGCCGCGAGGACACCACCGAATTGGCGAACACGGCCGTGTGCCTGTCGGCCTCACCCAGCCGGGCCGCGAGGTGGAGCCCCAGGAGCGCACCGGTCTCATCACCGCGCAGCATCCGCCACTCGCCCGTAGCGGGGTCTTTCGCAGCGGCGGCCATGCGGTCGGCGTCGGGGTCATTTGCCAGGACCAGGTCGGCGTCCTGGTCAGCGGCGGCTGCCAGCGCCAAATCGAGTGCACCCGGTTCTTCCGGGTTCGGAAACTCAACGGTAGGGAACGCAGGATCCGGCTCGGCCTGCTCCTTGACGACGTGCACCGTGTCGAACCCGGCGGAGGCCAGTACCTGCTGGGCCGTCCGTCCGCCGACGCCGTGCATGGGGGTCAGGACAATCGAGAGGTCACGGGCCGGATACGCCTCGCGGTCCGCCAGGGCGACGACGGAGGCGACGTAGTCGGTTTCGATGCTCTCGGGGAGGACGTTCCAGCCGGGAGCCAGCTGGATGTACTTCGCGGCAGTGATGTGCTGGGCGATCTGCGCGTCATGCGGTGCAACGATCTGAACACCCCGGGCGGTGTCCTCGACCGCGCGCCCGCCGAGGTAGACCTTGTATCCGTTGTCCTCGGGCGGGTTATGGCTCGCCGTAACCATCACGCCCACCTCGCACTCAAGTGCACGCACCGCGTAGGCGAGCACCGGCGTCGGGAGTTCGGTGGGCATGAGGAAGGTTTCGAGGCCCGCAGCGGTGAAAATCGCTGCCGTCTCCTCAGCGAAGATGCGCGAGTTGCGGCGGGCATCAAAGCCGACGACGGCGCGCGGCACGTAGGAGCCCTTCGCCAGCTCGAGCGCGTGGGCGGCAACCCCGGCTGCGGCGCTTCGCACCACCACCCGGTTCATCCGGTTGGGACCGGGGCCAAGCGCGGCACGCAAGCCGGCAGTTCCGAAAAGCAGCGGGCCACTGAAGGCGTCCTCAAGCTGCTGCAGGGCAGCGGGCTGGCCGGCGTCGTCGTCGTTCACGGCGCGGGCCAGCAGGTCCTCCAGCTCCGCGCGGGTTTCGGGATCAGGGTCCCGGCTTGCCCATTCACGGGCCGAAGTGAAGAGTTCTGTGTGGGATAGCTGCATGTCAGAGCCTGCCGATGATGTCCGCGAGGAGTTTGGATATGCGCGGTCCTGCCGCCTGCCCGGCTTCGAGGACCTCCGCGTGGCTCAGGGGAACGGGGCTGATGCCCGCTGCGAGGTTGGTGACGAGCGACATTCCGAAGACTTCCATGCCCGCGTGGCGGGCGGCTATCGCTTCGAGCGCCGTGGACATCCCTACCAGATCTGCGCCGATCCGCTTCGCGTACTGGACCTCGGCGGGAGTCTCGTAGTGCGGGCCGGTGAACTGTGCATAGACGCCCTCGTCGAGGGACGGGTCCACCTCGCGGGCGAGTTGCCGGAGGCGCGAGGAGTAGAGGTCGGTGAGGTCAACGAAGGTGGCGCCCTCAAGCGGTGAGGCAGCCGTGAGGTTGATGTGGTCGCTGATGAGGACCGGTGTGCCGGGGGCCCACTGTTCCTGGAGCCCGCCACAGCCGTTCGTGAGGACCAGGGTTTTGACACCGGCAGCAGCGGCGGTGCGCACGCCGTGGACCACTGCACGGACGCCGCGGCCCTCGTAGTAGTGGGTGCGCGCGCCGAGGACGAGTGCCCGCTTGCCGGCGGTCGTGAGGATGGAGCGGACGGTGCCGACATGCCCTTCGACCGCCGGGGCGGCGAAGCCGGGGATGTCGGTCGCCTGCAGCGTGTGGGTGGTCTCGCCGATCAGTTCGGCGGCCTCACCCCAGCCGGAGCCGAGCACCAACGCAATGTCGTGCGACGCCACCGACGTCTCTTGAGCGATGTAGTCCGCTGCAGAGCGGGCAAGGGCAAACGGGTCCGTCGGGGATTCGTCAATCACCGGTCCAACCTACCGGTCGGGGGCGTGTTGTTCCACCTTCCAGGGCTGTGATCCGGTACCGGTGGAAGCAGCCGGGGCGTTTGAGGGCTGGTGCCCGATAGGACACAATGGCACGTGTGACGAGTCAACTGGATTTCAGCGCCCTCCGCCTCGCGATTCTCGGGGGAGGTCCGGGCGGCTACGAAGCGGCCATGGTCGCTGCCTCGCTGGGAGCGACGGTCACTATCGTCGAGCGAAACGGACTCGGTGGCTCGGCGGTGCTCACCGACGTCGTTCCTTCCAAGACCCTTATTGCCACCGCCGACACCATGGCGCGGGTGGCGAACGCCCACAACCTGGGCGTGAAGTTTGCCGATGAGTCGGCGGCGTACGCGGACTTCGCGCAGGTGAATGAGCGGCTGCTGAACCTCGCCGTGAACCAGTCGAAGGACATCTCGGCGGCGCTCGAGCGGGCCGGCGTGAAGATCATCATCGGTTCCGGGAAGCTGCTGGATGACCATCGGCTCGAGGTCGAGACGGACTCCGGCTCCACCACCGTAGAGGCGGACGCGATCCTCCTTGCCGTCGGCGCCCACCCGCGCGAGCTTCCCACCGCTGTGCCGGACGGCGAGCGGATCTTCAACTGGAAGCAGGTCTACAACCTCACCGAGGTGCCCGAACACCTGATCGTCATCGGATCAGGCGTCACGGGAGCCGAGTTCGCGTCGGCTTACCACGGCCTTGGAGCGGACGTGACGCTCATTTCCAGCCGTGACCGCGTGCTGCCCGGCGAGGATGCCGACGCCGCCGAGGTCCTTGAGGAGGTGTTCCGTTCCCGCGGTATGACTGTGTTGTCGAAGTCCCGTGCCGAGGGCGTTGTACGGACCGACGACGGCGTGCGGGTCACGCTCTCCGACGGGCGAACCGTGGACGGCAGCCACTGTCTCGTGGCGGTCGGTGCCATTCCGAACACCTCGGGCATCGGCCTGGAAGAGGCCGGTGTCGCTGTGAGCGAGTCGGGGCACATCAAGGTGGACGGCGTTTCGCGGACCACGGCGCCCAACGTCTACGCGGCGGGGGACTGCACCGGTGTGCTCGCGCTCGCGTCTGTTGCCGCGATGCAGGGCCGGATCGCGATGGCGCACCTCCTCGGTGACAGCGTCACCCCGCTGAAGCTCAAGACCGTCGCCTCGAACATCTTCACGGCGCCCGAGATCGCGTCCGTGGGCGTCTCTGAGGCTGACGTCGAGTCCGGCCAGTACCAGGGCGACATCTTCAAGCTCTCGCTCAGCACCAATGCCCGGGCCAAGATGATGAACGTCAAGGACGGATTCGTGAAGATCATCGCGCGGAAGGGCTCCGGTACGGTGATCGGCGGTGTGGTGGTTGCCCCTCGTGCATCCGAGCTGATCTTCCCGCTGGCGCTCGCCGTCACCAAGAAGCTGCATGTTGACGATGTCGCGAACACGTTCACCGTGTACCCATCGCTGACCGGCTCCATCTCGGAGGCGGCGCGGCGCCTGCACGTCCACTAGCTCCTGCGCTCCTTCCAGGTGGGCCGGATTCCCCAGGTCCTGCCGCCGTCGTCGTTGTTCTGACGGCGTGTCGGCGGGCGACACGCCTTTAGGGTCTTGGTAACCGGGAAATCCGGGCCGCAAGCCGGGCTCGACAGCGCCTCCACAAGCCGCTCCATGCGGGCACTTTGTACACACAGTCCGTTGACGGGGTCAGTTCGCCGCTGGATGCGCGTGCACTGGGACGGTGAACGCAACCAAAGTTCTGCGCGGTGTTGGATCCGTAGCTCGCACACAGACGCTTCGCGACCGCGGTGTCAGCAAGAGACAGATCGCGAACGCCGTGAACCGCGGCGAAATTATGCGTCTGCGCACTGGTCTGTTGGCGTTGCCCGATGCTCCCGCCGATTTCCGCGTTGCCCTCGACAACAATGGGCTGCTGACCTGTGCTTCTGCAGCGAAGCACTATGGGCTGTGGTCGCTGTACCCACCGGATCGCCTTCACCTCAGTTGCCTGCACGGGCACGGGCGTGGCTACGCGAACCATCGCGAACGGACGGTGCCCACGCATGACACCCTGCCCTTGGTGGGAGTCGTCGAGTGCTGGTTCATGCGCTCCGCTGCCTTCCACCGGTGGAAGCGGCCGTGATGGTCGAGTGCTCCCTGCGGCGCAGCGACACTGTTCGACCCTTTCTCCTGGAACGACTGCAGGGTGACCGGAACGGCGGGGCTCGGGCAGCGCTGGATCTGGTGACCGGTTGTGCTGAGTCTGCTGTCGAAGTGGTCGCCCGGATACTGTTCCGAGAAGCCGGGTTCTATGTGGAGACCCAGGTGCCGATCGAGGGCGTGGGACGCGTTGATTTCCTGCTTGAGGGCTTTGTGGTTGTCGAGGTCGACGGCGCTGTCTACCACTCCGACCGCCGCGCCCTCCGCCGCGACCTCCAGCGCAACAACTCGACCATCGCTGGCGGCTATCTCATACTGCGGTACAGCTATGAGGACATCATGTTTCACCAGGACGCAGTTCTCGACCAGGTGCGGGCAGTGCTATCGGGCCGGGTGATCCGATGAGGGCGGGCCTGATTCCCCAGGTACTTCGGCAGAAGAGCCTGTTTCAGCGGCGTGTTGTTGGGCGACACGCGCTTCACCGCGCAGAACCCGGGGAAAGTGGGCCGGGGTTGGACGGGTACGGGTTGGAAAGGCCGGGGATCAGGCGGGAGTGGGCTGGAAGTGCTGCTCGATGATCGACCTGATGTCGCTGTGGCAACCCCCGCAGCCGGTCCCGGCGCGCGTCGACGCCGACACCTCCGCCACACTCGAACAGCCGACGACGGCGGCCTGCTCGATGCTGCCTCGGCTCACGCCCGCGCACCGGCAGACGATTGCTGCGGGGTTGGAGGACGACGACGATGCCGCCCCTTCCGCCCCGTCCAGCCGCAGCAGGCTGGACCTGTCCGCTGGCAGTACCGCGCCGCTCTCGAACAGAAGTACCAGTTCGGCACCGGCCCGCGGCAATCCAATGCACACGAGGCCCTGCAGCACCCCGTTCCGGGTGACCATCTTCGCGTAGCTGCCCTGCTGGGGGTCCGCCCACAGTGCGACGGCGGTGCCGTCGTCGTG
Source organism: Arthrobacter sp. MDB1-55 (assembly GCF_059092925.1). NCBI lineage: Bacteria > Bacillati > Actinomycetota > Actinomycetes > Micrococcales > Micrococcaceae > Arthrobacter > Arthrobacter sp. MDB1-55. Next base: position 23,139 of record NZ_JBNHID010000003.1, on the reverse strand, counting down.
CGCTGCCCACGGGTCGGCCGAAGCGTCACCGGCAACAACCGCGTCGAGCCGGCGGGCCTTCAGCATCAGCACCGGCGGCAACACCGCCTCGACGTAACGCGACCCCGTGGGAACAACGTCCGCGACGAACGACTCAGCCAACCACTCGGCCTGCTTCCACCCTGGACCGATCAAGCCGGACGGCGCAGTGTCACCCTGACAATCCGCGCAGTCCGTGGAGGTGCAGCGAATCTCGGCGCAGTCGCCGATCGCGTAGATGTACTCGTCATGATGTACCCGCAGGGAGTGGTCCACCAGGATGCCCGACGCGACCGGAAGACCCGCCCCCTCGGCCAGTTCAACCCGCGGCCGCACACCGCAGGAGAGGACCAGCAGGTCGCCGGAAACCAGCCGGCCGTCGTCGAGACGCAGTGCGGTGAAGGCGCCGGCGTCGTCGTGTTCGAGACCAACGGCCTTGGCACCGGACACAAGCCGCACCCCCTGGGAACGGAGCGCGGACGCCAGAACGCGTCCGCCGCCGTCGTCGATGGTGCGGGCCAGCGGGTAATCGCCGTGGTGGACGACCGTAACGCGGGCACCCTCCTCGGCGGCGGCCAGCGCCGCCTCCAAACCAAGAATGCCGCCGCCGAGGATCACCAGGTCACCCCGGCGTTCGACGACGGAGCGCAGCGCCCGCGCGTCCGCCAGATCGCGTAGGGCGGTCACACCGGCGGGCAATGCCGGGTGCAGCGGGTCGGGATTCAGCCCGGCGAGGTAGGGGATGACGGGCCGCGCGCCGGTCGCGAGGACCAGGCGGTCGTAGGGGCGCACGGTGCCGTCGTCGAGCAGGATCTGCTGCCGGGCGCGGTCAACGCGCCGGACTCCGGCATCGAGCAGCACCTCGGCGCCCATTGACGCCAACCGGGCAGGGTCGCTCAAAGCAATTGCGGACGGCGAGGTGCGGCCCACTCCGACGTCGGCGACCAGCACGCGGTTGTACGCAGCCTCGGACTCCGACCCGATGACCGTCAGCTGCACATCCCCGGACGCCAGAGACGGTTCCAGAACGTCGATGAAGCGGGCGGCCACCGGCCCGAAGCCCACCACTACAACGCGCTCAGCAGGTCGAGAACTCATACGGCCACCGCCTCACTCAGAGCGGGTTGGTGCACGCGCACCGACACCCGCGTGGTCTTGAACTCGGGCATCCCGGAGATCGGATCCGTATCCGACGACGTCAGCACGTTCGCATTGCCTGCCCCGGGAAAGTGGAACGGGAGAAATACCGTGTCAGGCCGCACGGCCGTCGAGAGCTGGGCTTGCGCCCGCACCGTTCCCCGCTCATTGCTGATCTCAACCTCGGCGCTGTCCAGAATGCCGAGGCCCGCAGCCGTCACGGGATGGATCTGCAGCATCTGCCCGCTGCTGGTCGAGACAAGGTCGCCTACCCTGCGGGTCTGCGTGCCGGACTGGTAGTGCTCCAGCAGCCGCCCGGTTGTTAGGGAAAGTCTTCCGTCGGAGGAACGAACGGCAGCAGGAAGGGACGACGCCGGCGCCACCGGATGCAGCACAGCCCGCCCGTCGGGGTGAGCGAAGCGGTCGAGGAACAACCTCGGAGTACCGAGAAGATCACCGGTGCCGGTGCCGGTGCCGCTGCTACCCGCCGGGAAAGGCCAGTAGGCGGCAGCACCGCCGTCGAGCATGGCGTAATCGATGCCGGAGTAGTCGGCGAGACCGCCCGCGCTCGCCGCCCGGAGCTCGGTGAACACCGTCTCGGGGTCCTCGGAGAACGACGACGGCGCGTCCAGCAGTTCCGCCAGTCGCGCCATGACCCACAGCTCGCTGCGCGCGCCGGGGGGAGGTGAAACGGCTGCCCTGCGCCGCAGGATGCGCCCTTCAAGGTTGGTCATGGTGCCTTCCTCCTCGGCCCACTGCAGCACCGGCAGCACCAAGTCCGCCTCCGCGGCGGTCTCGGACAGGAAGAAATCGCACACCACCAGGAAGTCGAGGCGGCGCAGGCCCTCAAGGACGGTCGCGGCATTCGGAGCCGACACCACCACGTTGGCGCCATGAACGAACAGACAGCGCACGCCGTCTGGCTTGCCCAGCGACCCCAGGAGTTCGACGGCGGGAACTCCCGGCCCGGGGATGAGGGACTCGGGCACGCCCCAGACTCCGGCGACGTGTTTGCGGGCGGCGGGGTCGGTGATCTTGCGGTAGCCGGGCAGCTGGTCCGCCTTCTGCCCGTGCTCCCGTCCGCCCTGTCCGTTGCCCTGGCCCGTGAGCGTGCCGTAGCCGCTGCCGGGGGTGCCGGGCAGCCCGAGGAGGAGCGCGAGGTTGATGGCGGCCGTTGCAGTGTCGGTGCCGTTGGCATGCTGCTCAACGCCGCGCCCGGTCAGGATGTACGTCCCGCCGGGTCCTGCCAGCCGGTGGGCAGTTTCACGGATGAGCTCGGCCGGCACCCCCGTGACGGAGGCAACGCGTTCGGGCCACCACGGGGCAACGCTGCGGGCGATGGCGTCGTATCCGCTGGTCCGCTGCTGCACGTAGGCCTGATCGACGAGGCCGTCCATGATGACCACGTGGGTAATGCCGAGGAGCAGTGCGAGGTCAGTCTTCGGCGCGGGCTGCAGGTGCCGCCCGCGGCCCTCGGACGTGAGATCCGCCGTGGCCGACCGTCTCGGGTCCACGACGATCAAACCGCCGGCATCGCGCGCGCCCTGAAGATGCTGCACGAACGGCGGCATCGTGTCTGCGGTGTTGGAGCCAAGCATGAGGATGGTCCGTGCTGCACCGAGGTCCGCCAGGGGGAAGGGCAGTCCGCGGTCCAGTCCGAAAGCGCGGTTCCCGGCCGCAGCGGCGGAGGACATGCAGAACCGTCCGTTGTAATCAATGCGCGAGGTTCGCAGAGCCAGCCGCGCGAACTTGCCCAGTTGATAGGCCTTCTCATTGGTCAGACCGCCACCGCCGAAGACACCGACCGCGTCCGCGCCGTACCGTGCCTGGGTCGAGACGACCTGGTCGCGGATGAGTTCAAGGGCACGCTCCCACGAGATGGGACGGTGCTCGCCGTCGTCGTGCCTGAGAAGGGGCTCGCGGACGCGGTCCGGATGCTTCAGGAGCTCGGCGGACGTCCATCCCTTGCGGCACAGTCCACCCTTGTTGGTGGGGAAGTCCCGGGCGCCCACCTCCACCGAATCGAAGCCGGTGGAGGTCAGCGTCATGGCACACTGCAGGGCGCAGTAGGGACAATGCGTGGCTGTTCCTGAACTAGCTGAGCCCGAAGGAGTGCCGCACATGCTAGACGTGCCCGACGCTCGAGGTGCTGCGGCGCAGGTAGAAGAACCAGGTCACCGCAAGCATGAGGACGTAGGCGGCCACGAAGCCGTAGAACGCGGACTCGTAGGTGCCCGTGGCGCCCTTCGACGCGTTGAGCACCTGGGGGATGACGAAGCCGCCATAGGCTCCGATTGCGGAAATGAGACCCAGAGCAGCTGCGGCCTTGCGTCCGGTGCTCATGGCCCCGTCGGATCGTCCCCGCAGGGCGAAGATCACGGGGATCATGCGGTAGGTGGAACCGTTACCGGCACCCGCCGCTGCGAAGAGCACCAGGAACAGGCCGAGGAAGAGCCAGAAGTTGCTCAGCGGCAGCGTCCACACCACGGTGAGGGCAATCATGGCCATGACGGCGAAAGCGCTCACCGTGATGCGTGCGCCGCCCCACCTGTCGGCAAGACGTCCTCCGTACGGCCGGGCCAATGAGCCGACCAACGGACCGAGGAACGCGAGGGACAGGGCAGCCGGACCGAGTGCGAAGGTGGAGAACTCCGGGAAAGAGTCGAGGATCAGCTTCGGAAAGACGCCCGAAAACCCGATGAACGAGCCGAAGGTCCCGATGTACAGGAAGGCCATGATCCACAGGTGCGGTTCGCGCAGGGCGGCGATGGAGCCGGCGAGGTCGGACTTGGCGCTGGACAGGTTGTCCATGTACTTCCAGGCACCGAAGGCGGCGACGAGGATCAGCGGCACCCAGATCCAGCCGGCCAGCGGCAGGTTAAGCGTCGCGGCCGCGCCGGCGGCGATCACCAGCGGAACAACCAACTGCGCGACGGCGGCACCCAGGTTTCCGCCAGCGGCATTCAGTCCCAGCGCCCATCCCTTTTCACGGACGGGGTAGAAGAAGGTGATGTTCGCCATCGAGCTCGCGAAGTTGCCGCCGCCGAAACCGGCGAACGCCGCGATCAGGAGGAGCATCCCGAACGGAGTGTCCGGGTTGCTGACCGCGATTGCGAGGCCGATGGAGGGGATCAACAGCAGGAGCGCGGAGATAATCGTCCAGTTCCTGCCGCCGAACCGCGGAACCATGAAGGTATAGGGGATCCGCATGGTCGCGCCGACGAGGCTCGGCATGGAGATGAGCCAGAAGATCTGCGAGGTGGTGAAGTTGAATCCGGCTGCGGGGAGATACACCACCACGATTGACCAAAGCTGCCAGACAACGAAACCGAGGAACTCACAGGCGATGGACCACTGCAGGTTACGCCGGGCGATCGTCTTGCCGCCGGAGTCCCACTGATCCCGGTCCTCGGGGTTCCAGTTGTCGATCCAGCGGCCCGGCCGGTGCTCAAGGGCGGCACCGGGCGCTGCTCCTGACGCGGGAGCTGTTGATGATGGGGCATCCGGGGTGACTGCGCGGTCGACGCTCATCGCGAACCTTTCGTTCAAGGGGCAGTACAGCCACACTAGAAAGGGAGCGTTTCGAGTCCGCTCGCGGGATGTAAACGGGATGTGACATCCGGCTATCCGCCTGCGAAGAGGCGCGTTAGCCCGCGGAAAAGCTCCCGCCACACAGCGACAATGTCCACAATGTGGACGAGTTATCTCACTGTTCGGCTGCAGTGATGAGATTAGGAAGCACCAATATCACGGCAGGCTGTGTATTACGCCGTCGTTCAGAGAAAGCAAGAAATATGTCATCGTCATCTTCGACCGTGGAGCCCACCGCCAAGCCGCTGAACTCCCGGGGGCGCGTGATCTTCGCGAGCCTCATCGGTACCACCATTGAGTTCTACGACTTCTACATCTACGCCACGGCGTCGGTGCTGGTGTTCCCGGCCCTGTTCTTCCCCAACTCCTCACCGGCGACGGCGCTGCTTCAGTCCTTTGCCGTGTTCGGCGTCGCCTTCGTGGCCCGTCCCCTCGGATCGATCGTGTTCGGACACTTCGGGGACCGTATCGGTCGCAAGGGAACCCTGGTCGCGTCGCTGCTGACGATGGGTATCGCGACCTTCCTCATTGGCGTCCTGCCTACCGCACAGGTTCCGGGCTGGACCTTCCTCGCTCCGGCAATCCTCGTTCTCCTGCGCTTCTTCCAGGGCCTGGCCCTCGGCGGTGAGTGGAGCGGCGCTGCCCTTCTCGCGACCGAGAACGCTCCCGCAGGCAAGCGCGCGATCTACGGAACGTTCCCTCAGCTGGGTGCTCCGATCGGCTTCATCATTGCCAACCTGCTGTTCGTTGTCCTCAACGCCACGCTCGACCCGGAGGCGTTTATGGCCTGGGGCTGGCGCGTCCCGTTCATCGCCAGCGCGATTCTCGTCATCGTCGGCCTGTACGTGCGCCTCAAGCTCATCGAAAGCCACTCATTCCAGCAGGTCATCGAAAAGGGCAAGGTCGTCAAGCTGCCCCTGGCGTCTGTGTTCAAGCGTCAGTGGCGCCCGCTGCTGCTCGGCACCTTCATCATGTTCGCGACGTACGTGCTGTTCTACCTGATGACGTCCTTCACGTTGACCTTCGGAACCGCGCCTGCGACCGTTGAGTCCGCCGCCGCAGCGGCTGAGGCTGCGGGCAAGCCCTTCAACCCCGACACCTTCGTTCCGGGCCTCGGCATTGCGCGTGGTGACTTCCTCTGGATGCTGATCATCGGCGTCGTGTTCTTCGGCATCTTCACCATCGTGTCCGGTCCGTTGGCCGAGAAGTTCGGCCGTCGTCGTATGCTTCTGGCCACCACCGTGGGCATTGCGCTGTTCGGCTTGACCTGGGTTCCCTTCTTCGGCGGCGGAACCGTCGGCGCCATGGCGCTGCTGATCCTCGGATTCACCCTGATGGGCCTCACCTTCGGTCCGATGGCGGCGATCCTGCCCGAACTGTTCCCCGCCAACGTCCGCTACACCGGGTCGGCCGTTGCCTACAACCTCTCCAGCGTGATCGGGGCGGCGCCGGCGTCGTTCGTGGCCATCGCCCTCTGGCAGGCGGCAGACGGCAGCACCTTCCTGGTGGGGCTGTACCTCAGCATCGCCGCGGTGCTCACGTTCATCGCCCTCTGGATTTCGCGGGAAACCCGGGACCACGATTACGAGAACAACATCGCCTAACCAGCGTTGCGAGCGAAGGCTCCCGGCCATCAGGTAACTGTTGGCCGGGAGCCTTTTGCGTTAGCCCACTACCGCCTCTTCCCAAGCTTTCCGCAGGGACCTCACCGCAAAATAGTCCACAGGCTTACCTTTTCTGGCGGGAGCGGATGGGCATGAATCAGGAAACGCTCGCGAGCGGACGGTACGTCCTCGATCGGGTGATCGGCGTTGGCGGCATGGCCGACGTCTATCGCGCACGGGACACCCGGCTGCACCGGGATGTCGCGGTGAAAATGTTCCGCCGCGGATCTGCCGAGGGCTTGGCACGGGGGTCCGGCGAGGCGAAGATGCTCGCGGGCCTTCACCACCCGGGCCTGGTTCGGGTACTGGACATGGACGCCGAATGCGCGAGGCTCGAACCGTCCTACCTCGTCATGGAATACGTCAGGGGCTCGGACCTTGGGGCAGTGCTCCGGGAGGGCCCGCTCCCCGTCGAACGGGCTGTCACGGCCGGCCTGGACCTTGCACGCACCCTCGAGTACATCCATGCTCAGGGCATCGTGCACCGGGACATCAAGCCCTCGAACGTGCTCACCCGCTGTACGGAAGCAGCGGACGGCAGTTTCAGCTTCCTCCTCACGGACTTCGGCATCGCACGATTCTTTGCCAGCAGCCGCGTCAGCGCGACCGGCAGCCTCATCGGCACGGCCACCTACTTCAGTCCCGAACAGGCCCGCGGCGATCGGGTCGGCACGCCCACCGACATCTACGCGCTGGGCCTGCTGCTGATCGAATGCCTCACCGGAGCGCCCGCCTTCCCGGGCGCCGGTCTGGAGAGCGCCCTTGCCCGGCTGAGCCGCCCGCCCCTGATCCCCGAGACCTTCGGCCGCGGCTGGCATTCACTGCTTACCGCCATGACCCTCGATAACCCGCTCGACCGCCCAAGCGCGGCGGAAATTGTCCAGCGCCTCGGCGCCTTGGACCTCCCCGCAACGGCCGTCGGCCCTCTCCCGACACCGGCCACCGAATCAACGACGACGACGGCGGCACCCTCCGCCCCGGCCGGCACCGAAGAGCGGTTAACCGCCACGAAGGCCAGGTTCTCGGAGCAGCTCACCCTCGACCGGCCCGAGGTCGACGACAGTGAAGCAAGTTCCCGCCCTGCGGAGGCGAGGCGGGCCTCGGTGAAGGTGAGACTGCGCGCGCGGGCGCTGGCCGCCGTCGTCGTGCTGGTGGGTTTGATGTTCGCGGTCCTGATGATGGTTTTCGACATGAACCCTGGGCCGGGACCCACACCTCTGCCCACAATCCCGGGGAGCACCGGTGCCCTGCTGGACAGTCTGTATGAGAGCGTGCAGCCGTGATCATTCGCGCTGCCCTGAGCACTGTGGTGGTCGCCTCCGTGCTCATGTTCAGCGGGTGTTCTGCCCCGCCGATCGAGTCCCGGGTGGCGCAGGAGCTGCAATCCGAGGTGCAGCAGATAGCGGTCCTCACCGCCCGCGGTGACACGGCTGATGCTGTCGCCGCAGCCCATGAACTCGCGGCACGGGTGAGGACCGCCCAGATGGAGGGGAAGATCACGGGTGAACGCGCCGTGATGATCCTTCAGCGTGTGGAGCAACTTATTGAGCGGCTGGTGCGGTCCGGTGCGGCACCGGCACCGCTGGATCTACAGCCGATGGCGTCTCCGATGGACCCGGCGGCACCGGCTCCCAAACCCCAGCCCGCGCCGGAGCCGGAACCCGAATCCGAACCTGTTCCAACCGATCCAACCGATCCAACCGACATCCCGAAACCCGCGGAGCAACCTGCGCCTCCTGCGCCCGTCGAGGCCGCTGACCTACCGGGGCCGGTCGTCATCGAACCTGCACCGGAGCCCGTCGACTCCTCCGGGAGCTCCGGCACCGGATCGGGGAGTGGGGCCGACAGCGGCTCCCCGAACAGCGTCCCGGGCACCGCAGGGAACTCCGGCAGCGGTGTGACGGGGAACGAGACAGTGGGGAACGGTACAGCGGGGAACGGTACAGCGGGGAACGGTACAGCGGGGAACGGTACAGCGGGGAACGGCGTAGGCAATGGAGGAGCGGGCCCCGTCGTTTCGCTTCCGCTCGAGGTCGAGGCCGGGGATGGAGAGATCGAAAGAGATGACGGCGGCAAGGGCCGCGGACGAGGACGGAGCAGCGATGACTGAGCTGAACCTTCTGGAATGGTTGCTCGACACCGATCCGGCCCTGCGCTGGCAGGTGCAGCGAGACCTCGTTGGAGCACCTGTTGCGCAGTGGCAGGCAACGGGCGCCAGCATTGCGGCGGAAGGACTGGGTGCGCAACTGCTGGCCCACCAGGATGAGGACGGCCAATGGGCAGGCGGGGCATACTTCCCGGCGGACTTCGATTTCGAAGGACCCGAAGCCGACCTTGAGGCAGGGCAACCCTACACCGCTACCACATGGTCACTGAACACGCTGCGTGACTGGGGGCTGGACGCAAAGGTGCTCTCCGGAACGGCCGAGCTGCTCGCGGAAAATAGCCGGTGGGAGTATGACAATCTGCCCTACTGGGACGGCGAGGTGGATTGCTGCATCAATGCCTACACGCTGTCGAACGGTGCGTGGCTTGGTGCCGACGTCAGCCGGCTCGCCCAGTGGTTCCCGGACCACCAACTGGACGACGGCGGCTGGAACTGTGAGTGGGTGGAGGGCTCAGAGCGGTCCTCATTCCACTCCACCCTGAACGTGCTGAAGGGCCTGCTCTACTACGAGACCGTCACCGGCCGCTCCGACACGTTGAGCGCTGCGCGCCGGAAAGGGGAGGAGTACCTGCTGGAACGCCGCCTGCTGTACCGGCTGTCCACGGGCGAGCCGGTGGGAGCCTGGGCCACCCGCTTCGCCTACCCGTTCCGGTGGTTCTACAGTGCACTCAACGCGGTGGATTACTTCCGCGCAGCCACGCTGTACGACGGCGGCACGCCTGACCCGCGCCTGGCCGACGCTATGGAGGTCATTCAGGCCGCCCGCCAACCGGACGGCCGCTGGATCCAGGGTCACCGCCATCCGGGACGAGTCTGGTTCGAGCTGGACGCACCGGAAGGAGAGCCGTCCCCGTGGCTGACGTTCTATGCCGTCCGCGCCCTTGCCTGGTGGAACGAGTCAGTTCCGTACACGGCCGATGCGTCAGCTGTGAAGGCTCCGGACGAATCCGAGCCCAGCACAGCAAGCGCGCCTGCCCCACAAGCTGCAGGAGCGCAGCAGAGCCTCAGTTGACTCCAGCTAGCTGACCCTAGCTAGGTGACCACAGTTGATTGACCGGGCTAGCTGATCGCGGCGATGACGGCACCGGCAGACACGGTGTCGCCCGGTGCAGCGGTCAGCCCTGACAGCGTGCCGGACTTGTGCGCAGTCAGTGGCTGTTCCATCTTCATCGCTTCGAGCACCACGATGAGGTCGCCCTCGGACACCTGGTCACCGTCCTGGACCGCAACCTTGACGATCGTGCCCTGCATCGGCGACGTGAGATCGTCACCGCTGGCAGCGGCACCGGCACCTGCTCGTGATCGGGCAACCTTCTTGGACTTCCCGGCGGCCTTGCCGGACGACTTGCCGTTGGACATGCCGAGCGAAGCAGGCAGCACGACCTCAAGCCGTTTGCCGCCAACCTCAACGGTCACGCGCTGCCGGGCGTCCGCGTCGTCGGCCGCGCTGTCGGTTCCGCCGTCGGGAGTCCATGGGGCGATAGTGTTGGCGAATTCCGTCTCGATCCAGCGGGTGTGCACCGAGAAGTGACCCGACGCAGGTGCAAACGCCGGGTCGCTGACCACAGCGGCGTGGAAGGGCAGCACGGTCGGCATGCCGTCGATCTGCATCTCTGCCAGCGCCCGTCGGGACCGCTCCAGGGCCTGGGTGCGTGTGGCCCCGGTGACGATGAGCTTGGCCAGCATCGAATCGAAGTTTCCACCGATTACTTCGCCCGCCTCGATGCCCGAGTCCACCCGGACACCCGGGCCGGTGGGCAGCTTCAGCGTCTGCACGGTACCGGGTGCGGGCATGAAGCCCCGACCGGCGTCTTCGCCGTTGACGCGGAACTCGAAGGAGTGGCCGCGGACAGCGGGGTCGGTGTAACCGAGTTTCTCACCCCGGGCAAGGCGGAACTGTTCGCGCACCAGGTCGATGCCGGTGACTTCCTCGGACACCGGGTGCTCAACCTGAAGACGGGTATTTACCTCGAGGAAGGAGATGGTGCCGTCCTGGCCAACCAGGAATTCGCAGGTGCCCGCGCCCTGGTAGCCGGCTTCCTTGAGGATGGCCTTCGACGCCTCGTACAGGCGGGAATTCTGGTCCTCGCTCAGGAACGGTGCGGGGGCTTCCTCGACGAGCTTCTGATTACGGCGCTGGAGCGAGCAGTCACGTGTGGAAACGACGACGACGTTGCCGTACGCATCGGCGAGGCACTGGGTCTCAACGTGGCGGGGTGCGTCCAGAAAACGCTCGACGAAGCACTCACCGCGCCCGAACGCCGCGGTCGCCTCACGAACCGCTGACTCGTAGGCCTCTGCAATCTCCTCACGGTCGCGGACAACCTTGATGCCGCGTCCGCCGCCGCCGTAGGCGGCCTTGATGGCGAGCGGGAGACCGAACTCGTCGGCAAAGTCGAGGACTTCCTGCACGGATCCGACCGGGTCCTTGGTTCCGGGAACCAGGGGAGCACCCACCTTTTCGGCAATGTGGCGAGCCTGAACCTTATCGCCGAGCTGGGCGATGGATGAGGGGGAGGGGCCGATCCAGGTGAGTCCGGCGTCGAGCACTTGTTGCGCGAACTGGGCGTTCTCGGAGAGGAAGCCGTAGCCGGGGTGGATGGCATCGGCGCCGCTGCGGGCCGCCGCGTCGAGGATCTTGCCCATCACCAGGTAGGACTCCGCCGCAGTGTTGCCCTCGAGTGCATAAGCCTCGTCGGCGAGGCGGACATGCAGTGCGTCGCGGTCGGGCTCGGCGTAGACGGCGACCGACGCGATGCCCTCATCACGGGCTGCCCGGATCACACGAACGGCGATCTCGCCCCGGTTGGCGATCAGTACTTTGGTGACAGGCGCGGCGGCAGGTGCGGACATCGACTCGCTCATGGGTAGGGGCTCCTTTTGGTCTGTTGGGAGCCTAGCGCGGTTTTGTTGCTACCGCCCATAAACCATGCCGATTCCCCGTGTTGAGGAGTCATTATTTGTAGGGAAGCTACAAAAGACTGCTGGTCCTAATTCCAAAGGTCGGTAATGCTGACCCCCGCGGCGCGGAGCAGTTCCCGGAGCGTGGACACGCTGAGGCCGACTACGGCGTGGGGGTCGCCGTCGACCTTGCGGATAAAGGCTCCGCCCCGTCCGTCGATCGTGAAGGAGCCGGCGCAGTGGAGCGGCTCGCCGGTTGCGATGTAGGCATCGATCTCCGTATCGGCCAGGTGCATGAAGTGAACCTCGGCCGATGCCACCGCGCCGGATGCCGAACCAAGCCCGGTGCCGTTACGGGTATCAACGAGCCAGTGGCCGGTGTGGAGGGTTCCGGAGGAGCCGGACATCCGCTTGATGCGCTCCCGTGCGACGTCGGGTTCGTACGGTTTTCCGTGCGCCTCGCCCTCAAACTCGAAGACCGAGTCACAGCCGATGACGAGGGCTCCCTGCGCTTCAGGCAACGCCGCAACCGCCTCTGCCTTGGCGCGGGCCAACAACAGGGACGTGTCATAGGGCGTAGGAGTACCGTGCGCTGCGGTGACGGCATCCTCATCAACGTCGGACACGGTAACGGTATGGGCTATGCCGGCCTCGGCGAGGAGCTTGGTGCGTGCAGGGGAAGCGGAAGCGAGGATCAGCCGGATGGTCATGCGAACCAGCCTAGTGTTCCGCGCCGCCCTTAAACACAAACGAGTTGGCAGGACACGCCCCTGAAAGGGTTCCCATTAGGGGCGTGTCCTGCCAACTCAACGCGGAGGTTCGGGAGATCAGGCCTTCGTCTCGACCAGCTCGGGAGCTGCGTCCGTCGTGGGGGTGTCATCCACGAATGGGTCGCCCGTGCGCTGTGCGTTGTAGAGCTCGGTGTTGAGGAGGTTTTCGCGCTTCGCGACGATCGTCGGAACCAGGGCCTGACCCGCAACGTTCACCGCGGTGCGGCCCATGTCCAGGATGGGGTCGACCGCCAGCAGCAGGCCGACGCCTGCAAGCGGCAGACCCAGCGTGGAGAGTGTCAGGGTCAGCATGACGACGGCACCGGTAGTACCCGCGGTCGCGGCCGAACCCAGCACCGAGACCAGAGCGATCAGCACGTACTGTCCGAAGTCGAGCTGGATGCCGAAGAACTGGGCCACGAAGATCGCTGCGATGGCAGGGTAGATCGCGGCGCAGCCGTCCATCTTGGTGGTGGCGCCCAGGGGTACGGCGAAGGATGCGTAGCTTCGGGGCACGCCCAGGTTCCGCTCGGTCACCCGCTGCGTCAGGGGCAGGGTGCCGATCGACGAGCGGGACACAAACGCGAGCTGGATCGCCGGCCAGGCGCCGGAGAAGTACTGCTTCACCGAAAGACCATGGGCGCGGATCAGGACGGGGTAGACGGCGAACAGCACCAGTGCCAGGCCCACGTAGATGGCGAGGGTGAACTTGCCGAGCGAACCGATGGTGTCCCAGCCGTACACAGCCACTGCCTTGCCGATCAGGCCGACGGTACCGATCGGCGCGATCCGGATGATCCACCAGAGCACCTTCTGGATGACGGCCAGAGCCGATGCGTTCAGTGCGAGGAACGGTTCGGCGGGCTTGCCCACCTTCAGGGCGGCGATGCCGATAGCGACGGCGACCACCAGGACCTGCAGCACGTTGAAGTTGAGCCCTGTGGTGATCGCGCCGGCGTCGTCCACGCTGGACGAGGCCTGCAGGCCGAGGAAGTTGGCGGGGATGAGGCCGGTCAGGAAGGCCCACCAGTCACCGGTGCGGCCGGTGTACTCGCTCGGAGGCGCCGCATTCGTGTTGGCACCCGGCTGGAAGATTGTCCCAAGGCCGATGCCGATCACCACGGAAATCAGCGCAGTGATGGCGAACCAGAGCAGCGTCTGCCCGGCCAGGCGCGCGGCGTTGTGGACGGCACGGAGGTTGGCGATCGAACTCACCACCGCGGTGAAGATCAGGGGTACGACGGCGGCCTTCAGAAGCGAGACGTAGCTCGAACCGATGGTGGCGAGGGTTGTGCCGAGGGCATTGGGTGTCTCTTCGGTGTGGCCGGTGTATTTGGCGATCAGGCCAAGCACGAGGCCAACGATCAGGGCAGCGATGATTTGCGGTCCGAAGGAGGTTACCCAGCGGGGCAACCTGCGGGACGCCGGAGCGGAAGTTTCTGAAGTCACCCGAGAACAGTAGGTTCGTTCCTCTAACAAACAAACTGCTTATTGCGAAATGTTTCATGTTGAACCAAATGGGTCGGCAGGACACACCCCTCGGGAATGCCTCTCGGGGTGTGTCCTGCCAAGTCAACGGGGAGAACTAGCTCAGGAGCGCCCTGCGCAGGGTGTCCAAGCCCACAGAGCCGAGGTTCAGTGCGCGGGTGTGGAAGTCGCGCAGGTTGAAGGAGTCGCCTTCGCGCTGCTTCACTTCGTCGCGGATCTGCTCCCAGAGCCGCTGGCCGATCTTGTACGCAGGTGCCTGCCCCGGCCAGCCGAGGTAGCGGTTGAACTCGAAGTTGAGTTGACCTTCGCTGATGGCGATGTTCTTCTTCAGGAATTCGTAGCCCTTGTCCGGCGTCCAGGTGCCCGAGCCCCACCGTTCGGGGATTTCAAGCTCCAGATGGACGCCGATGTCGAAGACCACGCGCGCGGCCCGCATCCGCTGTGCGTCCAGCATGCCGAGCCTATCCCCGGGATCGCTGAGGTAACCGAGGTCCTCCATGAGCCGCTCCGCGTAGAGCGCCCACCCTTCACCGTGTCCGGAAACCCAGACGGCGTTGCGGCGCCAGGAGTTCAGGAGCCCGCGCTGGAAGGTGGCGGTGGCGATCTGAAGGTGGTGTCCGGGAACGCCCTCGTGGTAGACCGTGGTGGTTTCCTTCCAGGTGGTGAAGGAGTCCTCACCCTCGGGAACCGACCACCACATGCGGCCCGGGCGGGCGAAGTCGTCGCTCGGACCCGTGTAGTAGATGCCGCCTTCCTTGGTGGGTGCGATCATGCATTCGAGCGTGCGCATGATGTCCGGGATGTCGAAGTGCACGCCGGCGAGTTCGCTGACGGCGCGGTCGGACAGCCCCTGCATCCAGGCCTGCAAAGCGTCGGTTCCGTGAAGTTGGCGTTCAGGCGATTCGTCAAGGATGCGCATGGCCTCCTCGATGGAGGCGCCCTCCTTGATCTCGTTGGCGACGGCTTCCTGCTCGGCAATGAGCCGGTCAAGTTCCTCAACGCCCCTCTGGTACGTCTCTTCGAGATCGACTGTGGCGCCGAGGAACTGGCGGGACATCAGCGAGTAATGCTCGCGCCCGACGGCGTCCTTCTCGGGAGCTTCGGGCAGCAGTTCTTCCTCGAGGAACGTGCGCAGATGCAGGTAGGCGCCGCGTGCTGCCTCTGCGCCCGCTGCGAGATCCGTGCGCACCGAGTCCGGGAGACCGCCGTCGTCGCCGGTGGTGGCGCCGCCCACGAACTCATCGAAGTAGCCGCGCTCGGCCGCATACACCGTCACCTGCTCGATGACGTTGCGGACCTGGCGTGCAGCAGGCAGGATGCCGCGGTTCTTCCCCTCGCGAAGTGAGGTGATGTACCCGCCGATCGCGTCCGGCACGTTGCACAGGCGGCCGGCGATGTGGCCCCACTGTTCGGCGGTGTCCGTCGGCATGAGGTCGAAGATCATGCGGATTTCCTGCGCAGGGCAGGCGATGTTGTTCAGGTTGGCGAGGTTGAGCCCTGTCTCGTGGATCTCCAGTTCCAGGCCGAGACGTTCACGCATCGCGTCCAGGGTGACGGCGTCGACGTCGTCAGTGGGCTCCAGGTCATCCAGCCGGCCCAGGGTTTCCCGGGTGGCTTCCGCAAAGGCTTCCAGTCCGGCAGGGGAGTAGTCCCGGTATTCTGTCTCGTGGCCGGGCAGGCCCAGCTGGGTAGCGAATCCCGGGTCGAGCTGCAACAGCATCTCGGTGTAGGCCTCGGCGACGGCGTCGATTGCCGTCTGGGAGCGGGTGGGAGCCACAGCGGTCAGGTTTGCAGTGGGAGTCTCGTTGATCACCCGTAGAGCCTAACGGCACGTTGTTGCCCCCGGCCACAGTGCTGTCGACCCAGAGCCGGGATCGTGACCGGATCGTGTTGCGTGCCGTGTCGAGGTGAAAGCACCGGGCGGGCCGGCTAGCGTCGAGCTGCCAGCGCCTCCCGGAAAGCGGTAGCGGAGGATTCGCTGCTGTCGATCCGCCAGTCCGCCTCCTTGGTGATGTGGAACCAGAGGAGCGCGACGACGTCGGGTTGCGCTGAGACGTACGCGAAGAGCTTCCTGTTCCAGTCCGCCTTGGAGCCGCCCAGTTCGACCGAAGCAATTTCGGCGATTACAACAGGTTTCCCGGGTGCGATCTGCCGCAACTGCGCAAGACCTTCACCCAACAGGGCATCGGGTTCCTGCCATGTGCTCCAGCTCTGGGAAGTACCCCAGTTATAGCCGTCCAGTGCCACTTGGTCCACGTAGCTATCGCCGGGGTAGAGCTGCGCGAGCGGCGTTGAGCCCCAGTAGGGCACATTCGGATTCCAGACCCATCGGATGTTGGACGCTCCCGTTGCGGCAACCACATCGTGGACGTGGCGGTAGGCGGTGATGTAGTCACCGGCTCCGTTGCCGTTCACGCCCTCGGCCCACGGATACCAGTTGCCGTTCATCTCATGTCCGAAACGGAGATATACGGGATGTCCCCAATCACGCAGGGCGTATCCCCAGTCGCGAAGGTATGCGTCGAAGTCTCCGGCGGCGATCCGGTCCAGTGAGTAGGCAGACTGGTCGACCCCGCCTCCCCAGGTCCAGGGCTCCCAGGTGAGCAGGGTTTCCGCTCCGCGGGCCCGAACCGATTCGAGCTCGGCGATAGGGGGAGCCTGATTGAAGTCTTTATAGGAGAGGACGAGCGAGGGTGCTTCACCGGCGATTGCGGCGACCGCGTCGAGTTCGGCGTTTGCCGCAGGACCCGACGCGGTCCCGACCCCGAAGCGAATGCTCTTGCCGCTTCCTGCAGGTTCCGGGTCAGGGCTGGGCTGCGCACTGACGACGACGAACACCGCCGACGCCGACACAGCACCGGCGGTGGCAATGACCTCGACCAAGGACGAGCCGGACGGTATGACGATGCTCGTCTGGAAGGAGCCGGAACCGCCGACGGTCATGGGAGCGGTGTTGGTGCCTGCTGTCACGGTGCCCTTGGCACGCTTCGGGAAGCCGGAGCCCTTGACTGTCACAGTCGATCCGGCCTCTCCCGAACCGCTGCTGAGACTGATGGCAGCGGATGCCTGCGCGGGTAGCGCCAAGCCCAGGGCGCAGAGAGCCGTGATAGCGACCAAAAGGACAAGGCGTTGCAGTCGCAGGAGGCGCGGGCTTGAGGGCAGGGTGGGAACCATGATGACACTTTCGCTGATCGGTAACCCGGCTGACCGCAGGGGTCCCGTGGCTTTGCGTCCCCGGCTCGCACCGGGTTTGCCCTTATCGTCGCGGGCCGATGCCCGTGCTGTCCTGCCGCATGAACGCTGCGTCCTGCGGCACTGCACCAATTCTGCACCGGAAGCCTCAAGTTAGACCGTAAGCCCGATCAACCGGAACGCAGGATCGGCGCAGGTTGTGCTGCACCCGCCAGAACCGTCAGCCGAAGTGGTTCGGAGGCTACCGAAGCGCGCTCCGTCGCCAGGATCCCGGCCCGGGGCGCGGACCCAGCCGCAGCTGGTCCCGCCGAATCCAGGTGCGGTGCGGGGCTGGCGTGCGGTCGCCGTCGTCGTTCTCTTCCAGTCCAAGCACGACGACGGCGAGGGCCGCCAGCTCCTCCGGCGTCGGGTTCCCGGCCACCACCCGGAACAGGGGAGCGTTCTCCTCAGCGGGGATGGTTTCGGTGCTCATAGCGGGATGTTTCCGTGCTTCTTGGCGGGCAGGGCCGCACGCTTGTCGCGCAACGCGCGCAGGCCGCGGACTATCTGCACCCGGGTATCGGAGGGAGCGATCACCGCGTCGACGTAACCAAGCTCGGCGGCCTGGTAGGGATTGAGGAGTTCCTCCTCATACTGGTTGATCACCTCGGCGCGGGCGGCTTCGACGTTGCCGCCGGCGTCGGCAACCGACTTCAGATGGCCGCGGTAGAGGATGTTCACTGCCCCCTGCGCGCCCATGACGCCGATCTGGGCAGTGGGCCAGGCAAGGTTGATGTCCGCGCCGAGTTTTTTCGAGCCCATGACAATGTAGGCGCCGCCGTAGGCCTTGCGGGTGATGACCGTCAGCTTCGGGACGGTGGCTTCCGCGTAGGCATACAGCAGCTTGGCGCCGCGGCGGATGATGCCGTTGAACTCCTGGTCCTTACCGGGCAGGAAGCCCGGGACATCGACGAGGGTGAGGATGGGGATGTTGAAGGCGTCGCAGTGACGGACGAACCGGGCGGCTTTCTCGGAGGCTGCGATGTCCAGGGTGCCCGCGAACTGCATGGGCTGGTTCGCGACGATCCCGACAGTGTGACCCTCGACCCGGCCGTAGCCGATGAGCACGTTCGGCGCGTACAGCGAATGCATCTCCAGGAAGTGGCCGTCGTCGACGATGGTCGAGATGACCGTATGCATGTCGTAGGGCTGGTTGGCTGAGTCGGGGATCAGTTGATCCAGTGCAGAATCGAGCTCATTCAGCTCAAGTTCCTCGGCGAACTCCGCCAGCGGTGCTTCGGCGAGGTTGTTGGAGGGCAGGAAGTCGAGCAGCTCCCGCACGAAGTCGATGGCATCCTGCTCATCGGAAGCGAGATAGGTGGAGGTTCCCGTGGTCGAGTTGTGCTGGCGCGCCCCGCCGAGGGTTTCCATATCCACGTCTTCACCGGTGACTGTCTTGATGACGTCCGGGCCGGTGATGAACATGTGCGAGCTCTTGTCGACCATGACCACGTAGTCAGTCAGTGCGGGGGAGTATGCGGCGCCACCGGCACAGGGCCCCATGATCAGCGAGATCTGCGGGACCACACCCGAAGCGTGCACGTTGTTCCGGAAAATGTCGGCGAACATCGCGAGGGACGCGACACCCTCCTGGATGCGGGCTCCGCCGCCGTCGTTGATTCCCACCACCGGGCAGCCGTTCCGGAGCGCGAACTCCTGCACTTTCACTATCTTCTCGCCGTTGACCTGGCTGAGCGACCCGCCGTAGACGGTGAAGTCCTGGCTGTAGATTGCGATCTGCCGGCCGTCCACGGTGGCATATCCGGACACGACGCCGTCACCGAGAGGCTTCTTCTTTTCCATGCCGAACGCGGTGGAGCGGTGCACCGCGAGGGCGTCGAACTCGACGAAAGAGCCGGCGTCAACCAGCATCTCGATGCGCTCGCGGGCCGTGCCCTTACCCCGGGCGTGCTGCCTGGCGATGGCCTCAGCGCCGGACGGCGCCAGCGAACGTTCCTGCCTCTGTCGAAAGTCGGCGAGCTTGCCTGCCGTGGTATGCAGGTCCGGGGCGGTGTCGCCCTGAATGCTTGCGTCCTGGTCGAGGGGAAGCGTTTCAGGTTGCATCGAGTCTCTTCCGATTGATGTCTTGAGTGGCTGCCGGTAGTCAGTTCCGCAGGTCCCCTTAAGTAGGTTTCCTCCAAAGAACAGAGCTTTCCGCCCAGTCTAGTGAGCAAAATGGTGCCTATGGCTGTAGAACACCTACAACAACTCCTCGAAAGACTTAGCGCAGGCGCCGAAGTTACCCGCGAGTAACAATTAGGTTTTCCGCCCTCTCCCCGCATTAGGGTGTCCCGTATGACTGGCAACGGCGCTCCTGTTCCCCGCACCCTGTCCGGGCGCACCATCCTGATGTCCGGCGGCAGTAGGGGTATCGGCCTGGCCATAGCATTGCGGGCCGCCCGGGACGGCGCCAACGTCGCCATCCTCGCCAAGACCGGTGAACCACACCCGAGCCTGGAAGGCACTGTCCATACCGCTGCGGATCAGATCCGCGCGGCAGGCGGGCGCGCGCTCGCCGTCGTGGGCGATGTAAGGAACGACGACGACGTTGCCTTGGCCGTGGAGGCGACGGTCGCCGAGTTCGGCGGCATCGACGTCGTCGTCAACAATGCCTCGGCGATCGATCTCTCGAAGACTCCTGACGTGTCGATGAAGCGCTACGACCTCATGGCGGACATCAACGTTCGGGGTACGTTCCTGCTGAGCAAGCTTGCGCTGCCCGCCCTGCGCAAGGGCACCAACCCGCACATCCTTACCCTCTCACCGCCGCTGAATCTCGATCCAACCTGGGCAGGGAAGCACCTCGCCTACACCATGGCCAAGTACGGAATGAGTCTGACGACTCTTGGGCTCGCGGAGGAGCTGCGCAGCGAGGGGATCGCTGTCAACTCGCTCTGGCCCCGCACCCTGATCGACACAGCTGCCGTCCGTGCCATGCCCGGCGGCTCCGAGCTGATCAAGGCGGCGCGAACACCGGACATCGTCGCGGATGCCGCGCACGCGGTGCTGCTCCGGCCGGCCAGCGAATGCACCGGGAACTTTTTCACCGACGAGGAGGTCCTGCGGCAGGAGGGAGTGACGGACTTCAGCCGGTACAGCCTTGGCGCCCCGGAAGACCGCCTGATACCGGACATTTTTTTGTAGCCGCTTCCGCTTCATCCTGCGCCCAGCCCCGCTGTGGCCCCGCACCTAGGCCGACGCTCAGTGCCGGGCCCCCGGCCAGTAGGCTTGGACGTATGAGATCCCGCTATTCCAACCTGGAACGTCCCGGCCTGGACGAGGCCGGACTGCGTGAGGCACTGTGCAGCCCGCGAGGTCCCTTCAGCCGGCTGGACCTGCTGGAGGCCACTGGGTCCACCAACACGGATCTCGCCGGTCACGCCACCGAGGAACCGGCGGCGTGGCCGGACCTGAGCGTGCTGACGGCCGAAGAGCAGACAGCCGGCCGCGGCCGGATGGAGCGTACCTGGACTGCGCCGGAGCGTTCCTCGCTGATCGTCAGCGTGCTGCTGCGTCCACACAATTCTGAAGGGCGTCCCCTGCCTACCCAGAGCTATGCGTGGATGTCGCTGCTTGCGGCGCTCGCGCTGTCGGAGAGCATCGAGGAACGCACCGAAATCTCCCCCCAGCTGAAGTGGCCCAACGATGTCCACGTTGACGGACGAAAGCTGGCCGGTGTTCTCGCCCAGCTCGTGCCGGGAGCCAACGGTGAGCCTCCCGCCGTCGTCGTCGGTACAGGCGTCAACGTCAGCCTCACGGACCAGGAACTTCCCGTGCCGACCGCCACCAGCCTCCTTCTCGAATACGCGGCAACCACCGACCGCAATGTCCTGCTGAAGGCCTATTTGCGTCGCCTCGAGGCGCACTACCGTGAGTTCACCGCGGTCGACGGTGACGCCTCCCGCCCCTGGCGAGACGGCACCTCCCTCCTGACCCGGGTGAGCGCCCGCATGGCGACGCTTGGCCAGGATGTTCAGGCGGATCTACCGAACGGCTCGGTCATCACCGGTCGTGCCATGAACCTCGACCCGCACGGTGCCCTGGTGGTGCGTGATGAAGACGGCGAGAGGCACACCGTCTCAGCGGGCGACGTCGTACATCTTCGACCGCTGACGCGGTAGGGGCACCGGAACAATGCGCGATTCACCGAACGGACGGCCATGCGGATAAGGCTGGAACCGGGGGAGCACGTCGTGGTGCGCACCCGGCCTGATCCGCGGCGGTTGATCCTTCCTTTCTGCGGAGCCCTGGTGATCCTCGCCGCCGGCGGCTTCGGGCTGGGCATGTTCAGCCGTTCGCAGTTACCCCTCGGGTGGGAACAGTGGGCCCCGGCGATGGTCACCGGAATCCTTGTCCTTGCGCTGCTGCTTCTGTTCCGCGTATTCATCCGTCCACTCCTGCAGTGGGCAGGAACGCGGTACATCCTGACGAGCCGCCGGCTGATCCGGCGGGCGGGGTTCTCCCGCCGCAGTGAACGGGAGGTCCGGCTCACGGGGATTTTCCAGATCATCATCGAACAGAGTTTGATGGAGCGGTTCACCCGCGGAGGGAGCCTCATCATCGACCTGGGGCGTGACAGATTCCTGTCCTTTCGCGAGGTTCCGCAGGTCTATACCTTCAAGCAGTACATGGTCACAGCGATCGGGGAGCTCCCATTGACCGCCATGTTCGATGGTGTAGATATGGAAGCTGAGTCGATGGACGGAACAGACGACGACGGATGGGACAGGAGCGGTGATGAGCGCCAACAACGGCATGGATGGAACTGAAGCCGGCGCCGGCTCCTTCGAGGACGATCCTGATGAGCCGATGACGCTGTCCATGCCGGTCATCAAGCGCGCGGACCTTCCGCCTCCGCCGGACAAGCTGGACCGCAATGCCATCCGCAAGCTTGAAGTCGAACTGCTGGGGTCGGAACGTACCCTGCGTCGGCGCGAGGTAGCCTCCGGCGCGGGTGTGTCGCTGCTGTCGGCGCGAAAGCTCTGGCGAGCCATGGGCTTTCCCAACATCGGGGATGACGACGTCGCCTTCACCGAGAAGGACATGGCGGCCCTGACCACCATCATCGAGCTGGTGCGCAAGGAGCAGCTCACCGAATCCGCTGCCATTTCGATCACCCGGGCCATCGGGCAGATGACCGACCGCATGGTGGTGTGGCAGATCGAGGCGCTCGTCGAGGAGATGGTGGTTCAGCGCGGAATCTCCGACGCCGCCGCCCGCCGCAATCTCGTCGCTGAACTGCCGCAGCTGATCGAACCCCTCGAGGAAACACTGGTGTATGCCTGGCGGCGGCAGATGAACGCAGCCGTTCAGCGCCTGGCGGTGCGGTCGGAGTCCGGGCTCGCTTCGAGCACCGCCGGGCACGACGGAACCGAGGACGACGCGCCGCTGCCGCTGGCGCGGGCTGTGGGTTTTGCGGATCTGGTGTCCTACACGAGTCTTTCCCGGCAGATGAACGAACGCACGCTGGCCCAGCTGGTTCAGCGGTTCGAGAACAAGTGTGCGGAGATCATTTCCGTTGGTGGTGGACGCCTGGTCAAGACGATCGGCGACGAAGTGCTGTACATTGCCGAAACACCAGAGGCGGGTGCGGAAATCTCGCTGGCACTGGCAAAGGCGTTCACCGAGGACGAACTGCTGCCGTCCGCCCGCGTGTCAATGGTCTGGGGCAGAATCATGTCCCGGCTGGGGGACATCTACGGCCCTACCGTGAACCTTGCCTCCCGGTTGACGTCCCTGGCGGAGCCCGGAACGGTACTCATCGATGCAACTACGGCCGCGACTCTCCGCGACAATGACCGCTTCGTCCTCATGCCGCACAAAGCGCGGACTGTCCGGGGGTTCGGCGAGGTGCACCCCGTGACGCTCGCCCGCGGAACGGGAACAGGTCTGGTTCTGGACTGATCCAGCACTCTTCCTCTTCCCCAAGCTGATGGGTACAAGTCCCCACCCGGCGGTGCGGTCTTGAACAAGCATGAAAGACTGTCTGCATCCAAGCATTAAGCCGGTGGTCCGCTGTGGTCTCGGACGCCAGGTAAGAGTCTCATTCGGGGAAGATTTGTGAACCTGCTGAACCGTCTGCGTCGTTTCAGGACGAAGCACAAGCGCGCGTTGTCTGTCTCTACGGTTTCCGCTGTCAGTGTTGCTGTGGTGAGCGGTGCGCTGTTGTATC